>NZ_JBIBHM010000011.1:146744-307575 GCF_042957025.1 Streptomyces sp. NPDC008139
GGGCGGCCCCCCGGCCCCCCGCGGCCCGCCCCCCGGGGGGGGGCGGGCCCCCGCCCCCCCCGGCGGCCCCCCACGCCCCTTCCGTGCACTGCCTACCGGACCAGTTCGCCGGAATCCTCCGTCGCGTGCGGGACGGGCACTTCCCGGGCGGGGGAAGGCGCACGGTGGGCGGGGTCCTTCACCTCGCCGACGAGCATTTCGAGGACGTCCTCCAGCGCGACCAGGCCGAGGACCCGGCCCGAGGCGTCGGCGACTGCGGCCAGGTGCGAGGCGGCGCGCCGCATCGCGGTGAGCGCGTCGTCCAGCGGCAGGTCGGCCCGCAGGGTGGTGATCGGCCGCCAGAGCCGCTGCGGCACGGGCCGGTCGAGGTCGTCCACGTCGAGGACGTCCTTGACGTGGAGGTAGCCGAGGAAATCCGCGCCCGCGCCCGCGATCGGGAACCGCGAGTACCCGGTGCGCACCGTCAGCTCCTCGACCTGCCGCGGGGTGGCGGCGGGGTCGAGGGTGATCAACTCGGCCGGGGTGAGCAGCACTTCGGTGACCGGGCGGGTGCCCAGCTCCAGTGCGTCCTCCAGGCGTTCCTGCTCGTCGATGTCGAGCAGTCCGGCCTGCCGGGCGTCCTCGACCAGCACGGTCAGTTGCGCGCTGGTGAACACGGAGTCGACCTCGTCCTTGGGCTCCACGCCGAAGGCCCGCAGGATCAGCCGGGAGCAGGTGCCGAGCACCGAGATCACCGGGCGGAACACCCTGGCGAAGCCGACCAGACCCGGACTCAGCCACAGCGCGGTCTTCTCCGGCGCGGCCATCGCCAGGTTCTTCGGCACCATCTCGCCGATCACCAGGTGCAGGAAGACCACGACGGCCAGCGCCAGGACGTATCCGATCGGGTGCACGAAGTCCTCGGGGACGTGCACCGCCTCGAAGATCGGTTCCAGCAGGTGCGCGACGGTCGGTTCCGCGACCGCGCCGAGGGTCAACGAGCAGACGGTGATGCCGAACTGCGCGGCGGCCATCATCTGCGGGAGGTGTTCGAGGCCGTACAGCACGGTACGGGCCCTGCGCTGTTCGGCGGCGAGCGGTTCGATCTGGCTGCGGCGGACCGAGACCAGGGCGAATTCCGCGCCGACGAAGAAGCCGTTGCCGAGCACCAGCAGGACCGCGAACAGGAGTTGGAGAGCGCTCATCACGAGCTCGCCTCCCCCGCCACGCGATCCGTACGCACGATCCGTACGCGTTCGGCCCGGTGGTGGGTGACCTCGCGGACCAGCAGCCGCCAGCCCGGCAGTTCGGCCTCGTCGCCCGGTTCGGGGATCCGGGTGAGCAGGTCGGCGACGAGGCCGGCGACCGTCTCGTAGGGTCCCTCGGGGGCGAGCAGGCCGATTCTGGCCAGGGTGTCGATCCGGCAGCTTCCGTCGGCGTCCCAGGCGGGACCGTCGGCCTCGGCGGCCGGGACCTGCGCCAGTTCGGGCAGGTCGGCGGCGTCGTGCTCGTCGCGCACCTCGCCGACCAGTTCTTCGACGATGTCCTCCAGCGTGACGACCCCGGCGGTGCCGCCGTACTCGTCGACGACCACGGCGATCGGCTGCTGGCTGCGCAGCACCTCCAGGAGCTGCTGGCCCGGCAGGGTCTCGGGGACGAGCAGCGGGGCGACCGCGATCGTCCCCGCGGGGACGCGGTCGCGCTGCTCGGCGGGGACGGCGAGGGCGTCCTTGAGGTGGACCATGCCGATGATGTCGTCCAGCCGCTCCCGGTAGACCGGGAAGCGGGACAGGCCGGTGGCCCTGGTCAGGTTGAGCACATCGGCGGCGGTGGCGGTGTCCTCCAGCGCGCTGACCCGGACGCGGGGCGTCATCACGTTCTCCGCGATGAGGTCGCCGAGCGACAGGGTGCGCACGAAGAGGTCGGCGGTGTCCTGCTCCAACGTCCCGGCGAGCGCCGAGTGCCGGGCCAGGGAGACCAGTTCCGTGGGGGTGCGGGCGGACGCCAGCTCGTCGGCGGGCTCGACGCCGAACAGCCGCACCAGCCGGTTGGCGGCCGTGTTCAGCACCTCGATGACGGGCCGGAAGACCCGTGAGAAGGCGCGCTGCGGTCCGGCCACCACACGGGCGACGGCCAGCGGGCGGGAGACCGCCCAGTTCTTGGGGACGAGTTCGCCGATCACCATCTGGACGGCGGAGGCGACCATCATGCCGACGACGACGGCGACGCCGGGGGCGGCGCCGTCCGGGACGCCGGCTGAGGTCAGCGGGCCGGTCAGCAGGTCGGCGAGTGCGGGTTCCGCCAGCATGCCGACGACCAGCGAGGTGATGGTGATGCCGAGCTGGGTGCCGGAGAGCTGGAAGGAGAGTTTGCGCAGGGCGGCCACGACACTGCGGGCCCGGCGGTCACCGGCCGCGGCGGCGCGTTCGGCCGCGGGGCGCTCCACGGTCACCAGGCCGAATTCGGCGGCGACGAAGAAGCCGTTGGCGAGGATCAGGACGAGGGCTGCCGCGAGCAGCAGCAGTGAGGTGCTCATGAGGCCGCCGCTCCGGGTTCCCGGGAGGGAGGGGCGGCGCAGGTACTACCGGACGGTTCGTCCATCGGGGTGTGAGTGTCACTCCTTGGTTGGTCGGGGCCCCGCGGGCGGTGCTCCAGGGGTGCGGGGCAAGCGCGGTGGGCGCCGTTCGTCCCCCAGAGTAGCCATTGGCGCCGCGCCCGCGAAGGACGGCGGGGGCCGGGTTCACGGAAGGGTCACGGACGGATCGCGGCCCGCGGTCACGGACGGATCGCGGCCCGGTTCGTGGACGGACCGCCGACTGACACGCGGCGCGGCGCGGCGCGCTCCGCCGCGCGCTCAGTGGTCGGCGGACGGCGTGCCCTGCGCCTCGCCCAGCGTCTCCACCAGCGAGCGCAGCAGCCTGGCGTCGTGCAGCGCCTGCTCCTTGGCGATACCGGGCTGGATGCCCATCACGGGCAGCGTCGTGCCGTCGGCGAGGTCGAGATGGACCCAGGCGTCGCCCGGCCGCAGATTGACCCTCACCACCTCGGCCCACGCCAGCCGCCGCTTCACCGTGAGATTCACCACGGTCACGCCGTCGGCCGTCACGGTCACCTTGGGGCGGCTGAGCAGCGCGAGCACCGCGGCGATCAGCACGCCCATCATGATCACGGTGATCCGGTCGCCGGTGCTCCAGGGCCCGGCGCCGTCGTGCGGCATCATCAGCGCGACGACGGTGAGCGCCACCACCAGCGCGGCGCCCAGGGACAGCAGCACCACGCGGGTGACGACGGGGCGGAAGGTACGCGGCAGCCCGTCGAGCGCCGCCCGCGTACGGTCCTCGGCGCCGGTCACAGCCGCGCGGCGTGGATGCCGGTGGTCAGGATCGCGCGGGCGCCCAGGTCGTACAGCTCGTCCATGATCCGCTGGGCGTCGCTGGTCGGGACCATGGCGCGGACCGCGACCCAGCCCTCGTGGTGCAGCGGGGAGACGGTCGGCGACTCCAGTCCCGGGGTGAGGGCGACGGCCTTCTCGACCTGCTCGACGCGGATGTCGTAGTCCATCATCACGTAGCGCCTGGCGACCAGGACGCCCTGGAGACGGCGCAGGAACTGCCGGACCTTGGGCTCGTCCGGGTCGGCTCCGGTGCGCCGGATCACCACGGCCTCGGACTCCATGATGGGCTCGCCGAAGGCTTCGAGCCCGGCGTTCCGCAGCGAGGTGCCGGTCTCCACCACGTCGGCGATGGCGTGCGCGACACCGAGCTGGATGGCGGTCTCGACGGCGCCGTCGAGGTGGACGACGGACGCCTCGATGCCGTTGTCCGCGAGGTGCTTCTCGACGACGACCTCGTACGAGGTCGCCACCGTCTTGCCGTTGAGGTCCTGGACGGTGTCGACAGTGCCGGGCTCGGCGGCGTAGCGGAAGGTGGAGCGGGCGAAGCCGAGCTGGAGGATCTCCTCGGCGACCGCGCCGGAGTCCCGCAGCAGGTCCCGGCCGGTGATGCCGATGTCGAGGCGGCCGGTGCTGACGTAGATCGCGATGTCGCGCGGGCGCAGGTAGAAGAACTCCACCTCGTTGTCCCGGTCGACCAGCACGAGCTCCTTGGACTCCTTGCGCTGCCGGTAACCGGCCTCATGGAGCATGGCCGCCGCGGGTCCGGACAATGAGCCCTTGTTGGGGACGGCGATGCGCAGCATGAGGACGGTTTCCTTCTCTGAAGAGAGTCTCGGCTCGTGGGCAGGGCTGTGGAGGCGGTACGGGTGACAGGGGTGGCGGCCGGCTGTCTCTGAGCGCGTACGGGTCGCGTACGCGCTCAGAGATGGGCGTAGACGTCGTCGAGGGAGATACCCCGGGCGACCATCATCACCTGAACGTGGTACAGCAGTTGGGAGATTTCCTCGGCGGTGGCGTCGGCGCCCTCGTACTCGGCGGCCATCCACACCTCGGCGGCCTCTTCGACCACCTTCTTGCCGATCGCGTGCACGCCCTTGCCCACCAGCTCGGCGGTGCGGGACGTGCTGGGGTCGCCGGTGGCGGCCTTGTGCCGCAACTCGGTGAAGAGCTGCTCGAATGTCTTGTTGGCCATGGTGGGCCCTAGCCTACGGGGAACCGCCGCCTGGTCAGCGCCAGGGTTCGGAGACCGAGCGCAGGATGGTGGCCGTGGCGACGGCCGCGGTGACCGCTTCGTGCCCCTTGTCCTCATTCGAGCCCGGCAGTCCGGCGCGGTCCAGCGCCTGCTCCTCGGTGTCGCAGGTGAGGACGCCGAAGCCGACGGGCACGCCGCTGTCCACGGCGACCTGGGTCAGCCCGGCGGTGACGCCGTGGGAGACGTACTCGAAGTGCGGGGTGCCGCCGCGGATGATGACGCCGAGCGCCACGATCGCGTCGTAGCCGCGGCCGGCCAGCACCTTGGCGACCACGGGCAGTTCGAAGCTGCCGGGCACGCGCAGCAGCGTCGGCTCGTCGATGCCGAGGTCGTGCAGGGCGCGCATCGCCCCGTCGACCAGGCCGTCCATCACCTGGGTGTGCCACTGCGCCGCGATCACGGCCACACGCAGGTCGCCGCAGTTCTTCACGGTCAGCTCGGGGGCGCCCTTACCGCTCACTTCTCTCCTCGGTGCTCGATGTGCTGTCGTGCCGGTTGTATCAAGCTGATCGCCCGTATCAAGGCCATCAGGTGTCTCATGGCAATCGTCCGTATCGGGACGTGGTCGGGACGTGCTCGGGACGCGCTCGGGACGCGCTTCGGACTCGCGGTCCCGCTCGCCCGGCCGGGCTACTGGTTGGCGCAGGTGGTGCTCGGGCCCGCGTCGAGCCACGGCAGGTCGTGACCCATCCGGTCCCGCTTGGTCCGCAGATAGTGCAGATTGTGCTCCCCGGCGGCGACCGGCATGGGTTCCCTGCCGAGGACGTCGAGGCCGTGCCGGACCAACGCGCCGGTCTTGGCGGGGTTGTTGGTCATCAGCCGCAGCGAGCCGACCCCGAGGTCGGTGAGGATCTGCGCGGCGGCGCCGTAGTCGCGGGCGTCGGCGGGCAGGCCGAGTTCGAGGTTGGCGTCCAGGGTGTCCCGGCCGCGCTCCTGGAGTTCGTACGCGCGCAGCTTGGACATCAGGCCGATGCCCCGGCCCTCGTGGCCGCGCAGGTACAGCACCACGCCGCGGCCCTCCTCGGCGACCTTGCGCAGCGCGGTCTGGAGCTGCGGGCCGCAGTCGCAGCGCTGCGAGCCGAAGACGTCACCGGTCAGGCACTCGGAGTGCACCCGGACCAGGACATCGGTGCCGTCGCCGATGTCGCCCGCGACCAGCGCGATGTGCTCGACGCCGTCGGTGGTGGAGCGGTAGCCGAAGGCGCGGAAGTCACCGAAGGCGGTGGGCAGCGTCGTCTCGGCCTCGCGGCGGACGGTGGGCTCCGACGAGCGGCGGTACGCGATCAGGTCCTCGATGGAGATGATCGACAGGCCGTGCTTGCGGGCGAAGGGCACCAGCTCGGGCAGCCGGGCCATCGTGCCGTCCTCGCGGGCGATCTCCACGATGGCGGCCGCCGGATGCAGACCGGCGAGCCGGGCCAGGTCCACGCCCGCCTCGGTGTGGCCGTTGCGGACCAGGACGCCGCCGGGCCTGGCGCGCAGCGGGAAGACGTGTCCCGGCCGGACGAAGTCGGTGGCCCGCGAGGCGGGATCGGCCAGCAGCCGTATCGTGGCGGCCCGGTCGGCGGCCGAGATGCCGGTGGTGACGCCGTGCTCGGCGCTCGCGTCGACCGTGACGGTGAAGGCGGTGCGCATCGACTCGGTGTTGGCGTCGACCATCTGCGGCAGGTCGAGCCGGTCGAGGTCGGGGGCCTCCAGCGGTACGCAGATCAGCCCGCGGCACTCGGTCATCATGAAGGCGACGATCTCGGGCGTGACCTTCTGCGCGGCCACGATGAGGTCGCCCTCGTTCTCCCGGTCCTCGTCGTCCACCACCACGACCGGGCGGCCCGCGGCGATGTCGGCGATGGCCTGTTCGACCGGGTCGAGCACCAGGTCACCGTCCTCGTACCAGTCGTTGTGCAGCGCGGTCACGGCGTTCATGCCGTCACTCCCTCCGGAACGGTGTTCTGCGAGGTGGAGTCGGAAGCGGTGGTGGCCGCAGCGGCCCTGGTCTGCTGCCACCAGGCGTACATCCCGACGATCACCAGGAAGAAGTAGATGATGTAGACCAGGCCCGAGAACGGCAGCCCGCTGTGGAAGTTGAGCGGTACGCCGACGGCGTCGACCGCCAGCCAGGCGAACCAGAACTCGACCCAGCCGCGCGCCTGGGCGACCATCGCCGCCAGCGTCCCGACGAAGATGTACGCGTCGGGCCACGGGTTCCAGGACAGCGACGGGTAGGCGAGGAAGAGCGAGGCGACGGCCACGGTGCCGAGCCCGGTGGCGACGACGAGCACCGCGCGCTCGCGCCAGGTGGCGAAGCGGACCGCGAGCCGTCCGCTGCCGTCCCGGCCGCGCCGCCACTGGTACCAGCCCCACACGGCGACGGTGATCACCACGAACTGCTTGCCGACGCCGCCGCCGAGGTGCGCCGCCCAGAAGGCGGCCACCAGCACGACACCGGAGAGCAGTTGGACCGGCCAGGTGAGCATCGCGCGCCGCCAGCCCAGCGCCAGCGCGCCGAGACCGAGCAGATTGCCGATCATGTCCGACCACATCACGTGCTGGTCGAAGGCGGTGAACGCCTCGCTGTTCAGCCAGTGCAGGGCGCTCACTTCACGGCCTCCGGTTCCGGATCCTGCCCGGTGACGGCCGCGCGCTCGCCCAGCATCCGCTCGACGTACTTGGCGATGACGTCCACTTCGAGGTTGACCGGGTCGCCGGGCTGCTTGAGGCCGAGCGTGGTCAGCGCGAGGGTGGTCGGGATGAGGCTGACGGTGAAGAAGTCGGCGCCCGCGTCCACCACGGTCAGGCTGATGCCGTCGACGGTGATGGAACCCTTCTCGACCACATAGCGGGACAGGTCGTCGGGGAGCGAGATCTTGACGATCTCCCAGTGCTCGGCGGGCTTGCGCTCGACGACCTCGCCGGTGCCGTCCACATGGCCCTGGACGAGGTGGCCGCCGAGCCGCCCGCCCAGTGCCATCGGGCGCTCCAGGTTGACCCGCGAGCCGGGGCCGAGCGCGCCGAGGCTGGAGCGGTTCAGCGTCTCGGCCATCACGTCGGCGGTGAAGTCGTCCTCGCCGAAGTCGACCACGGTCAGGCAGACGCCGTTGACGGCGATGGAGTCGCCGTGTTTGGCGCCTTCGGTCACGACGGGCCCGCGGACCCGGAAGCGGCTGGCGTCGCCCAGGTCCTCGACGCCAGTGATCTCACCCAGTTCTTCGACGATTCCGGTGAACACTTCAGCGCTCCTGAGGAGAGTGGGAGGAGTGGGGCACGGCCGGTACGGCCGTGATGCGCACGTCGGGCCCGAGGCGGGCGACATCGGTCACGTCGAGCCGCAACGTCTGCGCGATGGTGGTGATTCCTGCGTCGCCGAGCGCGTTGGGCCCGGCGCCGAGCAGCGCGGGGGCCAAGTACGCGGTGACCGCGTCGACGGCTCCGGCGGCGACGAACGCCCCGGCCAGCGTCGGCCCGCCCTCCAGCAGCACCGAGCGCACCCCGCGCGTGTGCAGTGCGGCCAGGAGCGCGGCCACGTCGACGCCGCCGCCCTCCGTACCGTCCTCGGTCCTGGCGTACGGCAGGCGTACGGTGTCGACGCCCGGCAGGTGGGAGGTGTCGGCGTCCTCGCCGACGGCGATGAGGGTCGGCGCCGCGTCGTCCAGCACACGGGCGTCGGCGGTGGTACGGGCCCGGGTGTCGACCACGACGCGCAGCGGCTGGGTCACCCCGTCGATACCGCGTACGGCCAAATGGGGGTCGTCGGCCCGCAGGGTGCCGGAGCCGACCACGACGGCGTCGGACTCCGCGCGCAGCCGGTGCACGTCGGCGCGGGACTCGGCCGAGCTGATCCAGCGGCTCGAACCGTCGGCCGCGGCGATCCGGCCGTCGAGGGTGGCGGCGTACTTCCAGCGCACGTACGGGCGGCCGAGGCGGACCGAGGTGAGCCAGGCGACGTTGACCGCCTCCGCCTCGTCCCGCAGGAGTCCGCTCTCGACCTCGACGCCCGCCGCGCGCAGGGTGGCGGCGCCGCCGGAGGCCGAGGGGTTGGGGTCGGCGACCGCGTAGACCACGCGGACGATCCCGGCCTCGATGAGCGCCTGGGCGCAGGGGCCGGTACGGCCGGTGTGGTTACAGGGTTCGAGCGTGACCAGGGCGGTGCCACCCCTGGCCCGCTCACCGGCCGCGAACAGCGCGTGCACTTCCGCGTGCGGGCCGCCGGCCCGCTGGTGCCAGCCCTCGCCGACCCGGGCGCCCTCGGCGTCGAGGATCACGCAGCCGACGACCGGGTTGGGGGCGGTGTCTCCGAGCGCGCGGGCCGACAGCGCGACAGCGCGTCGCATCGCGTCGGTTTCCGTGGCGGTGGCCACCGGGTCCTCCTGCCTCTTCGGGCACGGACTCCGGGGCGCTGGGATGTTGAGCGGGAAAACCGAACCATCGCGTACGCCGGTGACGGCCGCGGACCGCTCGCGCTGTGCGCGCGGGGCCGCTGACGGCGGCGTACCCGAGTGAACGCCCGCCGCGCACTGCCTCCCATCCGGACTTTCACCGTCGGTCCAGGAATTTCACCTGGTCAACCGGCCGCTGGCTGCGGACGGGTCGCGGACTGTAACCGCCGGTTCGGAATTACACCGACCCCGGAGTGCGCAAACGTCACTGGTACGGCACCAGTGTGCCACGCACACCCCCGCGGCCTCCAGGGCGTCCGTGTGCCCTGCCTCACATCGCGGGGGCGAACAGCTCCTCCTGGGCCGCGTCGGTGGCGGTGACCACGGCCCCGCGCAGGACGGCGCCGCCGTGCACGGCGCTGGCCCGTACGACGGTCGGCAGCGGCGAGATGCGTCCGAGGCACTCGGCGACGCGTTCGGCCAGGGCGGCCCCTCCGGCCTGGGCGACCTCACCGGCGAGGACGACCCGTCCGGGGTCGAGCACGGCGCAGATGGCGGCGGCCCCGACGGCGATCCGCGAGGACAGCTCGGCGAGGAAGCCGTCGGTGGCGGCGCCTCCGGCGAGCGCGGCGGTGACGGCCGCTGCGGCCCCCTCGGCCTCGTCGGCGCCCCCGACGGGGATTCCGTGCTCGCGGGCGAGCGCGCAGACGGCGCGGCTGCCGACCAGCCCGTGGTAACCGTTGTCGCAGTCGGTGGCGGTCGGCAGTTCGGGGGTGCCGAGCAGCGGGAGGAAGCCGACCTCGCCGGCTCCCCCCGACGCGCCGCGGCGCAGTTTGCCGTCGAGGACGACGGCGGCGCCGACTCCCCCGCCGATCCAGAGCAGGACGAAGGTGTCGTCGTTCCGCCCGGCGCCCACGCGCTGTTCCGCGACGGCGGCGAGGTTGACCTCGTTCTCCAGCAGCACGGGCACGCCGAGCCGGGAGCGGATCTCGTCGACCAGGTCCGCGTGCCAGGAGCGCAGCGCGTTGGCGGCGCGCAGCCGTCCGGTGTCCGGGTCGACGAGGCCGGGCGCGCCGCAGGCGACGGTGTGGAGTTCGGTGGCGCCCGCGGTGCGGATGGCGCGGCGCAGCAGGGCCACGCCCTCGGCCACGGTCCCGGCGGGGTCGGCCCCGTCCGGCACGTGCAGGTCGGCGCGGGCGACGGTGCGGCCGAGGAGGTCGGCGATCTCCACGCCGATGCTCTCGACGCGGATGTCGAGTCCGGCGACGTACGCCCGGTCGGCGACGATGCCGTACACCCGCGCGTTGGGCCCGCGTCTGTCCTCGCCCGCCTCGCCGACCACCTCGATCAGTCCGGAGTCCTGGAGCCGCTCGACGAGGTCGGCGACGCTCGGCCGGGACATTCCGGTGAGTTCCTTCAACTGCCCCGCGGTGAGCGGGCCTTCCTGCTGGAGGAGGCGCAGGGCGAGGCGGTCGTTGATGGCGCGGGCGGTGCGCGGTGACGCGTTGCGGCCCGGAAGCGCGCGGGTGACGGTCATGCGGGGATCCTTCCAGACCGGGCCGGTGGGCCCGTACGCCGTACGGCTTCCCGGAGCGGGTGCCCGACCGGAGCGCGGACTGATCAAGCCCGTGAACGCGTTGAGCCGTCGGCCCGACAACCCGGTCTCCTGGCAGCCGATGACCCCTTAACTTTCAGGGAGCCTTCCTGATAGTTTACGCCGCATGAAAACCGCCGCCGCCGACGACAAGACGGCTCCGTCCCGGATCCGCCGGGCCCATATGGCCATCGCCATCGCGTTTGCCGTGCACGGCGCGGCGAGCGGCACCTTCGCAACCCGTATCCCGTGGATCAAGGACCATCTGTCCCTGAGCCCCGGCGCTCTCGGCCTGGCGCTGGCCTGTCCCGCGATCGGCTCGTCGCTGATGATGCCGCTGGCGGGGCGGCTGATGCACCGCCTCGGCTCCCGTACCGCGCTGCGCGTCCTGCTCGGGATGTGGACGGCCGTACTGGCGCTGCCCGCGGTCATGCCGGCCCTGCCGTGGCTGTGCCTGGCGCTGCTCGCCTTCGGGGCCAGTGCGGGCATGGCGGATGTCGTCATGAACGCGATCGGTATCGAGGTGGAGCACCGCAAGGGCAAGTCGATCATGTCGGGGCTGCACGGCATGTGGAGCGTCGGCACTCTGGTGGGCGCGGCGATCGGCGTGCCCGCGGCGCACGCGGGGCTCGACGGCAGGATCCATCTGGGCGCGATGGCCGCGGCGCTGCTGGTGACGAGTTATCTGATCTGCGCCGGGGTGCCCGACATCCGGCCGGACGCGGACGAGGCCGCGCCGCCGCGCTTCGCCCTGCCGCCGCGCACGGCGCTCGTGATCGGGGCGATCGGCTTCTGCGGGGTGTTCGCGGAGGGCGGCAGCTCCGACTGGTGCGCGGTCTACCTGCGCGATGTCGCCGGGGCCTCTCCCGGCATCGCGGCGGTCGCGTACACCGCGTTCTCCTGCACGATGGCGGTCACCCGGCTCTTCGGCGACTTCGCGGTACGGCGGCTGGGCGCGGTACGGACGCTGCGGTCGGGCGGGGTGCTCGCCACCCTCGGCGGTCTGCTGGTGGTGCTCTCGCACTCGCCGCTGCCCGCCATCGCGGGCTTCGCGCTGCTCGGCATCGGGATATCCGTGGTCGTGCCGCTGTGCTTCGCCGCCGCCGGGCGCAGCGGCCCCAATCCGAGCCAGGCCATCGCGGGCGTCGCCACCGTCACGTACACCTCGGGCCTGGTCGCCCCGGCCGCGATCGGCGGTATCGCCGGGGCCACCTCGCTGACGGTCTCCTTCACGCTGGTCACCGTCCTCACCCTCGGCCTGGTGGTGGGCGCGGGCGTCGTCCGCCCGGCCGCGGGCAAGGCGGTCGCCGGCTCCCCCGCGCCCGCGCCGGGGGTCGCCGCCGCGGCCGACTGATCCGGTAGGGGGACGGCCGGGGCGAGGCCGTACGGTCCCGCTCGGCCGTCCCCTTGGGGAAGTCAGTCGCCCCGGTCTCAGCCCGAGATCGGGTCGAGCTGTTCGGGCGCGGGGCGCAGCGGCCAGAGGTCACCGCCCGGCGGGGCCTCCAGGTGACGGACGGCCGCCTCGGCCGTACGGTCACCGGCGTCGGCCGCCGCCCGTACGACGTCACTGGCCGCGAAGCGCTGGAACTCCAGCTCGGGGTACGGCCACGCGGCTTGCCCGGTGGCGGCGGGCAGCAGGAAGTCGACCGCCTTCTTGATGCTTCCGCCCGCCGGATTCGTGTACGACCACAGGTGCACGCCGACGTGTTCGCCGATGTCGGCGAGGCGGGTGAGGGCGACCAGGTCGAACGTCGTGTAGTGGTAGCTGCGGGTGCGGGCCAGTTCCTGCGGGAGGCCGCCGTCCGCGGCGATCTGCGGGTCGATCCGCTCGGTCTTGGCCGCGGTGACCGTCGCGCGGGCCAGATCCGGGTGGCCGGTCGCCAGTTGGAGCGCGGCGAGCTGCATGTCGAAGAAGGTGCCGTGGTTGTTGTCGGCGTTCGCCTCGTCCGCGGCGAAGGAGCCGCCGAGCCAGGCGGCGAAGTCGCTGTACCAGCTCCGCATCGCGGCGTGGTCGGCGCGGCTCCAGCCGGGCGCGCCGGTGTCGAGGACGGCGGTGGCGTCCAGGACGCTGGTGAACTCCTGCGAGAAGTCGATGATGCCGATCGCCCGGCCGTCGGTCTTGCAGGGGATGATCTGGCCGTGGTCCAGATTCGGGTTCATCCGGGTCGCCGGATCGGTGAACCAGGTCCGCAGGAGCAGGGCCGCGTGCTCGGCGTAGGCGGCCCTGCCGGTGTAGTACCAGGCCAGGCTGAGCGTGTAGACGGCCGAGAACATCCGGCCGCGGCCGTCGTGGTCGGTGATGGTGTCGACGTCGGGGTTGCGCACGCCGTCCTTCTGTACGTACGGGCAGCCCCACGGGTTGTCCGCGGTCCTGGGCTGGGTCGGCCACCAGTACGGGGCCTGGCTGAGGTAGTCGTGCTTGTCGCCGCCGGGCGGGGTCTGCGGCTTGTCCATGACCGACCACGGGCCTTGGCCGAGCCAGCCGTCGGCCTGAGCGGTGAGATCGGCGAGCGTGGCGCGCAGCGCCTTGTCGCCGCGGTGCAGGTCGATGCTCGCCTGCCGCAGCCGGGCGCCGTCGAGCACCACGGTGTGCGGCGCCGGGCGGACCGGCGGCGCGGCGCCGTACCGGTGGTCCGGCGCAGCCGATGCCCCGGCCGGAGTGCCGGACAGCAGCAGCGCGGCGAGCGTGAGACCGGTGGCGAGCAGCGCGGGCAGACCTCGTCTCATCACACTCTCCCATCAGATATATGAACTTTGTTCATACTCAAGACCGGTTGGAGCGTAGGGTCGGCACCCGCGGCATGGCAATGGGAAGGGCTGGATCAGTGCGTACGCGTCAACTCAGGCCGTTCGCGGACGGCTTGACGGGGCGTCGCGAGCGCAGCCGCGTTCAGCGGCCTGACGAGAGGGGGTACGGCCTGCGCCGGGCCGAGGACGGGTCACTCGGCACGCGGTGCGGCGGCACGGTCCGGAACATCCGGGAGACCCCTGGGAATCCCCGGGGAATCGAAGGTCCGGCGGGCACGCACGGGGGATTCGTGCCCGCCGGACCGTGTCTTCACGTTAGCGGCCCTTCACTCACTGTTGGGCATGCCTAGGGGCAAATGATGCCGCGGGAATACGCCATGGCACAGGCGCGCCTCCATACCCCTTACGTAGGCGCCATCGCCCGTACGTACGAAGGGAGTTGGGCCGTGACAGTCACGTTCCGCGGCGCGCCGGGGACGACGGTCCGGGGAGCGTTTCAGCCGACGGCCAGGTCCTGGAGGCCGACCACCTTGAGCAGCCGCAGCCGCTCGTACGCGGCGCTGCCGGGCCGCGCGGTGTAGACGATCAGCCGCTGGTCGTGCTCGGGGCTGAGCAGCACCTCGCAGTCCAACTCCAGCTCCCCGACGACCGGATGGCGGAAGCGCTTGGTGTCCGAGCGGCGCACCGCGACCTCGTGGTCGTCCCACATCCGGGCGAACTGCGGGCTCTCCGCACGCAGTTCGGCGACGAGCGCGGCCGGGCGCGGGTCGTCGGGGCGGGCCGCGAGCACCGCGCGGAGATTCGCCACATGGTGACGGGCCAGCGTCTCGTGGTCCTCCTCGGGGAACAGCGCGCGGGCGCAGGGGTCGGTGAACATCCGCCGTACGACATTGCGCAGCGCGGGCGGCCGCGCCGACACGTCGCCGAGCAGGGCCGCGGCCATGGCGTTCTGCGCGAGGACGTCGCCGAAGTCGCTCACCACCTGGGCGGGCGTGTCGTGCAGCCGGTCGAGGACCAGCAGCAGCCCCGGCCTGACGTGCCCGCTGCCGCCCGCCTCGCGCGGCGGCTCCTCCCCCGACAGGTGGAACAGGTGGTCCCGCTCGTCCGCGGTCAGCCGCAGCGCGCGGGCCAGCGCGGTGAGCATCTGGCGCGAGGGGCGCGGGCCTCGGGACTGTTCGAGCCGCGTGTAGTAGTCCGCCGACATCCCGGCGAGCTGGGCGACCTCCTCGCGGCGCAGCCCCGGCGTGCGGCGCCTGACCCCCTCGGCCAGGCCCACGTCGGCTGGGGCGAGGCGGGTGCGGCAGCGGCGCAGGAAGTCGGCGAGCTCGGGTCGGTTCACCCTTCCAGCATGCGTCCGCGCCGCGCGGCTATCCAGGGAGTGCCACTCCCCGGATAGAGAGGTCTCTGCCGCCCGCCCTCCAGGCCGCGCAGGGTGGGGACAGCGGCGGAACACCGGGTCCCGCCGCAAGTCCGCACCACGAGGAGCACCCCATGAAGATCCTGGTCACCGGCGCGACGGGACAGGTCGGGCGCCGGTTCGTACCCCGCCTGCTGCAACGGACGGGGACCGCCGACACCGTACGCGTCCTGGTACGCGACGAGGCGCGCGCCGAGCCCTTCACCCGGCTCGGCGCGGAGGCGGTGGTCGGCGAGCTGCGTGACGCCGACGACGTCCGCGAGGCCGTGTCGGGCGCCGACGCCGTGCTCAACATCGCCGCCGCCTTCCGCGGCGTCCCCGACGAGGAGGCGTGGGCCGTCAACCGCGACGCCGCGCTCGACCTCGGCCGCGCCGCCGCCGACGCGGGCGTGGGCCGTTTCGTGCAGGTCAGCACCACCTTGGTGTACGGCGCGGGCCGTGGCCGTCCGGCCGTCGAGGACGACGAGACGCTGCCCGGCGCCTCCCTGTGGGGCGCCTATCCCGCCGCCAAGCGCGAGGCCGAGGTCGAGCTGCTCGCCCTCGGCCGCGACAGCGGGGTCGACGTGCGCGTCGGGCGGCTCTCCTTCGTCTACGGCGAGGGCGATCCGCACCTGCCGCAGGCCCTGCGGTGGGCCGGGGACTGGCCCGCCCACCGCCGGATGTCCATGGTCCACCACGCCGATGTCGCCCAGGGTCTCCTGCGCGTCCTGTACGCCCCCGGTGTGGCAGGGCGCATCTACAACATCACCGACGACGCGCCGGTCACCGCCCTCGACATCCACTGGATCAACGGGGCCGAGCTGCCTGCCGGCATGGCCGCCCGCCCCCTCGCCGACCCCTGGGAGGGCATCTCCTCCCCCCTCCGCATCCACCACGAGCTGGGCTTCCGCCCCCTCCACCCCACCGTCTGGTCCGCCGCCGCGGCGGGCGCCCTCTGAGCGGCGCGACCGGCGCTGTAGCCGCACAGGCGCGCCTGCCGACGAACTCTGATCCGCACGGGTGGTGCGGGCGGCGAAACCGGCCGCGCCGCAGGCGCGGGGGTGGAGCTGGCCGGGAGGGTGGGGGGATGCGGACGACGGACGAGGATGTCGCCTCGGTGGTGGGGCGGATGCGGCGGGTGGGGGGCCGCCGCGACGGACTGGGCGTGTTCAACGCCGTGTACGTGGAGGTGACACGCGCGGTGGGGCGGCAGTTGGCCGCGAACGGGTTCGAGGACGCCGAGACGGCGGCCCAGTTGGCGGTGCGGTTCGCGAACCGCTACCTCAAGGCCGTCGAGGACGACGCCAGGGGAAGGCAAGCGCCCGCGTCCTGGCGGCCCCTGCTCCGTATGCGCGCCCACCGCGACATCCACCCGCTCCAGTTCGCGCTGGCGGGCGTCAACGCCCATGTCGGCCACGACCTTCCCCTGGCGGTGGTCGACACCTGCCGCGCCACCGGCCGTGAGCCGCCCGCCCTGGCCGCCGACTTCGACCGCGTCGGCGAGATCCTGACCGCCGTCGAGGAGCGCGTGCGCGAAGAGCTGATGCCGGGCCCCGACCTGCTCGAACTCGCCGATCCGCTGACCCACGTCGTGGGTTCGTGGAGCCTGGACCGGGCGCGGGACGCGGCCTGGGCGGCGGCCCGGCTGCTGTGGGCGCTGCGCGACAGGCCGGACGCGTACGAGGAGTGCGTGCGCCGCCTGGATGCGGGCGTCGGCCTGATCGGCCGCTACCTGCTCACGCCGGTGGGCCGTCGTACGTGACGTGCGGGCCCCGTCCTCAGTCCTCCGGCAGCAGCACCGGCGCGATCTCGTCGTAGCGGTCACCGGGGCCGGGATTCAGCGGGTCGGTCGCGCCGCCGAGGTGCCGCATGACACCCCACACCGCGTTGAGCGCGGTCTGCACGGCGCCCTCGGCCCAGCCCGCGGTCCAGGAGATGTCGTCGCCCGCCAGGAAGATGCCGCGCTTGTCGGCGGGCAGCCGGTCCTGCATGAAGTGGGTGAACAGCCGCCGCTGGTACCGGTAGTGGCCGGGCAGGTTGGCCTTGAACGCGCCCATGAAGTACGGCTCGTTCTCCCAGGAGACCGTCACGGGATTGCCGATGATGTGCCTCCTGATGTCGACGCCCGGATAGATCTCGCCGAGCGACTTCAGCATGACCTCCATGCGCTCGTGGGCGCTGAGCGGCAGCCACTTGAGGCTGTCGTCGCACCAGGTGTACGACAGGCAGATCGCGGCGGGCCGGTCGGGTCCGTCGTCCAGCAGGTACGTGCCGCGGGTCATCCGGTCGGTGAGCGTCATCGACATCAGGTCGCGGCCGGTCCGCGGGTCCTTGTCCAGCCAGAAGGGCCGGTCCACCGGCACGAAGAGCTTGCTGGACTCCATGTAGTGGGTGCGCTCCATCGCCGTCCAGTGGTCGATCGGGAAGAGCGAGTCGTCGCAGGCGATCTTGGACAGCAGCAGCCAGCTCTGCGCGGTGAAGACGGCGGCGCGGTACGTACGGATGTCCCCCGACGCGTCGGTGACGGTGATCCGGTTGCCCGCGGTGCGGTGCAGCCCGGTCACGGCCGGGCGTGGCCGGCTGTCGCGGGCGGCGTGCAGGGCGCGCAGCGAGGTGCCCTTCGGCCAGTGCACGGTCTTGTCGGGCTCGCGTTCCCACAGCCGCAGCGGGAGTTGCTGCGAGCCGCCGACGATCCCGCGGTGGTCGTCGTCCGCGCCGGTGTAGACGACCCGCAGGATCTCCAGGATCGAGTTGGGGAAGTCGGTGTCCCAGCCGCCGGTGCCGAAGCCGACCTGCCCGAAGATCTCCCGGTGCCGGAAGGACGCGAAGGCCGGGGAGTCGCACAGGAAGCCGTAGAAGGTCTGGTTGTCCAGCTTCTCGACCAGCGCCGACCAGATCTCCCGGATCACGGGGATGTCCCGCTCGCGCAGGGCCCGTTGCATCGCGGAGAAGTCGGCGCCGTCCTCCAGGCACGCGTTCCAGGCGTGCATCACCTGGTGGTAGACCTCGGGCAGGTCGTCCACCGAGGTGGCGTAGTGCGACTCGCCCTTGAGGTCCACGACGGTCGAAGGCGTGCCGGGCGCCAGCGGGTTGGGGAACGGCTTGGTCTCCAGACCCACCAGGTCCACGTAGTGCTGGAAGGCGGTGGACGAGGGCGGGAAGCGCATCGCGCCCAACTCCGCGGTGAGGCCGGGGTCGCAGCCGTCGAAGCCGACCGTGCGCAGCCGCCCGCCGATCTGGTCCGCCTCGTAGACGACGGGCTTGAGGCCCATCTTCATCAGTTCGTACGCGGTGACGATGCCGGACAGGCCGCCGCCGATCACCGCGACCTCCGTGCCGTGCTCGGTGGGCGGGACCGCGCCGAGGCCCGCCGGGTGCGCCAGGAAGTCGTCGTACGCGTAGGGGAAGTCGGGCCCGAACATGGTGACGGGCGGCTGCTCCTGGGCTTCGGCGTGCTGCTCGTCGTGGACCGCGGTGGGCACGGACGTCATGGGGCGGCTCTCCTGGCTGAACTGGCGTGCGGGAAAAGGGAGGGTTACGGGCGCTCGCGGGACACTCCGGCGCGCGGGCTCAGCCGAGCGCGCGGTACAACTCCGGGCGGCGGTCGGCCAGATACGGCGTCTCCGTGCGGGCGGCGTCGATCAGCGCCGGGTCCACATCGGCGAAGACCAGCTCCTCGCCGGTCCCGGCCCGCGCGCGCACCGTGCCGTCCGGTCCGACGAGGCAGCTCAGCCCCGCGAAGTGGTAATCGCCCTCGGCACCGCAGCGGTTGGCGTACGCCAGGTGCAACTGGCTCTCGTACGCACGGGCCGGGACGAGGGTGCGCGGCACGAATTCGTACGGCCGCATCAACGCGGTCGGCACGACGAGGAGTTGGGTGCCGCCGAGCGCGTGCGCCCGTACCGCCTCGGGGAATTCCACGTCGTAGCAGATCAGCAGCCCGATCCGTACGCCGTCGACGTCGGCCTGTACGACGGCTGTGTCACCGGCGGTGAAGGCGGACCGCTCGAAGTCCCCGAACAGGTGCGTCTTGCGGTAGTTGGCGAGCGGGGCGCCGTCCGGGCCGATCAGCCGCGCCGCGTTGTGCACGGCCGTACCGTCCCGCTCGGGGTAGCCGTAGACGATGGCGATCCCGTACCGGGCGGCGATCTCCCCCACCCGCCGCGCCGACGGTCCGTCGGCCTCCTCGGCCAGCGCCGCGAGGCGGTCGCCGACCGCGTAGCCGGTCAGCGACAGCTCGGCCGTCACCAGCAGCCGCGCTCCCCCCGTGGCGGCTCGTCGAGCCGCCTCCTCGAACCCGGCGAGCGCCGCGTCCACCGACTCGGGTACGCCGCCCGGCCCCTGATACAGCGCAGCGCGCAACGGTGCCATGGGTCTCTTTCGCCTGTTCAGATGGGGTGTACGGGACTCCTTCGACAGTACGGTTCCGTGCGCGGCGGCGGCAAGACGCGATCATTGCGGCTGCTGCCGCTGTTCGTTGCGTCTTCTCCTGCGCTACCGGCGATTCGTTGCGTCGAGCCGCCGCTGACGGGCTCGCGCGGCGCGTCCTGGGGGCGCGGAAGCGGGCCCCCACCCCGGGATTCAGGGGTGGGGGCCCGCTCGTGTGGTGCGGTGAGGCCGTTCGACCGGCCGTCAGGTCGGTTCAGCTACCGAAGCGGCGGTCCTTGCGGCCCTGCTCACCCTCGTAGCCGCTGGTCTCCTCGGTGGTCGCGGGGCTCGTGTCGGTCTCGATCCGCTCCTTGCGGACCCGGCCGTGCACGGTCTTCTGCTCGACGTGCTCGTCGACGCGCATGCGGACGCGCTCCTTCGGCACGACCTCGGTCTCGATGATCGCCTTGTCCTCGTGGAGGGTGACGACCTGTTCGGCCTCACTGATGTCGCCCGTACGGCCCGCGGCGGTCTTCGGGTCGATGGGCTCACGGACCAGGTGGACCTCTTCGTGCCGGATCGGCACCGTCTGCTCGACTTCCTCGACGTCCACGACCTTGTGGAGCCGCGCCTGGCCGATGGTCTCCCGCTCGACCCTGACGTGCATCTCCTCCTCGGAGCGGATCATGGTCTCGCTCTCGGGGTCGAGACCGTCCGCGGCGAGGCGCTGCGGGGCGCCCGAGGCCATGGCGGGCGTGTCCTTGCCGGTGGAGGCGACCGGTGCGCCCGCGCGGGCCGCGGCGGTCTTGTCGGTGCTCGGCGCTCCGGTGTCCGCGGTCCGCGCGTGACGGCCCGCGGCGGTGCCTGCGGCCACTCCGGCGGCACCGGCCGTACCGGCGGCGGCTCCGGCCTTCGCGTCGCCGGTCCCGGCGCCCTGCCCGTTCGCGGCGCGGCCCACGGACCCGCCGGACCTGGCTTCCATGCCGTAGTAGCGGTAGAGGTTCTGCTCCTCCGACGCCGAGAGGTGTCCGCCCGAGTCCACGTCCACATTGGGCGCGCCCTTGACCTGGTCCTTCTCGTACGGAACCTCAAGATGGTCCTCGACCAGGCGGGCGGCACGCGTCGGCACGAATGTCTCGTTATTGCCGAAGAAACCGGTCTTCACCGCGACCCACTCGACTTCGCCCGTGGCGTCGTCCAGGTATAGGTGGGCGGCTTCGCCGATCTTCTTCCCCTGAGCGTCATGCACCGCATGGCCCATGACCTTGGGAATCTGCTCACGCGTGATCATGTCGCCTCCTTCGTGCTGCCGGGGCCGATCTGGCCTCAGTACCCGTTGTACCCCGATCGGGTGCCTTCAGCCACAATTCGCATAATTTGCGACATTACCCAACTTATGCCTCGGCAGGCGCACTCCGCGCCCTCACTCCGGGGCGCCCCCGCCGTAGCGGCGCAGCAGCGGCGAGAGGATCAGCACGGATTTGGTGCGGGTCACGAACGGCTCCCCCGCGATCTTCTCCAGCACCTGCTCGAAGTGCCGTACGTCGGAGGCGAAGACCTGGACCACGGCGTCCGCCTCGCCGGTGACGGTGGAGGCGGACGCGACTTCCGGGTAGCGGGCGAGGCCGCGCCTGATGTCGCCCGGTGAGGTGTTGTGGCGGCAGTACAGCTCCACCAGCGCCTCGGTCTGCCAGCCGAGCGCGGCGGGGTCGACCCGTACGGTGAAACCGGTGATCGCGCCCGCCGCCAGCAGCCGGTCCACCCGGCGTTTGACGGCGGGCGCCGACAGGCCCACTTGGGCGCCGATGTCCGCGTAGGACCGCCGGGCGTCCTCGGCCAGGGCGTGCACGATGCGTTCGTCGAGATCGTTGAGCGGCTTCACAGCTCGCAGGATAGAGACATCTCCGGCGACTCGGGACCAAGGCCCCCTGGCGACACCGGGGCGGGCACGGGCGAAGGCACCGGTACCGGCGCGGCCACGGGCACCGGCGAGGACACCGGCGCCCGACCCCGCGTCAGTTCCAGCTCGCGTGCAGCGGCTTGCCCTCCGCGTAGCCCGCCGCGCTCTGGATCCCGACGATCGCCTTCTCCGCGAACTCGTCGAGCGAGGCGGCCCCGGCGTACGTGCAGGAGCTGCGCACCCCGGCGATGACCGAGTCGATGAGGTCCTCGACGCCCGGCCGGGCCGGGTCGAGGAACATCCGCGAGGTGGAGATGCCCTCCTCGAACAACGCCTTGCGCGCCCGGTCGTACGCCGACTCCTCGCTCGTACGGTTGCGGACCGCGCGCGCCGAGGCCATACCGAAGGACTCCTTGTACAGCCGCCCGTCGGCGGCCTGCTGGAGGTCGCCCGGCGACTCGTACGTACCGGCGAACCAGGAGCCGATCATCACGTTGGACGCGCCCGCCGCCAGCGCCATCGCGACATCGCGCGG
This sequence comes from Streptomyces sp. NPDC008139, assembly GCF_042957025.1. Classification (NCBI taxonomy): domain Bacteria; kingdom Bacillati; phylum Actinomycetota; class Actinomycetes; order Kitasatosporales; family Streptomycetaceae; genus Streptomyces; species Streptomyces sp. NPDC008139. Next base: position 168,284 of record NZ_JBIBHM010000011.1, read on the forward strand.
GTGCCGGACGCCGCCGTCGGCCCAGACGTGCTTGCCGTGTTTGCGCGCCTCCGCGGCGCACTCCATGACGGCGGAGAACTGCGGGCGGCCGACGCCGGTCATCATGCGGGTGGTGCACATGGCGCCGGGTCCGACGCCGACCTTGATGATGTCGGCGCCCGCGTCGATCAGGTCGCGGACGCCCTCGGCGGCCACGATGTTGCCCGCCACGATCGGCACCCGCGGGTCGAGCGCGCGCACGGCGCGTACCGCCGCGAGCATCGACTCCTGGTGGCCGTGCGCGGTGTCGACGACCAGGGTGTCCACCCCTGCGTCCAGGAGCAGCTTGGCCTTGCCCGCCACGTCGCCGTTGATGCCCACGGCCGCGGCGATCCGCAGCCGCCCGTTCGCGTCGACGGCGGGCTCGTACAGCGTGGCGCGCAGCGCGGCCTTGCGGGTCAGGATGCCGACGAGCAGGCCCTCGGCGTCCACGGCCGGGGCCAGCTTGCGGTGCGCGTCCTCCAGCCGGTTGAACGCCTCGCGCGGGTCGATGTCCGCGTCGAGCAGCAGCAGGTCCCTGGACATGACCTCGGAGAGCTGCGTGAAGCGGTCCACGCCGCTGAGGTCGGACTCGGTGACGACGCCGACCGGCCGCCCGTCCTCGACCACCACGCCCGCGCCGTGCGCCCGCTTGGGCAGCAGGGACAGCGCGTCGGCGACGGTCTGGGAGGGGGCGAGCGTGATCGGGGTGTCCAGCACCAGATGGCGCTGCTTGACGTAGGCCACGACATCGGCGACGACGTCGTGGGGGATGTCCTGCGGGATGACGACGAGGCCGCCGCGCCTGGCCACGGTCTCGGCCATCCGGCGGCCCGCGATGGCCGTCATATTGGCCACGACCAGGGGGATCGTGGTGCCCGTCCCGTCAGGGGACCTGAGGTCCACACCCTGGCGGGAACCGACCGCGCTGCGGCTCGGCACCATGAAGACGTCGTCGTACGTCAGGTCGTACGGAGGCCGAATATCGTTGAGGAATTTCACGCTGTTGCTCCCACCTGCGGCTTTGCCTTGCAGGCGAGCCGAAGTCAGCACGGAACCAGCACGGTGGCGCTGGTCGGTACCTCGTCCATCACACGCTTCAGCTTGTCGTCCGAGCCCGGGGTCAGGTGACCATAGATGTCCGCGGTTATCTGAATTGTAGAGTGCCCCGACCAGCGGGAGACCTCCAGGAGGGACACCCTGTCGGGGCCGCCGCGCATGGGCCTGCCGGAGGAGGTCCGCGCCGTACCCGAGCGAGCAGCCTGAATCTGTCAGTCTGCGTGGTTGATACACGATGAATGACATAATCGCATGGCATCATGGCCTTTCGGACGGCCGGCAGGCGTGAGCGATCGGGGAGCCGTATGGAGGCCAAGGGCTACGGCCACGCGGGAGCGCGCATTGATGTCACGGCGCTGATCCGAGCCGAGTTGCCGCACCTGACGGGCTCACTGCGGAAAGTGGCCGAGCTGGTGCTCGCCGATCCCGGCTCCGTGATCGGCTGCTCGGCCGCCGAGTTGGGGCGGCGCACCGGCACGTCCCAGCCGACGGTGACGCGGTTCTGCCGTGCGGTGGGCCTGGAGTCGTACCAGCATCTGCTGATCGAACTGGTCCGTGAGAGCGCGCGCGGCGACGAGCCCGCCTGGGGCACCTCGGAGATCGGGCCGGACATCTCCCCCGACGACGACTTGCGGCGGGTGGTCACCGTCGTCGGCCAGGCAGATCTCGGCGCGGTGCAGCGGACGCTGGACACCATTGACCTCGCGTCGCTTGAGCGCGCGGCCCAGGCGGTCGCCCGAGCGCGGCGGATCGACGTGTACGGCGTCGGCGGCAGCGGCGCGGTGGCGGTGGAGACCGAGCTGCGGCTCTTCGGGATCGGATGCGCGGTGCGCGGGTGGAACGAGGTGCACGCCGCCACGACGTCGGCAGCGCTGCTCACCCCGGCCGATGTCGCCATCGGCATCTCTCACTCCGGATCGACCCGGGAGACGATCGAGCCGTTCGAACTCGCCCGCGCGCGGGGCGCCACCACAGTGGCGATCACCGCCGACCACAGGTCACCGTTGGCGCGGGCGGCTGAGGTCCGGCTGATCTCCGCAACCGCCGAGACCTCCTTCCGCGCCGGCAGCATCGGAGCCCGGCACTCGGTGCTGGTGCTGATCGACTGCTTGTACGTGCGCGTGGCGCAACTGTCGTACGGCCGGGCCAGCGCGTCCATGGCGCTCACCGGGCACATCCCGGGCGAGCACATGGTGAAGGGGCGCCGCGGGCGCTGACTTCAGTGCGCCGAGTTCAGTGCGCCGAGTCCGGCTGCCGAAAGCGGGGCGCGAGGGCGGAACGCGACGTTCGTGAGTGCGACGGTCGAGGGCGCACGACTCGCGCTTCCAGGCATGGGGACCGCCGGACGCGGGTCGGGCGTATCCGCGGCGGCGCATGCGCGTCCTGCATGATTCATTCATCATTTCTGCGCATCGTGGTTGATTGAACCACCACCGTCTGCCAGCATGTGTGCGTCCGCCACGGTCGCCGGTGCACCGATGGGACCTTCAGCCCCCTCCCCGTTCACGCGTTCCAACGATCGGAGTAGGCCATGCCAGAACAGAACTCCTCCCTCTCCAGCGCTTCACAGCCGATGCACCGCCGGACGCTGCTACAGGCCGCGGGCCTGGGCGCCGGCGTACTCGCCGCAGGCGGCCTGGCCGCCAACCGGGCGGCGGCCGCACCGGGGCCCGGCGACCCGACTGCCGGGGCGCTGAGTTCGGTGGATTCCGGAGACGGCACGCACGCCGCCGACGCGGCGAACTCTGCCGCCGCGACCGGCGTGGACCTTCCGCTCACCGGCGGACCGGACTTCCCGATCGGGCTGTTCTGGCCGCCGCACCCGTACGAGACCACGCTCGACCGCTACCAGGAGATCAAGGACGCCGGGTTCACCTTCTTGATCACCGGCAACTATCAATTCGATCCGCAAAGCGGCGGCTACGCCTTGCAGATGGCCGACCAGGTGGGCCTGAAAGTGCTGATCTCGGGCGACCCCCGGATGCAGGCGATCGCGCAGTACTTGTCGGTCAACGATGACCGGAGCGTGCCGTCCTCGCTCACCACCGCCGACGCGACGTCATGGGTGCGTGCGGCACTGACCAGTTACGCGAACCACCCCTCGCTCGCCGGGTTCAACGTCTTCGACGAACCGGCCCAGTCCAGATTCCCTACGGTCGGGGCGCTCACCGGCATCGTGCGTGACGTCGCACCGGGGCTGCTGCCGTACTCCAACCTCGTGCCGGGTAACGGCCCGGGCTACGCGGCCTTCGTGCAGGCGTACATCGACACCGTCAAGCCGCCGCTGATCTCGTTCGACCGGTACCCGATCCTCACCGACGGCATAGACCTCAACTACTTCGACAACTGGGCGATCTACCGCGAGGCGTCGCTGAAGTCCGGTCTGCCGGCGTGGACGTTCATCCAGTCGGTCGGCTACAACAACCACCGGGTGCCCACCGCCTCGCAGTTGGCTTGGCAGACCAACATCAGCCTGGCGTACGGCTGCAAGGGCATCCAGTACTTCACCTACTGGACGCCGGACCCCGCCCGTGGCGAGGGTTTCACCAAGGCGCTGATCACCGCCGACGGCAAGCAGACCCCGCTGTACGGCGCAGCCCGCAGGCTTAACCGCACCTGGCTCCAGCCGGTCGGCCGCCAACTCAAGCCGCTCCACTCGGAGTCGGTCCAACACGCCAACGACGACCCGCTGCCGCCGAGCGCAGTGGCCTTCACCCCAGGCGATCGCCTGACCTCAGCCGCCGGGGACGCCGTCGTCATCGGTCTCTTCAGGAACACGCAGGACGACGGCACCCGCTACCTGCTCGTGACCAACCGGAACCCCGACGCCCCCGCCTCGGTGCGGCTCGGCGTCAACCAGGCGCACGTCGGAAGCGTGGCGACCTTCGAGCCGGCCACCGGCCGCTACCGCGGAGCGGCCCAGCACGGCACGCTGAAGGTCCATCTCAAAGCGGGCGCGGCGGCGCTCTACCGCCTGTCGCCGCGCTGAGTCCGGGGGCTGAGCGATTCTGGGCGGCCCCGGCCCGCCCGCACACCAGGTGCGGGCGGGCCGAGCCATGGGGGGGGCAAGGCCGTCGGCGACGGACACCTCGCCGTAACGGGTCGTCCCGCACGTCGGCGCCTCGATCACGGGCCGGAAACCTACACGGCCGGATATGCGTCTTGTCCGACGCCGGGATCAGTTCGCGGCGCTTGTCCTGTCGGCGATGACGCCTGAGGAAGGATGGGGACGATGAACCTGCGGACCGAGGTGAACTGGGAAGACGCCCAGAAGCGTCGGCCGCCCAGCGGTGTTCCTGTGGCGGCGGCGATCACGGGCCGGTACCCGCCCGACCGTTCCGATACGTCGGGCGAGGCGTCGGACGTGGGGGAGGAATTCTGGCTTGTGCGGCCGATGTATTGGACCTCGGAGCACTTCGGCGAGGACGGCACACGGCACACGGACTGCTTCGTTGATTCCGACGGCATTGTGCGACTGCCGTACGGTCGCGGGGGTGGCGAGAGCGTCACTCACTGGGCCGAACTTCCCACCCTCCCCCGCGCAACGGTGCGCGCTGTGTTCGGCCCCGACGTGCGTCCCGCTCTGAGAGCCGCGTGGGACACCCGCCCCGCCGACTGAGCCGCGGCCTCCTCCTCCGCACGATCAACTCTCCGGGGTCGGTGAATGAGGTGACTGACCGCTGGGAAAGCGTCCGGCGGAAGGCGACCTCCTCGGAACACGGTCCGGGCACAACCAGATGAGGTCTGTTCGGCTGGGTAGACGCCCCCGGTGAGACACGGCGTACCGGCGTGTTGTGAGGGAGAGTCAGCTGATGCAGTTCGACGACGATGCCGCCCTGGACACCTCCGAGGTGCAGGACAACCGAGGCGGCACACGGGGCGGGATTCCCGGTGGCGGAAAGACCGTGGGCGGTGGGGTGGTAGGGCTGCTGGTCGTGATCGCCTCTGTGGTGTTCGGAGTGGACCCGGGTCTGCTCAGCTCGGGCAGCACCTCTGACAGCGCCGCTCGATCCGGCGGCTCCCAGGGCGTCGCGCCCGGCGATCTGGCGGCGGACTGCCGGACCGGGGCGGACGCCAACAAGAAGGACGACTGCCGGATCGTGGCCGTGGTCGACAGCGTCCAGGCGTTCTGGAAGCAGACGGAGACAGCCGCAGGAAAGTCGTACCCCCAGGCGCCGACCCTGCTGTTCACCGACAGGGTCAACACCGGCTGCGGGGAGGCGACTTCGGAGGTCGGCCCCTTCTACTGCTCCGCCGACGACAAGGTCTACCTCGACCTCGGGTTCTTCGACGAGCTCACAGGCAAGTTCGGTGCCAAGGGAGGCCCGTTCGCCGAGGCATACGTCATCGCGCACGAATACGGACACCACATTCAGGACCTCAGCGGCACCATCTCGCGCGGCAGCGGCCAGGGCGAGAACAGCGGCTCGGTGAAACTCGAACTCCAAGCCGACTGCTACGCCGGAGTGTGGGCCCACCACGCCACGACCACCCCGGACCCCGCGAGTGGAAAGCCGCTGATCACCGACCTGACGCGGGCGGACATCAATGTGGGCCTGGACGCCGCGGCCGCTGTCGGCGACGACCGTATCCAGCAGAAGTACCAGGGCAAGGTCACGCCGGACACCTGGACCCACGGCTCGGCGGCGCAGCGCCGGCAGTGGTTCACCAAGGGCTACACGTCCGGAACCGTCTCGGCCTGCGACACCTTCGCCTGAGAAGTCAGCTCGTACGGCCCGTCCGCGGTGAGCGCGGACGGGGCATGCCGAGCTGTCGTGGCACACGCCCCGGGGCGGTCGGTGGGTCTTCACGGCCGGTGATCCGGAGTTCGACAAGGACAAGCGTTCCGAAGACGCGGAAATACCTTTGGTACGGGCAGCGCGCGCCCCAGCATTGTTTCATCCTGTCCCGAAATATCCGGTGTACCCGTCATCGGAGAACGTTGCCGCAATACCACTGAGCGGTGGGCGCCCCCCCCGGGGGGGGGGCCCCCCCCGGGGGGGGCGCCCACCGCTCAGTGGTACGTCGAAGTGCGTCGCTACCAGCGGTACCAGCGGCCACGACTGCCACCGGAATTCGTCGAGCGGACAACGAATCCCAGCAGCCAGACCACCAGGACGACGATCGCCACCCACCACAGAATCTTGAGGGCGAACCCGGCGCCGAAGAGAATCAACGCGAGCAGAAGAACGAGCAGAAGCGGTCCCATAGTTTGTACCTCCCACTCGCGCGCTTGCCCCACGCCCACACTGACATGCGCGAACAATGTCACGGAACGGTATCCATCAACTGGTGACAGGTGTCCTGGCGATGAGCGAGACAGGCGGTCGAGCGCGATAGTCAACGCGCCTCAACGACAGGCGCACTCGATTCCGAGTGCGCGACAGACCCGTATCACCCCGTACTGCTCCGCAATTCCTTGTCCTCACCATGACCACCGGACGCTGCGGACTTTGCCGCGGACACCGTTGCGGGGATCCGGGCATTTTCTGACTTCTGGTGCGAACGGTAATGTTTCGCACTGTGTCAACGCGGTGGCGGGACGGGGCGCGGCCGTCGAGGTGCGTCGACCGGAGTGCCACACCGCCGACCGGCCCGTGCGGCGTATTGACGCATACACGACCAATGGCTAGCTTCAGGGAGCGCTCTCACGCCTCGTGGCACCGGTCAACTCAACTCCGCTTCCCGCACGGCAAATTGGACGATGGACAACGATGTCAGGCCCTGTCGAGGACTACGGAAGGCATGCCCATGCGCCCACGCCGCGTCGGATCACCTCTCTCGCCCCGCAGGAGCCGGGCGCTCGTGCTGAGTTCATGCCTGGCGCTGCTGTCGGTCGCCGCCGTCGACAGCGCGGTGGCGCAGCAGGCCGCCCCGCCGACGCGGGCCGCGGCGTCGAGTCCCGTCGTCACCGACGGGAACGCCCGCTTCGAGGTGCTCAGCCCGACCCTGGTGCGGCTGGAGTACGCGGGCGACGCCACCTTCCAGGACGGGACGACCTTCAACGCCGTCAACCGGTCCTTCCCCGTATCCGACGTCACCACGGACGTCACCGCGGACGGATACCGCGAGATCACGACGTCCGGGCTCACGCTGCGCTACAAGCAGGGCAGCGGCCCCTTCACGGCGGCCAACCTCACGGTGACGATGGCGGGCACGGGGGTGACCGCCAAACCGGCGTTTCCCTCCTACTGCCCGGTCAACTCCGCCTGCGAGGGTGAGAATTCGCTGCTCAGCGGCTACGGCGTCGCCGCCTACGACCACACCGGGCACACCGGCTCCGGCTTCGTCGCCGGATACGAGCACACGGGCAGCGGCCTCACCCAGGACGTCTCCGCGGTGCCGTCGACCGGCGACTACCGGCTGTGGGTGCGCTACTCCAACGCGGCGGGCGGCACGGGCACCCTGTCCACCCGGGTCGGCTCGACCGCGGGCCCGGCGCTCAGCCTGCCCGCCACCTCGTCGTGGAACGCCTGGTCGACCGCGTCCGCCACGGTGCACCTGACCGCCGGAACCAACACGCTGAGCATCGTGCAGAACGCGGGTGACACCGGCCGGGTCAACATCGACAGCCTGGCGGTCACCCCGGTCGGCACCACGGCGTACCCGGCCGCGTCGACGGCGCTCACCACGACCGGCTACGGCGCGGGGCCGACGAACACCCTCGGCGGCTGGTCCCGGACGCTGGACAATCCGGCGGCCGTGCCGGTGCCCGAGCACCCGGGGATCCTGGATCGCGACGGCTGGTACCTGCTGGACGACACCCGGACGGCTCTGCTGTCGGGCGCGCATGCGGTGACCGACCGGCCCTCGCACGGCGCCCAGCCGTACCAGGACGGCTACTTCTTCGGTTACGGCCAGAACTACAAACAGGGCCTCGCCGACCTCAACTCCCTGACCGGCGGCGCCAATCTGCTACCGGAGTCGGCCTACGGCGTGTGGTACTCGCGGTACTACGGCTACTCGACGGCCGACTACGAGAATTCGCTGCTGCCCACCTTCCGCAGCACGAACACGCCGATCGACTGGCTGGTGGTGGACACCGACTGGAAGTCGCCGACGCAGTGGAACGGCTGGAACTGGAACAGTTCGCTCTTCCCCGATCCGCGGGGATTCCTCGACTGGACCAAGCAGCAGGGTCTCGCGGTGTCGATGAACATCCACCCGACCATCGACAGCGGCGACCCCAAATTCGCCGCGGCCAACTCCCGCGCGGGCGGTCTCCTGCCCGACGGCGGCAGTACATACGCCTTCGACTGGTCCAACCCGGCGCATCTGGCCGCCTATCTCGATCTGCACCAGCCCTTCGAACAGCAGGGCGTGCGGGAGTGGTGGCTGGACTACTGCACCAACTGCGGTGCCTCGACCGCCTCCGATCCGCATGTGGGGCCGGACAATCTGATCAACCAGGCATATGCGGACGACGCGGCGGCCAAGGGGCTGCGCGGCTTCTCCTTCGCACGGATCGGCGGCTCGGAGGAGGGCGGCGACGACAGCAACTACCCGGTCGGGCCCTGGTCCGAGCGGCGCAACTCGATGCAGTTCACCGGCGACACGCCCGCGACGTGGGACATGCTCGCCTTCGAGGCGAAGTTCACCGCCGCCGAGGCCGCCGCGGGGATCTCCAATGTCAGCCATGACATCGGCAGCTTCCACGGCGGTCATCTCGCCGACGATCTGTACGCCCGCTGGGTGCAATTCGGCACCTTCCAGCCGGTGGACCGGCTGCACTCCGACCACGGCGACCGGCTGCCGTGGAACTACACCGGCGCTGCCGCGGCGAGCGCCGAGTCCTTCCTGCGGCTGCGGGAAGCGCTCGTCCCGTACACGTACACGCTCGCACAGCAGGCGAACGCGACCGGCGTGCCCATCGTCCGGCCGCTGTATCTCGACTACCCGTCCCAGGATGCCGCCTACAGCGCCACCGGCGAGTATCTGTACGGCGACGACGTCCTGGTCGCGCCGATCACCTCGCCCAACGACTCCAGCGGCAACGGCTCCGCGTCGGTGTGGGTGCCGCCGGGGAGCTGGACGGACTACTTCACCGGCCGCACCTACACCGGGCCCGCCACCGTCACCATCACCGGTCCGCTGTCCCGGATGCCGGTGCTGATCAAGGCCGGCGGCATCCTCACCACCCGCACCGACTACGTCGACAACCAGGGGCAGCGGCCGTTGACGCAGTTGACGGTGAATGTCGCCGCGGGTGCCGACGGGGCTTTCTCGGTCTACTCCGACGCCGGCGAGGGCACGGGCTATCGCAGCGGCCAGGCGACCAAGGCGCCCCTGTCGTGGAGTGAGGCGGCGCGCACACTGACGATCGGCGCGCAGACCGGTTCCTTCAGCGGCGCGCCGACCTCCCGGGCCTACACCCTGCGACTGTCCAACTCGCAGGCACCGACCGCCGTTTCGGTCGACGGGGTGCAGGTCCCGGAGACCGCGTGGTCGTGGAACGTCAACCGCAGGACGGTGACGGTGACGACGGGCGCGCTCCCGCTCGGCTCCTCGCACACCGTGACACTGTCCGGCAGCGCGTCCGCGAACCCGGCGTCCGGCGAGGTGATCGGCGCGGGCGGGCTGTGCCTCGACGTGCGCGGCGGGGTGGCCGACGACGGGACGGCCGTGCAGCTGTGGGGCTGCAACCACAGCGCGGCCCAGCAGGTCGCGTACCAGGCCGACAGTACCGTCCTGGTCCTCGGCAAGTGCCTGACGGCCACGGGCGGCGGGACGGCGAACCGTACGCCGGTGAGCGTCGCGGGCTGCTCGGGTGCCGCCTCGCAGACCTGGACGCACCGCTCCGACGGCAGCCTGCTCAATCCGGCCTCGGGACGCTGCCTCGACGTGCCGGACGGCAACACCTCACCCGGCGCCGTACAGCTCCAGCTCTACGACTGCGCCGGTGTGACCGCGCAGTCGTGGAAGCTGCCGCCCGGTGCGGTCTCCGGCCCCGCTGCCCTGTGCGTGGACGTGACCAACGCCGATCCGGCCTCCGCCACGCCCGTGCAGTTGTCCGGCTGCAACGGCTCCGACGCGCAGCGCTGGTCCGCGCCCGGCGACCGCACGCTGCGGACCTTCGGCAAGTGCCTCGACGCGGTGGGCGGCAACACCGGCAACGGCACACGGACCCAACTGTGGGACTGCAACGGCACGGGCGCCCAGGTGTGGGAGAGCCGGGCCGACGGCACCTTGTTCAATCCGCAGTCGGGCCGCTGCCTCGACGACAAGGACAACGGCCAGCAGGCCGGGGATCCCGTGCAGTTGTGGGACTGCAACGGAACGGCGGCACAGCGCTTCCGCCTCGGCTGACCGGCACGCCCCGTCCGCCGTGACCCACCCCGTCGCGGACACGGTCAGGCCGGCTGCCGGACCGGGTCCGCGACGGACCTCTGTGACGCTCTCGTCAGCAGCCGAGCGGCGCGGAACCGACGGCCACGTCGTCGAACCACAAGGTGTCGTCGCCCGTGGCGTAGCTCTCCCAGCCGAGTCGCAGGGCGGTCGGCCTGGGCGGCGTGGTGCGCGAGAGCCACTGCTGGTCGATGTCCTGGGTCGGCACGCCGTCGGCGTGCAACCCGGGTATCTGCGTGTCATTGAGCCAGGTGTCGAGCTTCGGCGCCGTGGTGTCGACCGCGAAGCGCAGGCACTGCCAGGTGAGGGTCGGCAGTGGACTGCTCAGCGAGACCCCGGCCGGACTCTGCGCCGGGAGGGTGGCGTCGTCACTCTCCCGGTTCCACTGCAGGGCGCCGTTCTGGCCGCCGATCCGCAGCGCCCGGCCGCCCTGGGAGGAGTCCGGCATGGAGACGAAGGCGACGTGCGAGGTCGGGAGCGCGGTGGTGTGCCGCACCCACATACGGATGTAGACCACCGGGCCGACCGACGACAGATCAGCGGTGGAGGCGACGAAGGCGTGGTTGCAGTAGCCCGCCTTCCCGTCCACCCGTAGGGACTTCGAGCCGCTGTGCGCGACTGTCGTGTCGATGGCGGCCGTCCCCGTGCCTTGGCAGTCGGGCGCGGTGAAACGCCAGTCCCCGGCCGGACCGGCACCGCTCTGGTCCTCAAAGCCCGTGCATATCGTCGCGGAGTCGCATCCCGCGGGCGGCGAAGTGGTCGGAGGCGTGGTCGGGGGCGTCGTAGGCGGGGTGGTCGGGGGCGTGGTCGGCGGGGTGGTCGGCGGGGTGGTGCTGACGCCTCCACAGGGCAGGTCGTTGAGGGCGAAGTCAGCGGGTTGCGAGCCCGCGGACCCAGCAGTTCCCTGCACGCCGAAGTCGACCGTGCCTCCTGCTGCCACGACGCCATTGTAGGACGCGTTGACGGCGGTGACGGAGTGTCCGTTCTGGGTGACGGTCGCGTTCCAGGCCGAAGTGATCTTCTGATCGCCGGCATACGTCCACGTGAGCCGCCAACTACTCAGCGCTGCGCCGAGGTTGGTGACGTGCACCTGCGCGGTGTAGCCACCGGACCATTCGTTGAGCGTGTACTCGGCCCGGCATCCGGACGCCGACGCGCCGAATCCGCTGGTGGGCACCGAGATCAGGAGAGAGACGGCCAGCGCTATGGCGGCGGCGACCGCCATCCACAACCTGGGTGGTAACCGGAGAGTGCGAGCGAGCATAGGTGCCTCTTTCGGGATGCCTGCGTGGGGGGAGCACAACATATGGGAGCGCTCCCATCCATCACAGCGCCCCGACTGCACACTGTCAACGAATGCGGCCCGACCCAAGCACGGCGCGACTCAGGCCGGTCTCGTCCGCAGGTGTTTACGAATTCTTGATCCACTGTTAGCTTCACAAATGGGAGCGCTCCCACTCTCACGGACCCGTCCCCTCCCCCCACGCTGTCCCGGTGGCCCGGCCGCGGTGCGCCGCGGCCCCGGGAAAGCTCCCGGAAAGGTCATGATCTTGAAGCGAAAAAGAAGCTGGCAACTGTCGTTATTCGGTGTCTTCGCCCTTTTGCTCTCGGCTTTCGGCGCGGTCCTGCTCAGCCAGGGCTCCGCGCAGGCGCACGGCGTGGCGATGATGCCGGGCTCGCGCACCTACCTCTGCTACGAGGACGCCCTGACCCCCACCGGCGCCCTCACGCCGACCAACCCGGCCTGCGCCGCGGCGGTCGCCCAGAGCGGAACGACGTCGCTGTACAACTGGTTCGCGGTGCTCGACTCCAACGCGGGCGGTCGCGGCGAGGGTTACGTCCCGGACGGAACGCTGTGCAGCGCCGGCAACAAGTCACCGTACGACTTCTCGGCCTACAACGCGGCCCGCGCCGACTGGCCGAGGACGCACCTCACATCGGGCTCCACGATCCAGTTGCAGTACAGCAACTGGGCCGCGCACCCGGGCACCTTCCGTGTCTATGTGACCAAGCAGGGCTGGTCCCCGACCACTCCGCTGGCCTGGGCCGACCTGGAGTCGATCGGAAGCACCACCAACCCGCCCGCGGCGGGGTCGCCGGGAACCGACGGCGGCCATTACTACTGGGACCTGACGCTGCCCTCGAACCGTACGGGTGACGCGATGGTCTTCATCCAGTGGGTCCGCTCGGACAGCAATGAGAACTTCTTCTCCTGCTCCGACATCGCGTTCGACGGCGGTCACGGCGAGGTCAGCGGCATCCACAACGGCGGTTCGACCACGAGCGGCACGACCACTGGCACCACAAGCGGCACGACAAGCGGCACCACGACCGGCACGACCACTGGCACCACGACCGGCACCACGACCGGCACCACAAGCGGCACCACGACCGGCACCACGACCGGCACCACAAGCGGCACCACGACCGGCACGACGACCGGCACCACGACCGGCACCACAAGCGGCACCACGACCGGCGGCAGCACAGGCGGGACCGACCCCGGCTCCTGCATGGCGATGTACGCGGTCTCCAACTCCTGGAGCGGTGGGTTCCAGGGGCAGGTCACCGTGATGAACCACGGCGCCTCTCCGTCAAGTCACTGGAAGGTGAACTGGACGCTCGGCACCGGAACGCAGATCACCAGTCTGTGGAACGGAGTCCAGTCAGTCAGCGGAGGAAGCATCAGCGTCACCAACGCCGCCTACAACGGCACGATCCCACCGGACGGCGCTTCCACGACGTTCGGATTCACGGCCAACTCGACCGGCAACAACACGCCCATCGGCTCCATCACTTGCACGTTCTCCTAGCGCGCTGACGCGGCCGACAGCGCCCCGCACGGCCCCGTGCCGTGCGGGGCGACGGGCCCGGGGGTTGCCGTCCCTGGACGGCGACCGGTTCACGTACTTCATATTCGCGCGCGAACGCATCGTGCGCCTACGGACGAACGTCCCTCTCTTCGCCGTCCCCGTTCGTGTCTTCCTCCAACGCCACGGTCAGCTCGGTGTCGGTATCGCGCCAGAAGGTCTCCGCGTCGCGCAGGATGTCCTTCACGATCCGCCACTCGCGCGGCTTGGCCGCCGCGTACTCCTGCCAGCCCTCGATCCGCAGCCGCCGCCCGTCGGAGCCGACCGGCCACCACGACAGGTCGGTGAGGCAGTCCGCGAGCGCGTCCCAATTGCGGCCGAACCAGTCCGGCAGGTGCAGCCGCTCGGTGCAGCGGTCCATGAACGACTGGCGGTCGGCGACCCCGGTCAGATCCAGTACGAGGGTGTGGTCGGGCGGTGTGGTGGCCGTCATCGCAGCACCGCCTCGAAGCTCTGGTAGTGGTCGGAGGTGTAGAAGATCTCGCCGTTGCGGCCGGTCACGATCCGCCGCGCGCCGCGGTCCGGGGCGTCCGGGGTCGGCACCGTGTACTCGTGGTAGTAGCCGCGCGTCCGGGCGGGCAGTTCCTTCTCGTAGTTGCCGAAGACGATGCCGTCCCTGCTGTACGGGTACGGTCCGCCGCGGTCGATCAGCGCCAGCGTGGTACGGGCCTCGGGGGGCAGGTCGGCGGGGTGCAGGACGTGGTGGCCGTCGGCCCAGGCGGGGGTGGACGAGGCGTGGGCGGCCCGCCCGGAGCTGTGGGCGGCCGGGACGACGGTGGGGGTCGCGCAGCCGCCGAGGAGGAGCCCGAACAGAGCGAGCAGGCAGGTGGCGAGCACGGGGGCGACCGCGCGTGGAACGGACCGCAGCAGCATGCCGCCGATGCTGCCACACTTGCTCACTTCCAGCGCGGAACGGCACTCCGCACGGGTCAAGCCGGGGTCCTCGCGGTTGTCCGTGGGTCGGTGCCGACTGTCCGTGGGTCGGTGCCGGTTGACCGTGTCGACTGTCCGTGGGTCGGTGCCGGGCCGGGGCACCTCCTCGGAATGCGTCACACCTGGTCACACGGAATTCGGTACCCGGCTGTCAACGCGTTCCTGCGGGGCGCCCCTGCCCGTCCCCTCCGGTCGCTCTGCGGGCTGGTGGCCGTCCTCGTGCCGCGCCGAAGCCTGAGGGGTCCGGGTGGGCTCGTGTCCTACGGTCGGTCGACGGGAGGGTCAGGGGCCGTCGGGGTCGGCGCGGTCGAGGGCGGGGCGGGGGGCGGGGGCGGTGGAGTGCAGGAGGTGGTCGGCGGCGGCGGTGTCGGTGACCAGGCTGGTGACGAGGCCGGAGCGGAGTACCGCGTCGATGGCGGCTGCCTTGCGGCGACCGCCCGCGATGGCGAGTACTTCGGGGATCCGGCGGAGCCGGTCGGCGTCGATGGTGATGCAGCGCTCGCCGAGGTCGCGGCCGACCCTGCGGCCCTGGGCGTCGAAGAGGTGGGAGGACATCTCGGCGGCGACGCCGAGGCCCGCGTAGTGCTCGCGCTCCTCGTCGGTGAGGGCGTCGTGGACGGTGGAGATGCCCGCTTCCCAGGAGCCGACGGAGACCACGGCGACGGTGACCTTGTCGAAGTAGCCCATGGCGGCGGCGATGCCGCTCTGGGCGCGCAGGGCGCTGGCGGTGGCGGGGTCGGCGAGCACCATCGGCGCGTACAGCGGGTGCGCCTCGCCGCCGGAGACGGCGGCGGCGGTGCGTACCGCCTCGACGGAGCCGCGCTCGGTGGTGCCGACGTCGTAGACGCCGGTGAGCTGGACGACGGTGCAGGGCGCGAGCCGGTCCAGCGCGTTGGCCATGGTGATGATGGAGCGGCCCCAGGCCAGGCCCAGTACGTCACCGTCGTCCACCAGCTCGCCGAGCAGGTCGGCGGCGACGGCGCCCAGATTCTCCGGGTCGGGCGCGTCCGCCTGGTCGGGCGGGGTCTCGACGACGACGGCGTGCCGCAGGCCGTAGTGGGCGCGCAGGGCGTCGGAGCGCTCGGCGTCCAGCTCGGCGGGGACGCGGATCTCGATTCTCACCAGGTCGCGTTCGAGGGCGGTCTCCAGGACCCTGGCCACCTTGAAGCGGCTGACCCCGAACTCCTCGGCGATCTGGATTTTGGACTTGCCCTCCAGGTAGAAGCGACGTGCCATCGCCGCCGCCTGGACCATCTCGCCGGGGCCCATGCGCACCTGTGTGCGGCCTGTGCTCACGTCGGTTCTCCCCAGTCGCCTATCTGATCCGCGTTGCCCCATGTGATCCGCTCCGCACTCATCCTCGCAGATCGTGCCGTGTTACGGGCGCGTAGCGAAGACGCTTCCGCCCGTGGTAACCCCCGGTAGGCGCCCCCGTCACCGGGGCACTTCCGCGGCCTTCGCGGCGGCCTGCTGGCGCAGCGCGCGGACCGCGGCGGCGGGGTCGTCCGTGCCGTACACCGCGGAGCCCGCGACGAAGACGTCGGCGCCCGCCTCGGCGCACCGCTCGATGGTCTCGGCCGAGACGCCGCCGTCGACCTGGAGCCACATCTCGAGGCCGTAGCGGTCGATCAGCGCCCTGGTGCGGCGGATCTTCGGCAGCATGATGTCGAGGAACGCCTGGCCGCCGAAGCCCGGCTCGACCGTCATGATCAGCAGCATGTCGAGTTCCGGCAGCAGGTCCTCGTAGGGCTCGACCGGGGTGGCGGGCTTGAGCGCCATCGACGCCCGCGCGCCCTTCGCCCGGATCTCCCTGGCGAGCCGGACCGGGGCCGCCGCCGCCTCCACGTGGAAGGTCACCGAGCCCGCGCCGGCCTCCACGTACGCGGGCGCCCAGCGGTCCGGGTCCTCGATCATCAGGTGGCAGTCGAGCGGCGTCTCCGTCGCCCTGCTCAGGGACTCGACGACCGGCACCCCCAGCGTGAGGTTCGGCACGAAGTGGCTGTCCATCACGTCGACATGGAGCCAGTCGGCGCCCTCGACCGCCTTCGCCTCCTCGGCGAGCCGCGCGAAGTCGGCGGAAAGAATGCTGGGGTTGATCTGCACGCTCATGGGTCCAGCAAACCAGATCCGGAGGACGTGTGTTCCCACCCACCGGTCCCGCCAACCCTCGGACACGGCACGAACGCCAGTGCCATGCTGGTGCCGATCACTCTCCGGCACGGTCCGGCGCTCCCAGGGCGTCGCGTCGGACGGCGGGGGGACGACACCACGAGCGGGCCCGGGGGGCACTCATGGCGGGCGGAGCGGGACGAATAGCGCACGTCGTCTGCGGGCGGCGGAGCAAGTGGGTCGTGCTCGGCCTGTGGATCGTCGTGCTGGTGGTGGTCTCGCCGCTGGCCCAGAAACTCACCGACGCGCAGAAGAACGACTCGGCGAGCTGGCTGCCGAGCAAGGCGGAGTCCACCCAAGTGCTGGAGCTCCAGAAGCAGTTCGTGCCGGAGAGCGCGCCCGCGGTCGTCGTGTACTCCCGGCCCGGCGGCCTGACCGACGCGGATGTGGCGAAGGTCGGCGCGGACGTCGCTTCCGTCAAGTCGCTGACCGCGCACGGCATCGTCGGCAGCCGTACGGTCGGACCGCAGCTCGACCGACGGACCGCGCCTCGCGCGGCGCTGCTCATCGTGCCGATCACCATCGACCCGAGCGGCTGGAGCACCATCGCGGACGCGGTCAAGCAGCTCAGGTCCACCGTCGGGCAGGGCGACGACGGGCTCCGGACGCACATCACGGGCCCCGGCGGCTTCTCCGCGGACTCCGCCGACGCCTTCGCCGGGATCGAGGGCACCCTGCTGTACGCGGCCCTCGCCGTCGTCGTCGTGATCCTGCTGATCACCTACCGCAGCCTGAGCCTGCTCTTCGTGCCGGTGCTGTCCGTGATCGGCGCGCTGTTCACGTCGGAGGCGGTGATCTACCTGCTCGCCGAGCACGCCGGTCTGGTGGTCAACGCCCAGAGCGCGGGCATCCTCACCGTCCTGGTGTTCGGCGCGGGTACGGACTACGCGCTGCTGCTCGTCGCCCGCTACCGCGAAGAGCTGCGCGATCACGAGGACCGGCACGAGGCGATGGCGCTCGCCCTGCACCGGGCGGGCCCCGCGATCATCGCGAGCGCGGCCACGGTGGCGCTGAGCATGCTGTGTCTGCTGGCCGCCGACATGAACTCGACCTCCGGGCTCGGCCCCGTCGCCGCGATCGGTGTCGCGGTGGCCCTGCTGGCGATGCTCACGCTCTTCCCCGCCCTGTTGGTGATCTTCGGCCGCTGGGTGTTCTGGCCCGCGATCCCGCACGTGGGCAGCGCGGAGCCGACCAAGGCCGGTGTGTGGTCGCGGATCGGCACGGCGGTCGGCCACCGGCCGCGGTCGGTGTGGATCACGACGGTGGTCGTGCTCGGCGCGCTCGGCCTCGGGCTGTTCTCCCTGAAGGCGACCGGCCTGTCCAGCGCGGACAGCTTCACCAACACCCCGGACTCCGTGGTCGGCCAGAAGGTGCAGTCCCGCTACTTCCCGGCCGGTGGCGGCCAGCCGCTGGTGGTGATCGCGCGGGCGGGCGCCGCCGACGAGGTGCGTACGGCGCTGGCCTCGGTGAAGGGCGTCGTGCCCGGCTCGGTCGGCACCCCGCCGGGCGTGGCCGCGCGGAGGGACGGCCGGGTCTATCTGGAGGCCACTCTCGCCGACCGCGCGGACAGCGGCGCCGCCCAGCGGACCGTACGGCTGGCCCGCGACACCCTGCACCGCGTCCCCGGCGCGGACGCCCTGGTCGGCGGCGGGACGGCGGTGCAGAAGGACACCAACCAGGCGGCGAGCCGCGACAACAAGCTGCTGATCCCGCTGATCCTGCTGGTCGTCCTGCTGATCCTGGCGCTGCTGCTGCGGGCCCTGGTGGCGCCGCTGGTGCTGATGGCCACGGTGGTGCTGTCCTTCGGCGCCGCCCTCGGCGTCAGCTCGCTGGCCTTCCGGCACGTGTTCGGATACGCGGGCGAGGACACGGCGTTCCCGCTGTTCGTCTTCGTGTTCCTGGTGGCGCTGGGCATCGACTACAACATCTTCCTCATGACCCGGATCCGGGAGGAGACCGTCCGGCTCGGCACCCGCGCCGGCGTCCGTACCGGCCTCGCCGCCACCGGCGGGGTGATCACCTCGGCCGGGCTCGTCCTCGCGGGCACCTTCGCGGTGCTCGGCACGCTCCCGGTGGTCGGCTTCGCCGAGATCGGCTTCGCGGTCGCCTTCGGCGTCCTGCTCGACACCTTCGTCGTCCGCTCGGTGCTGGTCTCCGCGATCACCCTCGACCTGGGCCACCGGGTGTGGTGGCCGAGCAGGCTCGACTCACCCCGTGGCGCGACGGCGCGGGCGCGGGAGGAGGACCGGGAGCAGCCAGCGGAGAGCCGCTAGCCGCAGACACGGACACGGGCGCATCAGCGCTTGCGGCGGGTGTTGAGCCGGGCCGCCTGCCGTGTCAGGTGGTCGCGCTCGGCGAGGTTCGGCGCCTTCGGGGCCGCCTGTGCGTACAGCCGGGCCGCCGTCGCCAGGTCGCCGTCGCGCTCGTGGAGATACGCGGCCACCGCCGTGTACCGGGGCAGCGAGTCGTCCAGCGCGGCGAGCGCCGCGAGACCGGCGCGGGGGCCGTCCGCCTCGCCGACCGCCACCGCCCGGTTGAGGCGGACGACCGGGCTGTCGGTCAGGGCCGCCAGTTCGTCGTACCACTCGACGATCTGCACCCAGTCGGTCTCCTCGGCCGTCGGCGCGTCCGCGTGGAGCGCCGCGATGGCGGCCTGGGCCTGGAACTCGCCCAGCCGGTCGCGGGCCAGCGCCGCCTGAAGGATCTCGACGCCCTCGGCGATCGCGCCGGTGTCCCACCGGCCGCGGTCCTGCTCGGCGAGCGGTACGAGGCTGCCGTCGGGCGCGGTCCTGGCGGCCCGGCGGGCGTGGTGCAGCAGCATGAGGGCGAGCAGCCCCGCCACCTCGGGGTGGTCGATCACGGCCGCGAGTTGCCGGGTGAGCCGGACGGCCTCGGCGGACAGGTCGACATCGCCGGAGTAGCCCTCGTTGAAGACCAGGTACAGGACCCGCAGCACCGTGGCGACGTCGCCCGGCCGGTCGAACCGCACGCCGGAGACGGTGCGCTTGGCCCGGCTGATGCGCTGCGCCATCGTCGCCTCGGGCACCAGATACGCCTGGGCGATCTGCCGGGTGGTCAGGCCGCCGACGGCCCGCAGGGTGAGCGCGACCGCCGACGACGCGGTCAGCGACGGGTGCGCGCACAGAAAGTAGAGCTGGAGCGTGTCGTCCGCGCCGGAGGCGGGCCCGCTCTCCGGTGCCATGTCCACCAGGTCCTCACGCCTGCGCCGGGCCGTGTCCGCCCGCGTCGCGTCGAGGAACCGCCGCCAGGCCACCGTCACCAGCCAGCCCTTCGGGTCACGCGGCGGATCGTCGGGCCAGACGCGTACCGCTTCGACCAGTGCGTCCTGCACCGCGTCCTCGACGGCCGCGAAGTCGGCTCCGCGCCGGACGAGGATCGCGAGCACTGCCGGGGTGAGGCTCCTGACCAGAGCCTCGTCCATCAGTGGGGGCACCCCGTGACGGTGGGGTGGGCGCCGAGGAACGGACGCAACTCCAGCCATTCGTGGATCGGCTTCCCCCCGGCGCCGGGCGCGGCCGACAGCTCCCCTGCCAGTTCGAGGGCCCGCTCGTAGCTGTCGACGTCGATCACCATCCACCCGGCGATGACGTCCTTGGTCTCGGCGAACGGCCCGTCGGTGACCGGCGGACGGCCCTCCCCGTCGTACCGCACGAAGGTCCCCTCGGGGGCGAGCGCCTGGCTGTCGACGTACTCGCCGGTCTCCTCGAGGCGGGTCGCGAAGTCGTTCATGTACGTCACGTGCGCCGAGATCTCCTCGGGCGTCCACTGCGCCATGGGTACGTCGTTCACCGACGCCGGGGCGCCCCGGTAGTGCTTGAGCAGCAGATACTTCGCCATGGTGCTTCTCCTCAGTGCGGATGCGACCCATTGTGGTCGCGGTTCACCTCGGGGACGGAGCCGTGCGCGGGTTCTCGACATCGCCGCCGGATGTTTTTCGCCCGCGCGGCAGAACGCGGGCGATCGGCTCCCGGCGGGCGGTCAGGCCGTACGGCGCAGGAGGGCGAGATACATCGCGTCCGTGCCGTGCAGGTGCGGCCAGAGCTGGATGTCGGGGCCGTCGCCGAGGGCGGGGACACCGGGCAGCAGCGGGCGTACGTCGATGCGCTCGGCGGCCGGGGCGCGGTCGTCGCGGAGGATGTCGTCCACGACGGCGCGGGTCTCCGCCAGGTGCGGGGAGCAGGTCGCGTAGCCGACGACGCCGCCGACGCGTACGGCGTGCAGGGCCTCGGTGAGCAGGCCGCGCTGGAGGGGGCCGAAGGTGGGTACGTCCTCGGCGCGCCGTCGCCAGCGGGCCTCGGGCCGGCGGCGGAGCGCGCCGAGGCCGGTGCAGGGCACGTCGACCAGGACGCGGTCGAAGGAGCCCTCGGCCCAGGCGGGGCGGGTGCCGTCGGCGACCACGACCTGGTACGGGCCGGGGTTGCCCGCCAGGGAGCGGGCCACCAGGCGGGCGCGGTGGGGCTGCTTCTCGGCGGCGACGAGCTCCGCGCCGCGCTGGGCCGCGAGGGCCGCGAGGAGCGCGGCCTTGCCGCCGGGGCCCGCGCAGGCGTCGAGCCAGCGGGCGTCCCGGCCGTCGAGCGGGACGGCGGCCAGCGCGGCGGCGACGAGTTGGCTGCCCTCGTCCTGCACGCCAGCCCGGCCCTCGCGGACCGCGTCCACGGCCGCCGGGTCACCGCCCTCGGCCAGCCGTACCGCGTACGGCGACCAGCGGCCGGGCTCCGTCGTGTCCGGCGGCAGCGACTCCATCAGCTCGCGCGCGGTCGACCGGCCGGGGCGCGCGACCAGCGTCACCTCGGGCCGTTCGTTGTCCGCCGCCAGCAGGTCCTCGATCCCGGCCCGGCCGCCGCCGAGCGCGTCCCACAGCGCCGAGACGACCCAGCGCGGATGCGAGTGCACGACGGCCAGGTGGTCCTCGGGGTCCTCGTCGTACGGCGGCGCGACCAGTTCGAGCCACTCGTCCAGGTCGTGCGCGGAGACCTTCCGCAGCACCGCGTTCACGAACTTCGCCCGGCCGTCGCCGAGCACCACCCTGGCCAGCTCGACGCTCGCCGACACCGCCGCGTGCGTCGGGATACGCGTCCCGAGCAGCTGGTGGACGCCCAGCGCCAGCACGTCGAGCACCGGCGGGTCCACCTCGCGCAAGGGCCGGTCCACGCAGGCCGCGATCACCGCGTCGTACGTCCCCTGCCGCCGCAGCGTCCCGTACACCAGCTCCGTCGCCAGCGCCGCGTCCCGCCGGTCGAACTCCCGGCCCTTCTTCACCGCCTCCGCCTCCGCCGCCTTCAGCAGGCCCGGCAGCACCAGATTCGCGTACGCGTCCCGCTCCCCCACCGCCCGCAGCGCCTCGAACGCCAGGATTCTGACGGGGTCACGCTGGGGTCGGCGGTACGGCTTGCCCTGCGGGCGACGGCGCGGCTGGTCGTTCACGTGTGAAGGTGCTCCGATTTTTACGAAGGTCGGTCGCCGTCCACCCTAAGCGCCTGCGGCGCGGGGTGTACTTCTGCCCTGCGGAGGGGCCGGCCGCCGACAGGGCGGGCAACCGGCGCGGGACGCACGCCGACAACGACGTCGCACGGGCGGCTACGGGCGGGAAGAACAAGCGCGGGCGGCTAGGCCCCGAGGCGGGAGCCGGACGGGATGCGGGCGCCCCGGGCCCAGTCGGCGGCGGCCATCCGCTTCTTGCCCTGCGGCTGCACCTCCCCGAGGAGAACGGCGTGGCTCCCCGTCCCGACGTACACGGCGTTCTTGGCGACGCCCAGTTCGCCGGGGGCGAGGTCGACGCGGTCTGGCTGGGGCCGGACGGGCCCGAGCTTGAGGCGTTCGCCGGAGGTCAGGGTCCAGGCGCCGGGCGCGGGGGTGCACCCCCGGATGAGGCGGTCGACGCGGAGGGCGGGCGCCGTCCAGTCGACGGCGGCGTCCTCGACGGTGATCTTGGGCGCGAGGGTGATCCCGTCGGCGGGCTGGGGCCGGGCGACGAGGCGGCCGTCCTCGATGCCGTCCATGGTGGCGACGAGCAGCCCGGCGCCGCTGCGGCCGAGCCGGGTGAGCAGGTCGCCGCTGGTGTCGGTCGGGCCGATCTCCTCGGTGAGGACGCCGTAGACGGGCCCGGAGTCGAGCCCCTGCTCGATGAGGAAGGTGGACGCGCCGGTGACCTCGTCACCTGCCATGACCGCGTGCTGCACGGGCGCGGCGCCACGCCAGGCGGGCAGCAGCGAGAAGTGCAGATTGATCCAGCCGTGCGCGGGGATGTCGAGCGCGGCCTTGGGCAGCAGCGCGCCGTAGGCGACGACCGGACAGGCGTCGGGGGCGATCTCCCGCAGCCGGGCGAGGAAGTCCTCGTCGCGGGGGCGCGCGGGCTTGAGGGTTTCGATCCCGGCCTCGGCCGCCCGCTCGGCGACGGGGCTGGCCAGCAGCTTGCGGCCGCGCCCGGCCGTCGCGTCGGGCCGGGTCACGACGGCGACCACCTCGTGCCGGTCGCAGGCCAGCAGTGCGTCCAGTGCGGGTACGGCGACCTCGGGGGTGCCGGCGAAGACGAGCCTCATCGTGCGGGGTGTGCCTCTCGATGGTGGTTCACGGGCGGGCTTTTCGGCCTGACGGCGCGACGGCTTGACGGCTCTCCGCCGTCAGGGGGCGGGCGTCACTGCCCGCGCCCGAAGGTGTCGTGCGGCGAGATCTTCACCTGCGGCACGCTGTTCTCGCCCGGCACCCGCCAGATGCCGTCCGGGCCCTCGGTCGCCTCGCGGATCGCCTTGAGCGCGGCCTTGCGCTGCTCGGTGTCGAGCCGGTCGATGAAGATGACCCCGTCCAGGTGGTCCGTCTCGTGCTGGATGCAGCGGGCGAGCCGCTGCGTGCCCTCGATCGTGACCGGGTCGCCGTACATGTTGAGGCCCTTGGCGACGACGCCGTACGCGCGCTTGCAGTCGTACGTCAGGCCCGGCAGCGACAGGCAGCCCTCGGGGCCGTCCTGCTCGTCCTCGCTGAGGGTCAGCTCCGGGTTGATCAGGTGGCCCAGCTCGCCCTCGACGAAGTAGGTGAACACCCGCAGGGAGACGCCCAGTTGCGGCGCGGCCAGGCCCGCGCCCGGCGCGTCCCGCATGGTGTCGGTCAAGTCCTGTACGAGCGTGCGCAGTTCCTTGTCGAAGGTCGTGACCGGCTGCGCCGTCATGCGCAGCACCGGGTCACCGAAGAGGCGGATGGGCTTGACGGACACGGCGGCGGTCTCCTGGAACGGGCGTACGGCGGCGGCTCCGGACGCCGGGTGCCGGCCGTCCTGACCGCCCCGGGGACGGGGCAGGGGTCAATTCTAGAGGCGCGTTCGGCCCGCCGTGGCGGGGGTGCACGCCCGGCCGCGCGCCCCCCGAGGGGTGGGCTGCGCCCCTTGCTGCGTGACTCCATGGGCGGCTGGCGCGTTGGTCAAGAGAGTTTGCCCGAATTCGGGTCAATGCACACGGCCCATTCCTTAAGTAACCGCCGGTTGGAGAGGCTTGTTGATGCCCGACCACGCAACCCCTGACGCCCAGGCACGGGCCAGCCTGCACCTGCTGGTGCGGGACATCGAAAGGGTCCGCCGCCAAGTGGACGCGCTGCGGACCCTGACCGCCCAGTTGGGCAACGTCTACCGGCCGCGACGCAGCGGCCCCACCGCCGGATTCGTCGTGTACGGCCGCGCGCCCGCCCCGACCGTCCGGCTCGCTCAGGAGCTGCGCGACAGCGTGGAGACCCTGGTCACCGCGGCCGTGGAGTTCGACCGCTCCCTGGGGTTCTCCTGGGACGCCGTCGGCTCCGCGCTCGGCGTGACCAAACAGGCGGTGCACCGCCGGTACGGCGGGCGCCGCAGCGCGCCTCCCGGACCCGACGAGCAGGCCGCCTCCGGGCACGGGGTGGTGACCGGCAGCCCCGCGCCCCTCGCGTCCGTCCCCGCCGCCCGTTCCATGCCGGGGGCGCTTCCGCCGGGGCCGCTTCCGCTGGGGGCGCTGGAAGCGCGCGAGTCACGCGACGACCGTGAGGACGCCGTCACGTCCTTCCCCGGGCCGCGCAACGGCTGACGCCGTCCCCTCCCCCTCCTCCGCGCCGTAGTCCCGCCGCCGCCCGCCACGCCGACAGGTCGGGCACCGCGCGCCTGCGGCGCGCTTCCGGGAGGGGGTTGCCCCCCTCCCCACGACGGCCCGTCGCGGCTTGCCGTCCCTTCCCCCCACCCCCTCCAGGGTCCTGGGACACGCGGTCCGCTTCCCACGACGGTCCGTCGTGGCTCGTCGCGCAGTTCCCCGCGCCCCTTGAAAGACCCGCGCCACCGCCACGTGCACCACCACCTGCGCTCAGCCCACGCGGCCGAGAGCCCCGTCAGAGGCGCGGGGAACTGCGCGACAGGCCGCGACGAGCCGTCGTGTGCAGACGCCAGGTGCAGCCCCCGTCAGGGGCGCGGGGAACTGCGCGACGAGGTACGACGAGCCCGTCGCGGGAAAGGGGCCGCTCGGGGCGGTCACCCGGGAAAGTGGGGAACCCCCGCGGAGCCGGTCAGCCGATGTTGGGGGGGTCCATGCGGACGTGGACCGGGTCGGAGGCGCCACGGGTGGCGCGAGCGATCTGGGCCTCTTTGAGGGCGGCGGCGAGGGCGGAGCCGGTGCCGGGGGGCACGCGGAGCAGAAGCCGTTCCCACTGCTCGCCGGGCGGCGGCTCACCGTGGCGGCGGGTGCGGCCGGGGCCGGACGTGGGGACGGGCAGGGGCACGGGCCCGAGCTGGTCGGTACCCGGCGGGAGCCGCAGGGTGTCGAGGAGGTCGACCACGGCGGCCGGGGGCCCGACGACCGAGGCCATCCGGGAGACCGGCGGAAAGCGCAGCTCGGCGCGTTCGGCCAGCTCGCGCAGGGCGTGCCCGGCGGGGTCCCAGCGGACGAGGGCCTGGACGGGCCGCAGGGTCGGCTCGCCGAGGACGACGACGGTGCCGCCCTCGCCCGCGGGCCGTACGAGGGCGGCGGCGTGCGCCCAGCGCCGGAGCGCCTCCTCACCGGCGCGCAGGTCGGGCCGGTTCAGCAGCGCCCAGCCGTCGAGCAGCAGGGCCGCCGCGTAGCCGGTGTCGGCGACGGGTTCGGCGCCGGGGGTGGCGATGACCAGCGCGGGGGCCGCGCCGACCGAGGCGAGGACGGTGTCGCGCCCGGAGGTGCGTACCGGCACCTTGGGGAAGGCGCGCCCCAGCTCTTCGGCCGTGCGCCGCGCGCCCACGATCTGGGCGCGGAGCCGGAAGCCGCCGCACTCGGGGCAGTGCCAGTCGGCGGCGGGCCGCCCGCACCAGCCGCAGTGCGGGGTGCCGCCCTGCTCGCGTACTTCGAGCGGCCCGGCGCAGGCGGTGCACCGGGCGGGTTCGCGGCAGTTGTCGCAGGCGAGCCGGGGTACGTAGCCGCGGCGCGGCACCTGGACGAGGACCGGGCCGCGCGCCAGCGCCTCCCGCGTGACCTGCCAGGCGATCGACGGCAGCCGGGCGGCGCGCGCGGCCTCGTCCCTGGCCTGGTCGCCGTCGCCGACGGTGCGGATCAGCGGCGCCGCCGCCCGTACCGCGTCCCGACTGGCCGCCAGTGGCAGCGCCCAGCCGCTGTCCACGAGCTGGGCCGCCTCGACGGTGCTGGTGAGGCCGCCGAGCAGGAACGCGGTCCGTTCCTCGGCGGCGCGCAGCAGCAGGACGTCACGGGCGTGCGGCTGCGGGGCGTGCGGCTCGGCGTGGCTGGAGTCGCCGTCGTCCCAGAGCGCGACGAGGCCGAGGTCGGTGACGGGTGCGAACATCGCGGCGCGGGTGCCGACGACGGCCCGTACCGCGCCGCGGCTGACGGCCAGCCAGCGCCGGTACCGCTCCTCGGGGCCCGCGTCGGCGGTGAGCAGGACGTGGCGGCCCTCGCCGAGCAGTTCGGTCAGCGCCGCGTCGACCCGGGCGGCGGACCGGCCGTCGGGCAGTACGGCCAGGGCGCCGCGGCCAGAGGCGAGGGTGGTGGCGACGGCCACCGCCAGTTCGCGCGGCCAGTGCGGTCCGGGCAGCGCGAGCCAGACCGCGCGGGGCGTGTCGCCGCGGGCCAGCGCCTGGAGGTACGCGGGCCCGGTCGCGTACCGCTGCCAGCTCCCCGGCTCC
Source organism: Streptomyces sp. NPDC008139 (assembly GCF_042957025.1). NCBI lineage: Bacteria > Bacillati > Actinomycetota > Actinomycetes > Kitasatosporales > Streptomycetaceae > Streptomyces > Streptomyces sp. NPDC008139. The sequence continues at coordinate 194,810 of NZ_JBIBHM010000011.1, forward strand.
GGCGCCGCCGGGTCCGGCAGCGGTCCCGGTGACGGGTCGCGCTCGGCGCGGGCCATCCTGGGCGGTACGGCGAGCTGGACGACGTCGGCGAGCGCTCCGGCGTACCGGTCCGCGACCTGGCGGCACAGCTTCAGCAGCGGCGGAGTCAGCACCTGCTCGGTCGACAGCACCTGCGCGAGCGGGGCGAGGGGGCCGCGGAAGTCGCTCTCGGCCCGCCGTTCGACGATGAAGCCGTCGTGCAGCGAGCCGCCTTCTCTCCTGCCCTTCACCACGCGCGCCCCGAAGCGGACCCTGACCCGTACGCCGGGTCTGGCCTCCTCGTCCATGGCCGCCGGCACCGCGTAGTCGAAGAACTGGTCCAGGTGCAGCAGCCCCTTGTCGACCAGCACCCGCGCCACCGGCAGCCCCTCGGCGAGGGCCGCCCCGCGCCATGTGCGCGGCTTCGCCTTGGGCTCCTTCGCCTTCTTGACGGTCTCCCGAATGAGCGCGAGCTGCTCCCCTGCGGGGGGCTCGGCGTCCTGACCGTTCTCGCTGCTCACCTTGCGATTCTTACAGACCCCTCGGACACACTCGCGCCGCCGCAAGACGGCGCCCCCATACCGGGGCGGGGGCGCCGTACGGCTCTAGGGCCTGTCGTGTGGGTCTCGGTGGGGAAGGAGCGGTGTCGGGTGCGTGCGGATGCAAGGCGGAGGAGGGAGGCGACGCGGAGCGTCGTCGACCGACGACAACGCGGCAGATGCGCGTGCCGGACACCGAGACACCGCGGAGATCCACACGACAGGCCCTAGAGCCCGGCGGCCGAGCGCAGGGCGTCGACGCGGTCCGTCCGCTCCCAGGTGAAGTCCTCCCGCTCGCGGCCGAAGTGGCCGTAGGCGGCGGTCTGGGCGTAGATCGGGCGGAGCAGGTCGAGGTCGCGGATGATCGCGGCCGGCCGCAGGTCGAAGACCTGGCTGATGGCCTGCTCGATCTTCTCGACGTCGACGCTCGCGGTGCCGAAGGTCTCGACGAAGAGACCGACGGGCTCGGCCTTGCCGATGGCGTAGGCGACCTGGACCTCGCAGCGCGCGGCGAGCCCGGCGGCGACGACGTTCTTGGCGACCCAGCGCATGGCGTACGCGGCGGAGCGGTCGACCTTGGACGGGTCCTTGCCCGAGAAGGCGCCGCCGCCGTGGCGGGCCATGCCGCCGTAGGTGTCGATGATGATCTTGCGGCCGGTGAGCCCGGCGTCACCCATGGGGCCGCCGATCTCGAAGCGGCCGGTGGGGTTGACCAGCAGCTTGTAGCCGTCGGTGTCGAGCTTGATGCCGTCGTCGAGCAGGGCCTTCAGCTCGACCTCGACGACGAATTCCCGGATGTCGGGCGCGAGCAGCGACTCCAGGTCGATGTCGGAGGCGTGCTGCGAGGAGACCACGACGGTGTCGAGGCGGACGGCCTTGTCGCCGTCGTACTCGATGGTGACCTGGGTCTTGCCGTCCGGGCGCAGGTACGGGATCTGGCCGTTCTTGCGGACCTCGGTCAGCCGCCTGGACAGGCGGTGGGCGAGCGTGATCGGCAGCGGCATCAGCTCGGGCGTCTCGTCGGACGCGTAGCCGAACATCAGGCCCTGGTCGCCCGCGCCCTGCTTGTTCAGGTCGTCGTCGGTCGCGGCGGAACCCGCGACGCGCTTCTCGTACGCGGTGTCGACACCCTGTGCGATGTCAGGGGACTGCGCGCCGATGGACACCGAGACGCCGCAGGAGGCGCCGTCGAAGCCCTTCTTGGAGGAGTCGTAGCCGATCTCCAGGATCTTGTTGCGCACCAGGGTGGCGATATCGGCGTAGGCGGTGGTCGTGACCTCGCCCGCGATATGCACCTGACCGGTGGTGATCAGCGTCTCGACGGCGACCCGGGAGTGCGGATCGGCCTTGAGGAGGGCGTCGAGGATGGTGTCGCTGATCTGGTCAGCGATCTTGTCTGGGTGTCCCTCGGTGACGGACTCCGAGGTGAACAGGCGGCGGGACACATCGCTCCCTGGGGTTGCAGCGGCTGCTGGCTGAATCTGGGCGGAGTGCGCAGGGCTGCGCCCGGCACTCCACTGCAAGCTTATAGTCCGCCGCCGCGGACGTGACACGGCATCTCGACCTTTGGATTCGTGGCGGAACGCGTCATCACGCGTCCACCCGAGTGTCGCTTTCCGGCAATCTCGCGCCGACAAGATCCCACACCCGGTCCGCGAGATCCTCCTTGGGCCCGTACGGTACGGGGGTCTCGCTGCCGTCGGCGCCCATTACCACAGCCTCGTTCTCCTCGGTGCCGAACGCCTTGCCGTCACCCACTTCGTTGACGACGAGCAGATCACAACCCTTTCGGGTGAGCTTGGCTCGTCCGTTGACGAGGACGTCGTCGGTCTCGGCGGCGAAGCCGACGACGAGCTGTCCCGGCCGGGCGCGGTGCGCGGAGACCTCGGCGAGGATGTCGGCGTTGCGGACGAGGGTGATCGGCGCGGGTTCCTGGTCGTCCTTCTTCTTGATCTTGCCCGCCGCATACCGCGCGGGGCGGAAGTCCGCGACGGCCGCGGCCATCACCACCACGTCGGCGTCGGGCGCGGCCTTGAGCACCGCTTCCCTGAGCTGTTCCGCCGTGCCGACGGTGACGACGTCGGCGCCGGCCGGGTCGGGGAGTCCGGTGTTGGCCGCGAGGAGGGTGACCCGGGCGCCGCGCGCCACGGCGGTACGGGCCAGCGCGTAGCCCTGCTTGCCGGAGGACCGGTTGCCGAGGTAGCGGACCGGGTCCAGGGGTTCGCGGGTGCCGCCCGCGCTGATCACCACGTGGCGTCCGGCCAGGTCGCGCTCGGCGGGTCCACGGCGCAGCACGCGGCGGCAGACCTCGTAGATCTCGGCGGGGTCGGGCAGCCGTCCCTTGCCGGTGTCGACGCCGGTCAGCCTGCCGACGGCGGGTTCGATGACGACGCAGCCGCGGCGGCGCAGGGTGGCGACGTTCTCCCGGGTGGCCGGGTGCTCCCACATCTCGGTGTGCATCGCGGGGGCGAAGACCACCGGGCAGCGGGCGGTCAGCAGGGTGTTGGTGAGCAGGTCGTCGGCGAGGCCGTGGGCGGCCTTGGCGAGCAGGTCGGCGGTGGCGGGGGCGACGACGACGAGGTCGGCGTGCTGGCCGATCCGTACGTGCGGGACCTCGTGGACGTCGTCCCAGACGCGGGTGGAGACCGGGTTGCCGGACAGCGCCGACCAGGTGGCCTCGCCGACGAAGTGCAGCGCGGACTCGGTGGGCACCACCCGCACGCCGTGCCCCGACTCGGTGAGCCGCCGCAGCAGCTCGCACGCCTTGTAGGCGGCGATGCCACCGCTCACACCCAGCACGACCTGTGGTTTCGCCATCGTGTCTCCCGACCCGAGATCCGTCGTCCGAACCGTCCTGCGACCTGTCCCGCGACCCGTTCCGCCCGGGTCACCTGACACGTCCCATGACACACCACGGGCCCGGCGGTCGCTCCGCCGGGCCCGTGCTGAAACGCGTGTGGATGTGTGCTGGCGTCAGTGCGCGGGTGCCTCGACCGCTTCGGAGGTCAGCAGACCCGCGTTGATCTCGCGCAGCGCGATGGAGAGCGGCTTCTCGTGCACGTGGGTGTCCACGAGCGGGCCGACGTACTCCAGCAGGCCCTCACCGAGCTGGGAGTAGTACGCGTTGATCTGGCGCGCGCGCTTGGCGGCGTAGATCACCAGGCTGTACTTCGAATCGGTGGCTTCGAGCAGCTCGTCAATCGGAGGATTGATGATGCCCTCGGGCGTGGTGATGGAAGAGGACACGCTCTACCTACCCCTACTACTGATGGAAAACGGAAAAGACTGAGTCAGCTCAGTCAATCTGCATCAAGGCTAGCAGCTCACGCGCTACAGCCTCGACCGAGGTGTTGACAAGGGTCACGTCGAACTCGGCCTCGGCGGCCAGTTCGACCTTGGCCGCGCTCAGCCGTTCCTCGATCACCTCGGGCGATTCGGTGCCGCGCCCGGTGAGGCGGCGGACCAGTTCCTCCCAGCTCGGCGGCGCGAGGAAGACCAGGCGCGCCTCGGGCATCGACTCGCGGACCAGCCGGGCGCCCTGGAGGTCGATCTCCAGCAGCACGGGCTCGCCCGCGCCGAGCTTGTCGAGCACGGCCCTGCGGGGCGTGCCGTAGCGGTTCCCGGCGAATTCGGCCCACTCCAGCAGTTCGCCGTTGGCGACGAGCTTGTCGAACTCGTCGTCGTCCACGAAGTAGTACTGGACACCGTGCTGCTCGCCGGGGCGCGGCTTGCGCGTGGTGGCGGAGACCGACAGCCAGACGTCGGGGTGCACCGTGCGCAGGTGGGCGACGACCGTGCTCTTGCCGACCCCTGAGGGGCCGGAGAGCACGGTCAGTCGCGGGTGTCTGTCCGGGGGGGCCGGAGTGGCCCCCTGCGAAGCGAGGGGGCGGGCCGCCCCCCGGGAGACTGTAGAACTCATGGAGCGATTATCCCTGGTTCCCGGAGGTGCTGGTGCCGCGGCGGGGCAAAGCTTGCCGGGGGCACGAGGACCGTCAGGCGGAGGCGCCGCCGAACTCGCGCTCCAGGGACGCGATCTGGTTCGAGCCCAGACCACGGACGCGGCGGCTCTCGGAGATCCCGAGCCGCTCCATGATCTGCTTGGCGCGCACCTTGCCGACGCCGGGCAGGGACTCCAGGAGAGCGGAGACCTTCATCTTGCCGATGACGTCGTTCTCCTGGCCCTGCTTGATGACCTCGTGCAGAGAGGCGCCGGAGTGCTTGAGCCGGTTCTTGACCTCGGCGCGCTCCCGGCGAGCCGCGGCGGCCTTTTCGAGCGCGGCAGCGCGCTGTTCAGGGGTAAGGGGCGGAAGAGCCACGCCTACGTCACCTCGGATGTAGAGCAATCGGATATGGACCGTGTGGTGGAGCACACTCCCCCCGCGTTTACGGGGCGAGAAGCAACGCGAGTGAACGTCGCCGCTCCTGTCGGAGACTAGCGGTCCGAACGGCTCAAGTCAGCGAGAACAGACGAAAAGTCCTGGTCAGACTCGATCCAGCGGGATATTTGGGGCAAAGCGGAACAGGTTTCTGCGTCAATTCGTTCGGTGGTTGAATCTGAACCTTCTTTTTGACGTTTAAACAGCGCGCGACCGGCCCCATCAGGGGCGCGACCGGGGCAACGTTTTGGGGTCCGTCCGGGCCCCGAAGGGCCCGGACTCCCCTGCCGCGCACCGTCGTTGGGCCGCCTACCCGCGACCGGTAGGGCTACCCGCCCGAGACCGCCGCGCGTACCTCGTCGGTGAAGCGCGCCGCCGCCTCGCGCAGCCCCGCCGCGTCGGGTCCGTGCCGCAGCACGTCCCGGCTGACGCTGGGCACCACATTGGCCACCGCGGAGCCGAACAGCGCCGGCAGTCCCGCGGGCGTGGCGCCCTGCGCCCCGATACCGGGCGCCAGCAGCGGCCCGTTGATGTCGAGATCCGCGCCCGCCTCCGACAGCGTCGCGCCGACCACCGCGCCGACCGAACCCAGCGGCGTCACACCCGCGTTCTCGGCCGCCATGTGGTCGAGCATCACCTGCGCGACGGACGCGCCGCCCGCCGCCGTCGCCCGCTGCACCTCCGCGCCCTCCGGGTTGGAGGTCAGGGCGAGGACGAAGACCCCGGACCCCGAGATCCGCGCCGCCTCCAGCGCGGGCCGCAGCGACTCGAAGCCGAGGTAGGGGCTGACCGTCACCGCGTCGGAGAACAGCGGCGAGTCCTTGTCCAGATACGTGGCGGCGTACGCGGCCATCGTCGAGCCGATGTCGCCGCGCTTGGCGTCCATCAGCACCAGGACGCCCGCGGCCCGCGCCTGCGCGACCGCCCGCTCCAGTACGGCGATACCGCGCGAGCCGAAGCGCTCGAAGAACGCCGACTGCGGTTTGAAGACCGCCGTACGGTCGGCCAGCGCCTCGACCGCGGTCATCGTGAAGCGTTCGAGACCGGCCACGTCGTCGTTGAGGCCCCACGCGGTGAGCAGCGCGGCGTGCGGGTCGATGCCGACGCAGAGCTGTCCGCGGGTGTCCATGGCCCGGCGCAGCCGCGCGCCGAAGGGTTCGAGCTCCACCTGCGGCGGGGTCGGGGTCATACCGGCACCTTCCGTGTGTCGGCGCCGACGGCGTCGGCGAGCGTGGCGTACGGGCTGGTGGCCAGGCGGGCGGCCAGGCCCTTGTGGACCGCGCGCATCCAGAAGGGGCCCTGGTAGATGAAGGCGCTGTAGCCCTGCACCAGGGTGGCGCCCGCGAGAATCCGCTGCCAGGCGTCCTCCGCGTCGCGGATGCCGCCGACGCCGACCAGCGTGATCCGGTCGCCGACCCGCATGTACAGCCTGCGCAGCACTTCCAGGGAGCGGTCGCCCAGCGGCGCGCCGGACAGGCCGCCGGTCTCCGCGGTCAGGCGGGGGTCGGACGCCAGGCCGAGGCCGTCCCTGGCGATGGTGGTGTTGGTGGCGATGATGCCGTCGAGGCCCAGTTCCACGGCGAGGTCGGCGACGGCGTCCACGTCCTCGTCCGCCAGGTCGGGCGCGATCTTGACCAGCAGCGGCACGCGGCGGTCGGTCACCGTGCGGTCGGCGGCCTCGCGTACCGCCGTCAGCAGGGGGCGCAGGGCGGCGGTCGCCTGGAGATTGCGCAGTCCCGGCGTGTTCGGCGAGGACACGTTGACCACCAGGTAGTCGGCGTGCGCGGCCAGCCGCTCGGTGGACGTCACGTAGTCGCCCGCCGCCTCCTCCTCCGGGACCGTCTTGGTCTTGCCGATGTTGACGCCGACGGTGGTACGGAAGACCGGTCGCCGGGCGGCGAGCCGGTCCGCGACGGCGGCGGACCCGTCGTTGTTGAAGCCCATCCGGTTGATCAGCGCGCTGTCGGCGACCAGCCGGAACAGCCGGGGCCGCGGATTGCCGGACTGGCCCTGCGCGGTGACCGTGCCGACCTCGACGTGGTCGAAGCCGAGCATGGCCATCCCGTCGATGGCGACCGCGTTCTTGTCGAACCCGGCCGCCAGCCCGAACGGCCCGTGCATCCGCAGGCCCAGGGCCTCGGTACGCAGCGACGCGTAGCGCGGCGCGAGCGCCGCCGCGACGAAGGTGCGCAGGACGGGGATCCGCGCCACCAGCCGGATCCACCGGAAGGCCAGGTGATGGGCGCTCTCGGCGTCCATGCGCCGGAAGAAGAGCCGGAAGAAGAGGTGGTACATCGTGTAGCGGTCATCTCCTCGGAGGGGGATGCGCCCCGGAAGGGGCGCGGGGAACTGCGCGCACAGCGGGCGCCGGGCCGCAGCTCACCCCTCGCGCGCCGCGATCAGATGCCGCGCGTGCTCCTGCAAGGAGCGCACACCGATGTCGCCGCGCGTCAAGGCGTCGATGCCCTGGACGGCCGCGGCGAGCGCCTGGACCGTGGTCAGGCAGGGGATGCCGCGGGCGACGGCGGCGGTGCGGATGTCGTAGCCGTCGAGGCGTCCGCCGGTGCCGAAGGGGGTGTTGACGATGAGGTCGACCTCGCCCTCGTGGATGAGGGTGACCACGGTCGGCTCGCCCTCGGGTCCCACGCCCTCGCTCTGCTTGCGCACGACCCGCGCCTCGATGCCGTTGCGCCGCAGGACTTCCGCGGTGCCTGAGGTGGCCAGCAGTTCGAAGCCGTGCTCGATCAGCGCGCGGGCCGGGAAGATCAGCGCGCGCTTGTCGCGGTTGGCGACCGAGATGAAGGCGCGGCCCTTGGTGGGCAGCGCGCCGTACGCCCCGGCCTGCGACTTGGCGTACGCGGTGCCGAAGACCGCGTCGATGCCCATGACCTCGCCGGTGGAGCGCATCTCCGGGCCGAGGATGGTGTCGACGCCCCGTCCCTGCATGTCGCGGAACCGCGACCAGGGCAGCACCGCTTCCTTGACGGAGATCGGCGCGTCCAGCGGCAGGGTGCCGCCGTCGCCCGCCGTCGGCAGCAGGCCCTCGGCGCGCAGTTCCGCGACGGTGGCGCCGAGCGAGATCCGCGCGGCGGCCTTGGCCAGCGGCACCGCGGTGGCCTTGGAGGTGAAGGGGACGGTACGGGAGGCGCGCGGGTTGGCCTCCAGTACGTAGAGGATGTCCCCGGCGAGCGCGAACTGGATGTTGATCAGGCCGCGTACGCCGACTCCGGCGGCGATGGCCTCGGTGGAGGCGCGCAGCCGCTTGATGTCGTGGCCGCCGAGCGTGATCGGCGGCAGGGCGCACGCGGAGTCGCCGGAGTGGATGCCGGCTTCCTCGATGTGCTCCATGACGCCGCCGAGGTACAGCTCGTGGCCGTCGTAGAGCGCGTCCACGTCGATCTCGATGGCGTCGTCGAGGAAGCGGTCGACGAGCACCGGGCGGTCGGGGCTGATCTCGGTGGACTCGGCGATGTAGGAGGCGAGCCGGGTCTCGTCGTAGACGATCTCCATGCCGCGCCCGCCGAGCACGTACGAGGGGCGGACGAGCACCGGGTAGCCGATCTCGTCGGCGATGGCCTTGGCGCCGTCGAAGGTGACGGCGGTGCCGTGCTTGGGCGCGGGCAGCCCGGCGGCGGCCAGCACGCGGCCGAAGGCGCCGCGGTCCTCGGCGAGGTGGATCGCCTCGGGCGAGGTGCCGACGACCGGCACCCCGTTGTCCTTGAGGGCCTGCGCCAGGCCGAGCGGGGTCTGGCCGCCGAGCTGCACGATGACACCGGCGACCGGGCCCGCGAGCGTCTCGGCGTGCACGATCTCCAGGACGTCCTCCAGGGTGAGCGGCTCGAAGTAGAGCCGGTCGGAGGTGTCGTAGTCGGTGGAGACGGTCTCCGGGTTGCAGTTGACCATCACGGTCTCGTACCCGGCGTCGTGCAGCGCGAAGGAGGCGTGCACGCAGGAGTAGTCGAACTCGATGCCCTGGCCGATCCGGTTGGGCCCGGAGCCGAGGATGATCACGGCGGCCTTCTCGCGCGGCGCGACCTCGCTCTCCTCGTCGTAGGACGAGTAGAAGTACGGGGTGTCGGCGGCGAATTCGGCGGCGCAGGTGTCGACGGTCTTGTAGACCGGGCGGATGCCGAGCGCATGCCTGACCTCGCGGACGACGTCCTCGCGCAGCGAGCGGATGCCGGCGATCTGGGCGTCGGAGAAGCCGTGCCGCTTGGCGTCGGCGAGCAGTTCGGGGTCGAGGCGGTCGGCCGCGGCCAGTTCGACGGCGTACTCGTGGATCAGGAAGAGCTGGTCCACGAACCAGGGGTCGATCTTCGTGGCGTCGAAGACCTCTTCCGGGGTGGCCCCGGCGCGGATGGCCGTCATGACGGTGTTGATCCGGCCGTCGGTGGGGACGGCGGCGGTGGCCAGCAGCGCTTCCTTGTCCGCGGCGGAGACCGGGGTCACGAAGTCGAACTGCGAGCCCTTCTTCTCCAGCGAGCGCAGCGCCTTGTTGAGCGCCTCGGTGAAGTTGCGGCCGATGGCCATGGCCTCGCCGACCGACTTCATGGTGGTGGTGAGGGTGGCGTCGGCGGCCGGGAACTTCTCGAAGGCGAAGCGCGGCACCTTGACGACGACGTAGTCCAGCGTCGGTTCGAAGGACGCGGGGGTCTTCTCGGTGATGTCGTTGGGGATCTCGTCGAGCGTGTAGCCGACGGCCAGGCGGGCGGCGATCTTCGCGATCGGGAAGCCGGTGGCCTTGGAGGCGAGCGCGGAGGAGCGGGAGACGCGCGGGTTCATCTCGATGACGATGACCCGGCCGTCCTCGGGGTTGACCGCGAACTGGATGTTGCAGCCGCCGGTGTCGACGCCGACCTCGCGGATGACGGCGATGCCGATGTCCCGCAGGATCTGGTACTCGCGGTCGGTGAGGGTCATCGCGGGCGCGACGGTGATCGAGTCGCCGGTGTGCACGCCCATCGGGTCGAAGTTCTCGATGGAGCAGACGACCACGACGTTGTCGTGCTTGTCGCGCATCAGCTCCAGTTCGTACTCCTTCCAGCCGAGGATGGACTCCTCCAGGAGCACCTCGGTGGTCGGCGAGAGGGTCAGGCCCTGCCCGGCGATGCGGCGCAGTTCGTCCTCGTCGTGCGCGAAGCCGGAGCCCGCGCCGCCCATGGTGAAGGAGGGGCGGACGACGACGGGGTAGCCGCCGAGGGTGTCGACGCCCGCGAGCACGTCGTCCATGGTGTGGCAGATCACCGAGCGGGCGGAGTCGCCGTAGCCGATCTTCGCCTTGACGGCCTCGACGACGCCCTTGAACAGGTCGCGGTCCTCGCCCTTGTTGATCGCCTCGACGTTGGCGCCGATCAGCTCGACGCCGTACTTGGTGAGGACGCCGTTGTCGTGCAGCGAGATCGCGGTGTTGAGCGCGGTCTGGCCGCCGAGGGTGGGCAGCAGCGCGTCGGGGCGCTCCTTGGCGATGATCTTCTCGACGAATTCCGGGGTGATCGGCTCGACGTACGTGGCGTCGGCGATCTCCGGGTCGGTCATGATCGTGGCGGGGTTGGAGTTGACGAGGATGACCCGCAGGCCCTCGGACTTGAGGACCCGGCACGCCTGGGTGCCTGAGTAGTCGAACTCGGCGGCCTGGCCGATGACGATCGGGCCGGAGCCGATGACCAGGACGGACTGGATATCGGTGCGCTTAGGCACGCTGGCCCTCCATCAGGGAAACGAAGCGGTCGAACAGGTAGGCGGCGTCGTGCGGTCCCGCCGCCGCCTCCGGGTGGTACTGGACGCTGAAGGCGGGCCGGTCGAGCAGCCGCAGACCCTCCACCACGTCGTCGTTGAGGCAGACATGGCTGACCTCGGCGCGGCCGTACGGGGTGTCGCTGACCCGGTCGCGCGGCGCGTCCACGGCGAAGCCGTGGTTGTGCGCGGTGACCTCGACCTTGCCGGTGCTGCGGTCCTGCACCGGCTGGTTGATGCCGCGGTGGCCGTACTTGAGCTTGTACGTGCCGAAGCCGAGCGCCCGGCCGAGGAGCTGGTTGCCGAAGCAGATGCCGAACAGCGGGGTCCCGCGCTCCAGGACGGCCTGGATGACGGTGAGGTCGGCGGTGGCCGGGTCGCCGGGGCCGTTGGACAGGAAGACGCCGTCCGGCGCGACCGCGTAGACGTCCTCGACGCTCGCGTTCGCGGGCAGGACGTGCACCTCGATGCCGCGCTCGGCCATCCGGTGCGGGGTCATGCCCTTGATGCCGAGGTCGAGGGCGGCGACGGTGAAGCGCTTCTCCCCGATCGCCGGGACGACGTAGGTCTGCCGGGTGGCGACCTCGGCGGACAGGTCGGCGCCGGTCATCTCGGGGGCCTGCCGGACCCTGGCGAGCAGTGTGCCGTCGTCGGCCAGTGCCTCGCCGGAGAAGATGCCGACCCGCATGGCGCCGCGTTCGCGCAGGTGTCGGGTGAGGGCGCGGGTGTCGATGCCGCTGATGCCGACGACGCCCTGGGTGGTCAGCTCCTCGTCGAGCGAGCGCCGCGAGCGCCAGTTGGAAGGGGCGCGGGCGGGGTCGCGTACGACGTAGCCGGACACCCAGATGCGGGACGACTCGGCGTCCTCGTCGTTGACGCCGGTGTTGCCGACGTGCGGGGCGGTCATGACGACGACCTGGCGGTGGTACGAGGGGTCGGTGAGCGTTTCCTGGTAGCCGGTCATACCGGTGGAGAAGACGGCCTCGCCGAAGGTCTCCCCCACCGCCCCGTAGGCACGGCCGCGGAAGGTGCGGCCGTCCTCCAGGACGAGTACGGCGGGTGCGGTGGCCGCCCGGACGGAGGTCGTCATTGTGCGCCTTCCTTCTTTGCCTGTTGTTCGGCCGGGCCGACGCCCGGTGTGTGGTCCGCGAAGGCGACTTCCGCCAGCCGTCGGCCGGGGGTGTCCTCGCCGCCGCTGACGCGGTTGATCTCCGCGACCCAGGCCGGGTGCTGCGCGGCCTGGTCGGCGCGGAAGCCGGAGTCGATGAGGGTGCCGCCGTGCTCCCAGGTGACGACCAGCAGGCCGCCTTCGGTGAGGACCTTGCCCGCGATGCCCTTGTCGAGGCGGGCGCCGCGCAGGGCGTCGGCGGGGACGAAGAACCCGGGGGCGCCGACGCGGTCGGCGTCCAGGCCCTCCTCGGTGAGGGTGAGCGTCACCTTGCTGCGTACGCCGAGGCCGTGGGCGACGATCCGGTCCAGCCACTGCCCCGCGGTGGTGCTGCCGTGGTAGCGGCCGTCGAATTCCAGGAGCGGTTCGCCGGTCTCCTCGGGGGCCTGCGGGAGTGCGGGCAGGCCGCCCTGGAGGGTGCGGCGCCACTGCCAGCCCTGGCGCATCAGCCAGTACAGCAGGCCGACGAACAGGGCGAGGCCGACGATCCAGCCGATCCGGTCGGTCCAGTCGGTGACCTTCGCCGAGTGCTTGTCCGCGGCCCGCGCCGTACCGGCCGCCAGCAGTGTCAGAGGTGTCACGTGAGCTTCCCGTCCATGACCGTCGCCTGGCCCCGCAGGAAGGTGGCGTGCACCCGGCCCGGCAGTTCGCGTCCCTCGTAGGGGGTGTTGCGGCTGCGGGAGGCGAAGCCCGCGGGATTGACCACCCCACGGTATGCGGGATCGACCAGGACGAGGTTGGCGGGCTCGCCCTCGGCGAGCGGCCGTCCGTGGCCCGCGAGCCGTCCGATGACGGCGGGCCTGGCCGACATGCGGTCGGCGACGCCCGCCCAGTCCAGCAGTCCGGTGTCGACCATGGTGTGCTGCACGACGGACAGCGCGGTCTCCAGGCCCACCATGCCCATGGCGGCGGCGGCCCACTCGCAGTCCTTGTCCTCGTGCGGGTGCGGTGCGTGGTCGGTGGCCACACAGTCGATGGTGCCGTCGGCCAGGGCCTCGCGCAGCGCGAGCACGTCCGCCTCGGTGCGCAGCGGCGGGTTGACCTTGTAGACCGGGTTGTACGTACGCACCAGCTCGTCGGTGAGCAGCAGGTGGTGGGGGGTGACCTCGGCGGTGACGTCCCAGCCCTTGGACTTGGCCCAGCGGACGAGTTCGACGGAGCCCGCGGTGGACAGGTGGCAGATGTGCACGCGGGAGCCGACGTGCGCGGCGAGCAGGATGTCGCGGGCGATGATCGACTCCTCGGCGACGGCGGGCCAGCCGGTCAGGCCCAGTTCGCCGGAGACGGTGCCCTCGTTCATCTGGGCGCCCTCCGTGAGCCGGGGCTCCTGCGCGTGCTGGGCGACGACGCCGTCGAACGCCTTCACGTACTCCAGCGCGCGGCGCATGATCACCGCGTCGTCCACGCACTTGCCGTCGTCGGAGAAGACCCGTACCCGGGCGGCCGAGTCGGCCATGGCGCCCAGTTCGGCGAGCTGCTTGCCCTCCAGGCCGACGGTGACGGCGCCGACCGGCTGCACGTCGCAGTAGCCGGACTCCTTGCCGAGCCGCCAGACCTGCTCGACGACGCCCGCGGTGTCGGCGACGGGGAAGGTGTTGGCCATGGCGTGCACGGCGGTGTAGCCGCCGATGGCGGCGGCCCTGGTGCCGGTCAGCACGGTCTCGGAGTCCTCGCGGCCCGGCTCGCGCAGGTGGGTGTGGAGGTCGACCAGGCCGGGCAGCAGGACCATCCGGCCCTCGCCGTCGACCACGGTGGCGCCCCCGGTCCCGTCGCCGGACAGGCCCACGCCGATCCCGGCGATGGTCTCGCCGTCGATCAGGACGTCCTGCGGCTCGCCGCCCAGTACCTTCGCGCCACGGATCAGGATCTTGCTCATGGTTACTTGCTCTCCTCGGTACGGGCGGGGGCGGTCGTCGCGGGTGCGGTCTCGGGGACGGGCACGGTGGTGGCGATGGCCGGTTCCGAGCCGCCGAGCAGCAGGTACAGCACGGCCATCCGGGTGCTGACGCCGTTGGCGACCTGCTCCACGACGGTGCAGCGCGGCGAGTCGGCGACCTCGGCGGTGATCTCCATGCCGCGGTTCATCGGTCCCGGGTGCATGACGATGGCGTGCTCGGGCAGCACCGCCATCCGCAGCCCGTCCACGCCGTAACGCCGGGTGTACTCGCGCTCGGTGGGGAAGAAGGCGGCGTTCATCCGCTCGCTCTGCACCCGCAGCATCATCAGCGCGTCGGTCTTGGCGAGCACCGCGTCGAGGTCGTAGCTGACCTCGCACGGCCACCGCTCGACGCCGATCGGCAGCAGGGTCGGCGGGGCGACCAAGGTGACGCGCGCGCCGAGGGTGTTGAGCAGCAGCACGTTGGAGCGGGCGACCCGGCTGTGCAGGATGTCGCCGACGATGGTGACGCGGCGGCCCTCCAGGTCGCGGCCGACGCCGGACAGGTGGCGGCGCATGGTGAAGGCGTCCAGCAGTGCCTGCGTGGGGTGTTCGTGGGTGCCGTCGCCGGCGTTGACCACCGAGCCGTTGATCCAGCCGGAGGTGGCCAGGCGGTGCGGCGCGCCGGACGAGCCGTGCCGGATGACGACGGCGTCGGCGCCCATCGCCTCCAGGGTCAGCGCGGTGTCCTTGAGGGATTCGCCCTTGGAGACCGAGGAGCCCTTGGCGGAGAAGTTGATGACGTCGGCGGAGAGCCGCTTGGCGGCGGCCTCGAAGGAGATGCGGGTCCGCGTCGAGTCCTCGAAGAAGAGGTTGACGACGGTACGGCCGCGCAGGGTGGGCAGTTTCTTGATGGGCCGGTCGGCGACGCGGGCCATTTCCTCGGCGGTGTCGAGTACGAGGAGGGCGTCGTCGCGGCTGAGGTCGGCGGCCGAGATCAGGTGGCGCTTCATGCGGGTCACTCCGGGGGTGCTGGGGCGGGTCAGGGCGCGCGGAAGCACAGGACCCCGGCGGGGGTCCTGTCCTGGATGCGCTAGTCGTCCGCCGGGAGGCCCTCGCGCGGCGCCGCGTCGTCCCGGTCCCGGCGGTCGCGCCGGTCGCGGTCCTTGTCGTCCTTCTGGCCGAGCAGGACGGTGTCGCGGCCGTCCTCCTCGGTGAGCTGGACCTTGACGGTCTCGCGCAGCGAGGTGGGCAGGTTCTTGCCGACGTAGTCGGCCCTGATCGGCAGTTCGCGGTGGCCGCGGTCGACCAGGACCGCGAGCTGTACGGCGCGGGGGCGGCCGATGTCGTTGAGCGCGTCGAGGGCGGCGCGGATGGTCCGGCCGGAGAAGAGCACGTCGTCGACGAGGACGACGAGCCTGCCGTCGATCCCGGTGGCCGGGATCTCGGTGCGGGCCAGCGCGCGCGCCGGGTGCAGCCGCAGGTCGTCGCGGTACATGGTGATGTCGAGGGAGCCGACGGCCGTCGTGCGGCCGGTGATCTCGGCGAGCTTGGCCGCCAGGCGCTGCGCCAGATAGACGCCGCGGGTCGGGATGCCGAGGAGCACCACGTCGTCCGCGCCCTTGGCGCGTTCCACGATCTCGTGGGCGATACGGGTGAGGACGCGGGCGATGTCGGGTGCTTCGAGCACCGGACGGGCGGGCGCGGGGTTCCGCTCGGCGGTATCGCGGTCTTCCGGGGTACTGCGGTCTTCGACCATGGGTCGGGGACCTCCTTCCCCGCCTCACAGGACGGGCATTAAAGGACGTCAGGGGTACGCGGCAACGGTATCAGGTGGCGCGGACCGCCCAGGTCAGCGACCGATCGGCCCTTTCCGGCTTGACGAGCGCGGATTACGCTGCGTAACCTCACAGTGAGTCACCGAGTTTCCGTCCGGGGAGCCATATGTCCAGCGATTACGCCAAGCAGCTCGGAGCAAAGCTCCGGGCCATCCGCACGCAGCAGGGCCTGTCTCTGCACGGCGTCGAGGAGAAGTCCCAGGGCCGCTGGAAGGCAGTGGTCGTGGGCTCGTACGAGCGCGGCGACCGTGCCGTGACCGTGCAGCGACTCGCCGAGCTTGCGGACTTCTACGGAGTTCCGGTCCAGGAGTTGCTGCCGGGTACGACCCCCGGCGGGGCGGCCGAGCCGCCCCCGAAGCTCGTCCTCGACCTGGAGCGCCTGTCCCAGGTCCCGCCGGAGAAGGCCGGGCCTCTCCAGCGGTACGCCGCCACGATCCAGAGCCAGCGCGGCGACTACAACGGCAAGGTGCTGTCGATCCGCCAGGACGACCTCCGCACCCTGGCCGTGATCTACGACCAGTCGCCGTCCGTACTCACCGAGCAGCTCATCGGCTGGGGCGTCCTCGACGCCGACGCGCGGCGCGCGGTCCAGCACGAAGAGGGCTAGGCGCCCGGCTCGCCCGAATAGTGCAGAAACGTCCCGCCGCCCGGTGCGGGCCCCTTTCCGGGGCCCGCACCGGGCGGCTCCGCGTTCCGGGGCGCCCGCCCCGAGGGGTGCGGTCCGTCGCGGCGTGTCGCGCGGTTCCCCGCGCCCCTGAGGGGTCCGTGCTTCCGCTTCCGGGCAGAGGACGCCTGCCCAGGGGCGCGGGGAACCGCGCGCTCAGCCGACGCGGCGCCGCGCGTTCCGGTCGCCGCACCGGGTTTTCCTGCGTGGCGGTTCGGGATCGGTGGCGGGCGCCGTCAGGCCGGGGCGCTCACGTACATCCGGGAGATGACCTCGGGCAGCAGGCGTTCGGTGAGGCGCGGGGGCAGGGCCTGGAGGACGGCGAGGACGGGGGCCATGCGGTCGGGCAGCGCGCCGCCGGGGCCGACGCCCGCGAGCTGGAGGGCGAGCGCCACCTCGTCGGGGCCGAGGGCGTCCGGGTCGAGGGCGGCGGCCAACTCCACGAGTCCGGGGTCGACGGCGGTCGGGCCGTACGCGCGGGCCCTGGTCACGGCGTCGGCCAGGTGGGCGACGAGTTCGTCGATCCGGTCAGGGTCCGCGACGGCGGCGGTGACCGTGAGGTGCACATTGGACGGTGAGCCGCCGAAGGCGGGCTGCGGCTGGAGGTACCAGCCGAGCAGCCGCATCTCGTCCGCGACCACGAACGGGTCGAGCGCCGGGTCGGCGGAGGCGACGGCCACCAGCGACGCCTCGGGGGCGCCGAGCACCCGCAGCCCCTCGATTCGACCGATCCCCTCGACCAGCCGTACGGTCGCCGCGTGCACGCGGCGGGACAGGTCGGTGTACCCGTCGGTGCCGACCCTGCGCAGCACCGCCCAGGCGGCGGCGAGCGGCCCGGCGGACTTGGTGCCCTGCAAGGTCGCGTTGACGACCGGGTAGCCCGGCCAGGAGGCGTGCGCGAACCAGCCGTGCCTGCGCAGTTCCGCGTCCCGGAAGAGCAGCACGGAGGCGCCCTTGGGCGTGTAGCCGTACTTGTGCAGGTCGACCGAGAGCGAGGTGACGCCGGGCACCGCGAGGTCGAAGGCGGGCGGCGGCGCGATGCCGTCGGCCAGCCGCCGGTGCGCCAGGTACCAGCCGCCGATGCAGGCGTCCACGTGGCACAGCGTGCCGCGTTCCGCGGCGGCCCGCGCCACCTCGGCGACCGGGTCGAGCACGCCGTGCGCGTAGGAGGGCGCGGAGACGACGACGAGGGCGGTACGGGGGCCGATGGCGGCTGTCATGTCCTCGGCCCGTACCCGGAAGGTCTCCGGGTCCACGGGGACGCTCACGACGGTGAGTCCGAAGAGCGCCGCGGCCTTGTGGAAGGCGGCGTGCGCGGTGACGGGGAGCACGATCTCGGGCGCGGTGACGCCGCGCGTCCTGCGGGCGTGCTCGCGGGCGGTGAGAACGGCCAGCAGGCAGCTCTCGGTGCCGCCGCTGGTGAAGGTGCCCGCCGTCCGCGGGCCGCCGCCGAGCACGGCCGCCGCCCGCCCCACGATGTCGTTCTCCAGCGCGACCACGCTGGGGAAGGCGGTCATGTCGAGGCCGTTGACGCCCGCGAAGGCGGCCTGGGCGCTCGCCGCCAGATCGTCGAGCCCGTCGAGTCCCGCGTCGTAGACGTACGCCATCGTCCGTCCGCCGTGCACGGGCAGGTCGGCGGCGCGCAGTCCGGCGAGGTGCTTCAGGATCGCGTCGTCGGTCCGGTCGTCCGTTTCGTCCATGCGCGGGAATCTAGGCCAGGGCCAGGACACACACCAGGCCCGAAGCAGAATATTGTTCAACTTCTGCTTCGGGCCCGGAAGGACGGGCCGGGCGCTCGGGCGCGGGTCCTACCGCTTGAGCGTCGGCTTCAGTTCCATCAGCCGGGCCAGCAGCCCGTTGACGAAGGCCGGTGACTCGTCGGTGGAGAACTCCTTGGCGAGCTGCACCGCCTCGTCCAGCACGACCGCGTCCGGGACGTCGTCCTCCCAGAGCAGCTCGTACGTGCCGAGCCGCAGCACATTGCGGTCCACGACCGGCATCCGGTCGAGCGACCAGCCGACGGAGTAGCTGGACAGCAGTTCGTCGATCCGCTCGGCGTGCGCCTCGCAGCCCTCGACGAGCCGCATCGTGTACTCGGTGACCGGCGGCTGCCGGTCGTCGGTCCTGGCGAGCCGGATCCAGTCCGCCATGGCGGTCTTGGGGTCGACGCCCCGCTGTTCCGCCTCGAAGAGGATCTGGAAGGCCCGCTTGCGGGCCTTGTTCCGGGCAGCCACGGTTAGCTGTTCACCCGGCCGAGGTAGTCGCCCGTACGGGTGTCGACCTTGACCTTCTCGCCCGTGGTGATGAAGAGCGGGACGCCGATCTCGTAACCGGTCTCCAGGCGGGCGGGCTTGGAGCCGCCGGTGGAGCGGTCGCCCTGGACGCCGGGCTCGGTGTACTCGATGACCAGCTCGACGGAGGCGG
Organism: Streptomyces sp. NPDC008139; assembly: GCF_042957025.1. Classification (NCBI taxonomy): domain Bacteria; kingdom Bacillati; phylum Actinomycetota; class Actinomycetes; order Kitasatosporales; family Streptomycetaceae; genus Streptomyces; species Streptomyces sp. NPDC008139. Next base: position 213,446 of record NZ_JBIBHM010000011.1, read on the forward strand.
GCAGCTCGACGTAGAGCGCGGAGCCCTCGTACATCGCCACGACCGCCTCGAAGCCCTCAAGGAGGTAGTTGGCGGCGTCGCCGACCGTCTCGGGCGCGATGATGATCTGGTCGTAGGTCTCGGTGTCCATGAAGACGAAGTCGGTGCCGTCCTTGTAGGAGAACTGCATGCCGCGCTTGTCGACGTTGGCGGTCTCGACCTTCACGCCCGCGTTGAAGGTCTTGTCGACGACCTTCCCGGAGAGCACGTGCTTCAGCTTGGTGCGCACGAAGGCGGGGCCCTTGCCGGGCTTGACGTGCTGGAACTCGACTACGGTCCAGAGCTGGCCGCTGTCGAGCTTGAGCACGAGGCCGTTCTTGAGGTCGTTCGTGGTGGCCACGGTTGCGGAATCTCCTGAAAGTGCTGCTTCGGGGACCGAGGAGGGCACACGCCCGTCACAGGGCGAGCAGTTCCTTGGTCGTGATGGTGAGTAGCTCGGGCCCGCCGTCCGCCAGTGGACGTACGACGAGTGTGTCGTCGATGCGGACACCGCCGCGGCCCGGAAGGTGGACCCCCGGTTCGACGGTGACCGGCACGCAAGCGTCCAGTTTACCCATGGCCGCAGGTGACAGCCGAGGGTCCTCGTCGATTTCCAGACCCACGCCATGTCCCGACCACTGTGCCAGACCCTCCGCGTGGCCGGCGGCGGTGAGCGGGCTCCGGGTCGCGTGGTCGACGTCTCGGCAGGCCACACCGGGTGCGAGCGCCTCGCGGCCGGCCCGCTGGGCGGCGAACACCAGCTCGTAGAGGTCGATCTGCCAGGCGGCGGGAGCGGTGCCGATGACGAACGTACGGCCGACTTCGCAGCGGTAGCCGCGGTAGCGGGCGCCGAGCCGGACGGTCAGGAAGTCGCCCTCCTCGACGCGGCGGTCGGTCGGCACGTGCCGGGGCGCGCCGGAGTTCGGCCCGGTGCCGACTGAGGTGCGGAAGGCGGGGCCCTCTGCGCCGTGGTCGACCAGGCGGCGCTCCAACTCCAGGGCGAGGTGCCGTTCGGTGCGGCCGACCAGGATCGACTCCAGCAGCTCGCCGAGTGCCTGGTCGGCGATCTCCGCGGCGATCCTGAGGTTGGCGATCTCGTGCTCGTCCTTGACCAGCCGGAGCTGTTCGACGGCGCCGCCGAGGTCGGACAGCGGGAGCGCGCCGACGACCGAGCCGATCGCGCGGTGCCGGGTCACCGTCAGGTGGTGCTCCTCGACGGCGAGGGAGTCGGCGTGGTGTTCGCGGGCCAGGTCGGCGGCGGCCACCGCCGCGTCGCCGTCCGGCGTCGCCAGCACCACCGCGCGCAGGTCGCCGGGCAGCGGTTCGTCGCGCTCGTCCTGCGGTGGGGTGAGGTGCACCAGCGCGTCGTCGTCCGGGCCGATCAGCAGCGCCGCGCCCTGCGGCGCGCAGCCGGTCAGGTAGCGGATGTTCGCGGGACGGGTCACCAGCGCGGCGGACGCGCCGTTCGCCGCGCACCGGTCGCGCAGCCGTGCTCTGCGTGCTGCGTGCACCTCGGACATGTGGCGAGCGTATGGGCGCGTCGGCGGCCCGGCTTCCTGAGCGCGTCCACCCGTGGCGCCGGGCCGCCGGCCGCCGCCTCCGCCCGTACCGCCGAAGGCTCGCCTGCGGCGTGAGCCCGTACCGCTGGGCGCTCTGCCGCCGCTGCCGGACCGTGCCGGGCGGGCTACCAGATGGGCGGGCCCTGGGCGCTGCGGGCCACGACGCGGTCGAGGGCGGCGGCGGCGGAGACCACGTCGAGCTGGGAGTTGTCGATGATGGGCAGGCCCGAGCCGTACCAGCCCGCCATACGGCCGTGGATGCGGGCGACTTCCTCGTCCGACAGGCGGCGGTTCCCGGTGCGCTCCGCGTTGCGGGTCAGGACGACGTCGAGTCCCGGGAGCAGGACGACGGGGAGCAGGCCGGGCCCGACGTGCCGCTTCCAGCCGCCGAGGCCGACGGCGGGGCGGTCGGGGAAGACGGCGTCGTCGATGATGCAGGAGACGCCGTTGGCCAGGAAATTACGGGCGGCGAAGCCGCAGGTGCGGCGGGCCAGCCGGTACTGCGCCTCGGAGTGCTCGTTCCACCCCGCCTGCGGGTCGGCGAAACCGGCCCGCACCCATTCGCGTACGTCGTCCAGGCTGATGTGCGCGGTCGGCGCGCCGCGGTGGTCGGCCCAGTGCCGCGCGATCGTCGTCTTGCCCGCTCCCGCCGCGCCGATCAGCAGCACGGCTATCGGGCCGTGCGAGGCGCCGGACAGCGAGCCGTTGCCGTGCGGCGCCGGGACCTGCACGGGCGCGGGCGACGACAACGGGAAGTGCCCCGTACTGACGCCCGTCCCCTGGGGCGGGGTGGGGCCACCGGGCTGCGGCGCCCCCACAGCGTGCTGCATCTCGCCCCACTCCATCCCGTACGGAGGATCAGCTTCTTGAACCGGCCGGTAACGAACCCGTTCGACACGGAACGGTACAGCCCCTGACGGCCGTTGTGTGAACGAGCCGCGCTCCTCCAAGGTGCCCCTCTAGGAGGCGCCGTCCTCCGCGAGGGCGCGCAGCGCCAGCCGGTACGAGCCGATGCCGAATCCGGCGACCGTACCGGAGGCGACGGCGGCCACGACGGAGTTGTGCCGGAACGTCTCGCGCGCGTACGGGTTGGAGATGTGCACCTCGATCAGCGGCGCGGTCCGCTGCGCGGCGGCGTCGCGCATCGCGTAGGAGTAGTGCGTGAAGGCGCCGGGGTTGAGGACGACGGGAATCCGGCCGTCGGCCGCCTCGTGCAGCCAGCCGATCAGCTCCGCCTCGTCGTTGGTCTCGCGGACCTCGACGTCGAAGCCCAGCTCGGCGCCGAGCTTGGTGCACTCCTCGACCAGACCCGCGTACGAGGTCGCGCCGTAGACGTCGGGCTCGCGGGAGCCGAGGCGCCCGAGGTTGGGGCCGTTGAGCACCAGGACGCGGGTGGTCACGCGGAGACCTCCCCGTAGGCGGCGAGCAGGACGGCCGGGTCGGGGCCCTCCAGCACGGTCGGCTTGGCGAGTCCGTCGAGGACGATGAAGCGCAGCATGTCGCCGCGGGACTTCTTGTCGACCTTCATGGTCTCCACCAGCTTCGGCCACTGGTCGCCGCGGTAGGTCAGCGGCAGTCCGACGGACTCCAGGACTGCGCGGTGCCGGTCGGCGGTCGCGTCGTCCAACCGCCCGGCCAGGCGGCCGAGTTCGGCGGCGAAGACCATGCCGACGGAGACGGCGGCGCCGTGCCGCCAGTTGTAGCGCTCGTTCTTCTCGATCGCGTGCGCCAGCGTGTGGCCGTAGTTGAGGATCTCGCGGAGGCCGGACTCCTTGAGGTCGGCGGAGACGACCTCGGCCTTGACCCGGATGGCGCGTTCGATCAGCTCGCCGGTGTGCGGGCCCTCCGGGCGGCGGGCGGCGGCCGGGTCGGACTCGATCAGGTCGAGGATGCCGGGGTCGGCGATGAATCCGGCCTTGATGATCTCGGCGAGGCCGCTGACGTAGTCGTTGACCGGCAGCGAGGCGAGCGCGGCGAGGTCGCAGAGGACTCCGGCGGGCGGGTGGAAGGCGCCGACGAGGTTCTTGCCCTCGGCGGTGTTGATGCCGGTCTTGCCGCCGACGGCCGCGTCGACCATGCCGAGGACGGTGGTGGGCACGGCGATCCAGCGCACTCCGCGCAGCCAGGTCGCGGCGACGAAACCGGCCAGGTCGGTGGTGGCGCCGCCGCCGACGCCGACGATCACGTCGGTGCGGGTGAAGCCGGTCTGGCCGAGCGCCTTCCAGCAGTAGGCGGCGACCTCGGCGGTCTTGGCCTCCTCGGCGTTCGGGAGCTGGATGGCGATGGCATCGAAGCCCTGCTCCGCGAGGTCCTCGCGGATCGCCTCGCCGGTCCCGGCCAGCGCCTCGGGGTGCAGGACGGCCACCCGGCGCGCCTTGGGCCCGATCAGTCCCGGCAGTTCGCCGAGGAGCTGGTGACCGACCAGCACCTCGTACGCCTCGGTGCCCGCCGTGGCACCGACCTGGATACGGGTGGGGGGCGCCACCGCGTCGTTCTCGCTCATGCGTCCTTCAGTTGGAGTGCGTCGAGGACGGCCTCGGCCACGTCCTCGGGGGTGCGGTCGTCGGTGCTGACCACGGCGCGGGCGATCTCCGTGTACAGCGGGCGGCGTACGTCCATCAGCTCGCGCCACTGCTGGCGCGGGTTGACCGCGAGCAGCGGGCGCGGCGCGTCCAGGCCGACGCGGCGGACGGCCTGGTGCAGGCCGACGTCGAGGAAGACCACCGGCAGACCGGCCAGCAGGTCGCGGGTGGGGCCGTCCATGACGGCGCCGCCGCCCAGCGACAGCACTCCCTCGTGCTCGGCGACGGCGGCGCGGACCGCGGCGCGTTCCAGCTCGCGGAAGCGCGGCTCGCCGTCGTCGATGAAGATCTCGGGGATCGGCTTGCCCGCGACGGCCTCCACATCGGCGTCGGTGTCGCGGTACGTGGTGCCCAGCCGGTCGGCGAGCGCGCGGCCGACGGTGGTCTTGCCCGCTCCGGGCGGGCCGACGAGGACGATCGCCGGGCCGGTCACTGGATCGCCAGGTTGTCGAGGAAGCCGCGGACGCTGCGCCGGGTCTGTACGACCGAGTCGCCGCCGAACTTCTCGGCTACCGCGTCGGCCAGCACCAGGGCGACCATCGCCTCGGCGACGATGCCCGCCGCGGGCACCGCGCACACGTCGGAGCGCTGGTGGTGGGCCTGGGCGACCTCGCCGGTGGTGACGTCGATGGTGGCGAGCGCGCGGGGCACGGTGGCGATCGGCTTCATCGCGGCGCGGACCCGCAGCACCTCTCCGGTGCTCATGCCGCCCTCGGTGCCGCCGGACCTGCCGGAGGCGCGCCGGATGCCGTCGGGGCCCGGCACGATCTCGTCGTGCGCCTTGGAGCCGGGCACCCGGGCCAGGTCGAAGCCGTCGCCGACCTCGACGCCCTTGATCGCCTGGATGCCCATCAGCGCGGCGGCCAGCCGTGCGTCGAGCCTGCGGTCCCAGTGCACGTGCGAACCGAGGCCGACCGGCACTCCGTACGCCAGCACTTCCACGACGCCGCCGAGCGTGTCGCCGTCCTTGTGGGCCTGGTCGATCTCCGCGACCATCGCCTTGCTCGCGTCCGCGTCCAGGCAGCGCACCGGGTCCGCGTCGAGCCGCTCCTCGTCGCCGGGCACCGGCACCACGCCGTAGGGCGCCTTCGCCCCGGCCAGTTCCACCACGTGCGAGACGATCTCGATGCCCGCGGTCTCCTTCAGGTACGACCGCGCGACCGCGCCCAGCGCCACCCGCGCCGCGGTCTCCCGCGCGCTGGCCCGTTCCAGCACCGGCCGGGCCTCGTCCAGGTCGTACTTCTGCATCCCCGCCAGGTCCGCGTGGCCGGGTCGCGGCCGGGTCAGCGGCGCGTTGCGCGCCAGGCCCGCCAGGATCTCCGGGTCCACCGGGTCGGCCGACATGACCTGTTCCCACTTGGGCCACTCGGTGTTGCCCACCATCACGGCCACCGGGCTGCCCATGGTGAGGCCGTGCCGTACGCCGCCCAGGAAGGTCACCTCGTCGCGCTCGAACTTCATCCGCGCCCCGCGCCCGTATCCCAGCCGCCGCCGCGCCAGCGCGTCCGCCACCAACTCCGTGGTGACCGGCACCCCGGACGGCAGCCCCTCCAACGTCGCGACGAGTGCGGGTCCGTGCGACTCCCCCGCGGTCAGCCAGCGCAACCTGCTCAACGGTGCTCCCTCGATGTGCGCGTCCCGGTCCGGCCGCCCCCGAGCAACGGCGTGCCGTCCTGTCCCCCGATCCTCCCACGCCGACGTGCCGTGCCCCGACACGGTCCACCGTGCGGACAGCGACCGGTCGGAACCGTCACCCCCGCGGCAGCGCGGCCTCGCCCGCCGCGCGCATGGCCGCGAGGGGGGCGGGGGCGTGGCCGGTGTACTGCTCGATCTGGAGGACGGCCTGGTGGACCAGGAGGTCGAGGCCGCCGACGACCGGGGCGTCACGGCGGGACCAGGCGGCGGCCAGTGGGGTGGGCCAGGGGTCGTAGAGGACGTCGAAGAGGGCGCCGGGGGTGGGCGGGACGGCGGGGGCGAGGTGGTCGGCGGCGCCGGCCGGGGTGGTGGCGATGACCAGCGGCTCGGCGAGGGCCTTGGCGGCGTCGGCCCAGTCGGCGACGCGCACGGCGACACCGAGGCGTTCGCCCCACTGCCGCATCTCGGCGGCGCGCGCCGGGCCGCGCACGTACGCGGTGACCTCGGCCGTGCCGAGCCGCGCGAGCGCGGCCAGCGCGGAGGAGGCGGTGGCCCCGGCGCCGAGGACCGCCGCGGACGGCGCGGAGGTGATGCCGCGCTCCCGCAGGGCGGCGAGCATGCCGGGGATATCGGTGTTGTCGCCCCTGCGGCGGCCGTCGGGGCCGAGCACGACCGTGTTGACGGCCTCCACGGACGCGGCCGTCTCGGTGATCTCGTCCAGCAGCGGGATCACGGCCCGCTTGAGCGGCATCGTCAGCGACAGACCGCGCCAGACGGCGGGGTCGAGGCCGCCGATGAAGCCGGGCAGCGCCGCCTCGTCGACCTCGAAGCGGTCGTAGCGCCACTCGTCGGCGAGGCCCATCGCCTCGAACGCGGCCCGGTGCAGCACCGGGGAGAGCGAGTGCGCGATGGGTGACCCGAGCACCGCCGCACGGCGGGTGCCCGGGTGTCCGGTCGTGTCCACGGAAGAAGTGCCCCGGTCCTACTGGCTGTTGTACTGGTCGTAGAGCTTCTGGAACTCGGCGTGCGTCGAGGTGAACTTGGTCGTCTTGCCGTCCAGCGAGATGAAGTAGTACCAGTTCCCGCTGTCGGGGTTCATCGCCGCCTTCAGCGCGTCGACGCCCGGGTTGCCGATCGGCCCCGGCGGCAGGCCCTTGTACTTGTACGTGTTGTACGGGTCGTCCAGGGACTTGATCTTCGCGAGGCTGATGTTCGTGGCGCTGGTGTTCTTGATGTAGTTGTACGTCGAGTCGAACTGGAGCAGTCCGAAGGTCTCCTTGTTGGTGGGGACCATCCGGTTGTAGACGACCTTGGCCATCTTGCGGAAGTCGTCGTCGGTCTTGCCCTCGGCCTGCACCAGGCTGGCGACGGTGAGCAGTTGCAGCGGCGAGCTGAGATTCTGCTTCTTCGCCTCGGCGACCATGTCGAACTGGGCGTACTGCTTCTTCGCCTCGCCGACCATCTCGCGCAGCAGCGCTTCGGGTTTCATGCCCTTGGCGACGCCGTAGCGGGACGGGAAGAGGAAACCTTCCAGCGGGTCCTTGACCTTGGAGCCGGTGTCCGCCCAGTCCGGCAGTCCGAGGTTCTTGGCCTGGTCGTGCGCGACCTTCTTCGTGCTGCCCGCGGAGAGGCCGAGACGCTTGTCGATGGCGTCGTAGATCTGCGCGTCGCGCATGCCCTCGGCGATGATCATCGCGTTCTGGGACTTGGGGTCGAGCATCATCGTGACGGCCGAGGCCGCCGACATCTGCTTGTTGAGGACGTAGACGCCCGCCTGGATGAACTGGCCCTTGGGGTTCTTGCGGGCCGCGGCGGTGAAGGCGTCCACGCTCTTGACCACACCGTCGGACTTGAGGATGTTGCCCATGGTGGTGATCGTCGAGCCCTTGGGGATCTCGACCTGGACCTCGCCCGCGCCGTTGCCCGAGTAGTCGGGGGCCGGGCCGAAACGGTCCTGGTAGAAGTTGTAGCCGAAGTAGCCGACGCCACCGAGGCCGCCGCCCAGGACGACCAGGACGACCAGGCACGCGCAGCCGCTGCGGCGCTTCTTGCCGCCCTTGGCGGGGGCCGACTTGCCCGCGCGCCGACCGCCACCGCTCGTGGTGGTGGTCGCGGGGGCGTCGTCATCGTCGTCGTCGTCACGGCCGGAGAAGAAGGCGTGCTCGCGCGGGTCGTCGTCCTCCCCCGCGTCCCAGTCGCCGGTGTTGCCCGGAGCGGTCCGCAGCGGGCGCGCGCCCGGCTCCTGCGGGTGACCTCCCTGCGTGCCCTGGACCCCTTGCGCACCCTGCGCCGGGCCCTGCCCCTGTGGCTGCCCCTGCCCGTGCAGCGGCGCCTGCGGCTGACCCTGCCCCGGAGCGCCCTGATTCAGACCGCCCTGCCCCGGACCGCCCGGCCCCTGTCCGGGCCCCTGGCCCTGGAACGGCGCCTGCGGCTGCTGCCGGTACTGGGGCTGCTGCGGCGGCGGGTAGCCGTTCTGCCCGTAGAAGTCGGGCTGCGGGCCGCCCGCGTACGGATCCTGCGGCTGGTGACCGCCATACGGGTCCTGGTGGCCGTATCCGCCGACCGAGTGGGAGCCGGTGTCGTAGCCGTCGTACTGCGCCTGCGGGTACTGCTGCTGTTGAGGGTGCTGCTGCGGGTGCTGCTGAGGCTGGTACTGACCCTGCGGGTGCTGCGGCTGCTGCTGCGGGTACCCCTGCTGCTCGTACTGCTGCGGGGTCTGGGGGTACTGCTGGCCGCCCTGCTGCTGCGGGTACTGCTGCTGGTGCTGGCCGGTGGCGTAGGGGTCGTACTCCGCCTGCGGGTACTGCACCTGCTGCTGCGGCGGGTAGGGCTGCTGCGCCTGGTCGTAGCCGTCACCGAAGAGCGGGTCCTCGGGATGCCACGGTTCGGAGCCGGAGCCCCGGCCATAGTCAGTCATCGGTCCCCTTGGTACGCGGTCTGCAACCGGCTTGCCGACCCTGTGAAACGGGCGGCGCCCGAGGGGCGCCGCCGTGTCGCGCGAGACGTTACCGTACCGCGATCAGATGACCACTTCGACGCTCTCGCCCGGAGCTTTACCCGACACCCGTTCGGTCTCCAGCGCACTTTGCAAAATAATGACCGCGGCAGCCTGATCCACTACGGAGCGTCCCTTTTTCGCCTTCACTCCGGAGGCGCGGAGCCCTTGCGTGGCCGTGACCGTACTCATGCGTTCGTCCACCAGGCGCACCGGAACCGGCGAGATGACTTTCGCCACATGCTGGGCGAAGCCGCGGACCTTGGCCGCCGCCGGGCCCTCGCCCCCGTTGAGGGAGCGCGGCAGCCCGACGACGACCTCGATCGGCTCGTACTCCGCCACGATCGCGGCGAGCCGCCGCAGCGCCGCGGGCACGTCCCGGCCGGGCACCGTCTCGACCGGCGTGGCGAGGATCCCGTCGGGGTCGCACGAGGCGACCCCGATGCGGGCGTCCCCGACATCCACCGCGATTCTCCGGCCCCTCCTCATGCCGCCTTCTCGCCCCGGGCGGCTCGGATCCGGCGAACGGTCTGTCACGCCTTCTCGCCCACCAGGCGATGGACGGCCTCGACGGCGTCCTGGACCGCGGCCGGGTTCTGGCCGCCGCCCTGGGCGACGTCGTCCTTGCCGCCGCCTCCGCCGCCGAGGGTCTTGGCCGCGGTGCGGACCAGCTCGCCGGCCTTGATGCCGCGCTCGCGGGCGGCCTCGTTGGTGGCGATGACGGTCAGCGGGCGGCCGTTGGCGACGGTGAAGAGGGCGACGACGCCGGGGCGTCCGCCGCCGATCCGCTGGCGGACGTCGAGGACGAGCTTGCGCAGGTCGTCGGCGCCGGTGCCCTCGGGGACCGTACCGGCGACCAGGGCGACGCCCTTGATGTCGGCGGCGCTCTCGGCGAGCCCGGCGGCGGCCTGGAGGACCTTCTCCGCGCGGAAGCGCTCGATCTCCTTCTCGGCGTCCTTGAGTTTGGCGAGCATCCCGGAGATCTTGTCGGGCAGCTCCTCTGGGCGGCCCTTGACCAGCTCGGTGAGCTGAGCGACGACCGTGTGCTCGCGGGCGAGGAAGTGGTAGGCGTCCACGCCGACGAGGGCTTCGACGCGGCGCACGCCGGAGCCGATCGAGGACTCGCCGAGCAGCTTCACCAGGCCGAGCTGCGCGGTGTTGTGCACATGGGTGCCGCCGCACAGCTCCTTGGAGAAGTCGCCGATGGTGACGACCCGGACCCGCTCGCCGTACTTCTCGCCGAATTCGGCGATGGCGCCCTGTTTCTTGGCCTCGGCGATCGGCAGGACCTCGGCGGTGACGTCCAGTTCGCGGGCCAGCACCTCGTTGATCTTCTGCTCGACGTCGGTGAGGACGGTGCCGGGGACGGCGGCCGGGGAGCCGAAGTCGAAGCGGAAGCGGCCGGGGGCGTTCTCGGAACCGGCCTGGGCGGCCGTCGGGCCGAGGGCGTCGCGCAGCGCCTGGTGGGTCAGGTGGGTGGCGCTGTGGGCGCGGGCGATGGCGCGGCGGCGTACGAGGTCGATCTGGGCCAGCACCCCGGCCCCGACGGTGACCTCGCCGACCTGAACGACGCCCTTGTGCACGCTGACGCCGGGCACCGGCTGCTGGACGTCGCGGATCTCGATCACCGCGCCGCTGTCGGCGCGGATGCGGCCGGTGTCGGCGAGCTGGCCGCCGCCCTCGGCGTAGAAGGGCGTGCGGTCGAGCACCACTTCGACCTCGTCGCCCTCGGTGGCGGCGGGCGACGGGACGCCGTCGACCAGCAGGCCGACGACGGTGGCCTCGTTGTGGTTCTGGGTGTAGCCGGTGAACTCGGTGCTGCCGGAGCGGTCGGCGACCTCGCGGTAGGCGGACAGGTCGGCGTGGCCGGTCTTCTTGGCGCGGGCGTCGGCCTTGGCGCGGTCCCGCTGCTCCTTCATCAGGCGGCGGAAGCCCTCCTCGTCCACCGACAGGCCCTGTTCCGAGGCCATTTCGAGGGTGAGGTCGATCGGGAAGCCCCAGGTGTCGTGGAGCAGGAACGCCTTGTCGCCGGGGAGCACGCTGCCGCCGGCCGACTTCGTCTCGGTGATGGCGGTGTCGAGGATGTTGGTGCCGCCGCTGAGGGCCTTGAGGAAGGCGGTCTCCTCGGCGATGGCGACCGTCTCGATCCGCTTGCGGTCCGAGATCAGCTCCGGGTACTGCTCGCCCATCGTCTTGATGACGACGTCGGCCAGTTCGGCGACGACCGGTCCGGTGGCGCCCATCAGCCGCATATTGCGGATGGCGCGGCGCATGATGCGGCGCAGCACGTAGCCGCGGCCCTCGTTGCCGGGGGTGACGCCGTCGCCGATCAGCATCACGGAGGTGCGGATGTGGTCGGCGACCACGCGCAGCGACACGTCGGTGTCGTGGGCCTGGCCGTAGCGCACGCCGGTCAGTTCGGTGGCGCGGTCCATGACGACGCGCAGGGTGTCGGTCTCGTACATGTTCTGCACGCCCTGCAGGATCATCGCGAGGCGTTCGAGGCCGAGGCCGGTGTCGATGTTCTTGCTGGGCAGGTCGCCGAGGATCGGGAAGCTCTCCTTGCCCTCACCGGCGCCGCGCACGTACTGCATGAAGACCAGGTTCCAGATCTCCACGTACCGCTCGTCGTTGACGGCCGGGCCGCCCTCGACGCCGAACTCGGGGCCGCGGTCGTAGTTGATCTCGGAGCAGGGGCCGCAGGGTCCGGGGACACCCATGGACCAGAAGTTGGGGCCCATGCCAAGGCGCTGGATACGCTCGGCGGGCACGCCGATGACGTCGCGCCAGATCTGCTCGGCCTCGTCGTCCTCCTGGTAGACGGTGATCCAGAGCCGGTCGGCCTCCAGGCCGAAGCCACCGTCCTCCAGGGAGCCGGTGAGCAGCTCCCAGGCGTACTTGATGGCGCCTTCCTTGAAATAGTCGCCGAAGGAGAAGTTGCCGCACATCTGGAAGAACGTGCCGTGCCTGGTGGTCTTGCCGACCTCTTCGATGTCCGGGGTGCGGACGCACTTCTGCACGCTGGTGGCGCGGTCGAAGGGCGGCTTGACCTCACCGAGGAAGTACGGCTTGAACGGGACCATGCCCGCCGGGACCAGCAGCAGAGTCGGGTCGTCCGCGATGAGCGACGCCGAAGGGACAACGGTGTGCCCGCGCTCCTCGAAGAAGCGCAGCCAGCGGCGGCGGATTTCTGCCGACTCCATCAGTGTTCGTCCTTCCGGTTGTACGCAATGCTCCGGCGCGGTGCCGGGAGTTCGGACGGGGTTTCGGATTGCGGGGCGCTGCCGGTGAGGCCCAGCGCGTCCTGGAGTTCGCTCTCGCGCTGCGTCATGCCCGCCCGTACGTCCTGGGCGAACACCCGCAGCCGCGCGCCGGTCTCCAGCGCGCGGTCGGCCGCGGTCGCCGCGAGGCTCTCCGGCGTGAGGCGGCGCAGCGCCCGGTTGACCTTGGTGGTGGCCCAGACGCCGGTGGCGGCGCCGGTGACGAACCAGAACATACGGCGGAACATGTGGCCTCAGTCCTTCGAGCGGTTGCGACGGCCGCCGCGCCGGGCGGCGGGGAGCACCTTGCCTGCCTTGACGGTCCTGGCGCGGGAGCGGTCGGTGCCCGCCGCACCGTTGGCCGCCGCGCCCGCTCCGCCGGAGGTCCGCAGGCCGACAGCGCGCCGTACGCCGTAGCTGAAGGCGGCGACCTTCACCAGGGGTCCGCCGAAGGCCGACGCGACGGTGGAGGAGAGCGCGGAGGCGTTGGCAGTCACCTCGGCGACCTCCGCCGTGATGGTGTCGACCCGGTCGAGCTGGCTGTGGGCGGTGCGCAGCGCGTCGGAGGCGTCGCCGAGCAGCGGTACGGCCTGCTCGGTGATGCCTGCCACGAGTTCGCTGGTCCGCTTGAGCGTCTGGGCGAGCCTGACCAGCGCGACGGCCAGGAACGACACCAGGATCGCCCAGAAGACCGCCACGATGAGGCCAGCCACCTCTGCACCGGACACGTTGCTCCGCTCCCTCACCGTCGGCATCTCACGGACACTTCGCCGCGCTGTTTCGGCCGCTTCTCACGGCTGCTTCCCGCGACCGCTTCCGCGACCGCCTCTCACGACCGCGGTCCGCGGCTGGTTTTCACCACGACATCGGCCTCCGACCCTATCGCGCCGGGCCTGCGCGTCCGTACCGCATTACGCGCGCGCCGGGGCTGTCCCACAACCGGGCAAGCGCGGGCGTTATACCACTACTCGGCGACGGGATTGTACGGTCCGCACACAGTCAAGTACGCTCCGTACACCATGGAGACTGTGGGTAACCTCCCCGCCGAGCTGACCGGCTTCGTCGGCAGGACGTCCGAACTCGCGGCGCTCGACGCGCTGTTGTCGCCGGCGGCGGAGTCCCGGCTGAGCACCGTGACCGGGGTCGGCGGGGTGGGCAAGACGCGGCTGGCGCTGCGGGCCGCCAGGCACGCGCAGGACCGTTTCCTCGGCGGCGTCTGTCTGGTCGACCTGTCCGGGCTCGGCGACGCGTCGCTGCTGGACCACGCGGTCGCGGAGGCGCTGCGGCTGGCGGACCACACCACCCGCTCGACGCGTTCGGTGCTGACCGAGCGGCTGGCCGGCCGCGAGCTGCTGCTGGTCTTGGACGGCTACGACCGGGTGCACGCCGAAGTGGCCTCCCTCGCCGCGGAGTTGCTGCGCCGCGCGCCGGGGCTGCGGGTGCTCGCGGCGGGCCGCAGGCCGCTGGGCATCACCGGGGAGCGGCTGCTGCCGCTGGCACCGCTGCCCGCGCCGGACGCCCACAGCGACGCGGTGCGGCTGTTCGCCGAGCGCGCCGCTGCCGTGCTGCCGGGCTTCACCGTGACACCGGCCAACAGCGGTCCCGTCCTGGAGCTGTGCGCCCGGCTCGACGGCCTTCCGCTCGCCCTCGAACTGGCGGCGGTCCGGCTGCGGGCGCTGTCGGTGGAGCAGGTGCTCGAACGGCTCGACGACCGCTTCCGGCTGCTGACCGGCGGCGACCCCACCGCGCCCGCCCGGCACCGCGCGCTGCGCACGGCGATCGGCTGGAGCCACGAATTGTGCACGCCGGGCCAGCGGCTGCTGTGGGCGCGGCTGTCGGTCTTCGCCGGACGGTTCGACCTGGACGCGGTGGAGTACGTGTGCGCGGGTCCCGACCTGGCCGAGGAGGACATCGTGGAGACGGTGTCCGCGCTGGTCGACCAGTCGGTGCTCAGCCGCGAGGAGGGCGCCGACGGTCTGGTGCGCTACCGGATGCTGGACACGGTCCGCGAGTACGGTGCGGGCTGGCTGGCCGCGCTCGGCGACGACGTACGGATGCGGCGGCGGCACCGCGACTGGTACCTGGGGCTGGCCACCTGGTGCGAGCTGGACTGGTTCAGCCCCCGGCAGTCGGAGGTGGCCGCGCGGGTCGAGGCCGAACTGCCCAATCTCCGGCTGGCGTTGGAGTTCAGTCTGGACGGCGCCGCGGACCGGCCGCCGGAGGACCCGGCCGTCGGCCAGTATCTGGCGGGCACCATGTGGTTCTGCTGGGTCGGCTGCGGGCGGCTCGCGGAGGGCAGGCACTGGCTGGAGCGGGCCCTCGACCTCGCCGCGGGGCGCTCGGAGGCGCGCGCCAAGGCGATGTGGGTGTACGGCTATGTGACGCTGCTCCAGGGCGACTCGGTCACCGCGCTCGACGTGCTCCAGCAGTGCCGCAGCGAGGCCGAGGCGGCCGACAACGGGACGGCGATGGCGTACGCGGTCCACCGGCTGGGCTGCCTCGCGCTGGTCTCCGACGACATGCCGCGGGCCGAGCGGTTCATCGGGGACGCGCTGCTGCGCTACCGCCGGATCGGCGAACTCAACAGCAACGTCCTCATGGCGCAGGTCGAGTTGGCGATGGCGGTGGCCTTCCAGGGCGACCTGGACCAGGCGGTGACCCTCGCCGCGGAGGCCCGCGACATCTGCCACGACCACGGGGAGCGCTGGACGCTGGCCTACGCGCTCTACGTCCTCGGTTACGCCGCCTGGCTCGGCGGCGACCGCGCGGAGGCGCGGCGGCTGGCCGAGGAGGCGCTGGCCATCGACCACGCCTTCCGCGACCTGGTCGGCGCGGTGCTCGCCCTGGAACTGCTGGCCCTCATCACCGAGGAGGAGGGCGCCCCGCACGAGGCCGCGGTCCTCCAGGGCGCCGCGGGGCGCCTGTGGGCCTCGGTCGGCCTGCGCCTGTTCGGCTCCCGTTTCTTCAACGCCCCGCACGTGCTGTGCGAGGCGCGCGTGCGGGCGGCGCTGGGTGACGACGCCTACGCCGCCGCCCTGAGCGAAGGCGAGCGGTTCGGGCTGGACGCGGCGGTCCACCGCGCCCTCCACCGCCCGTCGACCGCCGCCGCCATCCGCGAGCGTCCCGCCCGGAAGGCCCCCGCCAGGAGCGCGGCCCCCGCGGAGGTGGTCGCCCCCGAGTAAGTATTGCGGCACTTCCCAGCGGCGGCTGAGGGACGCGCTACGCGACCGACCACGGCGGCGGCGTCACCTCCGGCCCCGGGGGCCGCTTCCCGTCGTTCCCCGGCCACCGGCCGGTTGACCGCGCCCCGGGGGCCGACCGCCTCCCGCGCGGGGCGCGGCGCCCCACCTCGGCAACCTCCCCGGAGGGGGTCAGCGGGCGTAGTACTCGACGACGAGCTGCTCGTCGCAGATGACGGGGATCTCGTTGCGGTTGGGGTCCCGGTCCAGGCGGAAGGCGAGGGCCTGGAGGTTGGTCTGGAGGTAGCGGGGGGCCTCGCCCTCACCGGCCCAGCCGCCTTCGCGGGCGACGATGAACGGCGTCTTCTCGCGGGAGCGCTCGCGGACGGTCACGACGTCGTCCGGGCTGACCCGGAAGGACGGCTTGTCGACCTTCCGGCCGTTGACCTCGATGTGGCCGTGCACGACCATCTGGCGGGACTGGTAGATCGTCCGGGCCAGACCGGCACGGAGCACGAGCGCGTCCAGGCGCCGCTCCAGCTCGATGATCAGCGCCTCGCCGGTCCGCTTGCCGGAGACCTTCTTGGCGCGGTCGTACGCGCGCTGCATCTGCCGCTCGCTGATGTCGTACTGCGCGCGCAGCCGCTGCTTCTCCAGCAGCCGGGTCTTGTAGTCGCTGTTCTGCTTGCGACCGCGACCGTGCTCACCGGGCGGGTAGGGGCGGGCCTCGAAGTACTTGACCGCCTTGGGGGTGAGCGCGATGCCCAGCGCCCGGGACTTCTTGACCTTGGGACGCGACTGATTCACGTGCGTGGAACCTCCGTGTAAATTAGGTAAGGCTTACCTTAGCTGAGGAGAACGCATGTTTCGACCCGGGAACCCCATGCCTGGCGTACCAGCACATGGTCAGCCGCGTCCCGAAGTGGAAGAAGCGCCCCGGCTGCCCTCGGCAGCCGAACGCGCGCGAACTCTCGTCGAGAATAACTCGTCCGCCGTCGTGACGATTCCCGGCCTGGCCACGGCCGGATCCGACGTCATGACCCCGGTGCGCCGCTCCGTGGGGCCCACCGGCGACGTGTTCCTGCTGTTCCCCGACGCATCCCCCGCCGTGCGCGCGATGCGGGCCGCTGGCGGCGAGGAGATCGAGGCTGTGCTGGAGATCACGGATGTGGCACCGGTCGCGGTGCCGCACCGGATCCGCGGCAGGGCCTGGGTCGCGGGCTGGCTGACACCCGTCCCGGGCGGCGCGATGGAGTCCGGTACGACGCTGCTCCGCCTGGAGACCGGCGAGATCTCGCTGGACGACCTGTGGGGCGCCGCCCTGGTCGAGCCCGACGAGTTCGCCGACGCCGCCGCCGACCCGCTCGCGGGGTACGAGAGCGAACTGCTCCAGCACCTCGCCGCCGCCCACGGCGCCCAGGTGGGTCTGCTGTGCGCCCTCGTCGGCCGCCGCGAGGCGTCCTGCGACGGCGCCTTCGCGGGCTCGCGCCCGCCGCTGAGCGCCGTGCCGCTGGCGCTCGACCGCTTCGGGCTGCGCGTGCGCTTCACCGGCGACAACAGCGTCTTCGACGCCCGCTTCGACTTCCCCGAGCCCGTCCGCGACCGCGACGGGCTGCGCCGCTCGATGCACGCCCTCTTCGACGCGGCCCGCGACCGCTGATCCGGGAGTGTGTCAGTCCGAGGCCGGGGCCTCGCCCGCGAGCCGGGCGCGGACCCGGTCCAGGACGTCCGCGTAACGGGCCTCCGTGCCGTGCCGGGTCGGCTCGTAGTAGCGGCGGTCGCGCAGTTCGTCCGGCGCGTACTGCTGCGCGGCGATGCCGCCGGGCACGTCGTGCGGGTAGACGTACCCCTGGGCGTGGCCGAGCTTGGCGGCGCCCTTGTAGTGGCCGTCGCGCAGGTGCGCGGGCACGGGACCCGCCTTGCCCGCCCGTACGTCCGCCAGCGCCGCGCCGATCGCGGTGGTGGCCGCGTTGGACTTCGGCGCGAGCGCCAGCGCGATGGTGGCGTGGCTGAGGGTCAGCGCGGCCTCGGGGAAGCCGATCATGGCGACGGCCTGGGCGGCGGCGACGGCGGTGGGCAGGGCGGTGGGGTCGGCGAGGCCGATGTCCTCGCTGGCGGAGATCATCAGGCGCCGCGCGATGAAGCGCGGGTCCTCGCCCGCGTCGATCATGCGGGCGAGGTAGTGCAGGGCGGCGTCCACGTCGGAGCCGCGGATGGACTTGATGAGGGCGCTGGCGACGTCGTAGTGCTGGTCGCCGTCGCGGTCGTAGCGCACGGCGGCCCGGTCGACGGACTCTTCGAGGGTGGCCAGGGTGAGCGTGTCCTCGCCCTTGTCCAGGGCGGAGCCCGCGCCCGCCTCCAGGGCGGTCAGGGCGCGCCGCGCGTCGCCGCCGGCGATCCGCAGCAGGTGCTCCTCCGCGTCGTCCGGCAGCGTCACCGCGCCGCCCAGACCGCGCTCGTCGGTCACCGCGCGTCGCAGCACACCGCGCAGGTCGTCGTCGGTGAGCGGTTCGAGGGTGAGCAGCAGGGAGCGGGACAGCAGCGGCGAGATGATCGAGAAGTACGGGTTCTCCGTGGTGGCCGCGATCAGGGTGACCCAGCGGTTCTCGACGGCGGGCAGCAGGGAGTCCTGCTGGGCCTTGCTGAAGCGGTGGATCTCGTCCAGGAACAGCACGGTCTCGCGCTGGTACCCGCCCGCCTGGCGCTTGGCGCTCTCGATGACCGCGCGGACCTCCTTGACGCCCGCGGTGATCGCCGAGAGTTCGACGAAGCGCTTGTCGGTGGCCTTGCTGACCACATACGCCAGCGTGGTCTTCCCGGTGCCCGGCGGCCCCCACAGGATCACCGAGGACGCGCCCGCCGGCCCCCCGCCGTCGGCCACCAGGCGGCGCAGCGGGGAGCCGGGGCGCAGCAGGTGCTGCTGGCCGACGACCTCGTCGAGGGTACGGGGCCGCATCCGTACGGCGAGCGGGCTGCTGCCCGGATCCCGCTCGTGACGGTCCTCTGCGGCTGCGGTGAACAGATCTGGCTCCACTCCGGCAGCCTATGCGCTGGGTGTGACAGCCCGGTCCGCGGCGGCGGCGAGCAGGGCGTGGACCAGGCGCAGGTCGGTGCCGTTCTCGGGGTGCCACTGCACGCCGAGGGCGAAGCGCTCGCCGGGCGCCTCGACGGCCTCGACGGTGCCGTCGTCGGCGTGCGCGGCGACGGTGAGGCCGTCGCCGAGGCGGTCGACGGCCTGGTGGTGGTAGGTGGGCACGTCCTGGGGGCCCGGCAGTACGCGGGCCAGCAGGGTGCCGGGCACGGGCGTGACGCGGTGCTCGCCGAAGACGCCGGGCTCGGGGGCGTGGGCGTCGTGCCCGACGCGGTCCGGCAGGTGCTGGACGAGCGTGCCGCCGTACAGCACGTTCATGAGCTGCATGCCGCGGCAGATCCCGAGGACGGGGACGGCCGCGTCCAGGGCGGCGCGCAGGACGGCCGACTCCCAGCCGTCGCGCTCCGGTGCGGGCGGCCCGGTGCGCGGGTGCCGTGGTGCGCCGTAGTGCTCGGGCGCGATGTCGGGGCCGCCCGCCACGATCACCGCGTCCATCCGCGCGACGGCCGCCGGTGCGTGCCCGGCCGCGTCGGGCGGCAGCAGGACGGCGACGGCGCCCGCGGCCTGCACCAGGCGCGGGTAGACGGCGGGCAGCAGGACGGCGGAGGTGTCCCACAGCCCCCAGCGCGCCCGCTCCAGATAGGTGGTGACCCCCACCAGCAGCGTCCTCGGCACCGTCCCCGTCCTCCCGCGTCGGCCAATGGTCCGGACTCGTACCTTAACCGGCGCGATCGTCCGCCCCGGTTCTAGGACAGAAAACCCCGCAGCAGCGACGCCGTGCCCGCGAGGTGCTGCCGCATCGTCTGCCGCGCCCGCGCTTCGTCGGCGGCCAGGACGGCGGCGACCAGGGCGGCGTGCTGGCCCTGGGAGTGCTCGATGTTGCGGACCAGCATGGGGATGCCGTCCAGGAGTTGGTTGACCCGGGCCCGGACGGCGGCGTATTGGCGGGCCAGAGAGGGGGAGCCGGACAGCTCGGCTATCGCGAGGTGCAGGAGTGTGTCGGCGCGCCGGTAGTCCTCGATGGAAGCGTCCCCGGTGGCGCGCAGCCGGGCCCGCAGCAGGTCGGCGTCCGCGCCGGTGAGGCGCGCGCGGGCGCAGAGCCCGGCGGCGCCCACCTCCAGCACCTCGCGGAAGCGGAGCACGTCGTCCAGAGCTGCCGCGTCCAGACCTCCCGCTCCCAGGCCCGCCGCGTCCCCGGGCAGGCCGTCCGCGCCGGGCGGCCTCGGCCGGACGAAGGTGCCGCCCTGGCGACCGCGGCGGCTCTCGACCAGGCCCTGCTCGTGCAGCACGCGCAGCGCCTCGCGCAGGGTGACCCGGCTGATCGCCAGCCGCCCGGCGAGTTCCCGTTCCGGTGGCAGCCGGCCGCCCGCGGGGACCAGGCCGAGCCGGACCACTTGGAGCAGCCGTTCCAGGGCTTCCTCGAAGCCGTTGCCGCCGCGCACCGGGCGCAGCACCGTGTCGAGCGGATCGGCGGCCTGCGCCTGGGGCTCCGCCGGCCGCTCGGCCGCTGACCCGGCCGTCGGCTCGGCCATCGGTTCCGCCATCGGTTCCGCCATCCGCTCCGTCATGGCGAGGCCCCCTTCCCTTCAATGGTTCACAGCCATACCTTAAGTCTTCCGACCGATCCGAGAGGTTCCGCTGTGGCAGAACACACTCCAGCCCTGTCCGTCGGCGCGCTCCGCTCGCTGGTGGCGGCGGGCGAGATCCACACCGTCGTCCTGGCCTTCACCGATATGCAGGGGCGGCTCCAGGGCAAACGGTTCGCGGCTCCGTTCTTCCTGGAGGAGGTGCTGCCGCACGGCTCGGAGGGCTGCAATTACCTGCTCGCCGTCGACATCGACCTCAATACGGTGGACGGCTACGCGATGTCGTCCTGGGAGCGGGGCTACGGCGACTTCGCGATGCGCCCCGACCCCTCGACGCTGCGCCGCATCCCCTGGCAGGACGGCACCGCGCTGCTGCTGGCCGATCTGACGTGGGAGGACGGCAGCCCGGTCAGCGCCTCGCCGCGGCAGATCCTGCGGCAGCAGCTCGACCGGCTCGCCGGGCACGGTCTGACCGCGCACGCGGGAACCGAGCTGGAGTTCCTGGTCTTCCGCGACACCTACGAGCGGGCGTGGGACAGCGGCTACCGCGGGCTGACCCCGGCCAACCAGTACAACGCCGATTACTCGGTGCTGGCCACCGCCCGGGTCGAGCCGCTGCTGCGCCGCATCCGCAACGAGATGGCGGGCGCCGGGCTGGTCCCGGAGTCCGCGAAGGGCGAGTGCAACCTCGGCCAGCACGAGGTGGTGTTCCGCTACGACGAGGCGCTGACCACCTGCGACCAGCACAGCGTCTACAAGACCGGCGCCAAGGAGATCGCCTCGCAGGAGGGCATGGCGGTCACCTTCATGGCGAAGTTCAACGAGCGCGAGGGCAACTCCTGCCATATCCACCTGTCGCTGCGGGACGCGGACGGCGCCCCGGCGATGGCCGACCCCGAGGACCGCTCCCCCACCGCGATGTCCCCGCTGATGCGGCACTTCCTGGCCGGACAGCTCGCCGCCCTGCGGGAGTTCTCGCTGTTCTTCGCGCCGAACATCAACTCCTACAAGCGGTTCCGCCCCGACTCCTTCGCGCCCACCGCGGTCGCCTGGGGCCGGGACAACCGCACCTGCGCGCTGCGCGTGGTCGGCCACGGCCCGTCGCTGCGGCTGGAGAACCGGGTGCCGGGCGGGGACGTGAACCCGTATCTGGCGGTCGCCGCGATGGTCGCGGCCGGACTGCACGGCGTCGAGCGGGAGTTGGAGCTGCCGGAGCCGTGTACGGGCAACGCGTACACGGAGTCGTACGAGCAGGTGCCCGGATCACTGCGGGAGGCCGCCGAGCTGTGGTCGGGCAGCGACCTGGCCCGCGAGGTGTTCGGCCCCGAGGTCGTCGCGCACTACGCGAACATGGCGCGAATCGAGCAGCGGCAGTTCGACACCGCGGTCACGGACTGGGAGCGGTTCCGCTCCTTCGAGCGGATGTGAGGGCGCACGCGATGCGAGAGAGCCACGACGTACTCAACCCCGCCACCGAGGAGGTCGTCGCGACGGTCGCGGCGACCTCCCCGGAGGGCGTGGACGCGGCGGTCGCCGCCGCGGTGCGGGCCCAGCGGGGCTGGGTCGCGCTCGCGCCGGGCGAACGCGCCCGGCTGCTGCGGCGGTTCGCCACCGAGGTCGACGCGCACCTGGAGGAACTGGCCGCGCTGGAGGTGCGGGAGGCGGGCCACACTGTCGGCAACGCCCGCTGGGAGGCGGGCAACGTCCGGGACCTGCTGGAGTACGCGGCGGGCGGCGTCGAGCGCCTGAGCGGCCGTCAGATCCCGGTGGCGGGCGGCCTCGACCTGACCTTCCACGAACCGCTCGGCGTGGTCGGCGTCATCGTGCCGTGGAACTTCCCCATGCCGATCGCCGCCTGGGGCTTCGCCCCCGCGCTGGCCGCGGGCAACGCCGTCGTGCTCAAACCCGCGGAGACCACCCCGCTGACCGCCCTGCGGCTGGCCGAACTCGCCCTGGCCGCCGGGCTGCCCGAAGGCCTGTTCCAGGTGGTGCCCGGCGCGGGTCCCGTCGCCGGGGCGCGGCTGGTCGACCACCCCGACGTACGGAAGATCGTCTTCACCGGCTCCACGGCGGTCGGCAAGCGGATCATGGAGCGGTGCGCGGCCCAGGTGAAGCGGCTCACGCTGGAGTTGGGCGGCAAGAGCCCCAACGTCGTCTTCGCGGACGCCGATCTGGAGCGCGCCGCGGACCCGATGGCGTTCCTGGACAACGCGGGCCAGGACTGCTGTGCCCGCACCCGGCTGCTGGTGCAGCGCGAGGTCTACGACCGCTTCCTCGACCTGCTGGCCTCCGGCGTGCGGGCGGTGCGGGTCGGCGACCCGGCGGACCCGGCGACCGCGATGGGCCCGCTGATCTCGGCGGTCCAGCGCGAGCGGGTCCGCGGCTACGTCACGCCCGAACTGCCGGTCGTGGCACGGGGTTCCGCGCCCGAGGGCCCCGGTTTCTGGTATCCGCCGACGGTGCTCGCCCCGGCCGACCCCGGCGTGCCCGCGGCCACCGAGGAGATCTTCGGCCCGGTGGCCGTCGTGCTGCCCTTCGACGACGAGGCGGACGCGCTGCGGCTGGCGAACGCGACACCGTACGGCCTGTCCGGCTCGCTGTGGACCCGCGACCTGGGCCGCGCGCTGCGGCTCGCGCGCGGTGTCGCGGCGGGGAATCTGTCCGTCAACTCGCACAGCAGTGTGCGCTATTGGACGCCCTTCGGCGGCTTCAAGCAGTCGGGGCTCGGCCGCGAGCTGGGACCCGACGCGCTCACCGCGTTCACCGAGACCAAGAACGTCTTCATCGGCACCGAGGAGTAGCAGGGTATGCCCGAGACCACAGACAGCACAGACGTGACCGGCACGGCTGCCGCCGCCGGGACGGAGCAGCCGGTCTGCCGCCGCCTCGTCGGCCGTACCGCCGTCATCACCGGCGGCGGCAGCGGCATCGGCCTGGCCACGGCGCGGCGGTTCGCCGCTGAAGGGGCCAGGGTCGTGGTCGCCGACATCGACCAGGACAGCGGGCGGGCGGCGGCCGAGGAGACCGGCGGGCTCTTCGTCGCCACCGACGTGACCGACCCGGAGCAGGTCGAGGCGCTGTTCAAGGCCGCCCACGACACCTACGGCTCGGTCGACATCGCCTTCAACAACGCGGGGATCTCACCGCCCGACGACGACTCGATCCTCACCACCGGGCTGGACGCGTGGCGCCGGGTGCAGGAGGTCAATCTGACGTCGGTCTACCTGTGCTGCAAGGCCGCGCTGCCGTACATGCGGCGGCAGGGCAAGGGGGCGATCATCAACACCGCGTCGTTCGTGGCGGTGATGGGCGCGGCGACCTCGCAGATCTCGTACACCGCGTCCAAGGGCGGGGTGCTGGCGATGACGCGGGAGCTGGGCGTGCAGTTCGCCCGCGAGGGGATCCGGGTGAACGCGCTGTGCCCCGGGCCCGTCGACACCCCGCTGCTGCGCGAGCTGTTCGCGAAGGACCCGGAGCGGGCGGCGCGGCGGCTGGTGCACATTCCGCTGGGGCGGTTCGCGGCGGCCGAGGAGATCGCCGCCGCCGTGGCGTTCCTGGCCAGCGACGACGCCGGATTCATCACCGCCGCCGAGTTCCTGGTGGACGGCGGCATCTCCGGCGCCTACGTCACGCCGCTGTAGCGGGCGGGCCGCTCGGCGGACCCGCTCAGACCAGCGTCTTCCAGTACGACCACCAGCGGGTCAGGATCAGCAGGATGAGCACCCCGTACCAGAGCACCGGCACGACCCAGTGGAACTCCAGCACGGCGGTGCGCGCACCCTCGGGCACCTTGATGATCCGGTGCTTGACGTTGTGCACCGCCGTGTACCAGAACGCGGCGATGGTCACGACCCAGGCGAGGCTGCACCACAGGCAGAGCGAGCCGATGCTGTACAGCGACTGGTACTGGAGCCAGGTGCAGAATCCGACACCGAACAGGGTGCCCGCCTGGAGGCCGAGCCAGAACCAGGGACGGTAGCGGGCGCCGGCCAGGATGCCCATCGCGACGCAGATCATGACCGGGTAGGCGATCATGCCGATCATCGGGTTCGGGAAGCCGAACGCGTGGGCCTGCTCGCTCTTCATGATGTTGCCGCAGGAGATGATCGGGTTCAGGCTGCACGCGGGCGTGTAATTCGGGTCTTCCAGCAGCTTGAACTTGTCATCGGTGATCACGAACGCGGCGACCGTGCCGAGCAGGCCGCAGATCAGCAGCAGCCAGGTGTACGCGCGCCCTGCTCCGATGCCGTCGGCCGGCCGCCGCTCGTCATCAGCGCCGCCGTCCGTACGCGTCTCGTCCAACGCGGAAGTCGTCATGATCGCCGATCTCTTAGGTCGTGGGGAGCGGGCACCCAACATTGTGCACCAGGGCGGTCAGGACTGGATAAGTCCTGCACGCCCTGGTACACGGAAGAGGGTCAAACGAGCCGCGCCTTGACGCTCGCGACCACCTCGGCGAGCGGGACCGCCGTCTGCTCGCCGCTGCCCAGGTCCTTGAGCTGGACGACGCCCTCGGCGAGGTCCCGCTCCCCCGCGACCAGCGCGAATCGGGCGCCGGAGCGGTTCGCGGACTTCATCGCGTTCTTCATTCCCTTGCCGCCGAAGGCGAAGTCCGCGGCGACCCCGGCCCTGCGCAGCGCGGTGACCGTGCCGAACAGCGCCCGCCGCGCCTCGTCGCCGAGCGGTACGGCGTAGACGTCGGTGACCGCGGGAAGGGCCAGTTCCACGCCCTCCGAGCGCAGCGCGAGCACCGTACGGTCCACGCCAAGCGCCCAGCCGACCGACGGCAGCGCGGGGCCGCCGATCATCTCGGAGAGCCCGTCGTAGCGCCCGCCGCCGCCGACCGCGGACTGCGAGCCGAGCCCGTCGTGGACGAATTCGAAGGTGGTGCGGGTGTAGTAGTCCAGGCCGCGCACCAGCCGGGGGTCGTCCTCGAAGGCCACGCCCGCCTCGGTCAGCAGCGCGCGCACCTCCTCGTGGTACGCCTTGCACGCCTCGCACAGGTGGTCGCGGATCAGCGGCGCGTCGGCGAGCTGCTTCTGTACGGAGTCGCGCTTGTCGTCGAGCACCCGCAGCGGATTGATCTCGATCCGGGCGCGGGTCTCCTCGTCCAGGTCCAGACCGCGCAGGTAGTCCTGGAGTGCGGCCCGGTAGACCGGACGGCACTCGCGGTCGCCGAGCGAGTTGAGCAGCAGCCGGAAGTCGCGCAGCCCGAGGTCGGTGTACGCGTCCACCGCCAGGATGATCAGCTCCGCGTCGAGCAGCGGGTCCTCGGCGCCGATCGCCTCCGCGCCGACCTGCGAGAAGTGCCGGTAGCGGCCCGCCTGCGGGCGCTCGTAGCGGTAGTAGGAACCGGAGTACCAGAGCTTGACCGGCAGATTCCCCGTCTTGTGCAGGTTGGCCTGGAGGGCCGCGCGCAGGACGGAGGCGGTGCCCTCGGGGCGCAGCGCGAGTTCGCTGCCGCCCTTGGTGGTGAGGGTGTACATCTCCTTGGTCACGATGTCGGTGGACTCGCCGACACCGCGGGAGAACAGTTCGACGTTCTCGAAACCGGGGGTCTCGACATAGCCGTAGCCGGCCCGGCGGGCGGGCGCGGCGATGGCCTCGCGCACCGCGAGGAACACCGCGGAGTCGGGCGGCAGCAGGTCGTAGGTGCCCTTGGGGGCCTGGAACGCGCGTACGGCGGAACTCACTGAATCCGTCACAATCCTCGTCGCGGAGCCGGGTCTCCGGCTCCTGGGCCGCGGGCCACCTCACCCAGGTAGGGGTTGGCGGCGCGCTCGCGGCCGATGGTCGTCTGGGGGCCGTGGCCGGAGAGCACCACGGTCGAGTCGTCGAGCGGCAGGCACACACGGGCCAGCGACTCGTACAGCTCGGCCATGGAGCCGCCGGGCAGGTCGGTGCGTCCGACGGAGCCGGCGAAGAGCAGGTCGCCGGAGAACAGCACCGACGGGATGTCGGCGGTCTCGGGCAGCCTGAACGTCACCGACCCCCTGGTATGGCCGGGCGCGTGCGCGACGGAGAACTCCAGACCCGCCACCGTCAGCGCGGCGCCGTCGGCCAGTTCCTTGACGTCGTCGGGCTCGCCGATGGTCAGCTCCCCCATCAGCGGCTGCCCGATGGCGCGGCCGAGCGCCTTCTCGGGGTCGCTGAGCATGTACCGGTCCTCGGGGTGGATCCAGGCGGGCACGTCGTGCGCGCCGCAGACCGGTACGACGGAGGCGACATGGTCGATGTGGCCGTGGCTGAGGATGACGGCGACGGGCTTCAATCGGTGCTTGGCGAGCGTGTCCTCGACGCCCTGGACCGCGAGGTGGCCCGGGTCGACGATCACGCACTCCTCACCCGCGGCGGGGGCGACCACATAACAATTGGTGCCCCAGGCCCCGGCGGGGAACCCGGCAATGAGCACGTTCGTCCTTCTGTCGTCCGCGGTGTCGGCCGCGGGAGATATCGGCCGTTCACGAGCCTACCGGCCGCCGTACCGCCGCAGCGAACTCGTATTGTGCCCTCATCGGACCGCGTGCGGACTGGACGGGGGACGCGCATGCCGCGAAGATCTGCGGCACGCGTATTCGCGTTCGAGCACACCGCGGCACACGGCCTACCGACAGGTCGTGGACAGCGGAAACACAGTCATCGCACAGCACTCACGAGACACGACCGGGAGACGGCGAAGTGGTCACCAAGGATCAGCGGCGGCGGCAGCTCGCCCGGGAGAAGTTCGAGCGGCAGCAGCAGCGGCGGGTGCAGATGCGCCGCAAGTCGCGGACGCGCAACTCGGTGATCGCCGCCGTGCTCGCCGTGGTCGTCATCGGCGGCGGTTCCGCCTGGGGCCTGGGCGCCTTCGACAGCAGCGGCAAGAAGAAGTCCACGGACGACGCGGCGGCCAACGCCAGCGCGTCGCCGTCGGCGACCCCCTCGAAAGCGCCGGACCCGTGCGGCAAGGCGGACGCGGGCGCGCCGGGCACGGAGCAGTGGAAGACCGAGCCGAAGATGGCGATCGACAAGAGCGCGAAGTACACCTTCACGCTCCAGACGACCTGCGGCTCGATCCCGATCGCGCTGGACGCGGCGAAGGCCCCCGACACCACGAACTCCTTCAAATTCCTCGCGGACAAGGGCTTCTTCGACCACACCAAGTGCCACCGGCTGACCACCGAGGGCATCTTCGTCCTCCAGTGCGGCGACCCGACCGCGCAGGGCAACGGCGGCCCCGGCTACACGATCCCGGACGAGAATCTGACGGCGTTCGGCAAGGCCGACGCGCAGAAGACCGTGACGTACCCGGCGGGCACCGTGGCCATGGCCAACACCGGCCAGGCGCACACCGGCGGCAGCCAGTTCTTCCTGGTCTACAAGGACAGCCCGCTGGCTCCGAGCTACACGCCGTTCGGCACGATCGACGCCGCCGGTATGAAGGTGCTCGACAAAATCGCCGCCGCGGGCGCCCAACCCGCCGACCAGACGACGGGCAACACCGCGCCGAACGCGACCGTGGTGATCAACAAGGCGACCGTCAGCAAATCCTGATTGGGCCCGCATCGGATGCGGACAGCCGGGGTGCTGGTCGCCTATGTTGGCGTTGGACCGGTCAGGGCGTGCGGCCCAACCGGTGAAATTCTGTGGAAGATGTCCGGCCGTGAGCCGGCCGGGCATCACGTGGAGGAGGCGCTGTGAGCAGCGACCCGTGGGGCCGCGTCGATGAGACGGGGACCGTGTACGTGCGTACGGCCGACGGGGAGAAGGAGGTCGGTTCGTGGCAGGCGGGTTCTCCTGAGGAGGCACTCGCCTACTTCGAGCGCAAGTACGAAGGACTCGTCGTGGAGATCGGCCTCCTCGAACGACGGGTGCGGACCACCGATCTCGCGACCAAGGACGCGCTGGCCGCGATCGAGCACCTGCGCGTCTCGGTGACCGAGGCGCATGCGGTGGGCGACCTGGCGGCGCTGGGCGAACGGCTCGACGCGCTGGTCGCGCTGGTGGACTCCCGGCGCGAGGAGCGCAAGGCGGCCAGGGCGAAGCAGAGCGAAGAGGCGAAGGTCGCCAAGGAGCAGCTTGTCGCGGAGGCCGAGCAGCTCGCCGAGAGCGAGCAGTGGCGGACCGCGGGCGAGCGGCTGCGCGCCCTGGTCGACACCTGGAAGGGCCTGCCGCGACTCGACCGCAAGGCGGACGACGAGCTGTGGCACCGCTTCAGCCACGCCCGTTCGGTGTTCTCCAAGCGCCGCAAGGCGCACTTCGCGTCGCTCGACGCGCAGCGCGAGGAGGCCAGGCGGAC
Source organism: Streptomyces sp. NPDC008139 (assembly GCF_042957025.1). NCBI lineage: Bacteria > Bacillati > Actinomycetota > Actinomycetes > Kitasatosporales > Streptomycetaceae > Streptomyces > Streptomyces sp. NPDC008139. Next base: position 241,629 of record NZ_JBIBHM010000011.1, read on the forward strand.
GAAGGAGAAGCTGGTCACCGAGGCGCAGTCGCTGTCGAACTCGACGGACTGGGGGCCCACCGCGGCCCGCTACCGCGAGCTGATGACGGAGTGGAAGGCGGCCGGGCGTGCGCAGCGCGAGGCCGAGGACGATCTGTGGAACCGCTTCCGCGGCGCCCAGGACGTCTTCTTCGCGGCCCGCTCCGAGGTGTTCGCCGAGCGGGACACCGAGCAGCGCGACAACCTCGCGCTCAAGGAGGAGCTGGTCGTCGAGGCCGAGAAGCTGCTCCCGGTGACCGAGCTGAAGTCGGCGCGTGCCGCCTTCCGCTCGCTCAACGAGCGCTGGGAAGCCATCGGGCACGTGCCGCGGGACGCGCGTCCGCGGATCGAGGCCCGTATGCACGCGGTGGAGCGTGCGCTGGCCGAGTCCGAGGAAGCCGAGTGGCGGCGCACCAACCCCGAGGCCCGGGCGCGGGCGGCCGGTCTGACCGGTCAGCTCCAGGCGGCGGTCGAGAAGCTCCAGAAGCAGATCGACGCGGCGCGCTCCGCGGGGAACACCGCGAAGGCGGACAAGCTCCAGTCGGAGCTCGACGGGCGTCAGGCGCTGCTGGACGCGGCCCTGAAGGGCATGGGCGAGTTCGGCGGCTGACCGGCCGCTCGCACGCCCGACGGCCCCGGCACTCATGTTGAGTGCCGGGGCCGTCGGGCGTCCGCGGGCCGGTGGTGGTTCGTGCCCGGCCGCCCGCAGCTTTGCCTACCTCTGGCGGCCCGAGGTCACCCGGTAGACGTCGTAGACGCCCTCCACGCCGCGTACGGCCTTCAGGACGTGGCCCAGGTGCTTCGGGTCGCCCATCTCGAAGGTGAAGCGGGAGGTGGCGACGCGGTCGCGGGAGGTCTGGACGGCCGCGGACAGGATGTTGACGTGCTGGTCGGACAGCACGCGGGTGACGTCCGAGAGCAGCCGGGACCGGTCGAGGGCCTCGACCTGGATGGCGACCAGGAAGACCGACGACTGGGTGGGCGCCCACTCGACCTCGATCATCCGCTCGGGCTGCTGCGAGAGCGAGTCCACGTTGACGCAGTCGGCGCGGTGCACCGAGACGCCGTTGCCGCGGGTGACGAAGCCGATGATCGGGTCGCCCGGCACCGGGGTGCAGCAGCGGGAGAGCTTGACCCAGACGTCGCTGGCGCCCTTGACGATGACACCGGGGTCGGCGTTGGCCCGCCGCTTGGTGCGCCCCTGCGTGGGGGTGGTGATCTCCGCGATGTCCTCGGTGGCGCCCTCTTCGCCGCCGAGCGCGTCGACCAGCTTCTGCACGACGGACTGCGCGGTGATGTGCCCCTCGCCGATCGCCGCGTAGAGCGCGGAGATGTCGGGGTAGCGCATCTCGTGCGCGAGGGTGACCAGCGAGTCGCCGGTGAGGACCCGCTGGATCGGCAGATTCTGCTTGCGCATCGCGCGGGCGATGGCTTCCTTGCCCTGCTCGACCGCTTCCTCGCGGCGCTCCTTGGAGAACCAGGCGCGGATCTTGTTGCGCGCCCGCGGCGACTTGACGAAGCCCAGCCAGTCGCGGGACGGCCCGGCCCCCGCGGCCTTGGAGGTGAAGACCTCGACGGTGTCGCCGTTGTCGAGCGTCGACTCCAGCGGTACGAGGCGGCCGTTGACGCGGGCGCCTATGGTCCGGTGGCCGACCTCGGTGTGCACGGCGTACGCGAAGTCCACCGGGGTGGCGCCCGCGGGCAGCGCTATCACGTCGCCCTTGGGCGTGAAGACGAAGACCTCGCTCTGCGAGAGGTCGAAGCGCAGCGACTCCAGGAACTCGCCGGGGTCCTCGGTCTCCTTCTGCCAGTCCAGGAGCTGGCGCAGCCACGCCATGTCGTTGACCGCGTCGTCCTTCTTGTCGGACCGCGGGCTGTCGGTGCGCACCTTGGAGGCGCCCGCCACCGCCTCCTGCTTGTACTTCCAGTGCGCGGCGATGCCGTACTCGGCGCGGCGGTGCATGTCGAAGGTACGGATCTGCAATTCGACGGGCTTGCCGCTGGGCCCGATGACCGTCGTGTGCAGCGACTGGTACATGTTGAACTTGGGCATCGCGATGTAGTCCTTGAACCGGCCGGGGACCGGATTCCATCGCGCGTGGATGGTGCCGAGCGCCGCGTAGCAGTCGCGGACGGTGTCGACCAGGACGCGGATGCCCACCAGGTCGTAGATCTCCGCGAAGTCCCGGCCGCGGACGATCATCTTCTGGTAGACGCTGTAGTAGTGCTTCGGGCGGCCGGTGACGGTGGCCTTGATCCGGGCGGCGCGCAGGTCCTGCTGGACCTGGTCGGTGACCACGGCGAGGTATTCGTCGCGCTTGGGGGCGCGCTCGGCGACCAGCCGGACGATCTCGTCGTACATCTTGGGGTAGAGGATCGCGAAGGCGAGGTCCTCCAGCTCCCACTTGATGGTGTTCATGCCCAGCCGGTGCGCCAGCGGGGCGTAGATCTCCAGCGTCTCGCGGGCCTTCTTCTCCTGCTTCTCGCGCTTGAGATAGCGCATCGTGCGCATATTGTGCAGCCGGTCGGCGAGCTTGATCACCAGGACGCGGGGGTCCTTGGCCATCGCGACGACCATCTTGCGCACGGTCTCGGCCTGCGCGGCCTCGCCGAATTTGACCTTGTCGAGCTTGGTGACGCCGTCGACCAGCAGCGCCACCTGGTCGCCGAAGTCGCGGCGCAGCGCGTCCAGGCCGTACTCGGTGTCCTCGACGGTGTCGTGCAGCAGCCCGGCCATCAAGGTGGCGGGGTCCATGCCCAGTTCGGCGAGGATCGTGGTGACGGCCAGCGGGTGCGTGATGTACGGGTCGCCGCTCTTGCGCTTCTGGCCGCGGTGCCACCGCTCGGCGACCTGGTAGGCCCGCTCGATCTGCCGGAGCTGCGCGCTGTCGCCCTTCGGGTCGTTGCCCCGCACCACGCGCAGCAGCGGTTCGAGCACCGGGTTGTACGGGCTGGAGCGCTGCACGCCGAGCCGGGCGAGGCGGGCGCGGACGCGGCTGGAGGAGGCCCCGGGACGCGTCGGCGCGACGCTGCCGGGCGTACGCACCGGGCGTACGGCGGGCGCGGCCGGTTCGGGCGCGGCGGGCTTGGCGGGCGTGGGAGCGGGGGTGGGCGCGGCGGTCCGCCTGTCGGCGGACGTCCCCGTGCCACCCGCGGCCGGTTCCTTCCCGCCCGCGGCGTCGAGTGGCTGGGCCTGGTCTGGCAAGAGCACTCCTCACGCGGGGTAGAAGTTCCATGGTATCGACCTGCGGCGAGAGGCGGGCGCCCGAGCCTGCCGGGCGCCCGCCTCAGGGCCGTGCGCGGGGTCGTACGGGGCCGCAGGACGCTCGTAGGAGGCCGTAACCGGGCCCCGCGGACGCGAATGGCGTACGCGGGGCCCGTACGCGGTCCGGAGCGCGTCAGATCGCGACGAGGGTGTCCAGCGGGGCGTCCCCCAGGACCGGTGCCAGCCGCGCCCGGCCGCCGAGGAAACCCAGCTCCAGCAGGACGGCCACGCCCGCGACCGTCGCGCCGGTCCGCCGGATCAGCTCCACCGAGGCTTCCGCGGTGCCGCCGGTGGCCAGGACGTCGTCGACCACCAGGACGCGGTCGCCCTGGGCGAAGGCGTCGACCTGCACCTCGATCTCGGCGGTGCCGTACTCCAGGTCGTACGACTGCGCCAGGGTCTTTCCGGGCAGTTTGCCCGCCTTGCGGACCGGGACGAAGCCGAGGCCCGCGCGGGCGGCGGCAGGGGCGGCCAGGATGAAGCCGCGGGCTTCGAGGCCGACGACCTTGGTGGCGCCGTGCCGCGCGCACAGGGCGGCGAGCGCGTCCACCAGGGCGCTGAAGGCGACGGGGTCGGCCAGCAGCGGGGTGATGTCCTTGAAGATCACGCCGGGCTGGGGGTAGTCCGGTACGTCGCGGATGCGGCCGAGCAGCAGTTCCCTGAGCTCGGCGGAGGCTGCGTCCGTGGTGGTCATCGCGCTACTTTCGTCGGTTCATGTCGCGTCGGTCCATGACGTGCTTGTCGTTCCACGGCGCTTCGGCCCATGGAGCGCTCGTCGGTCGATGAGGGTCGGACGATGAGGGTCGGGAAACGGAAAATCGCCGCCGCCCGGTCGGTGTCGACCGGGCGGCGGCGATTCACGGTCAGCGCCGCTTGCCCGAGGGGCGGTTGCGGCCACCGCGGGTGCCGCGGTTGGCGGACGCGCCGCGGGTGCCGCCGGAACGGCTGCCCGGGGCGGAGCCCTGGGCCCGCGGGCCCACCACACCGGCGCCGGCCGCTGCGGCTTCCGCCTGGTCGTCGTCGTCCCCGTCCCCGTCCTCGGGGTCGGCGGGCTCCTCGCCGCGGGCGGCCGCCTCGGCGGCCTTCGTGGCGTCGGAGGCCCGGCGGGCGAGCACCCGCTTGCGGACCTGCTTCATCGCCGGGTCGCGCTCCTTGAGGTCCGCGACGATCGGGGTCGCGATGAAGATCGAGGAGTACGCACCGGCGGTGAGGCCGACGAACAGCGCGAGCGCGATGTCGTTGAGCATGCCCGCGCCGAGGATGCCGCCACCGATGAAGAGCAGCGCGCCGACCGGCAGCAGGGCGACGACCGTGGTGTTGATCGACCGCACCAGGGTGCCGTTGAGGCTGCGGTTGGCGATCTCGCTGTAGGTGTACCTGTTCTGCTTGGTGATGTCCTTGGTGGACTCCTTCAGACCGTCGAAGACGACGACGGTGTCGTAGAGGGAGTAACCGAGGATGGTGAGCAGACCGATCACCGTGCCCGGTGTGACCTCGAAGCCCACGATGGCGTAGACACCGACCGTGATCGTCAGGTCGTGGAGCAGCGCGATCAGTGCCGCGACGGCCTTGCGCCACTCGAAGGCGATGGCCAGATAGGCGACCACCAGCACCAGGAAGATGATCAGACCCTGAAGGGCCTTGTGGGAGATCTCCTTGCCCCAGCTCGGACCGACGATCTGCGCGTCGATGTCCTTGAGCGGGATGCCCAGTTCCTTGGAGATGTTCTGCTGGACGGTCTTGGACGCCTCGGTGGAGATGTCGCTGACCTGGATGCGGAGCTTTCCGCTGCCCAGCTTCTGGATCGTCGCGTCGTGGCCGGCGGTGTGGCCCTCGATCTTGCTCTGCGCGTCCGCGACCGAGATGGAGGTCTTGGCCGTGGTGAAGTCCGCGCCGCCGGAGAACTCGATGCCGAGCTTGAGGCCGTTCACCAGCAGGCCGACCGCGGCGGCGACCGTGATCAGGATCGATACGCCGTACCAGATCTTGCGGTGGCCGACGAAGTCGTACGCGATCTCGCCGCGGTGCAGCCGGTGACCGAGATTGCTGAGCTTGGACATCAGGCTTCCTTCGTCTCGGTGGGCCGGTTGTGGCGGACGCTCCGACGCAGCGGCGCCTTCACGCCGAGCGCCTTGGGATCGAGACCGGACCACCTGTGGCCCTGAGCGAAGAACGGGCGACGGGCGAGGATCGTCATCAGCGGCTTGGTGAACAGGAACACCACGACGACGTCGAGCACGGTGGTGAGACCGAGCGTGAACGCGAAGCCCTGGACCTTGCCGACCGTCACGGTGAACAGCACGGCGGCGGCGAGGAAGGACACGAAGTCCGACACCAGGATGGTGCGCCGGGCGCGCGGCCAGCCGCGGGCGACCGCGGGTTGCAGCGAGCGGCCCTCGCGGAGCTCGTCCCTGATCCGTTCGAAGAAGACGATGAACGAGTCGGCGGTGATACCGATGGCGACGATGGCACCACAGACCGCGGGCAGGTTCAGTGCGAAGCCGATCGCCTCACCGAGCAGACACATGATCGTGTAGGTGAGCGCGCCCGAGACCACGAGGCTCGCGAGCGCCACGAGGCTCAGTCCGCGGTAGTAGGCGAACATGTAGAGCACGACCAGGACGAGGCCGACGGCGCCGGCGATCAGGCCGCCGCGGAGCTGCTCGCCGCCGAGGGCGGGAGAGACCGTGGTCGTGTCCTGGATGGAGAACGCCAGGGGCAGCGAGCCGTACTTCAGCACGTTCGCCAGGTCCTCTGCGGACTTCTGGGTGAAGCTGCCGGAGATCTGGGCGCTGCCGCCGGGCAGGGCCTGGGAGACCGACGGGGCCGAGACGACGTTGCCGTCCAGGTCGATCGCGAACTGGTTGTTCGGCTGGGCCTGGGAGGCGAGGTCACCGGTGACCTTGGTGAACTGGCTGGCGCCCTTGGAGTCGAACGTCAGGTTGACGACCCAGCCGTTGCCCTGCTGCGAGTCGAAGTTCGCGCTGGCGCCGGAGACGCGCTTGCCGTCGATCAGCGTCGGGCCGAGCGCGTACTTGATCCACTGGTTGCCCTGCTGACCGCAGGCGACGACCTTGTCACCGGGCTTGGTGTTCTTGCTGGCCGCGGTGCGCTGCGTGGGGTCGGTGCAGTCGAGCTTGTCGAGCTTCGCCTGGAGGTCGGCGGGGATCGACAGGTCGGCGGTGCCCGTGCCGGGCTTGGTCGCCGGGTTGCTGGGCGTCGCGGTGGGCGTCGGCGTCGGCGCCTTGTTCACACTCGACTTCAGTGCGTCGGTGACGGCGCGGCCCTGCGGACTGGACGTGGTACTCCCGGTGGCCTTCGGGGTGCCCGTCGCGCTGGGCGTGCCGCTCGGCTTCGGCGTCGTACCGCCGGAGGCCGAGGGGCTGGCCGAGGGCTTGGGCGCGGCCGTCGCCGGGTTGCCGTCCGCGGCGGTCAGCACCTGGCGGAAGGCGAGCTGCGCGGTGGTGCCCACCTGCTGCTCGGCCTGGGCGGCGTTGGTGCCCTTGGGGATGTTGACGATGATGTTGTTCGATCCCTGGGTCTGCACCTCCGCCTCGGAGACACCGAGTCCGTTGACACGGCGGTTGATGATGCTGACCGCCGTGTTCATATTGGACTTGGTGACCGCGTTCCCCTGGTCCGCCTTGGCGGTCAGCGTGATGCTGACACCGCCGGCCAGGTCGATGCCCAGTCGGGGAGTGGTGTTGCCGGAGAGGAACATTCCTCCGGTCAGCGCCACCAGGGCGATCACGATCACGGCCAGAGCGCGCCCGGGGTATCCCTGACTCCCCGGGGACGGCCTGCGGCCCTTGTTGGCTGCTGCCACCTTCTTGATTCTCCCTGTCCTACCGCCCCTGAGCCTGCACGCTCATGGGGTGGCCACGAAGTTGTGAGAGCCGGACCCTTACTTGGACGTGGAGTCGGGGCCGTCCTGCCCCGGCGTGTCCTCGGTCTTGCTCAGATCGATGCTGTGCTCGCCCGAGTCCTTGGCGTCCTTCTTGACGTCGTCCGTCGCAGCGGCATCCCCGGAAGCCGCGTCGGCGGTGACGTCGCCTTCGGTGTCCTCGGTGTCGTCGTGCTCGATCTCCTCCGGCTCGATGCCGTGCACGATCCGGTTGAACTCCTCTTCGGCCAGTACGGCGCCGATGGCGTTCTTCGCGAAGTGTGCGTGCACCCCGTCCGTCAGCTCAAGGAGGACCGTCTCCTCGTTCACTTCCTTGACCACGGCGTACATGCCACCGATCGTGCGGACGCCCGATCCGGGCTCCATCTGGTTCCGCATGGTCAGTGCCTGGCGCTGCTTGTTCTTGGCCGAGCGCGTCATCATGAACATGACGCCAACAATCAGGACCAAGGGGAGGAGAGTGACGATACTCACGGTCTGGACGTTCCTTCGCACGGCCAACGTGGCGCTGGCCTGGGTTTCGGGATGTGGGTGCCGATCCGGAGGAAGGGCGTCGGCGGAGTCTAAGCGCTGGCTCGCCGCCTGAACAACGCCAAGCATGGCACTGGGGTTCCTGAAGGGGCGAGTCTATCGGCGGTCACGGTCCGAACAACCCGCTCTGTCCGGGTCCGGCGGGATTGTGCGGCGGCACCAGACCGAGGTGCGTCCAGGCCGCGGGAGTGGCCACCCGGCCGCGCGGTGTCCGGGCCAGCAGCCCTTCCCTGACGAGGAACGGCTCGGCGACCTCCTCGACGGTCTCGCGCTCCTCGCCGACCGCGACGGCGAGCGTGGACAGGCCGACGGGCCCGCCGCCGAAGAGCTTCAGCAGCGCCTGGAGCACGGCCCGGTCCAGCCGGTCGAGACCGCGCTCGTCCACCTCGTAGACCTCCAGCGCCTTGGCGGCGATCTCCCGGCTGATCACACCGTCCGCCCTGACCTGGGCGTAGTCGCGGACCCGGCGCAGCAGCCGGTTGGCGATCCGGGGGGTGCCGCGGGAGCGTCCGGCGATCTCGGCGGCGCCGTCGTCGGCGACCTCGACGTCCAGCAGCCCGGAGGAGCGGCGGATGACCTTCTCCAGCTCGGCGGGGGCGTAGAACTCCATGTGGCCGGTGAAGCCGAAGCGGTCGCGCAGCGGGGGCGGCAGCAGTCCGGCCCTGGTGGTGGCGCCGACCAGGGTGAAGGGCGGCAGTTCCAGCGGGATCGCGGTCGCGCCGGGACCCTTGCCGACGATCACGTCGACCCGGTAGTCCTCCATCGCCATGTAGAGCATTTCCTCGGCGGGCCGTGACATCCGGTGGATCTCGTCGAGGAAGAGCACCTCGCCCTCCTGGAGCGAGGACAGGATCGCGGCGAGGTCGCCCGCGTGCTGGATGGCCGGTCCCGAGGTGATCCGGATGGGCACGCCCATCTCGGCCGCGATGATCATCGACAGCGTCGTCTTGCCGAGGCCGGGGGCGCCGGAGAGCAGGACGTGGTCCGCGGTGCCCTGGCGCTGCCGGGCGGCCCTGAGCACCAGGTCGAGCTGCTGCCGTACGCGCTCCTGCCCGATGAACTCCCCCAGGTCCTTGGGGCGCAGCGCCGCCTCGACCGCCTGGTCCTCATGGTCGGCGGTGGCGCCGACCAGTCGCTCCGGCCGCTCGTCGGTGGCGTCGTCCCAGTTCATGGTTGGTCTCTCGGGTCGGTGTGGGGTCGGCGGTACGGACCGGCGTCACCGGTACGGGTGCGGCCGGCGGCGTCAACAGGGCGGTCAGCGGGTGCGGTTGAGGGTCTGGAGGGCCGCCCGCAGCAGCGCGCCGACGTTCGGCTCCTGCTCGGCCTCGGCCTGCGGGGTGACGGCGGCGACCGCCTCGTCGGCCTCGCGGGTGGCGTAGCCGAGGCCGAGCAGCGCGGCGTGCAGCTGCTCGCGCCAGGAGTTGCCGACCGGGCTGCCGATCCCCCGGTCCGCGCCGGAGCCGACCGGTTCGCCCAGCCGGTCCTTCAGCTCCAGGAGCAGCCGCTGCGCGCCCTTCTTGCCGATGCCGGGCACCGCGGTCAGCGCCTTCTCGTCGCCGACCGCGACCGCGGAGCGCAACGCGTCCGGGGTGTGCACGGCGAGCATCGTCTGGGCGAGCCTGGGCCCGACTCCGCTGACGGTCTGGAGCAGTTCGAAGACCTGCCGCTCGTCCTCGTCCGCGAAGCCGTAGAGAGTGAGCGAGTCCTCGCGGACCACCAGGGAGGTGGCGAGCTTGGCGGGCTGGCCGATCCGCAGCGCGGCCAGGGTGTTCGGGGCGCACTGGACGGCCATGCCCACGCCGCCGACCTCGATGACCGCGGTGTCGGGGGCGAGCGCGGCGACCTGGCCGCTGACGAAGGCGATCACTTGGCGGACTCCTGGGGTCGTACGGGGCGGTGGGCGGCGATGGCCTGCTGGAGGCGGTTGGTGGCGGCGCCGCGCCAGATGTGACAGATGGCCAGCGCCAGCGCGTCGGCGGCGTCGGCCGGTTTCGGCGGGGCGTCGAGCCGCAGCAGCCGGGTCACCATCGCGCCGACCTGTGCCTTGTCGGCCCGGCCGCTGCCGGTGACGGCGGCCTTGACCTCGCTGGGGGTGTGCAGGTGGACGGGCAGGCCGCGGCGGGCGGCGCACAGCATGGCGACCGCGCTCGCCTGGGCTGTGCCCATCACGGTGCGCACATTGTGCTGGCTGAAGACGCGCTCCACGGCGACCGCCTCCGGGCGGTGTTCGTCGAGCCACTCCTCGATGCCGCGCTCGATCAGGACGAGCCGGTCGCCGATCTCCGCGTCGGCCGGGGTGCGTACGACGCCGACGCCGACCATCGTCAGCGGGCGTCCGGGGACGCCGTCCACCACTCCGATGCCGCACCGGGTCAGACCCGGGTCCACGCCGAGCACTCGCATGCCGCCCCCTTCCGCGCCCGTCAGCCGCCGTCTTCGCCAACCTGTTCGTGCAGGTTATCGGTTGGGGCCGACAAACAGCGGAGGGGCCGACGGGGTGTGTCCCGTCGGCCCCTCCGGCTGACCGTCCGTCAGGGTCCGCTCGCGCGCGGCCCCGGCGTCACCGCCCGAGCGCGGCTCAGGCGTCGACCTTCTCCATGACCTCGTCGGAGACGTCGAAGTTGGCGAAGACGTTCTGCACGTCGTCGCTGTCCTCCAGCGCGTCGATGAGCTTGAAGATCTTGCGCGCGCCGTCCTCGTCCAGCTCCACCTGCATGGTGGGCAGGAAGTTGGCGTCGGCCGAGTCGTAGTCGATCCCGGCCTCCTGGAGCGCCTTGCGGACCGGCACGAGGTCGGTGGCCTCGCTGATCACCTCGAAGGACTCACCGAGGTCGTTGACCTCCTCGGCGCCCGCGTCGAGCACCGCGTCCAGCACGTCGTCCTCGCCCAGCTCAGCCTTGGGGACGATCACCACGCCCTTGCGGTTGAACAGGTACGACACCGAGCCCGGATCGGCCATCGAGCCGCCGTTGCGGGTCATGGCCACCCGCACGTCGGACGCGGCGCGGTTGCGGTTGTCGGTCAGGCACTCGATGAGCACCGCGACACCGTTGGGACCGTAGCCCTCGTACATGATCGTCTGGTAGTCGGCGCCACCGGCTTCGAGACCGGCGCCGCGCTTGACCGCGCTGTCGATGTTCTTGTTCGGTACCGAGCTCTTCTTCGCCTTCTGGATGGCGTCGAACAGCGTCGGGTTGCCGTCCGGGTCGGCGCCACCGGTCCGCGCCGCGACCTCGATGTTCTTGATCAGCTTCGCGAAGAGCTTGCCGCGCTTGGCATCGATCACGGCCTTCTTGTGCTTGGTCGTAGCCCATTTAGAGTGGCCGGACATCCGACTGTCTCCTTCGCGTCACCAAATGCTGTCTTTCGTCGCGCCGTCGATCCTACCGGGATCCGGTCAGCGCGCCGCGCGCACAGTGTCCACGAAGAATTCATGGACCCGGTGGTCGCCGGTCAGTTCGGGATGGAACGACGTGGCGAGCACATTGCGCTGACGGACGGCGACGATGTGGCCACCGTACTCGGCGAGCACCTCCACGTCCGCACCCACCGACTCGACCCACGGCGCGCGGATGAAGACGCCCTCGACCGGGCCGCCCTCGACGCCCGTGACGTCGACGACCGCTTCGAAGGACTCGTTCTGCCTGCCGAAGGCGTTGCGGCGGACGATCATGTCGATGCCGCCGAAGGTCTCCTGGCCGGACCTGGGGTCGAGGATCTTGTCGGCGAGCATGATCAGTCCCGCGCAGGTGCCGTAGACCGGCAGGCCGCCGCGGATCGCCTCGCGCAGCGGTTCCATCAGGCCGAAGAGCACGGCGAGCTTGGAGATGGTGGTGGACTCGCCGCCGGGTATCACCAAGCCGTCGATTCCGGCCAGTTCCTCCGGGCGCCGGACGGGACCGGCCGCGGCGTCCGCCGCGGCCAGTGCCGTCAGATGCTCCCGGACGTCGCCCTGGAGTGCCAGGACGCCGATGGTGGGAGTGCTGGTCATCGTCGCCTTACCAGCCGCGGTTGGCGTAGTGCTCGGACTCCGGGAGGGTGTCGATGTTGATGCCGACCATGGCCTCGCCGAGGTTGCGGGAGGCGTCCGCGATGACCTTCGGGTCGTCGAAGAAGGTGGTGGCGCGGACGATCGCGGCGGCGCGCTTGGCCGGGTCGCCGGACTTGAAGATGCCGGAGCCGACGAAGACGCCCTCGGCGCCGAGCTGGCGCATCAGCGCGGCGTCGGCCGGGGTGGCCACACCGCCCGCGGAGAACAGCACGACGGGCAGCTTGCCCAGCACCGACACCTCCTTGACCAGCTCGTACGGGGCGCGCAGGTCCTTGGCGGCGGCGTACAGCTCGTTGTTGTCCAGGCCCTTGAGGCGGGAGATCTCGCCCTTGATCTGGCGCAGGTGGCGGACGGCCTCCACCACGTTGCCGGTGCCGGCCTCGCCCTTGGAGCGGATCATGGCCGCGCCCTCGGCGATCCGGCGCAGGGCCTCGCCGAGGTTGGTGGCTCCGCAGACGAAGGGGGTGGTGTAGGCCCACTTGTCGGAGTGGTTGACCTCGTCGGCGGGGGTCAGCACCTCGGACTCGTCGATGTAGTCGACGCCGAGCGCCTGGAGGACCTGGGCCTCGACGAAGTGGCCGATCCGGGACTTGGCCATCACGGGGATGGACACCGCGTTGATGATGCCCTCGATCATGTCCGGGTCGGACATCCGGGCCACGCCGCCCTGCGCGCGGATGTCGGCCGGAACCCGCTCCAGGGCCATGACGGCGACGGCGCCCGCGTCCTCGGCGATCTTCGCCTGCTCCGGGGTGACGACATCCATGATCACGCCGCCCTTGAGCTGCTCGGCCATACCGCGCTTGACGCGTGCGGTGCCGGTCTCGGGGGTGGTGGCGGAGGGGCTGGTGGACACGGTGACCTCACTCGCTGACGAAATCGATGGCTTTCCTTCATGGTCCGGCCGGTCGCCGGGGGCGGGAAAGGGCCAATTCCGCTGCGGTGGCTCCCCGCGGGCCGGCGGGTGGCCGTGTGTCCCGCGCGGATCGGTGTGTCCGGTGGGTATCGGTGCGCTCCGTGGTGCCGGGGCGTTCAGTGCGACCCGGCGCCGTCCGCCGTGAGCGGCACCGGCGGCTCGTCGTCCATCTCGAAGGCCAGCGGGAAGGGGGCGTGGCCCGCGAGCCGGAACCAGCGCACCACGCGGTGTCTGCGGACCGCCCGCGCGGCGCGTACCGCGTCGTTGTGGAAGCGCCGGGCCATCGGCACCCGCCGTACCGACTGGGTCAGCTCCTTGATGGCTTCGGTGCCGCCCGGCGCCTCCCCGATCTCGGCGACCGCGCCCGGCTCGGCGAAGACCGCGCGCAGTGCCTGGCTCAGCTCGCTCTCGGCGACCTCACGCTGCTCCGGCTCGGCCTGCCGGGCGGCGTGCGCGGACTCGTACAGCACGATCGACGCGGCCGGGTCCAGCACACCGGCCGTGGCCAGTTCCTGGGCCACCGAGGCGCGGCGCAGCAGTTGCGCGTCCAGGGCGGCGCGCGCCGCGTCGATCCGGGCGTGCAGGCGGTCGAGGCGCCCGGCCGTCCAGCTCAGGTAGAGGCCGATCGCGACGATCGCGACCGCGACCCAGATGATGGTGGTCACTGTCAGTCCCTTGCCAGGCCGAATCTCGCCCGAAGGCTGGTGCGTTCGTCTGCGGCGACATGCGCGGCGCCGTCGGTGACGGTCTCGTAGACGGACAGGATGTCACCGCCGACCACCGACCAGTCGAAACGCCGCACATGGGCGCTGCCGCGGGTGCGCAGTTCGGTACGGCGGGCGGGGTCGCCGAGCAGCCGCAGGGCGGCGGCGGCGAGCGCGTCGGCGTCCTCGTTGGCGAAGAGTTCGCCGGCCGCGCCCTGGTCGAGGACCTGCGCGAAGGCGTCGAGGTCGCTGGCGAGCACGGCGGCGCCCGCCGACATCGCCTCGACCAGGATGATCCCGAAGGACTCGCCGCCGGTGTTGGGCGCCACGTAGACGTCGACGCTGCGCAGCAGCCGCGCCTTGTCCTCGTCGCTGACCATGCCGAGGAATTCGACCCGGTCGCGCATCGCCTCGGGCAGCGACTCGACGGCCTCCTCCTCGTCGCCCCGGCCCGCGACCAGCAGCCGGGTGCCCGGCCGCTCGGCGAGGATCTTCGGCAGTGCCCGGATCAGCACGGGCAGGCCCTTGCGCGGCTCGTCGATCCGCCCGATGAAGCCGATCGTGCCGCCCTGCCACTCCTTCTTGGGCTCGGCCCGCGCGAAGAAGTCCACGTCGACGCCGTTGGGGATGACGACCGCGTCGCCGCCCAGGTGCTCGACCAGGGTGCGGCGGGCGTACTCGCTGACCGCGATCCGGGCCCTGATCTTCTCCAGCGCGGGTTGCAGGATCGGGTACGCGGCGATCATCGCGCGCGACCGCGGGTTGGAGGTGTGGAAGGTGGCCACGATCGGGCCCTGCGCCGCCCAGCAGGCCAGCAGCCCGAGCGAGGGCGAGGCGGGTTCGTGGATGTGGATGACGTCGAAGTTGCCGTCGTGCAGCCAGCGGCGGACGCGGGCGGCGGACAGGAAGCCGAAGTTGAGCCGGGCGACCGAGCCGTTGTACGGGACCGGCACGGCGCGGCCCGCCGACACCACGTACGGCGGCAGCGGTGTCTCGTCGTCGGCGGGGGCGAGCACGGAGACCTCGTGGCCGAGGCCGATCAGGTGCTCGGCGAGATCGCGGATGTGGAACTGGACGCCGCCGGGGACGTCCCAGGAGTACGGGCAGACGATCCCGATCCTCACGTTTTCTCCGTTCCGGAGTGGTCAGGTGGGCCGCCGACCGTACCGCCCGCGCCCGACGGGCCGGCCGTGCTGTGGGCGCCGTCCGTGCCGTCGGCCGTACCGGCGCCTTCGGCCGCGGTCGTGCTCGGGCCGCCCCGCGGGGAGACGCCGGACGTGCCCTCCACCGTTGCTCCCGCGCTCTCCCCCGCCGTGTCGGCGCCGCCCGCCGGGGGTTCGGGGCGGGGTTCGAGGTCGGACAGCCACAGGCGTTGCAGCATGTGCCAGTCCTCGGGGTGCTCGGCGATGCCGGAGGCGTATGCGTCGGCCAGTCGCTGTGTCATCGCGGCCGTCCTGGACGTACGGTCGCCGGTCGCGGGGACCTCGACCGGCGGGTGGACGCGACCGCGCATGACGGGCGACTCGTCGTACCAGAGGGTGACGGGGAGCAGCAGCGCTCCGGTCTGCTGGGCGAGCATGGCCGGGCCCGCGGGCAGCCGGGTGCGCTCGCCGAAGAAGTCGACCTCGACGCCGCCGGCCGACAGGTCGCGGTCGGCGACCAGGCAGACCAGGCCGCCGGACCGCAGCCGCCGGGCCAGGGTGCCGAAGGCGGCGCCGCCGGTGTGCGGCAGCACCTCCATTCCCAGGCTCTCGCGGTAGGCGACGAAGCGGTCGTACAGCGTCTCGGGCTTCAGGCGCTCGGCGACGGTGGTGAAGGGGGTGTCGAGCGCGGTGGTCACCCAGGCGCCGGCCAGGTCGTAGTTGGCCATGTGCGGCAGCGCCAGGATGACGCCGCGCCCGGCTGCGAGGCCGTCGGTCAGGTAGTGGACGTCCGCGGGGTCGAAGCCGCCGCGGATGCGGTCCTTGCTCCAGGCCGGGAGCCGGAAGGACTCCATCCAGTACCGCAGGTAGGACCGCATGACCGAGCGCGACAGCGCGCGCAGCCGTGCCTCGTCGGCGTCCGGCACGACCCGGACCAGGTTGGCCTCGAGGCGTCGGACGCCCTTGCCGCGCTGCCGCCACGTGACGTCCGCGATGGCGCGGCCGAGCGCTCGGGCGGCCGGTTCCGGCAGCGTCTTGACCGCGCTCCAGCCGAGCCCGTAGAGCCCGTCGGCGAGGCTTCCCCTGAGCCGCGCGGCCCGGGAGGTGTCCTCGCTCACGCGTTGCTCCCCTGCCCCGCGGTGGCGGCGGCTGCGGCGTCGGCCTCCGCGGACTCGCGGCGTACGGTGACGACCCGCTGGACGAGGGTGATCAGGCTGCCCGCGGCGACCGCCCACAGGGCGATCGGCAGCAGGTACTGGATGCCGGGGACGCCGAATTTGTGCAGGCCGGCGAGGCCGCACAGGGTCAGCGTGATCACCAGGCGCTCGGCGCGCTCGACCAGGCCGTTGACGTTCACCGGCAGGCCGATCGCCTCGCCGCGCGCCTTGGTGTAGGACACCACCTGGCCGCTGGCCAGGCAGAAGATCGTCACCGCGCACAGCACGAGGTCGTCGCCCCGGCCCGCGTACCACATGGCGAGTCCGCCGAAGATGCCCGCGTCGGCGACCCGGTCGAGGGTCGAGTCGAGGAAGGCGCCCCAGCGGCTGGAGACCCCGGCCTGGCGGGCCATGTTGCCGTCCACCAGGTCGGAGAAGACGAAGAGCGTGATCACCACGGTGCCCCAGAAGAACTCGCCCCTGGGATAGAAGGCCAGTGCGCCCGCCATGACACCCGCGGTGCCGAGCAGGGTCACCGCGTCGGGGCTGACCCCCTTGCGGAGCAGAAATGCGGCGAACGGCGTGAGAACACGCGTGAAGAACGCACGCGCGTACTTGTTCAGCATGGCCTTCCCGACAGGTCGGAGGATGGTGTCACGGCGGCCGGAGCGGCAGCCGGATGGCCCATCGTAGCCAGCCCGCGCGCACCGGATGTCCCAGGCCGTGCCGGAGCGGCGGGGGCGGCGGCCCGGCGTACGACGTATGGACGCACCCGGACGGCCGTGGGAAGGTCGAAAGACCGCGGGCGTCGTCGAGGCCGCCTGTGCGTTGAGCGGTCTCCCGTGGCGCCCCTGTGACGCGCCCCCCACCGAGGGCGCGGTCCGTGCAGTGAAGGACCGGGAGGCGAGAACGCGTGGGTGGTGCAGCGGACAGGAGAGACGCACAGCCAGGAGCCGCCGGAAGGGCACCGGCGGCCGACCGCCCCGAGAACGTGCGCAATGTGGTGCTGGTCGGCCATTGCGGATCAGGCAAGACGACATTGGTGGAGGCGCTGGCGCTGACCACCGGCGCGGTGAACCGGGCGGGCCGGGTCGAGGACGGCGGCTCGGTGTCGGACCACGACGAGATCGAGCAGCGGCAGCAGCGCTCCGTACAGCTCTCGCTCGTCCCCGTGGAGTGGGGCGGGATCAAGGTCAATTTGCTGGACACCCCCGGATACGCCGATTTCGTCGGGGAGTTGAGGGCCGGTCTGCGCGCCGCGGACGCGGCCCTGTTCGTCGTGTCGGCCGCGCAGGACGGCGAGGGCATCGGCGGCGCGACCCGGATGGTGTGGGAGGAGTGCGCGGCCGTCGGGATGCCGCGGGCGGTCGTGGTGACGCACCTGGAGTCGGTGCGGGCCGGTTTCGAGGAGATGGCGGCGCAGTGCGCGGCGGAGCTGGGCGGCGACTCCCCCGATTCGGTGCTGCCACTGTATCTGCCCGTGCACGGGCCCGCGGGCCCCGACGGCCACGCCCCGGTGACGGGCCTGGCGGGGCTGCTCTCGCAGCGGGTGTACGACTACGCGTCCGGCGAGCGGGCCGAGGCCGAGCCGGACGCGGCGCTGGCGCCGCTGGTGGAGCAGGCGCGCAACCGGCTCATCGAGGGGATCATCGCCGAGAGCGAGGACGAGACCTTGATGGACCGCTACCTCGGCGGCGAGGAGCTGGACGTCAAGACGCTCGTCGACGACCTGGAGCGGGCGGTGGCGCGCGGCTCCTTCCACCCGGTGCTGGCCGCCGCGCCCGCCGCGGACGGCGCCCGGCAGGGCCTGGGCACCGTGGAGCTGCTGGAACTGGTCACCGGTGGTTTCCCGACCCCGCTGGAGCGGGAGGCGCCGCCGGTCACGACGCCGGACGGCGGCGGGCGCCCCGCGCTGGTCTGCGACCCGGAGGGGCCGCTGGCCGCCGAGGTGGTCAAGACGTCCTCGGACCCGTACGTGGGCCGGATCAGTCTGGTGCGGGTCTTCTCCGGCACCCTGCGGCCGGACGAGACGGTGCACGTGTCGGGCCACGGCATGGAGGACCGCGGGCACGAGGACCACGACGTGGACGAGCGGGTCGGGGCGCTGTCGTCGCCCTTCGGCAAGCACCAGCGGCCGGTGCCCTCGGCGGGCGCGGGCGATCTGGTGTGCGTGGCCAAGCTGACCCGCGCCGAGACCGGCGACACGCTCTCGGCCAAGGACGGGCCGTTGCTGATGGAGCCGTGGGTGATGCCGGACCCGCTGCTGCCGATCGCCATCGAGGCGCACAGCAAGGCCGACGAGGACAAGCTCTCCCAGGGCCTGGCCCGGCTGGTCGCCGAGGACCCGACGATGCGTCTCGAACAGAATCCGGACACCCGGCAGGTCGTCCTGTGGTGCCTGGGCGAGGCGCACGCCGACGTCGCCCTGGAGCGGCTGCGCAACCGGTACGGGGTGCAGGTCGACGCGGTGCCGCACAAGGTGTCGCTGCGGGAGACCTTCGGCGAGCCGGTGACGGCCCGCGGGCGGCACGTCAAACAGTCCGGCGGACACGGGCAGTTCGCGATCTGCGACATCCAGGTGGAGCCGCTGCCGGTCGGCTCCGGCATCGAGTTCGTGGACAAGGTGATCGGCGGGGCGGTGCCGCGGCAGTTCATCCCGTCGGTGGAGAAGGGCGTCCGCACCCAGGCCGCCCGCGGGGTCGCGCTCGGCTTCTCGGTGGTCGACATCCGGGTCACCCTCACCGACGGCAAGGCGCACTCGGTGGACTCCTCCGACGCCGCCTTCCAGACCGCGGGCGCGCTCGCCCTGCGCGAGGCCGCCGCGGGCGCGCCCATCCATCTGCTGGAACCGGTCTGCGAGGTCGGCGTGCTGGTGCCGGACGCGTACGTCGGATCGGTGATGAGCGATCTGTCGGGGCGGCGCGGCCGGGTGCTGGGCGCCGAACCGGCCGCCGAGGGGCGGTCGGTGGTGCGCGCCGAGGTCCCGGAGATCGAGATCGGCCGCTACGCCGTCGATCTGCGGTCGCTGTCGCACGGCACCGGCCGGTTCAGCCGGCACTACGCGCGGCACGAGCCGATGCCCGCCCAACTGGCCACGAAGCTGCGCCGGCAGGAGGAGAAGGACGAGGCGACCGCGCACGGCAGATGACGGGCGCATGACGGAGAATCAGCGCCGGCGAACGCGGGAACAGCGCCGGTAAGTCGCCAAGTGGACATGTCCGCTGGCCAATCGGCGGCTCGCGGCCACGCCGCGGGCCGTCTCGCCGCTAATCTGGAGACTGCTCCGAACGTGTGACGTTCACCCGTGCGGGGAATGGGCCGGTCGGAGCCGTATGGACCGGTGAACCGGTGGATGTACGGGACTGGCGACTGGGGGCCTGTGGTGACGGACGGTATCGGGTTCGACTTCAGCCCAGGTGCGCAGATTCCGCTGACCGGCAGCGACGGTGAGACCGGTGCGACCCAGGCGCTGGCGTCCGCCGCGTACCGCGACACTCCGGTGACGACGCTGGTCGACGCGAACAGCGAGGCGAGCGTCAAGGCGCCGCGGCTGTCGCTGTTCGCGCCGAATCTGGGCGAGGCGTTCGCCCGCGCCATCCAGGTCAGGATGCTGGGCGCGGCGCGCAGTGAACTGGTGCAGTCCTTCGGTGTGGTGCCGCAGACCGTGGTGGAGCACGCCCTGGCCGCCAACCGGATCCGGCAGGAGCGCGACAACCGGCTGACCGTGGTGATGGGCGTGTGCGGGGTGCTGTTCCTGCCCGGCGTGCTGCTCTGGCTCGGCGCCTTCCAGTTGCGCAAGTCGCTCGGGTCGCTGAAGGCGCGGGGCAACAAGTCGGGGGCCTTCGGGGCCGTCGTGCTGGCCGTGGCCGTCGCCTTCACCGTGCTGCTCGCGGTACGGCCGCCGTTCAGCGGTTTCTGGCAGCAGTATTTCCGCGTCCTGATGATCGCGCCGATCATCGGCTGGTTCTGGGCGAAGCGGATCTGCGAGGCCACCGCGAAGGATCTGCGCAGCCGCTGGGCGGGCCTGGTCGCGGGCACCGCGGTCGGCGCGAAGATCCCCGAGGCGGTGCCGCGCAACCCCAACCAGACCCGCGCGGAGCTGCTGCGGCAGAGCCTGGCCAAGCTGTCCGCGGAGCAGAACAGCAATGTCGTCTTCTACGCGGGGCCCAAGGGCATACTCGGCATGGGCAGCCGCTGGGCGAACTGGCAGATGGCCGAGGAGCTGATCCCGCGCGAGGGGCTGGCCGAGATCCACCCGTTCCGGAGCTGGGACGTCGTCCGCGCCATCCACGACCAGCTACGGATGATCGAGCGCGGTCCGCTGCACACCGGCGGCTTCCCCAAGCCGTCGATAAAGCACTGGGTCGTGGTGCCGGTCGGCGAGGGCGCGGGCAAGATCTCCCGGCCCACCGGGCCCGAGGTCGACTCGTTCTCGGTCAAGGACTTCGAGATCCAGCGGATCTGCAACACGCAGCAGTTCGGCAAGGGCAACCGGCACTATCTGGGCATCCAGTTCACCCTCTGGGACGGCAATCTCGTCATCACGCTGATGACGACGGTGACGGTGCTGGCGCACACCCTGCGGATCGAGGTCACCGGGCACGCGCTCGGCCCGATCCACGGGATCTTCACCTCCGGGCCGCCCGCGAAGGAGAAGACGATCACCAAACCGGTGAAGTTCTGGGAGACCAGGACCGTCCAGCTCCCGCTGATCGAGTCGGACGAGGTGGTACGGCTGGCCGCCCGCGCGCCGCTGACCCGCTTCCCCGCCGTGCTCGACTACCTCGGCGGCACGCTGAAGCTGCCCGAGCCGTTCGGGCTGCGGCACACGTGGGCCGACAAGCCGTGGAAGCACCGCTTCATGGCCGACGACGCGCTGCGCGCGGCCACTCCGGTGCTGCGGGCGGTGCACGCCGCCGCGATCCAGGTGATGAGCGAGAACGGCGTGGACACCTCGCACTTCACCAGCCGCTCGATGATGCTGAGCGGTCTGTCGCAGAGCGTGGAGCCCAGGAAGGCCGACGCGTACGACGCCTAGGACCTGTCCGGGCTCCGGCTCCGGCGCATGCGGGGTTCAGGGCGACGGGACGTTTCAGGACGACGGGCCGGCCGTCAGGAGGGCCAGACGTCCGCGAGCATCTTGCGGGTGTCGGCGAGGAGCTGCGGCAGCACCTTCGTGTGTCCGACGACCGGCATGAAGTTGACGTCGCCGCCCCAGCGCGGCACCACGTGCTGGTGCAGGTGCGCGGCGATCCCGGCGCCCGCCACATCGCCCTGGTTCATCCCGATGTTGAAGCCCTGCGCGCCGGACGCGGACCGCAGGGCGGTCATCGCCTGCTTGGTCAGCACGGCCAGTTCCGCCGTCTCGGCGCCGTCCAGCTCGGTGTAGTCGGCGACGTGCCGGTAGGGCACCACCATGAGGTGGCCGCTGTTGTACGGGTAGAGGTTGAGCACCGCGTACACGTGCTCGCCGCGCGCGATGACGAGGCCGTCCTCGTCGGACTCGGCCGGGACCGCGCAGAACGGACATCCGTCACCGGCACCGGGGCCGGTGGGCTTGTTCTCGCCCTGGATGTACGCCATCCGGTGCGGGGTCCACAGGCGCTGGAACGCGTCCGGCACCCCCGCTCCGATCTGCTGTTCCGGCTCACTCGTCATGCCGTTCAGCATAGGACTTCCCCCGGAGCACGCGTGCTGCGGGGGAAGTCCCGGATCTCACGGGCGGCGGGCCTCGGCGCCGTCAGACCTGGATGCGGCGCTCCACGGCGTCCACCATCTCGGCGATGGCCTCGTCGCGCGGAATGCCGTTCTTCTGCGAGCCGTCGCGGTAGCGGAAGGAGACCGTGCCGCCGGACATGTCCTCGTCGCCGACGATGACCATGTAGGGCACCTTCAGCTTCTGCTGGTTGCGGATCTTCTTCTGCATGCGGTCGGAGGACGCGTCCACGTCGACCCGCAGGCCCTTGCGCCTGGCCTCCGCCGCGAACTCCTGGAGGTACGGCACGTGCGCGTCGCCGATCGGGATGCCGACCGCCTGCACCGGCGCGAGCCAGGCGGGGAACGCGCCCGCGTAGTGCTCGAGGAGCACCGCGAAGAACCGCTCGATGGAGCCGAACAGCGCGCGGTGGATCATGACGGGCTGCTGCTTGGAGCCGTCGGGGGCGGTGTATTCGAGCCCGAACCGCTTGGGCTGCTGGAAGTCCACCTGCACGGTGCTCATCTGCCAACTGCGGCCGATCGCGTCCCGCGCCTGGACGGAGATCTTCGGACCGTAGTACGCGGCGCCGCCCGGGTCGGGGACCAGCGGCAGGCCCTGCTTCTCGGCCGCCTGGCGGAGCGCCTCGGTGGCCTCCTCCCACTCCGAGTCCTCACCGATGAACTTCGGGGAGTCGTCGCGGGTGGACAGCTCCAGCTCGAAGTCGTCCAGACCGTAGTCGCGCAGCAGGTCCAGGACGAAGGTGAGCAGCGAGTCCAGCTCGCCCGCCATCTGCTCCTTGGTGCAGTAGATGTGCGAGTCGTCCTGGGTGAAGCCGCGGGCGCGGGTGAGGCCGTGCACCACACCGGACTTCTCGTAGCGGTACACCGTGCCGAACTCGAAGAGCCGCAGGGGCAGTTCGCGGTAGGAACGGCCGCGCGCGTCGAAGATCAGATTGTGCATCGGGCAGTTCATCGCCTTGAGGCGGTAGTTCTGTCCGTCGAACTCCAGCGGCGGGAACATCCCGTCGCCGTAGTGCGGAAGGTGCCCCGAGGTGACGAAGAGCTCTTCCTTGGAGATGTGCGGGGTGTTGACGAACTCGTAGTCGGCGTCCTCGTGGCGCTTGCGCGAGTAGGTCTCCATCTCGCGGCGGATGATGCCGCCCCTGGGGTGGAAGACCGCGAGGCCCGAGCCGAGCTGCTCGGGGAAGGAGAACAGGTCCAGCTCCGCGCCGAGCTTGCGGTGGTCGCGCTTCTCGGCCTCGACCAGGAAGTCCAGGTGCGCCTTCAGCTCTTCCTTGGTGGGCCAGGCGGTGCCGTAGATCCGCTGGAGCATCGGGTTCTTCTCGCTGCCGCGCCAGTACGCCGCCGCGTTGCGCATCAGCTTGAACGCCGGGATGTTGCGGGTGGTGGGCAGGTGCGGACCCCGGCAGAGGTCCTTCCAGCACAGGTCCCCGGTCTTCGCGTCCAGGTTGTCGTAGATGGTCAGCTCGCCGGCGCCGACCTCGACGTCCGCGCCGTCGTCCGAGGCCGCGGCGCCGCCCTTGAGGCCGATCAGCTCCAGCTTGTACGGCTCGTCGGCCAGCTCCTCGCGGGCGGCCTCGTCGGTCACGACACGGCGCGAGAAGCGCTGGCCGCGCTTCTGGATCTCCTGCATCTTCTTCTCGATGGCCTTGAGGTCATCGGGGGTGAACGGCTTCTCGACGTCGAAGTCGTAGTAGAAGCCGTCCTTGACCGGCGGGCCGATGCCGAGCTTGGCCTCGGGGTGCAGCTCCTGCACGGCCTGTGCCATCACGTGCGCGGTGGAGTGCCGCAGGATGTTGAGGCCGTCCTGGCTGGTGATGTCCACCGGCTCGACCTCGTCGCCGTCGGCGAGGGCGTACGCGAGGTCCTTCAGCTCGCCGCCGACGCGGGCGGCGATCACGGACCGCTCGCCGGGGAACAGCTCGGCCGCGGTCGTGCCCGTCGTGACCGTCCGCTCTTCCAGCTCAACGGAATCGCGTTTGATGATCACACGGACATCTGACACCGGTCTGCTCCTGACTCAGGTCCTGCTGGCTGTGGTGACTCGGCGGCGGCGGGCGCCGCACCGCTGAATCGTACCGAGCCGCGAGGGCTGCCCGCGAAGCGATAACCCGCAGGGGTGGCGGCGCGAGGTGCCGTGAGCCCCGACGACCGGCCGCATCGCGGTCCTCACCCCCGGGGCCGGTCCTGAGGACGGTCCTGGGGACGGCCGCCGAGCGGCGGCACCGGGTGTCGTCGCCGAGCGGTGTCCGGCTGAAGTCCAGCGGCGTTCGACCCCGACCGCTTCCCGGTGTGGATCTGGGAGGACACCAACTGCTTCTACAAAATCCCCGCCTACGGCGAACCCACCGTCAAAGCCGCCCGTGACGTGTCGAACAACCTGATGACGCCCGAGGACCGGACCTTCGAGCCGTCCGCCGAACTGCTCGACCGGCTCTCGGCGTTCATGGGCGCCACGATCCCCGCCAGCGGCCATGTGCTGCGCACCGTCACCTGCCAGTACGCGATCACGCCCTACCGGGAATTCGTGCTGAGCCCGCTCGCGCGGTACCCCGACATCATCGTCGCCCTCGGCGCGGGCCACGCCTTCAAGTTCACCCCGGCCATCGGCCGCATCCTCGCCGAATTGGCGCTGGACGGTGAATCCACCGACGACATCTCGGCGTTCACCGCACCCGGCGTTGCCGCCTGACGGTCTCACAGGCCGGCGTTCCGCGACGGCCGCCGCGGAACGCACAACGGCCTGCTGACTGATGTCGGCAGGCCGTCACGGTACTTCGAGGCCGGTGAGCCTCGGTGGGCGATACTGGGATCGAACCAGTGACCCCTTCGGTGTGAACGAAGTGCTCTCCCGCTGAGCTAATCGCCCGGGACGCCTCGAACCATACAGCGCGACGGGCCCGCCGTTCAAACCACATGCGCGGCGTCGGCGGCGAGCCGCGCGAGCAGCCCGTGGCGCCCGCCGCGCATCATCAGCGTGTGGTTGGCGAGGAAGAGCGGGCGGCAGGGGACGGCGAGCAGCCGCATCAACGGCTTGCGGACGACGACTTCCTGCTCGTAGAGCAGCCTGGTGCGGGTCCCCGGGACGGCGCCCGGCGTGATCGTCCAGCGGAACCAGCCCTCCAGGTCGCCGGTCATCGCGGCTTCCAGGACCCGCGTGCAAGGGTCGTGCCGGACGGATCTGGCGCTGACGACGAGGTCGTACGGGAGGAGGGAGCGGAAGCGCAGCATTCCGGTGGTGTCGCCGGTCTGCCGCACCTCGCGGATCTGGGGCCACCAGACGGGGTAGTCGTCGGGCCGTTCCAGCACCCGGTAGACGGCGTCGGGTTCCGCGTCGAGCTGCCACGTCCTACGGAATCGGTAGTGACTCCAGTCCATACCGCAAGTGTGCGCGATCGAATCCGCGTACGGCACGGGAACGCAAAGGATCCCGGGGAGCGGTTTGAAAACCGGTCCCCGGGATCCTCGAATCCGGTGGGCGATACTGGGATCGAACCAGTGACCCCTTCGGTGTGAACGAAGTGCTCTCCCGCTGAGCTAATCGCCCGGACGCGTCGACAACTTTACCGCACGTGGGAGGGGCCTCGGACCAGGATCCCGAGGGTCTGCGGCGGTCAGCGGCCGACTAAGGCCTGTCGTGTGGATCTCCGTGACGCCGCGGAGATCCACACGACAGGCCCTAGCTGTCGCCCCAGGGCGTGTCGAGGCCGAACTGCCACAGGTAGCACCCGGCGAGTCCGGCCAGGGCGAGCACGGCGGCGGTGGTGAGCAGCAAATTGCGCCGCCGTACGCGGGGGTCCAGGGCGGACCTGGCGGCGTCGGCGACCTTGCGGCGGGTCCAGCGCAGGACGCGCTGGGCCCAGGCGAATTCGGTGGCCCAGATCGCCATGCCGCCGAAGATCACCACCCAGCCGGGGCCGGGCAGCGGGAGGAGGACGACTCCGCCCGCGACGACGGCGAGGCCGACGAGGAAGACGCCGACCCGCCAGGACTGGTGCAACAGCCGTGACTTCCTGATGAAGCCGGGGGCCCGTGACCCCAGCCGCGAATCCTTGGCCACGGCTCCGTCGAACTCGTCACTCTCCGCAGCCATACCGACAATTTACCCGACCGGCGTTCGTCACCGAAATGGCCGATCGGCCCGTCTCGGGACTAGGCCGGACGAGGTACCAGAAGCCTCACAAACCCCTCAGAGGGGTTTACAACGTCCTCGCAGGTGGCATGTCGATTTCGCCGACGTGCGAATCCCCGAGCGCACACTGAGCGAAAGGCCCTGGCGCTTATGAACACCACGGTCAGCTGCGAGCTGCACCTGCGCCTCGTTGTGTCGAGCGAATCCTCACTGCCTGTACCCGCGGGCTTGCGGTACGACACGGCCGATCCGTATGCCGTGCACGCCACCTTCCACACCGGAGCCGAAGAGACGGTCGAATGGGTGTTCGCCCGCGACCTGCTCGCCGAGGGGCTGCACCGCCCCACCGGCACCGGAGACGTCAGAGTCTGGCCGTCCCGCAGCCACGGTCAGGGCGTCGTCTGCATCGCCCTCAGCTCCCCCGAGGGCGAAGCGCTGCTGGAAGCACCGGCGCGGGCCCTGGAGTCCTTCCTGAAGCGGACGGACGCCGCGGTTCCGCCGGGCACCGAGCATCGTCACTTCGACCTCGACACCGAGCTCTCCCACATCCTCGCGGAGAGCTGAGACCCAGCCCGTCACCGCAGTCCGCGGCCGTCCTACTCGGGGGGACGCCCGGACCCGACCAGCGGAGCCGGACGCTCGCGCCCGGCCCGGCCGCCTGTCATCTCGACACGACTTCGCACGCGATTTCGCTCATGACATCGCTCGTGACGTCGCTCGCCGCGACACGCACGAGACCGTCGCCCGTCGCGTACGAGACACGCACGACAGCCGTCTCCGTGGGGCCTGCACCCCCACGGCGGCGGCTTTCGCGCGCTAGAGTCACCGGAACGCAGCCGACCGATCACGCCGGCAGGGAGCAGTTCCGTGCTGATCAACCATGACACCAGGTGCGCGCTCGACAGCGTCGTCGACCTCGTCAACACCGCGCCGCAGATCGAGGGCCGGGAATCGCTCGCGGACGTCGCGGACCTCCGCGGCTTCGTGGAGCGCAACCAGGTCAGCGAGGTCGGACGGCTCGACGAGCGCGACCTCACCGCCGTCCACGCCGTACGCGCCCGCTTCACCGCCGTCTTCGGCGCCGCCGACAACGCGACGGCCGCCACCATGCTCAACGCGATGGTCGCCGAGGCGGGCACCACGCCCCGGCTGACCGACCACGACGGCTACGACTGGCACGTGCACTACTTCGCGCCGGGCGCCTCGCTGGCCGACCACCTCGCCGCGGACTGCGGCATGGCGCTGGCCTTCCTCATCGTCGCCGGGGAACGAGACCGGCTGCGGCGGTGCGACGCGCCCGACTGCCGCCGGGCCTTCGTCGACCTGTCCCGCAACCGCTCACGCCGCTACTGCGACAGCCGCACCTGCGGCAACCGGCTCCATGTGGCGGCCTACCGGGCCCGCCAGCGCGAGGCGAGCGCCTGAGCGCGGGCGGTCGGGCACGAACAGCTGACCGCGGACGCAGCCGCGTGCGCCCGCCCCCCGGCCCGCGGCGTCAGAGCAGCAGCAGGTCGTAGATCGCGCCTGCCCCGAGCAGCCCTCCGATCACGCACAGGAACAGCATCAGCGGGGGCTGCGAGAGGGCGTACAGGCACCCCTGCGGCTCTCCCTCCCCCGCCCTCGCGGCGGGTTCACGACCCTCGGCGCGCGGGCCTGGAACGACGTTCTCGACAGTGGATTCGGCACGGTCCGGCCGCGGAGGGGAGAGACGATCCCCGGAGGTGGGCAGCACAGGCCGATGATCGCGCAGAGAACGATCACTCGTCTCCCAACACGCCAACTCTCAGGGGTGTTTCGGACCCCCACACCCGTTCGAAGGGGTCCGTGCTGTGCAAACCTTCCGGTCAGATCCCGCGCCGCTTGAGGATCTCCTCGACGTCGGCGAAGTCGGACAGACCGCTGTCCGCCGAGGCGCGCCGTTTCGTGCTCGGGCGGGAGGAGGCGGGCAGCGCGGGACTGGAGGCGCCAGGCACGGCCGCCGGGGGCTGCTGCCCCTCCTCGGGTCCGACGCGCGCGGCGATCAGCCGGGTGACGCCGTACAGCAGCACGGAGACGCCGATGACGCCGAAGCCGAGCCAGACGGTGGGCTTGAAGATCAGGTCGGCCGCCCAGTTGCCGGTGGCGGTGCCGATCTTGCGGCCGAGGGTCACGAGCCCCGCCATGGCCAGGCCGACCGGCAGCAGGGACACGGCGGCGATGCGGGTGGCCCGCAGATAGCGTCGGCGGTAGGCGGTCTGCACGGCGATGGCCAGGCCCGCGGCGGACAGGACGGCGCATAGGGCGGTGGTCAGCATCCCGAGGCTCCTGCGGCAGTTGCGGATGGCCCCGTGAGGTCCGGCCAAGGGCCCGCACGAGGTCGCGTCCTCCCATCCTGCCTCGACATGGGCGCGGGAGGCCACGGTGGGGGGCCGGGTTCAGGGGGATCTCGGGGGTGCCTCCTCCCCGAGTGGGAGACTTGGACCATGGATCAACCCTCCCCCGCCGTGTCGCGTCCCCCCGTACTCGAGGTCTGGTGCGAGCTCCAGTGCCCGGACTGCCGCACCGCCCTGGACGACGTCCGGGCGCTGCGCGAGCGGTACGGCGACACGCTCGACATCCAGCTCAGGCACTTCCCGCTGCCCAAGCACGCGCACGCCCTGGCCGCCGCGCAGGCGTACGAGGAGGCGTACGAGCAGGGCAGCGGCTGGCCGTACGCGGAGGCCGTGCTGGCCAGGGTCGAGGAACTGGACAGCCGCGGTGAGGCGGTGCTGGTCGAGGTGGCCCGCGATCTCGGCCTGGACGCCGACGAGGTGGACACCGCGCTGATCGACGGCCGCCATCTGCTGGTCGTCGACTCCGACGAGGCGGAGGGCAAGGCCATCGGCGTCACCGGCACGCCCACGTATGTGATCGGCGGCGAGCGTCTGGACGGCGGCAAGAGCCAGGACGGACTGCGCGAGCGGATCACCGCGATCGCCGACCGCCTGCTGGCCGATGCGGGCTCGGCCGGCCCCGGCCCCGGCCCGGCCACCGGCGACGACGCGCAGGTCTGCCGGATCCCCGGCCGCGACTAGGGCCTGTCCGGCGGATCATGGGCGGTCCAGGCGGTGCCTGGTGCTCCCCCGGACTCCGTCCTGGCAGACTTCCTCCACACCTACAACCACCACCGCACCCACACCGCACTCGGCGGCCAGCCACCCATCACCCGCGCCAACAACCCTGCGAGTCAATACACCTAGACCAGCACCGGGCTCATCGGGCTCGGGCTCAGACGCGGGCTCGGGTCCGGGTCCGGGTCCGGGCTCGGGTTCGGGCTACAGCAGCGGCTTCGACAGGTGCCGCACCGTCGTGCCGTAGCCCAGCGACTCGTACAGCCGCACCGCCGGTGCGTTGCCCGCGAAGACGTCGAGCGCGACGGCGGTGGCCCCGGCCTCCCGGCAGGCGTTCTCGGCGGCGAGCATGAGCGTACGGCCGTGTCCGCGGCCCCGGTGCGCGGTGTCGACCTCGACGGCCAGCACCCACGCGGGCGCGGCGCGGTCGGCCTCGTCGTACAGCCGCAGCGCCACGCGGCCGACGGTCACACCGTCGTGCGCGAGGGCGTACAGCGCGGCGCCCGGAGTGTCCCGGCCGCGCGGCAGCACGTGGTCGAAGGCGGCGGCCTCGCGGGCCGCCGCCTGCTCCCGCGGCATGCCTCGGTCGACCAGCGAGGCGATGAACTCCTCCGCGCTGTGCGCCCGCCACGGCCCGTACTCGGCGGCGGTCAGCGGGCGCGTGCGGCTGCCGGGCGGCATCGGGTGCGGCGGGGCGGGCTCGCGCAGCGACTTGAGCATGCCGCGGGCGCGCTCGACGTAGCCGAGCGCGGTGGCCAGCCGCAGGCCGTACTCGGCAGCGGCCGGGACCGAGACCTCCGCCCGCGTGCAGCCCCACAGCCGCAGCACCTCCTCGGCGGCCAGCGCGGCCACGGTGCCGCGCCCGCGCCGCCGGTCCGGCTCGTCGACGGCCAGCTCCGCGATCCGCCCGGTGCCGGGGCCGAGCCCCGGTTCCGCGCTCAGCTCGACACCACCGACCGGGCGGCCGTTGACGCAGACGGTGAAGGCGCGGGCGCGACCGCCGTCGGGCGCGCGCCGCTCCGGGCCCGCGGGTCTGAGGGTCGTCGTCATGGTCGCGCTCCCGGGATGTCGCCGTACCGATCGCATGGGTTGCCGGGTGACGTTCTACCGCGCCCGGCCGCCGCCGTGCCGGGACTTGGGGGACCTACGGGTTCACGTCGGCCGCCGCGCGCTCGGCGAAGATCCGCATGGCCTTGGCCGTGACGGGCCCGGGAGCCCCGGACAGCTGACGGTCGTCCGTCCGGTGCACGCCCTGCACATCGCGCAGCGACGACGTCAGGAAGATCTCCTCCGCCCGGTCGAGGACGTCGAGCGGCAGGTCGGTCTCCTGCGCGCCGGTCCAGTCGATCACCAGCTCGCGGGTGATCCCGGCCAGGCAGCCGGACGCCAGCGGCGGGGTCAGCAGCCGGCCGTCGAGGACGACGAAGACATTGGACCCGGTGCCCTCGCAGAGCCTGCCCCGGGTGTTGGCGAACAGCGCCTCGCTGGCGCCGTGTTCGTGCGCCCGCGCGAGAGCGACGACGTTCTCCCCGTAGGAGGTGGTCTTGAGCCCGGACAGCGCGCCCTTCTCGTTGCGCGCCCACGGGACGGTGACGACGGCGGTGGTGTCGGGGCGTACGGACGCCTCGCCGAGCGCCACGACCAGGGTGGTGCCCGCGTCGCCGCGGTCGGAGCCGAGCGGCGACGGGCCGCCGGTGTACGTGATCCGCAGCCGCCCGAGCGGCATCGGGTTCGCGGCGAGCACGGCGTCGCAGGCGCGGCGCACCTCGTCCTGGTCGGGCTCCGGCAGGCCGAGGCCGCGGGCGGACCTGGCGAGCCGCTCCAGGTGTCGGGTGACCGCGAAGGGCCGGCCCTCGACGGCCTTGAGCGTCTCGAACACGCCGTCGCCGACCGTCAGTCCGTGGTCGAGCACCGACACGGTGGCGTCCGCGATGTCCCGCAGTCCGCCGTCCACCCAGATCTTCACCGAAGCATCCCTCCGCTTGTCTCCTGGACTCCCGACGCTACCGCCAGCAGCCTGGCCGCCTTCAATTCGGTCTCGGCCCACTCGCCTTCCGGATCCGAACCCCAGGTGATCCCGGCGCCGGTGCCGAAGCGCAGCAGGGGGGCGCCGGGGCCCGTCCTGTCGATCCAGAACGTCCGGATGCCGACGGCCAGTTCACCGGTCCGCCGGTCGGCGTCGACCCAGCCGATCCCGCCGCAGTACGGCCCGCGCGGGGCGGTCTCCAGCTCGCCGAGCACCCGCAGCGCGCTGGACTTGGGCGCGCCGGTGACCGAGCCGGGCGGGAAGGCGGCGGCGAACAGCTCCGGCCATCCGGCGTCGGGGCGCAGCTCGCCGCGGACGGTGGAGACCAGGTGCACCAGGCCGGGGTGCGGCTCGATCGCGCACAGGGCGGGCACGGTCACCGAGCCGGTGGCGCAGACCTGGCCGAGGTCGTTGCGCACCAGGTCGACGATCATGACGTTCTCCGCGTGATCCTTGGGCAGCAGCTCGTCCGCGGTCCGCGCGGTGCCCTTGATCGGCCCCGACTCGACCGTCGCGCCGTCGCGCCGCAGGAACAACTCGGGCGACGCGGTGGCGATCTCGACGCCGTGCGCGGGCAGCCGAATCGTTCCGGCATACGGGGCCGGGTTGCCGCGGGCCAGGACCGCGGACAGCGCGTCGATGTCCGGGCCGCCGTACTCGCCCCGGCCCTCCGCCTCGGGCAGCGGCGCGGTCAGGACCCGGCAGAGGTTGACCTGGTAGACGTCGCCGGTCGCGATGCGCTCGCGGATAGCGCGCACCCCGGCCACATAGGCCGCGCGGTCCAGCGAGGAGGTCCACGCGGCGGGGTCCGGGCCGCGCCAGGGGCGGGTCCGGGGTGTGGAGCGGGCGGGGTCGCGGCGTACGTCGCCGAAGCGGGCGCAGACCGTACGGCCTTCGAAGTCGGCGGCGACCGCCCAGAAGCCCGTGGAGTCGAGCGCGCTCAGGTCCGCGGTGACATCCCGCAGGTCGGAGGCGACGAGGCCGCCGAAGCGGGCCATGGGGGCGAGGTCACGCACGGGGCTTCCCTGGTGGACGGCGAGTGGACGACGAGAGGGCCGAACCGGTGCTCGGCGGCAGGTGGAGCCGAGTCTAGGCGGGGCGTCGTCGCGGTGCTCCGCCGGTCATGCGCCCGTCATTGGCCCGGCACGCTGCGGAAACCAGTTTTTGAGCTTGACCGGGAATCCGCTAGAGTTCACCACGTCGCCGGGACACGAGAGTGCCCCGGAGCTACGGCGCCTGCGGACGTGGCTCAGTTGGTAGAGCATCACCTTGCCAAGGTGAGGGTCGCGAGTTCGAATCTCGTCGTCCGCTCGACGTGGGGGATCTTCCCGAACCCCCGCTGTGTTGGTGGAGTGGCCGAGAGGCGAGGCAACGGCCTGCAAAGCCGTCTACACGGGTTCAAATCCCGTCTCCACCTCCAAGGACGATTAGCTCAGCGGGAGAGCGCTTCCCTGACACGGAAGAGGTCACTGGTTCAATCCCAGTATCGTCCACTGGACCCCACAGGGTCCTGGAGAAACATCCCGCGCGATTAGCTCAGCGGGAGAGCGCTTCCCTGACACGGAAGAGGTCACTGGTTCAATCCCAGTATCGCGCACGCGTCATCAGCACCATCCGCGTCACCCGCACGACCGAGGACGATTAGCTCAGCGGGAGAGCACTTCCCTGACACGGAAGGGGTCACTGGTTCAATCCCAGTATCGTCCACGCGCAGGACACCGAGGGCCGGAAGCGATCGAGCTTCCGGCCCTCGGTCGTGCGGGTCCCCTCGGTCGGGGGGAGGACCCCTCCGTCGTCGGGGCCGGGGGCAACTGGCCCCGGAAAAGCGCAATGCCCGGGTATCTTGCGATACCCGGGCAAACGCAGTCGTCCGCCGTACCCCCGTCCCCACGGGGTTCACCGGTATGTCCCCGGCCCGGACCGCTCTTCCGGGCCTGGGGCGTTGTGTCAGCGCCCCATCAGGCCGGCTACGGACGACGCTTGTGTGACCACCGCGTCCACTCCACCGAAGAAGTAGGCGAGCAGCGCTGCCAGCGGCAGCACCATGGCCGCCGCCACCAGCGGATGCCGGGTGCCGGTCGGACGGGCGCCGACGATCATCGCCCTGCCGCCGCGCACGGCACGCGCGGTGCGCTCCACCGTGTTCGCCATGGCCCTCTCCAGAGGTGTGGTGTGGTCAGATCTTCTGTTGTCAGATGTGGGGCGGCGGACGTTTGACCTCGGGGGACGAGTGCTTCGTCCGCCGCTTGACCTCAACATTAGGGGCGCGACGGTGGCCGGTCGTCATGCCCTCGTACCCCTTTACCGGCCTCCCGGAGGATGACGGCGAGCGGACCGGATACTCCCCTGGGTGGAGGAGGGGGCCTAGGTCACCAGGGGTATCCCGGAGGGGACACCCGGCCGGAGGGGCGGCTTTCCTGAGGAGGGGTCCGGGACGGCGTCGGTAGCGGGGCGGGTGACAGGGCGGTGACGGGGTCGGGCGGCGGCGCGGTGACGGGGGCGGTGCTCAGTCCGCCTGCTCGACCTCGCGCGGTACCGGCTGCTCCACCAGGGCGAGCACCCTGGTGGACATGAAGCGGGCGGTGCGGACCACCGTCCCATTACGGGTGACTTCACTCACTTCCACGACACCTCGGCGCACCGCCGTCTCCACTCTGCGGCCCGCCCGGGTGGCGATGACCTCATAGGTGCGGGTGGTGTCCCCCGCGTCGACGACTATCTCCACACGATCACCTTTCACGGCGTCATTCCCCCTTGGCAGACGGTCCGTTGGCGAAGCGGGCGCGGTGCTGACCACCCGTCGGACGGGCGCGCTCCCACCTCTCAAGGATCCCACCGGGCACTGACAATTAGCGCCCGCGCGCCTGCGGGGCATCAGCGCGCGGGGGGACTTGAGTCCGTAAGCTGTGGGCGGCCGGCCCAGCGGCCGGTCAGTTCAGTGGAGTGGGGCCTCCCCCACCGGAGGCAGGGGACGGACGGACATGGCGATGATGCGGCTCCGGCGCGAGGATCCGCGGGTCGTCGGCGCGTTCCGGTTGCACCGGCGGCTCGGAGCGGGCGGCATGGGCGTGGTCTACCTCGGCGCGGACAAGCGCGGGCAGCGCGTCGCGCTGAAGGTCATCAGGCCCGAGCTGGCGGAGGACCAGGAGTTCCGCTCGCGGTTCGCCCGTGAGGTGTCCGCCGCCCGGCGGATCCGCGGCGGCTGCACGGCCCGGCTGGTGGCGGCCGACCTCGAGGCCGAACGCCCGTGGTTCGCCACGCAGTACGTGCCGGGTCCGTCCCTGCACGACAAGGTCGCCGAGGGCGGCACGCTGCCCGCCGCCGAGGTCGCCACGATCGGCGCGGCCCTCGCCGAGGGGCTGGTCGCGGTGCACGAGGCGGGGGTCGTGCACCGCGACCTCAAGCCGTCGAACATCCTGCTGTCCCCCAAGGGCCCGCGGATCATCGACTTCGGCATCGCCTGGGCGACCGGGGCCAGCACGTTGACGCACGTCGGTACGGCGGTCGGCTCGCCCGGCTTCCTCGCGCCCGAGCAGGTGCGCGGCGCCGCGGTCACACCGGCCACCGACGTCTTCGCCTTCGGCGCCACCCTGGCGTACGCGGCGACCGCCGACTCGCCCTTCGGACAGGGCAGTTCCGAGGTCATGCTCTACCGCGTGGTGCACGAGGAGCCGGATCTGACCGGCGTGCCCGACGCGCTCGCGCCGCTGGTCTACGCGTGCCTGGCCAAGGACCCCGAGGAGCGGCCGAGCACCGTGCAGCTCTCGGAACGGCTCGCCGAGATCGCCGCCCGCGAGGCCCGCGGGATCGGCGCGCCGCGCCGCGAGGGGCTGCCGAAGGCGGCCGGGCCGCGCCCGGAGCGGCCGACCGGCCGCAGGGCCGAGGAGTACGCGCAGCAGCACACCGAACGGCGGCCGGCCGGTGGACCGACCAACGGGCGTACGGGTCCCGGTACCGCGCCCGGCCGCGGCAGCCGTACAGGCGGTGGCCAGGGGCCGCACGGCACCGGGGCCGGTGCCGGGGGGCAGGGCGGCACCGGCACGTCCGGGGGGCGCTCCGGGTCGCGTACGCCGCCGCCTCGGTCGCCCGGCCCCCGGTCCTCCGGGACCCGCACCCCCGCCGCCCGTACGCCGACCGGGCGGCGTCCCGGTGCCAGCCCGAAGCGGCGCCTGTTGCGCCAGCGCGTCTTCGTCTTCGTCATCGTCACCCTTCTCGCGGCCGTCATCATCGCCGCCGCCCAGGGGTGCCACCGGCTCTCCCGTGGACTCGGCGTCCCGCCGACGGTCACCGTCTCGGCTCCCGCCGGGGATTCGGGCCCCTAGGGCTGCCGCCCGGGCGCCCCGATGTCGACTTCCGTCCCGGCCCCCCGCACCGTTCCCCGCGCCCCCGGGTGGGTGCCCGCTTTCGGCCGTGCGAACAGTCCCGGTCGGCCGTGGCTGGTCGCGCAGTTCCCCGCGCCCCTACGGGGGTGCCACCTACTGTCGCGGAGACAGTCCCGCCACGACGTGGCCGATCGCGCCGTTCCTCGCGCCCCCAGGTGGGTGCCACATTCGACCATGAGAACAGCAGCCGTTCGCTGCGGTTGCCCGCGCCGTTCCTCGCGCCCCTGAGAAGCCCGCCCCACCCACCGTCCGCACTGTCCGGACGGCGGGTGGGGCCCGAAGGGGCGCGGGGAACTGCGCGGGCGGCCCCCACCGGGGCGCGGGTGAAGGACGGCAGGTACGAGCCCCGAAGGGGCGCGGGGAACTGCGCGGGCGGCCACGACGTGGCGGGACTGTCTCCGCGACAGAATGTGGCACTCGCGCGGGCGTCCGTACTCGTGAAGCCTCCCCCGCAGGGGGGCTGGCGTGGGTGGGCGGACTTCGGCTAGGTTTCCAAGCGCTTGCTTAGTGAGCTCGGGCGATCGGAAGGACGCGGCGTATGACGACCACCACCGCGAAGGACGGCCTCGGCGAGGAGGAACTGCGCCGACGGGCAAGGGCGTTGCTGGCGGCGTGGGAGCCGGGGCGGACGGAGCCGCTGGAGTTTCTGCGGGCGCGGTTCGACGCGGGGCTGGCGTGGGTGCACTTCCCCGAGGGCCTCGGGGGCCTGGGCGCGCCGAGGGCGGCGCAGGCGGTGGTGGACGCGGAGCTGACGGCGGCCGGGGCGCCGGACAACGATCCCCGGCGGATCGGCATCGGGCTCGGCATGGCGGCGCCGACCATCCTGCGGTACGGCACCGAGGAGCAGAAGTCCCGCTTTCTGCGACCGCTGTGGACCGGCGAGGAGGTGTGGTGCCAGCTCTTCAGCGAACCGGGCGCGGGCTCGGACCTGGCCGGGCTGCGGACGCGGGCGGTCCGCGACGGCGACGAGTGGGTCGTGGACGGCCAGAAGGTCTGGACGTCGAGCGCCCACAACGCCCGCTGGGCGATCCTCATCGCCCGTACCGACCCGGACGTGCCCAAGCACCGAGGGATCACGTACTTCGTGTGCGACATGACCGACCCCGGCGTCGAGGTGCGTCCGCTGCGGCAGATCACCGGTGAGGCCGAGTTCAACGAGGTGTTCCTCAGCGGGGTGCGGATTCCCGACGGGCACCGGCTCGGCGAGGTCGGCGACGGCTGGCGGGTCGCGCAGACCACGCTCATGAACGAGCGGGTGGCGATCGGCGGACAGAGCCTGCCGCGTGAGGGCGGCATGATGGGCCCCGTCGCCGCGACCTGGCGCGAGCGGCCCGAGCTGCGGACGCCGGAGCTGCACGACCGGCTGATGCGGCTGTGGGTGGACGCGGAGGTCGCGCGGCTCACCGCCGAGCGGGTCCGCCAGCAACTCGTGTCCGGCGCGCCGGGCCCCGAGGGCTCCGGGCTCAAGCTGGCCTTCGCCCGGCTCAACCAGCAGATCAGCGGCCTTGAGGTGGAACTCCTCGGCGAGGACGGTCTGCGCTACGGCGACTGGACGATGGTCAGGCCGCGCAGTGTCGACTTCTACGGCCGCGACGCGGGCTACCGCTATCTGCGGGCCAAGGGGAACTCGATCGAGGGCGGCACCTCCGAGATCCTGCGCAACATCGTCGCCGAGCGGGTCCTCGGCCTGCCCTCCGAGCCCCGCACCGACAAGGACGCCGCCTGGAAGGACCTCCCCCGATGACCGCCGCCTCCGCCCCCTCCCCCGGCGCCGCCGACCTCCTCTACTCCGAGGTCGAGGACGACCTGCGGGCCGCCGTGCGCGACGTCCTCGCCGACCGCTGCCCGCCGACGGCCGTGCTGGCCGCGATCGAGACCGACACACCGTACGACCCGGCGCTGTGGCGGGTGCTCGCCGCCGAACTCGGCCTCGCCGGGCTGCTGGTGCCGGAGAAGCTCGGCGGCCAGGGCGCCTCCGCGCGCGAGGCCGCCGTCGTCCTCGAAGTCCTGGGCGGCGGCGCCGCGCCCACGCCCTTCCTCGGCAGCGCCGTCCTCGCCACCACCGCGCTGCTCGGCTGCGACACCGAGGACGCGGGGACGGCGGCGCTGCTCGGCCGCCTCGCCGCAGGCACGGCCACGGCGGCGCTGGCCGTCCCGCTGTCCGCCGCTCCCGGCGGCGCCTTCCCCGCGGCGGTACGCGCCGACGCGGGCGGTCTGCTGACCGGCCGTGTCACCAGCGTCGTGGAAGCCCTCGTCGCGGACGTGCTC
Organism: Streptomyces sp. NPDC008139; assembly: GCF_042957025.1. Taxonomy (NCBI): domain Bacteria; kingdom Bacillati; phylum Actinomycetota; class Actinomycetes; order Kitasatosporales; family Streptomycetaceae; genus Streptomyces; species Streptomyces sp. NPDC008139. Next base: position 278,932 of record NZ_JBIBHM010000011.1, read on the forward strand.
GTCGTCCCGGCCGTGGGCCCGGAAGGTCCGGGGCTCTACGAGGTCGCGGCGGCCGACGTCCGCACCGTACGGCCGGTCTCCCTCGACCTCACCCGGCCACTCGCCGATCTGGAACTCGCCGCCGCCGCCGGGCGTCTCCTGCCCGCCGCAGACCCGGCCGCCGCGCTGGACCGCGCCCTGCTCACGGGCGCCGGGCTGCTCGCCTCGGAACAGCTCGGCATCGCCCAGTGGTGCCTGGACGAGACCGTCCGCTACCTCGGTGAGCGCCACCAGTTCGGGCGCGTGGTGGGCTCCTTCCAGTCGCTCAAGCACCGGCTCGCCGACCTCTGGCTCGAGGTCGTCTCGGCCCGTGCCGCCGCCCGCGCCGCCGCCGACGCCCTGGCCACCGGCTCGCCCGACACCTCCGTCGCCGTGGCCGTCGCGCAGTCGTACGTCGCCGCCACGGCCGTCCACGCCGCGGAAGAGGCCCTTCAACTGCACGGCGGCATCGGGATGACCTGGGAGCATCCGCTGCACCTCTACCTCAAGCGTGCCAAGGCGGACGAGATCGCGCTGGGCACACCGGGGTACCACCGCGCGGCGCTGGCCTCATTGGTGGGGCTCCCGCCCCGCTCGTGAGGACGCGGGCGCGCTGGGGGTGCCCCAGCGCGCCCGAAGACCTGGCCCCGCCCACTGCCCTGCGCGGCTAGAGCCTCGTGGCGTAGAAGGCGACAGCCGACGCGGCGGCGACGTTGAGGGAGTCGACGCCGGGGGCCATCGGGATGCTGACCCACTCGTCGGCGGCGCGCAGGGCGTCGACGGAGAGGCCGTCGCCCTCGGTGCCGAGCATGAGGGCGAGTTTGGGGTAGCGGCGGGCGGCCAGCTCGTTGATGGTGATCGACTTGTCGGCGAGGCAGAGCGCGGCGGTGACGAAGCCGTGCTGGCGGAAGCGTTCGATGTCCTTGGGCCAGGAACTCAGGCGGGTCCAGGGGACTTGGAGGACGGCGCCCATGGAGACCTTGACGGCGCGCCGGTAGAGGGGGTCGGCGCAGCGCGGGGAGAGGAAGACGGCGTCCACGCCGAGGGCGGCGGCGCTGCGGAAGGCGGCGCCGAGGTTGGCGTGGTCGACGATGTCCTCGAAGATCGCGACGCGGCGTCCGGCGCCGTGGGCGGGAGCGGCGGCGAGCAGGTCCTCGGCCGTCGGCAGCGGCTTGCGCTGCATGGAGGCGAGGGCGCCCCGGTGCACGTGGTAGCCGGTGACCTGCTCCGCGAGGTCGGGGCTGACGGCGTAGACGGGAGCGGGCACCTCGTCGATGACATCGCGCATGACGTCCACCCACTTGGCGGACAGCAGCATCGAGCGCATGCGGTAACCGGCGTGCCGGGCCCGCCTGATGACCTTCTCGCCCTCGGCGATGAAGAGACCTTCGGCGGGTTCGCGGCGGCGCCGCAGGTCCACGTCGGTCAGCGACGTGTAGTCGTGCAGGCGCGGGTCGTCGGGGTCGTCGATCGTGATGAGCTCAGCCACAGCCTGATACTGCCCTGTCCTCCGGCACCTGCCAACGGCGCATCCACAAGCCGTTCACCGGCCGGTACGGCCCTGTGCGACGCCGCCGCCCACGGTGACCACGTCGCCGATCACGATCACGGCGGGGGGACGTACGCCTTCCGCTTCCACGACGTCCGCGACGGTCGCCAGCGTGGCGTCCACCCGGCGCTGCGCGGCCGTCGTGCCCTCCTGCACCACGGCCACGGGTGTGTCGGCGGGCCGGCCGCCCGCCACGAGCGTCGCCGCGATCGGGCCGATCCGCTCGACGGCCATCAGCAGCACGAGGGTGCCGCGCAGCCGGGCCAGCGCCGCCCAGTCGACCAGCGAGCGCGCGTCGTCGGGCGCGACATGGCCGCTGACCACCGTGAACTCATGGGCCACACCCCGGTGCGTGACCGGGATACCGGCCGCGCCCGGCACGCTGATGGAGCTGGAGATGCCGGGTACGACGGTGACCGGGACACCGGCCGCGGCCAGCGCCTCGGCCTCCTCCATACCGCGCCCGAAGACGTACGGGTCGCCGCCTTTGAGCCGGACCACGGCCTTGCCCGCCCTGGCGTGCTCGATCAGCGCGCTGTTGATGGCCTCCTGGGCCATCGCCCGGCCGTACGGGATCTTCGCCGCGTCGATCACCTCGACGTGCGGCGGCAGTTCGTCCAGCAGGTCGCGCGGGCCGAGCCGGTCGGCGATCACCACGTCCGCCTCCGCCAGGAGGCGGCGTCCGCGCACCGTGATCAGGTCCGGGTCGCCGGGGCCGCCGCCGACCAGCGCCACGCCCGCCGTCCGCGTCCGGTGGTGCGGCGCCACCAGCGTGCCGTCCCGCAGCCCCTCGACGACCGCGTCCCGTACCGCCGCCGACCGCCGGGGGTCCCTGCCGGTCAGCACCGCCACCGTCACACCCTCCGAACGGCCCGTCGCGGGCGTCCACGCCGTGGCCGCCTCCGCGTCGTCGCTGCGCACGCACCACACCCGGCGGGCCTCCGCCTCCGCGGACGCCGCCGCGTTCGCCGCCGCGTCGGTGCTCGCCACCAGGGCGTACCAGGCGCCCTCCAGGTCCCCGTCCTCGTACGGCCGCCGCTCCCAGCGCAGCTCGCCCGCGTCGGCCATCGCCTCCACCGACGGCGTCGCCGTCGGCGACACCACCACGATGTCCGCCCCCGCCGACACCAGCGCCGGAAGCCGCCGCTGCGCCACCTGGCCACCGCCGACCACCACGACGCGCCGTCCGGCGAGGCGCAGCCCTACGGGGTACGCCGGGGCGTCCTTGCGATCCATGCGGTCCGGCTCCTTCTCAACGGTTTCCACTGCGTGCGGCGATCCTACGTTTTCGGCCCCAGCCCCGGTCGGCCCCGCCGTGCGGTTCCCCGCGCCCCTTCGGGACGCGTCCTCTTCCGCAAAGGGTGAGCCGTCCTTTCTGGGGGCGCGGGGAACTGCGCGGCCGACCAGGACGCACCGCGACTGTGCACGCCACGGCAAGCGGCACCCTCTGGGGGCGTGGGGAAACGGCGCGCTCGGCCGCGACCGCGCCGCCGCGGTGCATGCCGCCGTCAGCGGCACCCCCTCCGGGGAGCTAGAACCGGACCCGGGCCCGGTGAGGGCCTGAGCTTCAAGCGGCGGCACCCCGTGCGGGGGCTAGGCCTTTTCGGTGACGCCCGCCGCGTCGAAGGTGGCGACTTCGTGCATGACGCGCGCCGCGCTCTGGACGAGGGGCAGGGCGAGCAAGGCCCCGGTGCCTTCGCCGAGGCGGAGGTCGAGGTCGACGAGGGGCCGCAGCCCCAGCGTGGTGAGCGCGGCGACATGCCCGGGCTCGGCGCTGCGGTGCCCGGCGATGCAGGCGGCGAGCACCTCGGGGGCGATCGCGCGAGCGACCAGGGCGGCGGCACCGGCGCTGACGCCGTCGAGGATGACGGGGGTACGGAGGGCTGCGGCGCCGAGCAGGAGTCCGACCATGGCGGCGTGTTCGAGACCGCCGATGGCGGTGAGGACGCCGATGGGGTCGCCGGGGTCGGGCCGGTGCAGGTCGAGAGCGCGCCGGACGACCTCGACCTTGCGGGCGTGCATCTCGTCGTTGATGCCGGTGCCGCGCCCGGTGACCTCGGCGGCGTCGACGCCGGTGTAGACGGCGATGAGGGCTGCGGACGTCGTGGTGTTCGCGATGCCCATCTCGCCGGTGAGCAGCGCCTTGTTGCCCGCGGCGACGAGGTCGCGGGCGGTCTCGATGCCGACCTCGATGGCGCGCAGCGCCTCTTCGCGGGTCATCGCGGGCCCCGCGGTGAAGTCGGCGGTGCCTGCGCGGACCTTGCGCGGCAACAGCCCCGGGGTGCTGGGCAGTTCGGAGGCGACGCCGACGTCCACGACGCAGACCTCGGCGCCGACCTGGTTGGCGAAGGCGTTGCAGACGGCGCCGCCGCCGAGGAAGTTGGCCACCATCTGCGCGGTCACCTCCTGCGGCCACGCGGTGACACCCTGGGCGTGCACCCCGTGGTCACCGGCGAAGATCGCCACGGCCGCGGGCTCGGGGATCGGCGGCGGGCACTGCCGCGAAAGCCCGCTGAGCTGCGCGGAGATGATCTCCAGCATGCCCAGCGCGCCCGCCGGTTTCGTCATCCGCTTCTGCCGCTCCCACGCCTCGCCGAGCGCCTTGGCGTCCAGCGGGCGGATGCCGCGCAGCGTCTCTTCCAGCAGGTCGTGCGGCTCCTCGCCGGGCAGCGCGCGGTTGCCGTACTCCTCGTCGTGCACGACCCACGACAGCGGGCGGCGCTGCGACCACCCGGCCTGCATCAGCTCGGGCTCGTCGGGGAATTCGTCGACGTACCCGACGCACAGGTAGGCGACGACCTCCAGGTGCTCGGGCAGGCCGAGCTCGGTGACCATCTGGCGCTCGTCGAAGAAGGAGACCCAGCCGACGCCGAGTCCTTCCGCGCGGGCGGCGAGCCACAGGTTCTCCACGGCGAGCGCGGAGGAGTACGGCGCCATCTGCGGCTGCGTGTGGCGGCCGAGGGTGTGCCGGCCGCCGCGGGTGGGGTCGGCGGTCACGACGATGTTGACCGGGGTGTCGAGGATCGCCTCGATCTTCAGCTCGCGAAACTGCCGCGCCCGGCCCTTGGGGAGCGACTTGGCGTACGCCTCCCGCTGCTGCATGGCCAGTTCGTGCATCTTCTCGCGGGTCTTCGCCGACCTGATGACGACGAAGTCCCACGGCTGCGAGTGCCCGACGCTGGGCGCGGTGTGCGCCGCCTCCAGGACGCGCAGCAGCACGTCGTGCGGGATCGGGTCGGAGCGGAAGCCGTTGCGGATGTCCCGCCGTTCGCGGATCACCCGGTGCACGGCGTCCCGGACGGCGGGCTCGTACGCCTCCGCCGCGGGCCCCTGCTGGGGGGCGGCCGCGACCGGCAGCGGCTGGGCCTCTTCGGCCTCGGCGACAGCGGCGGCGACCGGCTCGGGGGCGACGGGGTCCGCGACGACCGGCTCCGCGACGACGGCCTCGGGGGCGGTCTCGGGGGCGGTCTCAGCCGCGGCCTCGGCTTCGGGAGTCGCCTCGGGCGCGGTCTCGGCCGACTGCGCCGGAGCAGCGGCCTGTTCCGGTACGTCCGCCGGTTCCGGCACGGCGACCGGCTCGGCCGCGGCGGGCGCGGGCGTCCCCTCGGCGGGTGTCTGCTGGACGGCCTCCACGGGCGCGGCCTCGGCCGGTGCCGCTTCCACCGGTACGGCCTCGGGCAGCGGCGCCGGAGCCTGCACGGCCGCAGACGGCTGCTCCTCGGGCGCGACGTGCGGCGCCTCCTGCTCGACCGGGGCCGCGGGCGCGGCCTGCTCGGGAGCGGGCGCGTACTCGGCTGCGGCGGGCTGAGCGGGCGGCGCGGGCTGCACCGGCTCGACGGCCACGGCCTCGGGCTGCGCGGCGGCCTCGGGCTGCGCGGCGGGTTCGGGGACGGCCACCGGCGCCGGGGCCTGGGCCGGGACGGCGGCCGGAGCGGCGGCCGGAGCCGCGGTCTCCTCCGGCGCGTCGTCGGGCGCGAGGAACGCGCGCAACGGGTCGGCGGGCCGCGGCGGGACGACGCTGTCGGCGTGCGGGATCAGCGACGGCTGCGAGGCGGCGGGGGCGGCGGGCCAGCCGCCGACCTGCTCGGCACCCGCCGTACCGGAGGCCGGAGTCCGGTCCGCGGCCTCGCCGGTCTGCTGGGCGGGAATGCCGGAGGTGTCGTCCTGCGGCACGTCGAGGTATTCGGGGCCGGAGGTCGGCGGGCCCGAGGCCCGTACCGGGGTCTGCGCCGGCGCCTGGGCGTGCGCGGGCCCGCGATCGGCCAGGGAGCGTACGGAGACGCCCGCGCCGATGCTGTCGGGCATCGGCGGGCCCATGTGCAGCGGGCGGCGCGGCGCGGCGGTCTGCGCGGCCTGGGCGCCGACCGGCGGCGGCGCACCGGTCGACGGCATTGGGACCGCGCCCGTGTCGCCGGAGTCGGCGAACTCGGCGGCCGGGACCGCGTGCTCGATACCGGTGTCGAAGCCGTAGCCGGGCGCCGGATTCCCCGCGGCGGGCGTCGCGGCCTCGGCCACGGGCGGCACGGCCGGGGGCAGCGCCTCGCCGCCCTGCTGGGCGTCCTGGGGCAGGCCCTGCGGGAGCGGCTGCGGTGCGAGCACCGCCGCGTAGTCGATGGAGCCGGAGTCCCGGCCGCCCGCCTCGTGCGCGTCGGCGGGGGGCGGTACGGGCTGCGGCGGCACCGGCTGCGGGTCGCTCCAGGACCCCTGCGGGCCCGGCATGAGCAGCACGTCGTCCTCGTCGTCGATGCCCGCGCCGGGAGCGGCGGGCTGGTCGAGGTAGGTGTACTCGGGTGCGCCCTGTTCGTCGGGAAGCGGTTCCGCGCCCCAGCCGGGGGCGGACGGCTGCGGTACGGCAGTGCCGGGAAGCTCGGAGTGCGGCTGGCGAACCGCTTCCCCGACTGCGTTCTCCGGCAGCCCCTCGCCGGGGATCCGACCGGTGTCCGTCATGCGTGCCCCTCGCCCATCGGTTTCGCTCCTTCCAGCGCTGCACCGCGCGCGGCCCGACCCCCTCACGCAAGAGAACGAGCGTGCGGAGCAGCGGGCACGTGAGCGCCGGACGCCGCGGTTCTCGACGACCCGTCAACGCACGACGACGGCACAACGATCCGCCAGCCTACCCCGCTCGGCGCGGCGGCCCGTCCGGTGGTCCGCACCTCGGGACGTCCCGCGTACGATGCCCCAACACACGTCCGCGACCGGCGCAAACGCCTTCTGCGCAGGCGTTTTTGATCATGCACGGATCAGCGGCGCGTGCCGCAGAGGGCAAAGGTCACCGAGCGTTCCCGCTCGGCCCACTCGGAATCCAGTTCGACGGATTGCAGGAGAGCGCGTTCCACCTCGTAACCGCCTTCCTCCAGTGCCCTGCTGACCGCTTCGGCCTCGTCGCGGGTGGTCGCGCCGGTCACGATCCGCTCCGGGCGGCGGGCCGCGCAGGCGGCGGTCACCTCGGCGTCGACGCACCCGATCCGTACCGCGTCGGGCTCCGGGAGGTCGTCGAGCACCTGGGGCGCCGGGCCGTGTACGACCTGGAGTTGGACCCCGGCCCTGCGTCCGGTGGCGGTGATCCAGTCGCACGCGTCGGCGTCCCGGTCGACGGCGATGACGGCGGCGCCGAAGCGCGCGGCCTCGACGGCGACGGCGCCGTCGGCGGAGCCGATGTCCCACACGAGGTCGCCGGTGCGCGGGCCGAGCCGGGCGAGTTGGAAGGCGCGCAGATGCGCCGAGGTGTCGCCGCCGTATTCGGACGAGGGCAGCGCCCAGCCGCGGACCGGGCCGGGAAATCCGGGGTCGCGCCCGGCGATCCAGCCGCCGCCGCGCTCCGCCGACGGTACGCCGAGACCGGCCGCTCCCGAACCGGCGGAGGTGGTGCCGCCGACGACCAGGACGACGTTCGGATCGCGCCAGATGTGGTCGGCGACGTTGTCGGAGGTGAGAACTGTCACCTGTTCCTGCTCGGTGCCGAGCGCTTCGCAGATGACGAAGGTGCGGTGGACTCCGGTGAGCAGCAGGGAGAGTTCGACCGGGCCCGCGCCGGGTGCGGTGAGCACGGCGACCTTCGGGTAGGCGCGGCAGACGTTGACCGCGCGGCGCAGGGAGCGGCCGTGCGCGACCACCACGCGGGCGTCGTCCCAGGGCATTCCGGCGCGGGCGAAGGCGGTGGCGACGGCGGAGACGCCGGGGATGACCTCGATCTCCAGGCCGTGTTCCGGCGCCCGCAGCGCGCGGACGACGCCGAAGAAGCCGGGGTCGCCGTCGGCGAGTACGACGGCGCTGCCGCGGTGCTTGGCGATCCTGCGGGCGGCGATCTCGATGCTGCCCAGCACGATCCGCTCGGCGTGCTCGGGGACGTGCGACAGCGCGAGATGGTGTTTGGTGCCCGCTACCAGGGTGGCGGCGTTCAGTGCGGCGCGGGCCGCGTCGGACGGAGGTGAGCCGTCCCATCCGATCACGGTGACCCGGTCGGCCATCGTCGTCTGCCTCCATGGCTGTGCGGATCACTGCGGACCAGGTCACGGCACGGCGGCGTGGCGCGCCCCGGTCCCGGGGGGAGAACACTATCCGGGCCCGGGTGCCCGGGGACGAGGCGAGGGGGCACGTATCCGCCACGGCGTCCTCGGAGCCGGTGGGCGGGAGGGCTCAGCGCCAGTCGGCGTACGCGCTGAAGTCGGCGTGGGCGTCGTATCCGCCGTCGCCGGAAGCCTGGCCGGGACCCTCGTCCAGGTCCTCGGGCAGCACGCTCCACACCAGCAGGTCGGTGCGGATCTCGGCCCAGCGGCCGTCCTCGGTCTGGCTGCGGACGATGCCCGCGTTGCGCAGTACGCCCTCGCTGACGCAGCCGATCTTCTGCGCGACCTGCTGGGAGGCGGTGTTGTCGGCCGCGGTGCGCAGCTCCAGCCGTTCGAAGCGCTGGTCGGTGAAGAGCCAGTGGCAGACGGCCTGCACCGATTCGCTGGCGTATCCCTCACCGCGCGCCCAGGCGGCGGTGAGATAGCCCACCTCGCTGCCGCGGATCCGCCAGTCGGTGTTGTGCAGGTGGACGGTGCCGACCAGCCGCTGGGTGAGGAATTCGGTGACGGCCAGGACGATGCCGCGGCCGGACTCGCGCTCGGCGGGCGCGGTCCCGGTGACGAACGCGCGGGCGTCGTCCTGCGAATACGGCTGCGGTACGCCGGTCCACGCGATGATCAGCTCGTCGTTCATCATCTCCGCCAGGGCGGGGATGTCGGCCTCCTCGTACGCGCGCAGCACCAGCCGCTCCGTACTGATGGAGATGTCCGGAAAGGTGGGCGTCATTCGCTGCTCCGTAACCAGGGCATGTGTGGATTGCACAGCATGCAGCATCCCGCACGGCATGGGCCGGGCAGGGTCGCCGGGGCGGGAGTGGGGTGCGCGGCGGCGAACGCCCTTCCAGAGTAGGGCGAATGCCGGTCAGGGCGGGTATCCGTGAACGTCATCCGATCCTGCTACCGTCAGCCCGCGTGACAGTGCACCACGCAGCAGGAGTCGGCTATCAACGGGCAGCGGAGGTCTACGAGAGCTCCCGGCCCTCCTATCCGCTCGCCGCGCTCGCCGCGCTGGCGGACGCGTTGCCCCTGGAAGCGGGCCGTACCGTGGTCGATCTCGGCGCGGGCACCGGCAAGTTCACCCGTCTGCTGGCACTGACCGGGGCCGAGGTGCTCGCGGTGGAGCCGGTGAAGGAGATGCGGGAGCGGCTCGCCGAGCTGCTGCCCGCGGTCGCGGTGAACGCGGGCACGGCGGAGACGACGGGCCTGCCCGACGGCTGCGCGGACGCCGTGGTGGCGGCGCAGTCCTGGCACTGGTTCGAGGAGCCGGCCGCGCTGACCGAGGTGGAGCGGCTGCTGCGGCCGGGCGGCGCGCTGGCGCTGGTGTGGAACACCTTCGACACCTCGGAGCCGTGGATGCGCGACTTCCAGGACATCTACTTCCGGCTGGCGCCACGCGATCTGCCCCGCCCGCCGCTGTCCTCCGGCCTCGGCGACGCGGCCTGGCGCAAGCCGTTCGAGTCGCGGCCCGGCTGGGGGGCGATCGAGGAGCGGCACTGGCCCAATCCGCACTCCACGACGGTCGCGGACATCGTCGACCGGATGATGTCGTCCAGCCATATCGCCGTCCTCGACGCGACCGCCCAGGGGCGGGTGCGCGCCGAGTTGGAGGCGGTGCTGGGGGCGCACCACGCGACGCGCAGCAGCGGCGCGATCGAGATGCCGTACGTGACGGACGTGTACTGGGTGCGGCACGGCTGAGGCCCCGCGCCCTCGGGGGGAGCGGGGCCCGTGGGCGGCGGTCAGGCGGCCGGGGCGCCGAAGGCCGGTATCACCGAGCCCTTGAAGGTCGTCTCGATGTACTGCTTCACCTCGGGCGAGTTGAGCAGCTCCGCGAGCTTCTTCACGCGCGGGTCGTTCTCGTTGCCCTTCTTGACGGCCAGGAAGTTGGCGTACGGGTTTCCGTCCGCCTTCTCCAGCGCCAGCGCGTCCTTGGCCGGGCTGAGATCGGCCTGGATCGCGTAGTTGCCGTTGATCACGCCCGCGTCCACGTCGTCCAGGGAGCGCGGGAGCTGGGCGGCCTCCAGCTCCTTGAACTTCAGGTGCTTCGGGTTGGCCGTGACGTCGGCGGGGGTCGCGGTCTGGTCGGTGCCCGCCTTGAGGGTGATCAGGCCGTTGTCGGCGAGCAGCTTGAGCGCGCGCGCCTCGTTGGTCGTGTCGTTCGGTACGGCGACGCTCGCGCCGTCCTTGAGCGCGCCGATCGACGTGATCTTGTGGGAGTACAGGCCCAGCGGCTCCAGCTCGACGTTGACGACGGGCACGATGTGGGTGCCGTTCTTCTTGTTGAAGTCGTCCAGGTAGGGCTTGTGCTGGAAGAAGTTCGCGCCGACCTCGCCCTGCTCCGTGGCGGTGTTGGGCAACACGTAGTCGGAGAACTCCTTGACCTGGAGGTCGAGGCCGGCCTTCTTCGCCAGGTGGTCCTTGACGTAGTCGAGGATCTGCGCGTGCGGGGTGGGGCTGGCCGCGACCACGAGCGGGCCGCTGGTGTCCTTGGCGCTCGCCTTGGAGTCGGAGTCGGAGCCGCAGGCGGTGAGGCCGAGCGAGAGCGCGGCGGCGGCGAGGACGGCAGCGGTGATGGTGGTGTTCTTTCGCACGAAAAGTGCCTCTTTCTGGTTTGTCCGGGTCGTGCTGGGTGCTACGGCGCCGCGACGCTGCGGTGCCAGGGGGAGAGAAGCGGGTCGGGACGGGAGGGTCGGGCGGTCAGGAGGCTGTCGCCGGACGCAGCAGGCGCAGCCGGGGGGCCGCGCCGGACCGGCCCCGGCGGGAGACGGTGCGGGCGGCGAAGTCCCCGAGGAGCTGGACGAGGGTGACCACGACGACGAGCACGGCGACGATCACCCACATGAAGCCGGTCTCGAAGCGCTGGTAGCCGTAGCGCAGCGCGAGGTCGCCGAGCCCGCCGCCGCCGACCACCCCGGCCATCGCGGAGTAGCCGATCAGCGCGATGACGGTGGTGGTGGCGCTGGCGATCAGTGAGGCGAGCGACTCCGGCAGCAGCACCTTGCGGACCACCGTCCACGTACTGCCGCCCATCGCCTGGACCGCCTCCACCAGGCCGTGGTCCACCTCGCGGACCGCCGTCTCGACCAGCCGGGCGAAGAACGGGATCGCGCCGACGGCCAGCGGGACGACGGCCGCCTCCCAGCCGATGGTGGTGCCGACGATCGCCCGGGTGAAGGACATCAGGGCGATCATCAGGATCACGAACGGCAGCGACCTGCCGATGTTCACGACGACGCCGAGGACGCGGTTGACGGGCAGACAGCGCAGCAGGCCGCCCCGGTCGGTGAGGACCAGCAGGACACCGATCGGCAGCCCCGCGGCCACCGATATGACCGTGGCCCAGGCGACCATGCGCAGCGTCTCGCCACCCGCCTGCGTGAGCAGCGGGTGCATCTCGGACCAGGTCACTTCGCCGTCTCCCCGACCGTGTTCCCGGCCTTCTCCCCCGCCGTCTCCGCGACCGTGTTCCCGGCCCTCTCCCCCGCCGTGTTCCCTGCCGTGTTCCCTGCCGCGACCGGCTCGGCGGCGACGACGGCGACGTCCAGGCCCTGCTCGCGCAGGTAGCCGATCGGCACCACGTTGTCCTCGAAGCGGCCCGGCAGCTCGATCCGCATCCGGCCGATCTGCCGTCCGTCGTAGGTCTCCATGGCCGCGCCGAGGATGGAGATGTCCACGTTGTACGTGCGCGCCAGCCGGGAGATCACCGGCCGGGTCGCGCTGTCGCCGTGGAAGGTGAGGTCGACCACCGTACGGTCGGGGCCCGAGGCGTCACCGTCCACGGGGAACAGCTCGTCGGCCAGTTCGGAACCGGGGGTGGCCAGCAGTTCGGCCACGGTGCCTGACTCCACTACGCGTCCGCCTTTCATGAGTGCCGCCGAGTCGCAGACCTGCTTGACGACGTCCATCTCGTGGGTGATCAGCAGGACGGTCAGGCCGAGCTGCCGGTTGAGGTCGCGCAGCAGCCGCAGCACGGACCGGGTGGTCTCCGGGTCGAGCGCCGAGGTGGCCTCGTCGGAGAGCAGCACCTTGGGGTCGCCCGCCAGGGCGCGGGCGATGCCGACGCGCTGCTTCTGGCCGCCGGACAGCTGCGCGGGGTAGGCGCGGGCCTTGTCGGACAGGCCGACCAGGTCGAGGAGTTCACCGGCCTTGCGGGCCCGCTGGCGGCCGGAGATCCCCAGGATCTCCAGCGGGAGTTCGACGTTGTCCTGCACGGTGCGCGAGGAGAGCAGGTTGAAGTGCTGGAAGACCATGCCGATCCCGGCGCGGGCGGCGCGCAGGGCGGCGGGGGCGCGGTCGGAGCGTCCGGCCAGCGCGGTCAGGTCGCGGCCCGCCACCTCGACGGTGCCCGAGGTGGGGCGCTCCAGCAGGTTCACGCAGCGGATCAGGGTGCTCTTGCCCGCGCCGCTGCGGCCGACGACGCCGTAGACCTCGCCTTCGCGTACCCGCAGGTCCACCCCGTCCAGGGCGGTGACCTCACGGTCGCGCGAGCGGTAGACCTTTCTCAGGTCGGTGGTGGTGATCATAGGAGCGTCCATCGGGGTCGAGCGCGCGGCGGACGTACCACCGCACACAGGGGCGTTCTTCTCGGGACGCGGCACGCGGCGGCACACCGGAAAGGGCGGCGGGCCTCAAAGGGTTTCGGCGGCGCTCTGGGCGCTGCGCCGGTGCGTGACGCGGGGCACTCGCTTCGGGGCGCGAGGCGTGGAGCTGGGCCCTCGGTCAGTCACACATTCGACACGCACAACGAACACCGGGCGTGATCGCCTCGGTCGCGCGGCTGCGGCTGTTCGTCGTGGTCATGCGTTCCAGTAAACCAGACGGGTGGCCGCGTTCCGAAATCCGGTCCGATTGTTCATTATGCGGACACACTCACGGGGCCGCCCCGGTGCGCGGCCGGGCGGGCAGGGGCGGGAGATCCGGGCGTCACGCCCCGTAATAGAGTCGCCGCATGCTCGACGCGGTCCTCATCACGGTCTCGGTCACGGCGCTGCTGCTCGCGGCGTGGTGCGGTTTCGCCGCGTACCGTGACCAGCCGACCAACGACTGGCACTTCATCGCGATGGCCGTGGTCACCGCGGCCGCGCTGGTGCAGCTCGTGATCGCGATCGTGCAGCTCGCCCGCGGCGAACGGCCGCAGCACGGGATGGCGGTCTTCCTCCCTTATCTGCTGGGCGCGGCCGTGACGATCCCGGCGGCGGCCTTCATGTCCCTTGCCGAGCGGACGCGTTGGGGCTCGGCGATCGTGGCGGCCGGCGGTGTGGTGCTGGCCGTGCTCGAACTGCGGCTCAACGAGATCTGGGGAGCCGGCCATGGCTGACGGCACACGCGCGACGCGCGAACAGGCACGGACGAAGACGCTGACGAAGGGCACGGACGGCATGAAGGACACGGGGGACGGCACGGCGGCCGAGGCGGCCCAGGACGCGCCGGGGACGCGGATCGGCCAGGGTCCGGGCCGGCTGCTGCTCTCGCTCTACGCGGTCTTCACCGTCGCGGCGCTGTCCCGGTCGATCGTGCAGATCGCGACCAAATACCACGAGGCACCGCTGGCGTACGTCCTGTCGGGCGTCGCGGGCGTGGTCTACGCGGTGATCACCGTCGCGCTGTGGAAGGGCGGCGAGGCGGCCCGCAAGGTGGCGCTGGTGTGCTGCTCGGCCGAACTGGCCGGCGTGATCGCGGTGGGCACCCTGACGGTCGTGGACTCCTCGGCCTTCCCCGACGCGACCGTCTGGTCGGACTTCGGGATCGGCTACCTCTTCCTGCCGCTGGCCCTCCCCGTGGCCGGTCTGCTGTGGCTGCGCCGTGCCGCCCGCGAGGCGGGGCGGCCACAGGAACAGCAGACCGGGTCCGGGGCCTGATCCGTACGCGAGGCGCCGTGGAACGCGGCTCAGGCGGTGGCCGCGTAGCCCGCCGTGTCGGCGGCCTTCTCCATGGTCACCAGGCTCAGCCGACGGCTGACCGGCTCCGCGGCGCCCACCTGCTCGTAACCGAGCTTGCGGTACATCCGCAGATTGACCTGGCTGCGGTGGCCGGTGAAGAGCCGGTAGCGCTTGGCCTCCTCCTCGGCCGCCAGTCGCTCCTCGACGGCGTTGAGCAGCCGCCCGCCGAGGCCGTGTCGTTGAAGTCGCGGGTGGACGATCAGTTTCCCGATCCGCGCGGTGCCGTCGTCGTCGACGACTCCGCGTACCGAGCCGACGACCTCGTCGCCCAGGCGCGCCACCAGGACGCACCCCCCGGCGAGTTCGGCACGCAGCTCGTCCAGGGTCTGGGTGAGAGGTTCGATGCTGTAGTCGCCGTACAGCTCCGCCTCGCTCTGGTAGCAGAGGTACTGGAGTTTGAGGATCTTCTCGGCGTCCGAGTGCTCCGCCGTAGAGATGGTCACGCTCATGCCCATGCGCGCAGGCCTCCCCTTCGAATCCGTCCGGGCAGTTTGAGGGTGAGGTATGCGCCCGGAACGAGTGCCTGAACGGAGTTGGTGCGGATATGCGCCGCCTCCGTGGCGCCGATGATCGCACAAACCCTTCGGTGGGGTACCGCCTGCGCCCCACCCAGTTCAGTCTCGTACGGGCGCGCCAAGGGTGCCCACTGCCGCCGACTGTTTACCGTGCATTACCCCGTCTCACCGGGGATCCAACCCTCGAATTCAGGATCGTCCGAAGACAGCCGAGGCAGCGCGACCTCAGCGGTCCGATGCTGCCCTGTGAGATTCCCAACTCGCGGGAGATTTCCCGGTAAGTGGGGTCGGAACGGGACATCAGGGCCGTGACGACCTGCGGACAGCGGCCGGGCAGCCGCCGTACCGCGGCCTGGACCGTACGGTGTTGCTCCGCCGCCAGCACCAACTCCTCGACCCCGCGCACCTGCGCGGGCGGGCCCGCGGCGTCCGGGTCCCCGTACGGGCGTTCGCTGCGGATCCGGCGGGCCTGGGCGCGGGCCTCGGCGCGGACCGCGCGGCGCACCCAGCGGTCCGGCTCGGGCGGCGGGCCGCCCAGTTCCAGCAGCCGCAGCCAGACGGCCTGTTCGAGGTCGGCGGCCTCGACACCGCCGCCGGGCAGCGCCTCGGCCGCGGCCTCGGCGGCCAGCAGCGGCCCGAGCGGCGCGTAGGGGTCCGCGGGACGGCGGGCGTGGTCGTCGGCGTGCGGGGCCGCGGACAGGTCGGGATGGTCCATGGGGATCTGCATATCCGCTGGCACGAGACGGCCGCGCCGGACGGTTGCCCGGCGCGGCCGTTTTCACCACATGGAGTGGCGGTGGCGGTTCTGGACTTCCGGGTTTCAGGACTTCCAGAAGTCCTCGCGGGCCAGTACGGCGGTGTCGGCGTTGTCGGTGAACAGGCCGTCGATGCCGGTCGCGAACCACGTCTTGAATGCGGCCAACGGGTCGCCGTACGCGTTGGGGTCCGTGCCGACCTGGAAGTCGGCGGGCAGGAACTGGTTCTCGTTGCGCGCGGTGAAGGGGTGCAGCAGCAGACCGGCCTTGTGCGCGTCCTTGACGACGGCGGTGGGCCGGAGCAGCCTGCCCGAGGCGTCGCGCGGGATGATCACGTCCGTGGTCGGGCCGATGCCCTGTGCGAATCCGGCGATCCAGCGCAGCCCGGCCGGGGTGACCAGGTCGGCCACGGTCCGCTTGTCGCCGGAGACGACGAAGTCCCAGGGCCGCGAGGTGAGGCCGTTGAGCAGGAAGATCTTGGGCGCGGCGCCGCCGAGCGCGCCGAGCCGCTGGAGGCTCTGCGCCTCGAAGGACTGGAGGAACTGCGGGGCGTCGGCGCGGTGCCTGCCGTACTGCTTGAGCAGCTTGATCAGCCGCTCCTCCAGCGGCAGGCCGATGCCGCGGAAGTACGTGGGGTGCTTGGTCTCGGTGTGCAGCCAGACCGGCTTGCCGCGCTTGCGGCCCTCGCGGTCGGCCCAGGCCAGCACCTCCTCGAAGGTGGGGATCGCCCAGCGACCGTTGTAGATGGTGTTGCGCTGGCGGACGGCGGGCAGCCGTTCGACGGCGCGCAGCCGCTTGAGTTCGGCGAGGGTGAAGTCCTCGGTGAACCAGCCGGTGGTGGGGGTGCCGTCGATGGTCTTGGTGGTTTTACGGCCGGCGAACTCCGGGTGGTCGGCGACGTCGGTGGTGCCGCCGATCTCCGGCTCGTGGCGGCAGACGAGGTGGCCGTCCCTGGTGGGTACGACGTCCTGCTCGACGACGTCCGCGCCGATCTCCAGCGCGTACTCGTAGGAGCCGAAGGTGTGCTCGGGCCGGTATCCGGCGCTGCCGCGGTGCCCGACGATGGTCGGGACCGGCAGCTTGGGCGCGCCGCCGTGGCCGGGGGCGCCGTGCTGGGGCCGGGCGGCGGACTGTTCCCGGGCCTGCGCCGTACCGGCCGTGCCGAGTACCGCGCCGCCCGCGCCGAGTGCCGCCGCGGACAGGACAGCGCGCCTGCCGAGGCCGGTCTTGTGCTGGTCATCCGTCATGCGCGCATCGTGCCGTGAAAGTCTGTCGCCCCGTCGACTTCGGCCGTAACACACACCTAACGCGTGTCAACACTGCGTAGCGGACGTGTGAACCCGGCGTGCGGAGGGGCCCCGCGCGGAAGTATCGTCCTTGTGTACGGTGCGGCGTCCCGCGTTCCCCCCGGTCCTGCGGTCAGGCTGCCGTCGTACCGCCACATCGCAGCACCGCCGCCGTCCGTCCCGCCCAGGCGTGTCCGAACCGGAGGATCCGTTGTCCCGCATGTCCCGCAGCTTGCTCAAGGCGATTCTCGGAGTGCTCATGCGCGTCCTGTACCGCCCCGCGGTCGAGGGCGTGGACGGCATCCCCGGTGACGGCCCGGTGATCCTGGCCGGGAATCACGTCACCTTCGTCGACTCGATGTTCCTGTCGCTGGTGGTGGACCGGCAGGTGTACTTCATCGGCAAGGACGAGTACGTGACGGGCAAGGGCGTCAAGGGCCGGCTGATGGCCTGGTTCTTCACCACCTGCGGCATGATCCCGGTGGACCGGGACGGCGGCCACGGCGGTGTCGCGGCGCTGATGACCGGCCGCCGCGTGCTGGACGAGGGCAAGATCTTCGGCATCTACCCCGAGGGCACCCGTTCCCCCGATGGCCGTCTGTACCGCGGCCGGACCGGAATCGCCCGGTTGGCCCTGATGACCGGCGCCCCGGTGGTGCCCTTCGCGATGGTCGGCACCGACAAGGTGCAGCCCGGCGGCAAGGGGATGCCCCGGATCGCCCCGGTCACCATCCGCTTCGGCTCCCCGCTGACCTTCTCCCGCTACGAGGGCATGGACCGCGACCGCTATGTGCTGCGCGCCCTGACCGACGAGGTCATGAGCGAGGTCATGCGGCTGGGCGGCCAGGAGTACGTGGACATCTACGCGACGAAGGCCAAGGCCGCCTGATACGGCGGGGGTTGCGCCCGGCGCCCGCTGTGACGTGGCGGGTTCACGGGGGCCGGTTTCGCGGCTGACCATCGCCGGTTCGGCGGCTGGCGGTGGCCGGTCCGGCGGCTGGCGGTGGCCGGTTTCGCGGTTGGCGGCTGCCGCGCGCGGGGAACCAGTGGGTGGGTCGACAGCGTCACTGGCGGCGGGGACCCGACACGAGGGGGCCGACAGTGCGACGTACGGTGTGGCGCGGACTCGGGGCCGCGGTGGTGAGCGGTGCCGTCGCCGCCGCGGTGGTGCTCGGGACCGGCGGCCCCGAACGGGCGGACCGCGCGGCGGACACCTCCGGGCGATTACCCGCGGCGGCCCCGGCGGGCGCGCCCGGCCTGGCCCCCGCGCGGGACGAGTCCTGCCACCCCCGGCAGAGCTACCGGCCCGGCGGCCCGCCGCCCGCGGTCGGCCATATGCCGGCCGGGTCGACGATGGCGGCGATCGTCAAACGCGGACGGCTGATCGCGGGCGTCGACCAGAATTCGTATCTCTTCGGCTACCGCAATCCGCTGACCGGTGAACTCGACGGTTACGAGATCGAGTTGGTGCGGCGGATCTCCACGGCGCTGTTCGGCAGCCCGGACCGCGTCCAGTTCCGCACCATCACCTCGGCCGCCCGGATCCCGGTGCTCACCACCGACCCGAATCCGGTGGACCTGGTCATCGACTCGATGACCATCAACTGCGACCGCTGGAAGCAGGTGGCCTTCTCCAGCGACTACATGGACGCGGGCCAGCGCGTCCTGGTGTCGAGCACGTCGAACGCCAGGTCCGTCAAGGACCTGGGCGGCAAGCGGATCTGCGCCGCCAAGGAGACCACGTCGATCGACACACTGCGCGCCCTGCGCGACCCCAGCGTGGTGGCGGTCGGCGTCAACGACTGGACGGACTGCCTGATGCTGATGCAGCTCGGCCAGGTCGACGCGGCATCGACCGACGACACCATCCTGATCGGACTGGCCGCGCAGGACCCCAACACCAAGCTGATCGGCCCGCGTTTCACCGATGAGCCGCACGGCATCGCGATGCGGCCGAAGCAGACCGACTTCGTCCGCTTCGTCAACGCCGTGCTGGAACGCATGCGGCAGGACGGCTCGTTGAAGGCGCTGGCCGCCAAGTGGCTGGGCGGCAGCGACCTGTTCGCGCCGCCCGCCGCCCAGTACCGCGACTAGACGGCGTCGCTGTCGGCCCCGTCCCAGGCGTGTGCCCAGGTGTGCTGCGCCGTCAGATCAGCCTTGATCTCGGCGAGTTGTACGGCGACGGCGGCCGGCGCCGTGCCACCGCGTCCGTTGCGGGAGGCCAACGCGCCGGGGACGTCGAGGACATGGCGTACCTCGGGCGTCAGATGCGCGGAGATCTTCGCGAACTGCTCGTCGGTGAGCTGGTCGAGTTCGATGCCCTCGGCCTCGCAGACCTTGACGCACTCCCCCGCGACCTCGTGCGCGACCCGGAAGGGCACGCCCTGCTTGACCAGCCACTCGGCGATGTCGGTGGCGAGCGAGAAACCGGCCGGTGCCAGTGTCTCCATCCGCTCCCGGTGGACGGTGAGCGTGGCCATCATGCCGGTGAACGCCGGGAGCAGCACCTCCAGTTGGTCGCAGGAGTCGAACAGCGGCTCCTTGTCCTCCTGGAGGTCGCGGTTGTACGCGAGCGGCAGCGCCTTGAGCGTGGCCATCAGTCCGGTGAGGTTGCCGATGAGCCGTCCGGACTTGCCGCGCGCCAGCTCCGCGATGTCGGGGTTCTTCTTCTGCGGCATGATCGACGAGCCGGTGGAGAAGGCGTCGTGCAGGGTCACGAAGGAGAATTCCTTCGTGTTCCACAAGATGACCTCTTCGGCGATCCGGGAGAGGTTGACGCCGATCATCGCGGTGACGAAGGCGAATTCGGCGGCGAAGTCGCGGGACGCGGTGCCGTCGATGGAGTTGCCCACCGAGCCGTGCTGGAAGCCGAGTTCCTTGGCGACGGCTTCCGGGTCAAGGCCGAGCGAGGACCCGGCGAGCGCGCCGGACCCGTACGGGGAGACGGCCGTGCGGTCGTCCCACTGCCGCAGCCGCTCCGCGTCCCGGGACAGCGCCTGTACGTGGGCGAGCACGTGGTGTGCGAAGAGCACGGGCTGAGCGTGCTGGAGGTGGGTGCGGCCGGGCATCGCGGTGTCCGGGTGCGCCTCGGCGAGGCCGACCAGCGCGCTCTGGAGGTCGGCGATGAGCCCGCCGATGGTCCGCGCGTGGTCGCGCAGGTACATCCGGAAGAGCGTGGCGACCTGGTCGTTGCGCGAGCGTCCGGCCCGCAGCTTGCCGCCGAGGTCGGCGCCGACCCGCTCCAGCAGGCCGCGTTCCAGCGCGGTGTGCACGTCCTCGTCGGCGATGGTGCCTGCGAAGTCGCCGGAGGCCACGTCCGCTTCGAGCGCGTCGAGTCCGGCGATCATCCGGTCCAGCTCGTCGGCGGTCAGCAGCCCCGCCTTGTGCAGCACCCGGGCGTGCGCGCGAGAGCCCGCGATGTCGTACGGCGCGAGCCGGAAGTCGAAGTGCACGGAGGCGGAGAGCTTGGCCAGCGCCTCGGCGGGGCCGTCGGCGAACCGGCCGCCCCACAGCCGCAGGTTGTCGTTGCCGCCGCCGGAGCCGCCGGTGTTCGTGTCCGTCACTTCGTCAGGTCCCGCTTCGCGGCGATCTTGCTGGACATGCCGAAGATCTCGATGAAGCCCTTGGACAGCGACTGGTCGAAGGTGTCGCCGGTGTCGTACGTCGCCAGGTTGAAGTCGTACAGCGATTCACCGGACTTCCGGCCGGTGACGACGGCCCGGCCGCCGTGCATGGTCATCCGGATGTCGCCGGAGACGTGCTCGTTGGCCTCGGCGATGAAGCCGTCGAGCGCCCGCTTGAGCGGGGAGAACCACAGGCCGTCGTAGACCAGTTCGCCCCAGCGCTGCTCGACCTGCCGCTTGTACCGGGCCAGTTCGCGCTCGACGGTGACGTTCTCCAGCTCCTGGTGCGCGGTGATCAGCGCGATGGCGCCCGGCGCCTCGTAGATCTCACGGGACTTGATGCCGACCAGCCGGTCCTCGACGATGTCGATCCGGCCGATGCCCTGGGCCCCGGCCCGCACATTGAGCTGCTGGATGGCTTCGAGCACGCTGACCGGCTTGCCGTCGATGGCCACCGGGACGCCCTGCTTGAAGGTGATGACCACCTCGTCGGCCTCGCGCAGCTCGGCCGGATTCTGCGTGTACTCGTACACGTCCTCGATCGGCGCGTTCCAGATGTCCTCAAGGAAGCCGGTCTCGACGGCCCGCCCGAAGACATTCTGGTCGATGGAGTACGGCGACTTCTTGGTGGTCGCGATCGGGAGGTTCTTCTCCTCGCAGAAGGCGATGGCCTTGTCGCGGGTCATCGCGTAGTCGCGGACCGGCGCGATGCACTTCAGGTCGGGCGCCAGCGAGGAGATGCCCGCCTCGAACCGCACCTGGTCGTTGCCCTTGCCGGTGCAGCCGTGCGCGACGGTGGTGGCGCCGTGCTTGTTGGCGGCGGCCACCAGGTGCTTCACGATGGCCGGCCGCGACAGCGCGGACACCAGCGGATACCGGTCCATGTAGAGGGCGTTGGCCTTGATCGCCGGGAGGCAGTACTCGTCGGCGAACTCGTCCTTGGCGTCCGCGACCTCGGCCTCAACCGCCCCGCAGGCGAGCGCCCGCTTGCGGATGACGTCCAGGTCCTCGCCGCCCTGGCCGACGTCCACCGCGACCGCGATGACTTCGGCGCCGGTCTCCTCGGCGATCCAGCCGATGGCGACGGACGTGTCCAGACCGCCGGAGTAGGCGAGTACGACGCGCTCGGTCACGGGGCTCTCCTTACGATGCATACGCTGACTGGTATAAGTATGCACTCGACCGTATGCTTCGTCAACGCGGCAGGTCAGAGGGGGTGTGAGACCGTATAACCGGCCGGACCGGAGCTATGCCTCGCCCTGGGCGAGACGGAGCAGGTGGTCGGCGAGTTTCTGGCCGCCGGCCGGGTCGCGGCTGATCAGGACGACGGTGTCGTCGCCCGCGATGGTGCCGAGGATGTCGTAGACCTCGGCCTGGTCCATGGCGGAGGCGAGGAACTGGGCGGCGCCGGGCGGGGTGCGGACGACGACGAGGTTGGCGGACGCCTCGGCGGAGATGAGGAGTTCGGCGGCCAGGCGCCGCATCCGCTCTTCCTTGACGGACTCGCCGAGCGGGGCCTGCGGGGTGCGGAAGCCGCCCTCGGAGGGGACGGCGTAGATGAGTTCGCCGTCGTTGGTGCGGATCTTGACCGCGCCGAGTTCGTCGAGGTCGCGGCTGAGCGTCGCCTGGGTGACGCTCAGCCCGTCGTCGGCGAGCAGCTTGGCGAGCTGGCTCTGCGACCTGACCGGCTGGCGGCCGAGGATGTCCACGATCCTGCGGTGCCGCGCGGTACGGGTCTGCGGTACGGCCTGGCTGCCGTTGTGCTGCTGCGCCTCGGTCATCGTCGTGTCAACTCCGTCATTCTCCGGCTCCGCTCGCCCCGGAGGCCCGGTGCACCTGGTCGAGGACGCCGGGCAGCGCCTGGAGGAACGCGTCCGTCTCGTCGTCGCCGACGATCAGCGGGGGCGCGAGCCGTACCGTGTCGGGCACGGCGGCGTTGACCAGGAACCCGGCATCCTGAGCCGCCTTCTGGATCTGCGCTGAGAGCGGCTCGGTGAGCACGATACCCAGCAGCAGGCCCGAACCGCGCACATGATCGACCAACGGGTGTCGCAGCGCCTCGACGCCCTGCCGCAGCTTCTCGCCCTGCCGCTTGACGTGGTCGAGCAGGCCGTCGGCCGCGATCGTGTCGAGGACGGCGAGCGCGGCGGCGCAGGCGACCGGGTTGCCGCCGAAGGTGGTGCCGTGGGCGCCGGGCGTCATCAGCTCCGCGGCCGGGCCGAAGGCGAGGGCGGCGCCGATCGGCAGGCCCGCGCCGAGCCCCTTGGCCAGGGTCACCACGTCCGGCTCGACACCCTGCGCCTGGCACTCGAACCAGTGGCCGGTCCTGCCGATGCCGGTCTGCACCTCGTCGAGCACCAGCAGCGTGCCGGTGGCCGCGGTGATCTCGCGGGCGGCGGCGAGGTAGCCGGGCGGCGGCACGACCACACCGTTCTCGCCCTGGATCGGCTCGATGATCACCAGCGCGGTGTCGGTGGTGACGGCCGCCCGCAGCGCGTCCGCGTCGCCGTACGGCACGTGCGTGACGTCGCCGGGCAGCGGCTCGAACGCCTCGCGCTTCTTGGGCTGGCCGGTCAGCGCGAGCGAGCCCATCGTGCGGCCGTGGAAGGCGCCGTCGGTGGCGACCATGTGCTGACGCCCCGTCAACCGGCCGATCTTGAAGGCCGCTTCGTTGGCCTCGGCGCCGGAGTTGGCGAAGAAGACCCGGCCGGGGCGGCCGGAGAGCTGGAGCAGCCGCTCGGCGAGCGCGACGGGCGGTTCGGCGACGAAGAGGTTGGACACATGGCCGAGCGAGGAGATCTGCCGGGTCACCGCCTCGACGACCGCGGGGTGCGCGGTGCCGAGGGAGTTGACCGCGATGCCGCCGAGGAAGTCGACGTACTCCTTGCCGTCGGCGTCCCAGAATCTGGCGCCCGCGCCGCGGACCAGCGGGATGCGCGGGGTGCCGTAGTTGTCCATGAGCGAGCCCTGCCAGCGCTGGGTCAGTCCCTCGTTGCCGCTCACCGCGCTTCTCCTTCTCCCTGGTCGGATACGGTGCCCGCGGCCGGTGCGCCGGCCGCGTCGGTGACGTCGTCCGGCACGACCATCGTGCCGATGCCCTCGTCGGTGAAGATCTCCAGCAGGATCGAGTGCTGGACGCGGCCGTCGATGACGCGGGCGGTGTTCACGCCGTTGCGCACGGCGAACAGGCAGCCCCGCATCTTGGGGACCATGCCGCTGGACAGGTCGGGCAGCAGCTTCTCCAGCTCCGTCGCGGTCAGGCGGCTGATGACGTCGTCGCTGTGCGGCCAGTCCTCGTACAGGCCCTCGACGTCGGTGAGGACCATCAGCGTCTCGGCGCCCAGCGCGGCGGCCAGGGCGGCGGCGGCCGTGTCGGCGTTGACGTTGTAGACGTGGTGGTCGTCGGCGGAGCGCGCGATGGAGGAGACGACGGGGATACGGCCGTCGGCCAGCAGCGCCTCGATCGCGCCGGTGTCGATGGCGGTGATCTCGCCGACCCGGCCGATGTCGACCAACTCGCCGTCGATACGCGGGCGGTGGCGGGTGGCGGTGATGGTGTGGGCGTCCTCGCCGGTCATGCCGACGGCCAACGGGCCGTGCTGGTTGAGCAGTCCGACCAGCTCGCGCTGGACCTGGCCCGCCAGCACCATCCGGACCACGTCCATCGCCTCGGGCGTGGTCACCCGCAGCCCGGCCTTGAACTCGCTGACCAGGCCGTGCCGGTCGAGCTGTGCGTTGATCTGCGGGCCGCCGCCGTGCACGACGACCGGCTTGAGGCCCGCCTGCCGCAGAAAGACCACGTCCTGCGCGAAGGCGGCCTTCAACTCCTCGTCCACCATGGCGTTTCCGCCGAATTTGATGACGACGACCTTGCCGTTGTGGCGGGTCAGCCACGGCAGCGCCTCGATGAGGATCTGGGCCTTGGGCAGCGCCGTGTGCTTGCGCGCGGTGGGCTGGCCCTCCGGCTTCGCGGCTCCGGGGCTCCGATCGTCCGTCATGAGCTGTACGCGCTGTTCTCGTGGACGTAGTCGGCGGTGAGGTCGTTCGCCCAGATCACCGCGGACTCCGTACCGGCCGCGAGGTCCGCCGTGACGACCACTTCGCGGAACCGCATGTCGACCAGGTCGCGGTCCTCGCCGACCGAGCCGTTCCTGCACACCCACACGCCGTTGATGGCGACATTGAGCCGGTCGGGCTCGAAGGCGGCCGAGGTCGTGCCGATCGCGGACAGCACACGGCCCCAGTTGGGGTCCTCGCCGTGGATCGCGCACTTGAGGAGGTTGTTACGGGCGATGGAGCGGCCCACCTCGACGGCGTCGTCCTCGGAGGCCGCGTTGACGACCTCGATCCTGATGTCCTTCGAGGCGCCCTCGGCGTCGCCGATGAGCTGGCGGGCGAGATCGCCGCAGACCGCGCGGACCGCCTCGGCGAACTCCTCGTGCTCCGGGGCGATTCCGGACGCCCCCGAGGCCAGCAGCAGCACGGTGTCGTTGGTCGACATGCAGCCGTCGGAGTCGATCCGGTCGAAGGTCAGCCGGGTGGCGGCGCGCAGCGCCGTGTCCAGGGCGGGGGCGTCCACGTCGGCGTCCGTGGTGAGGACGACCAGCATGGTGGCCAGGCCCGGCGCGAGCATGCCCGCGCCCTTGGCCATGCCGCCGACGGTCCAGCCCGCGCCGCCCGCGACGGCCGTCTTGTGCACGGTGTCGGTGGTCTTGATGGCGATGGCGGCCTTCTCGCCGCCGTACTCGGACAGTTCGGCCGCGGCCTTCTCGACTCCCGGCAGCAGCTTGTCCATCGGGAGCGGCAGGCCGATCAGGCCGGTCGAGGCGACCGCGATCTCGCCCGCGCCGTGGTCGTCGGCGCCGAGGACCTCGGCGACCTTCTCCGCGGTCGCGTGCGTGTCCTGGAAGCCCTGCGGGCCCGTACAGGCGTTGGCACCGCCGGAGTTGAGGACCACGGCGGCGACCGCGCCGCCCTTGACGACCTGCTCCGACCAGAGCACCGGCGCGGCCTTCACGCGGTTGGAGGTGAAGACGCCCGCGGCGGCGCGGCGCGGTCCGGTGTTGACCACGAGGGCCAGGTCCGGGTTGCCGTTCTCCTTGATCCCGGCGGCGATCCCCGCCGCCGTGAATCCCTTGGCTGCCGTGACACTCACTGCTTCTCCTCGTTCCCTTCTCCGCCCGCTCGGCACAAACCCGCGCCGATCGTCGTTGCCTGCCGCCCGGCAGCCCGGTGCGTCACGGTGCGACTCCGATGGTGGAGAGTCCTGTCGCTTCGGGGAGTCCCAGGGCGATGTTCATGCTTTGCACCGCGCCGCCCGCGGTGCCCTTGGTCAGGTTGTCGATGGCGCTGATCGCGATCAGGCGGTGGGTGCTCTCGTCGTACGCGATCTGGATCTGGACGGCGTTCGAGCCGTAGACGGCGGCGGTCGCGGGCCACTGCCCCTCGGGGAGCAGGTGCACGAACGGCTCGTCGGCGAGGGCCTTCTCGTAAGCGGCCCGCAGGTCGTGGCCGGTGACGCCGGGGCGGGCCTTGGCGCTGCACGTGGCGAGGATGCCGCGCGGCATGGGGGCGAGGGTGGGCGTGAAGGACACACTGACCCGCTCGCCGGCCGCCGCGCTGAGATTCTGGATCATCTCCGGCGTGTGGCGGTGGCCGCCGCCGACTCCGTACGGGCTCATCGACCCCATCACCTCCGAGCCGAGCAGATGCGGCTTGGCCGCCTTGCCCGCGCCCGAGGTGCCGGAGGCGGCGGTGATGACGGCCTCCGGCTCGACCAGCGCGGCGGCGTACGCGGGGAACAGCGCGAGCGAGACCGCCGTCGGGTAGCAGCCGGGCACCGCGACGCGCTTGGACCCCTCCAACGCGGCGCGGGCGCCCGGCAGTTCAGGCAGCCCGTACGGCCAGGTCCCGGCGTGCGGGCTGCCGTAGAACCTCGCCCAGTCGGCGGCGTCGGTCAGCCGGAAGTCGGCACCCATGTCGACGATCAGCACCTCGTCGCCGAGCTGCGCCGCGACCGCGGCCGACTGGCCGTGCGGCAGCGCGAGGAAGACCACGTCGTGTCCCGCCAGCACCTCCGCCGTGGTCGGCTCCAGCACCCGTCCGGCCAGCGGCAGCAGATGCGGCTGAAGCGCGCCGAGCCGCTGCCCGGCGTTGGAGTTCCCGGTCACCGCCCCGATCTCGACCTCGGGATGCCCCGCGAGCAGGCGCAGCACCTCCCCGCCCGCGTACCCGCTGCCCCCGGCCACCGCTGCCCGCACCACCATCGAACCCTCCTCGTCGATGGCATGACTATACGTTTCAACGCAGTATTATGCAAAGGTCCCGTCACCCCGCCAACCGGCACTTCCCCCGTTGCTAGGCTCCGCGCATGTCGAACCTGGGGCCCGTCGTCTGGCCGCCCGAGCCGATCAGGACCGCGAGGCTCGTACTGCGCGGGTCCGAGGCGCGTGACCGGGCGGCGTTCATCGAGCTGCTGGCGTCGCCGGAGGTGCATACCTACCTCGGCGGCCCCCGGCGGCGTGCCGAGCTGGAGCGCGAGCTGCCCGAGGTGCCCGAGCAGTGGCCGGGAAGCTTCGTCGTGGAGCTGGACGGCGCGATGATCGGCCAGCTCCTGCTGAGGCGGGCGGCGGAGAGTCACCGCCCGGCCGCCCGGGGGAAGGCCGATCTCGGCTATCTGTTCCTGCCGCGGGCGTGGGGCCTCGGATACGCCGCCGAGGCGTGCGCGGCGGCGCTCGACTGGTTCGACGGCGCCCTGCCCGGCGAGCCGGTGATCCTGGCCACCCAGAGCGCCAACGCCGCCTCGATGCGCCTCGCGGCCAAGCTCGGGTTCACCGAGGTGGAGCGGTTCCACGCCTGGGACGCCGAGCAGTGGCTGGGCCTGCGCCCGCCGCGCCCGGCATCCGCGTAGGCCCAAGGGCCCCGGTCGCAGCGGCCGAGCCGTACGTCGGCGCGCCCTCGGCGGAGTCAGAGGGCGCGCAGGGCGGGCAGGAGCGTCTTCTGCGACCAGTCGAGGAAGGGCTCCTGGTGGTCGCCGCCGATCTGGATCAGGGCGATCTCGGTGAAGCCCGCGTCGATGTAGGACGTGACCGCTTCGGCGAACACGTCGGGGTCGCTGCCGCAGGGAATGGCCTCGGCGATGTCCTCGGGGCGCACGTGTTCGTTGGCTCCGGCGAAGGCCGCCGGATTCGGCAGTTCCGAATTCACCGGCCAGGGCCCCACGGACCAGCGGAACTGCTCGTGGGCCCGGGCGACGGCGGCGTCGGTGTCCGGGTCGTAGCAGACCGGGAGCTGGCCGACCCTCGGCTTTCCCGTACCGCCGTGTGCGTCGAAGGCGTCGAGCAGTTCGCTCTTCGGCTCCGTGGCGATCACCAGATCGGCCAGCCGGCCCGCGAGCGAGCAGGAGCGCTCGCCCGAGACCGCGATGCCGAGGGGCGGCGGGGTGTCCGGGAGGTCCCACAGCTTGGCGTTGTCCACCTCGAAGTGGGCGCCCCGGTGGTTGACGACATCGCCCGCGAACAGGGCGCGGATGATCCCGACCGCCTCTTCCAGCATCTCGACCCTGGTCCGCGCGGAGGGCCAGCCACCGCCGACCACGTGCTCGTTGAGCTGCTCACCCGAGCCCAGCCCGAGCCGGAAGCGCCCCTCGGACAGCAACTGCATCGTCGCGGCCTTCTGCGCGATCACCGCCGGGTGGTACCGCTTGGTCGGGCACGTCACGTAGGTCATGAGCGGGATGCGGTACGTGGCCTGGGCCGCGGCTCCCAGCACGCTCCAGGCGTACGGGGAGTGCCCCTGGGAATCGAGCCAGGGGAAGTAGTGGTCCGAGGTCACCGAGAAGTCGAATCCGGCCCGCTCGGCGCCGACCACATGGTCCACGAGCGCACGAGGGCCCGCCTGCTCCGTCATCATCGTGTATCCGAATTGCACCATGCGAGGCGTTTAGCCGATCTTCCCGGCCGGGAAACCTCCCGTTCGGCTGAGGGGGCGGTGCGGGGGTAGGCGTAACGGGCAGGCAGGAGGGGGACCGACCCCCCGTCCAGGACGCTTCGTGATCGCACACGGGTAGGTGGCTTCGGGATGACGAACGGGACCGGTGGCAGTGCCGCACCGGGCAGGGACGAGACGCCGGAGGAGCGCGCGGACCGGCAGTGGGGTGAGCTGCTCCAGGAGTTGCGGGTCGTCCAGACCGGTGTGCAGATCCTCTTCGGGTTCCTGCTGACGGTCCCGTTCCAGCAGCGTTTCGGGCAGCTGTCCGACGGCGAACGCACGTTGTACATCGTGACCGTGATGCTGGGTGCGGCGACGACGGGCGCCCTGGTGGGGCCCGTCTCGCTGCACCGGATGCTGACGGGGCGGCGGTTGAAGCCCGAGACGGTCGTATGGGCGTCGCG
>NZ_JBIBHM010000012.1:0-294111 GCF_042957025.1 Streptomyces sp. NPDC008139
AACTCTTCCGGATAGGGCTTGGGCACAGCGACATCCTTCCCACCTGCCATACAGGGCAAGCCAGTTCAGATGTCACCCGATCGTGCGGCAGACCCCACCTTGTTCCCGCGCGACCTGCATCGCTTGACGCCCTGACCGTGACCGGACGCTGGTGGCTTGGGGCTTTCTGCACAGCCCGAAGCCACCGGGCCGGTCAGGGCCGGAAGCAGATCGCCAGGCGTATCGACGTACGGCAGCGGAGTGCAGGAGAAGGAGTGGCTGCGCACGCTCAGCCGACCGCTGGTGAGCGCCTCTCAGCCGGGCGCCGATCTTCCCGACCTGGCCCGGGGCGTCGGTGATGCGGCGCAGGCAGTCGACGACGTCCGCAGTCGTGGCGTCGGACACCTAGTACGGATATGGCTTGCCGTGCAGCACATGCAGTGAGGCATCGACTCGGACCTGCGCGATCTCCCTCTGCTCGGCGAGCGACCACTGGCCCTCACACTCCGGAACGAGAGAACGCTCGCTCGGCCGGAAAGGGTGCTTACCGCCGCGCGTCCACAGCTGGGCCGAGCAGTTCCAGCGCCTCCTCCCAGCGGAACCGATCAGCGCCCTCGCCCGCCTTCGGCGGGTGCGGCTCGTAGGAACTGACCATGACGCCCATCCCGCGCAGCCGGTCCAGGCTCTCCTGGTAAGCGGGATGCGCGGCCATGGCCGAGTTCACGTACGGCAGCACAGCCGTCGGAATGCCAAGTCCGTACGCCTCGCAGAGAATGCCCAACGCCAGCGTGTCGGAGACCCCGGCCGCCCATTTGTTGATCGTGTTGAAAGTCGCCGGCACCACGGCGATGGCGTCCGCAGGCGGAAGCGGCCGCGGGTCGCCGGGCAACCGCCACGCAGACCTGATCGGGTAACCCGTCTGCGCCTCGACGGCCGCGGCATCAATGAAACCAAGCCCCTGCGGGGTGGCAACCACCCCAACGCCCCAGCCGCGGCCCTGCGCCATGGTGATCAGCGTGCCCACGTCCCCCGCGACACCCGCCGCGCACACCACGACGTACAGGAACGGCTTCGGTCGCTCGTCCAACGACTCGTTCATAGGCAACTCCCTGCTCGACGGTGGAGCACGGGGGTGCGCTCCTTGGGCCGTAACGGCGAACGGGCGCAGCGTTGTCCACCGCGCCCCTGAGCGGCTCGTTGTCCCTCGTCACCGCTCACCGAGCAGGGTCAGAACGTTCTCGGCGCACCCCCAGGACAGCGTGACGCCCGCCCCGCCGTGGCCGTAGTTGTGTACCACCAACGTCCCATCCGCCAGCCGATCAGCCTCGACTCGCACCTTGCTCAGGGTGGGCCTGGCTCCGACGCGGCCGCCGAGGACCCGCGCCTCCGCCAACCGCGGCTCAATCTCGGCGCACCTGCGCAAGATCGCCGACGCTGCCTCCTCGTCCGGTCCCAAGTGGCCCTCACTGTCGATCGCCGTGCCACCGAGTACGACGGTGTCGCCGTGCGGATAGATGCACAGGAGGTCCGGCGAGTTGCCGGTGTCCTCGGAGAAAAACTCGGTCAAGCCGGGGTTCGAGACGACGACGTGCTGTCCGCGGATCGGACGCAGGTCTGGGTCCGGTACGAGAGCGCGGGAGCCGAGGCCAGTGCAGTTGATGATCGCCGAGGACCGACCGGCTTCGGCGAGGGAGCCGAGGGTTCGCTGCTCAACGGTTCCTCCGGCCCTGCGCAGGCGCTGCTGGAGGTAGGCAAGGTAGACCGGCATGTCGATGAGGGGCACCGTGAACCGGTAGCCGGCGGTGAATCCACGCGGGAGTTCGGCCGGCTTGCACGGACGGAAGCCAGGCAGCGTTGTAGCCCAGTCCGGCGCGGTTTCGGCTGTGCGGGAGGCTTCGATGCCGCTGGTGAGCCGCACCCCTGTGGCCGAGTCCTCGCTCAATGTCCCGAAGATTTCCCGCGACCGTTGACTCCAGTGATCGACCTGGTCCTTCGGTTCTACCAGGTACGGTCCCCACATCGCCCCCGCAGCAAGTGATGTGGCCCCGGGAAGCCGATCGCAGACCACATGAATTCGCCAGCCGCTCTCGGCGAGCAGCACCGCCGTGGTCAGTCCGACCACACCGGCTCCAACGACCACAGCGCGCCTCTCTGAGGTCACGGGACGACCCTAACGGCTCGTGACATGAGGGGGTTCGAGCGCTTCTCGTTCGCGTGCCGCACGTTACGCAGACCCCACACCCCGCAGGCCGTAGTACGCCCCCAGGGCGGCCTCGCTCCCGGAGCCGGTAGCGGCCATGATGCGCTGGAAGCGGGAGGAGCGCAGGTCACCGGCGGTGAGGATGCGCGGGTGCTGGCGGTCCGGCGGGCAGTAGCCGGTGCTGTCGGGCACCAGGGCACCTTGCGGCGGTCGGGGGGCGCTCCCCAGGTTGAGGTAGGCAGCGTCGGCAGTCCCCGCACCGCGATGGCCGTCTCGCCCGAGCCACTCAGCGGTGAACGCCGAAGCACCGCCCGCCTGCACCGACAGGCGGGTGACCGGGAGCAGGGTGACGCGGGCGTCCTCGCGTACTTCGTCGACCTTGTAGTCGTCCTCTGGTGGATACGCGACCAGGACCGTCGCGTCGAGAGTCGGGTGAGCGCGGAGGAACGTGCCGAGGGGGCGGTCGGCGCCGAGTACGAGGAGAGGACCGGCCACTGTGTCGGAGACCTTGGCGCCCCAGAGGGTGGGCAGGTCCAAATGGCTTCCCACCATCAGCCACGAGGCCGCCGAGACGGGGACCGGTCCCACGCCGGTGGCCACGACCGCGTAAGAGCCGCTTACGGAGCGGCCGGTATCCATCGTGACCGCCACGTGGTCGTCGTAGGCACGGACCTCGGTCACCCGCGCGCCGAGGTCCACCTCGCAGAGTTCGGTACGGGCGATGTCCTCCGCGACGGCGGCTGCGAGTTCTGTCCCGCTGGTGTGGCCGCCCACGACGTTGTTGATGGCGGCGATGTGCCGGAGCTTGGCGCAGAGGGCGTCCGGCTCGATCAGCACGGACCGCATGCCGACACTCGCGGCCATCACCGCCGCCGCGCAGCCGGCCGGGCCTCCCCCGACGATGACCAGGTCCGTGATCGCTGTCATGGGGCTATTCCAGCACCGGGACTTCGAGCCTCGGGGCGAGTTGAGCCAACAGGTCCTCGGTGGTGATCAGTTGGCGTGGTCCGATGAGGCGGCGGGCGACAGTGAGGCCGGCATCGTGGACAGTGGGCCCCGCGTCACTGGCGGAGGCGTCGGTGAGGACCCAAGGCGCGTAGCCCCGCTCGAAGGCATCTACCGCGGACTTCAGAACGCAGCTCTCGGTCGCGATGCCGCAGAAGACGAGATCGGTCCAGCCCGCGTCGCCAAGCAGGGCGACCGCCTCGTCGGTGAACAGGGTGTAGCCGGCCTTGTCGAGCACGGCACAAGCGGACGCAGCCTGGTCTGCCAGCTCCGTAACGATGTCCGTCTCCGGTGGGCTCTGCAACCGGCTCCACCCGAAGAACCGCTCGAAGGGGCTCTCGGGATAGTTGCGATAGCGGGTGAAGACGACGGGACGGCCTGCGGTGGACCACCGTGAAACGAGGCTGGAGATCACAGGAACGACGTGTCGGCTGTTGTGGTTGGTGAAGCCGTTCTGCACGTCGACAACGATCAGGGCCGCGCCGTCGATGTCCACCGCGGCATCCGTAACCTCCATGGCGTTGTTCTCCCGTCGTCAGCCCACACTGTCCCGGAGAGCGTCCTGCGCGGCACGCAGTCGTTCCGCGAGTCCGCTCGTCTTCATGATGGCCTCTCTCATGAGGACATGCTGCGCGGTCTCCCGCGCTCGGGCGGCGGTGAGACGGGAAGACGCCGCCCGGAGGAACCGCCAGCCGAAGTCTTCGTGGGTCGAAGGGTCCTGGCCGTCCTCCACGAGTTGCTGAATCTGACCGGAGAAGCACCACAGTGCCTGGACGGTGAGTTCGCAGTCGACGAGTTCGTCGATCGTGAGGCTGCGCTCGTGCGAATGAGCGGCGTAGGCGACTCCGGACCAGCCCGCGTAGCCCGTGGACACACCGCGCACGCCGAAGGAGACGACGTCGGGGTGGTCGAATCCCCCGGCCAGCAGGGACTCCTCGACGGAGGAGTGGAGCGCCGTCGGCCCACTGGGCGTACCGCGGTCGACCAGCACGGAAGGTGTGGACAGCAGCCGCAGAGCGGTGTCGAATTCCGGGCCAGTGGTCCACGGGTCCGACGTCACCCAGTACAGCGAGAGGATGTACTCGGGGTCCGGCTGTTCGCCGGGACCGACCTGCAGCAGATCCCGCATCACGGATCCGGCCCACGGCAGGTCGGAAGCGTAGGAGCGGTACCTCCATACGGCCAGCTCCGTCAGCGATTGCGGCGTCCGTTGCTGGACGAGGTGGAAGACAACCACGCCACAGGCGAAGGCGTGCAGGGTGCAGACAGCGCCGTCGTCCGCGTGGTCTACACGGGCCCAGGACGACTCCAGCCAACTGTCTTCCGAGCCTGCGTTCATCCCGGCCCGAAGGTGTCGCGCCTGCTCCGTCCCGACGAAGACGGGCAGGAACTTGTGCGAGTCGACCCGTATGTGCGCCGTCTTGGGGGCGGCGACCGCCGGCCCGCCCAACGCCTCGGTGAAGCGTGCCCTGATCTCGTCCGAGGAGCGTGCCAGAGCCGTATCGAGCACCGCCTGCGAGTCAGGTCGCGGCGTGTAGTCCTCCCCGCCCGCCTCCCACTTGGAGATGACGCGGTCGCTGACGCCCAGGTGCGCGGCGAAGTCCCGGATGCTCATCCTCATCGACGCACGAAGCAGTCGGGCTTCCCGTCCGGTCCAGCTCTGCACTGTGGCCATGGCGGCTCCATCCCCCTCCCGCACGGCGAAATACCCAGCGTAACGAGTCGTGTTCGGCAGCGGTACAGCGTTTGTGCGGCATCCGTACGTCACTTCCGGTCACCGGTGTGCAGCATGCTGTTCCCGCGGCCGACGCCGGTCGGCCTCGAAGACCCCATCCGCAGCGAGGAGTTCTCCGCATGCCCGAGATCGTCAAGCGCAACGCCCGGGCCATCCTGCTCGACGGAGACGAGCTGGTGCGCCGGAGGTCCTGGCGGAGGTCCTGCCCGGGCTTTGCCGTATCGCGCTGGAGGCGGCGCTCCACGAGGTCGTCATGCGGCGGGTGTTCAACCGGGATACGCCGTCGTGGAAGACGGCAAAGATCGAGGAGTCCCTCAGCAAGGGTGGGAAGCTCGTGCAGCTCGCGTCGCTGGCACTGTTCGGCGAGCGGCGCGCTGACGGCGTGGTTTACGCCGAACTCACGCAGCAGCTCGGGGCGGAGGCGTCCCAAGTCATCGGCTGGTGCAACCGGGGCTCGCACACGGCCGTCGACGTCAGCGACCCGCCGGCCCGGATCGACCGGACCGCGCGGGTCGCGAAGGGGTTGAGGCAGCTGTGACCCCAGCAGAGCGGCTGTCGACGGTCGACGCGCTCCTGGTCACCGGCGGCGCTGCCGACGGCAGCAGGTCGTCCGGTTCCGCCGATGGATCCGCGGTTGCCATGCCGATTGCAAGCGCCCGCACGGTCCACACGCGCGCAGCTGCTTTTCTCCTGCGGCGTGCGCTGGACGACCGGTTGAACGCCTGTCTGCAGGCACACCGCCCCGTACTTCTGCGCTGCAGCATCCGCACCAAGACCGCATGGCTGGCCCAGCAAGCCGGATCCGCCCTGGCGGGACGCTACGCCGCCACCTGGCACGGCCTCAGCCTGGCGTGCCACTACCACTGCTCGGTCCTTCCTCCGACGCCCGCGGAACTTCGCGGATGGCGGGACGACGTGGCGGCGGTCCTGCGGGAGCTGTCGGAGTCGCCTACGCTCTGAACGCTGTGTACGGCGACGAACCCCCGTGGCCGACGCCGAGCGGCGCACGCCGCTCACGCAGGCGACGCGCACAAGGTCGTCTGCTGCCCAACCGCTTCGCCGGGGGCCATCAGCTTCCCGTAGGAACGCGCGCCTGGGCATCAGCATGCGAGAGGCCGAGGCGGTCGCAACGTCACCGTTCTACGTGGCACTGCCAACGCGGACGCAAACCTGAGTTGAATCAGTGGCCCGCACAATGGGTACCGAGATAGGGTGGCAAGGTGCCTTTCATAGTAAACTTGAACTCGGGCGAACTCGACGCCAACCGAGCGAAGTTCAGGATCGAACAGCGGTTCACCAAATCTCGCCCCAAGAGCTTGAACATTGATGCGTCGCTCGATGGACCACCCATTGTCCTCTTGATCGGTGAGGCGCCGTCTACAACAGGCGGGACGCGCTCTCGGTGGCTCGCCTGGCTAGGGATCGCCGCTCGTCATGGCACCGTCGGAGCGGTTGATAAAAGTATCACTGTCGATCCCCTCCGCGAATGCATGGCCGTCATCCCGTTCGACGGTCAGAACGGCATACTCAGTTCCATTCCCGAGCACTTACGAAGTGAATTCGATCTAGCTGCTCAGCCGGGCACTGTCGGTGTCTGCAGCAACGCCGTGTGGCAGGCCGTGGAGCGTGCGCTCCGCGCTAGGTTCCCAGAACTGGGTGACCTCCTTGACTGGCTACTCGCCCAAGCCGATCCCCCTGTATTCGAAGACAATCCAGCCGACCAATCCTGGCAAGAACAACGCGACGCCACAGGAAGCTTGCTCCGCCTGGCCGACTTCCCCCTCTCCGCTCTATCCGCGTGGCGTCGCCCACCATCAGGCGACGATCCATACACCGCCGGACTGATTCCTCAGCCCGTCGAGCACAGCCTCATCGACTACGACGTCCGTGTCGCTGGAGATGCGTTCGGCATGTTCAGCGAATGGCAGCAAGGCAGCGGTACTCGTTGCGACATCCACGTGCTGCACGATGCATCGGGTCGGCGGCTTGAGGTGGTCAACGTCAACGCCACGCCGGTAGAGTCTCGGCTCGGCACCGACATGCTCTATTACCACGAGCCCACAAAGAGCTTCGTGTTCGTCCAGTACAAGCGCCTTCATCCAGATACTCGATCCATCTATGTGGATGAGCGGTTGCGAGGTCAGCTCGACCGGCTCGAAGAGACAGCGCAGTTGAGCAACCCCCCCTCTCAACCAAGCGAGTGGCGTCTTGGCGGAGACCCCTGCTTTCTGAAGCTCGCCTATTGGCCACGGAACACGGAGAAACGTCCAGCCCAAGGGCTCAGTCCGGGCATGTACCTGCCCGTCTCGTACATCCGACTACTACTCAAAGACGATTGCACGCGGGGTGCAAAGTCAAATAGTACGGCGCGCATCCTCGGATACGACCAGGTAGAACGATACCTCACAGGCACACAGTTCATCGACCTCGTCAAGAATGGACTGGCAGGGACCGTAGGTACCACGAGGGAACAGTTGTACGCGCTGATCAAAAGGCGCGCACTGGCAGGTCAAAGCGTAGTGATGGCCACCGAGTCCAGCGAAGAATCGATTCGAGCTCGGCAGACTCGCGTACGCGATCGGGGAGCCAAACACAGGACCTATATCCATCGCACCTACAGACAGGACCGATAGAGGGATTGGAAGGTGCGACAGAAGTGGGTTCCAAAATCCCCTAACCCCAAGCGCTTTGCGTGGGTCCGAAGAGGGAGAGTGAGGGGACTCCTCGGCGTGTTCTGATCGGACTCAAAATTCGTTTGCCGGGGTATGCCGTACACCCCGACAGCACTGGGCGCCCCCCGTTATGTGGGAATAACGCCTACGTTGGCATTGGCCTCAAGTAGTTGCCCGGCCGACGGCCAAATTTTGACGGCCAGCGACGCAAGGTACGCGCCACGCTCCCGGATACGGTGCTCGTCCCAGGTGACCGCCCACCCCTCGGCAGCCGCGGTCGGTGGAGGGTTGAGCAGCGTGCCATGGGTGAGGCGGAGCAAGCTGTGTTCTCCTAGCCAGCGCTTCTTGTCATGCCACCCCATATTGCCGAGGGCCGGGTTGAGGCGGGCCGTGACGAGGGTGAGGTTGCCCAGGGTGTGGACGAGTTCGTGACGGTCGGCGCCTTCGCCGGCGTCGTCCGCCAGCACAGGCCAGTTCTCTTCCCAGCTCTGCGGCATGACGTGCTCGATGGTGAGCTTCGCGCCGAAGTGCTCGCCGACAGGGACGGTGAGCTGTTCGGTGTGCCCGGTACGGAGTTCGTCCTCAAGGCCCTCAAGGAGGATGCGGACCCGATGCCGATAGAGGCGGGCGTAGATGGGGTCCTGTTCCAGAGCGGCCTGAAACGCGGCATCGGTCGGCCATTCGCGGTGCTGCCCCTGCATCGCACGGAGAGCGTCGATGATCAGTTCGTCGGCCCGCTCGGGCCCCTGCGAGGCAGCAGCGACGAGATCGCGGAACACGTGGTTGTAGTCACGGTTACTCAGGTTGAGGACGGCCCGGCGGACGATATAGCTGTCGATGGCCCTGACGGCCCGCTCCCGCCGCTCAGGCGGCAGTACGGCGTCACCCAGTCCGTAGAGGAACAGCAGAAGGGGCATGGGGGTGGAGGTCTGCAGGACCTTCATCCTGTACACGAACCTTCCCTCGACGCCGTCGAGTGGATGCTGGTCGATCCGGTCGTAGATCTCGGCATACTGTGCCAGTTCCGCGAAGACGTCTTCTGTCGCTGGAGCATCTGACCTCAGCCAGTGCTCGAACTCCTTGAACAAGGCGGAGGACGTGAATTCGCGGCGGGTCCTCATGGTGAGCCAGTAGGTGAGGAAGACATCGAGCCGGCTGCGGGTGATGCGCCCTGTGGTCTGTTCCACCCGCCACTCCGCCTGGTCGAACGGAGACCAGTAGGTCTTGTAGAGCCGGTCGACGTCAGCCCCGGCGTGCTCGGCGTCGCGGAAGAGTAGGTTCTTCACCAGATCCGCATGCTCCAGTGGTGTGCCGCGGCTGTTGAGCGTCTCAAACACGACCTGGGCGTCGTCGTGCTCCTCCAGATCGATGATGACCAGGCGTAGCTGCTCCCGCATCGTCTGGACCAGGGCACTGAGACGATCTTCCGGCTCGGCTGCCTCTGCCACCCAGGTGTCGATCTCCTCCCGGAAGTAGCTCACCGCCTGAGCCAGGACGCCGGCGCCGCCCTGCCCGCTCATGACAGCCCTGAACTGATCCCGGTCCGCATTAGTGGGCCAGACCTTGTATCGGTGGTCCGGGTGCAGACCGATATCGAACAGGTCCTCGTCGTTCTCGAGGAACTTGCTCAGCAGACGGACGGAGCGCTCGTGGTCCATCCCCGCCGCAGACAACCGGGCTGCGTACAAGAAGAGCTGCAGGGTCGTGAGCCGCTGCTGCCCGTCGATGACCTGCCGTGTCTCCAGATTCGATGACAGGTACGGCGTCGTGTCGAACACCACCGCACCCAGGAAGTGCGGCGCCACGGTATCCCCGCTGTCACCCGCTCGCTCCGTCCGCTCGATCACTCGACGGATGTCTTCCCACAGCGCTGTCCAATTCTCGTCCCTGTTCCAGACATACGGTCGCTGGAACAGCGGCACTGTGTACCGCACGTCCTTGCCGAAGATCCGCCGCAAGTCGACCGTATCCGCCTTCACGGACCGCCCCTTTCGTCCAAGATTCGCCACCTACGGTATCGGCCAACTCGCTGCCAACGCTGCCAGTTGGTCAACTCGTCGTCCACGTTCGTCCCCGACGGCGCCACCCGGGCTCGCCCAGTCTGCCTGCATTCGGGACGAGGAGAGAGCGGCTCGCTCCAGCGTGAGTCAGTCCCGTACATGGCGAATACGGACATGGCTGCGGCCGCCTCGGCCGTCGGTGTACTCGACGCGGGTGCCCGCCTCGCGCCACAGCAAGGCGGCACCGAGCTCGGTGAACGGGCTCAGAACCTGGATGCCGTCAATGATCGGCCGCTGCGAGGTGATCTCGTACTCCTCGACGGCGTCGGTGCCGTCGAAGATCAACCCCACCAACCGGCCGGGGGCCACCACCGTGCGGCCGGAGGTCCGCTGCGCGGTGGGCACCGCCTGGAGCACCCTCTGCAAGTACCCGGCCCGCTCTTCGAGCTGCTCTCGGCGCTTCTCACGCTTGCGCCGGCCGTCGTCCGCTTCACGCGGTACAGGTAGCTGCAGTTCTGCCAGAGCCACGCGGATTTGAGTCAGCTCGTGCGTGAGGCGCTGGCGCGATGTACCCGCGAGAGCGGTGATGGGGAAGGTCTCCCGCGTCACCGAGATGGCTGGACAGTTGTGGGTAGCGCCAATCGGCGGACGGACGGGGGAGCGACGCCGCGCCGCGCCGCTCGCAGATTCACCGTTGGAGCGTGCGGCCGGCGCGGAGACTTCCGGCAGAACCGACCCTTGGGGGGCCATCGTCGTGGTGTGTTCGATGGGCCGGATGACCGGGGTATCCGGCACGACAGCACGCGCTATCGCGCTTTCGACCGCTGTGCGTAGCCGAGACTCGGCTCCGGCGCGGTCGCGGTACCAGTCAGTCCCCCATATGCGGTGGAGCTCCCAGCCGAGGCCGCGCAGCACACCCTCCCGAAGCCTGTCGCGGTCTCGTGCCGCCTTCGATGAGTGGTACATGGCGCCGTCGCACTCCACGCCGAGCACGAAACGCCCTGGAAGCTTGGGGTGGCGGATGCCGAGATCGATGCGGTAGCCGGCGACTCCGACCTGTGGCTGTACGTCGTATCCCAGCTTTTGCAGAACGGCGAGCACCGACTCCTCGAACGGACTCTCCGGCTGGGCATCTCCGTCCACCACCGATGGGGCCAGGGCTGCCAGGCCACTCTGGGCGTACCGGAGGTAGCGCTGAAAGTATCGGAAGCTCTCGCTGGCGGTCTCCCGCATCTGCCCCGGGTCGAAGGAGGCAATGACCTCCATCCGGTAGCGGGCCCGAGTCGCGGCGACGTTGAGGCGACGCCACCCGTCGGGCTTGTTCATCGGGCCGAAGTTCATGGAGAACTTGCCGTTCGCGTCCGCCCCGTACCCGACGGACATGATCATCACATCGCGTTCGTCGCCCTGCACGCTCTCCAGATTCTTCACGAAGAAGCCGTCCAGTCGGCCCTCGGAGAAGCTGTCATCGAGGTCGGGCCTGGTGCGTCGGGCGGCGTCCACCGCATCCTGGATCGCCACCGCCTGCGGCTGTGAAAGTGCCACCACGCCCAGTGACTTGCCTTTGCGGGTGGTGAAGTGGTGGAGCACCCGTCGTGCGACCTCGGCTGCCTCGCCGGGGTTGTCCCGTGCCGCGCCGCCGGACCGGTAGACGCCCTCCGGCGCGCGGAAGAACGCGACACCGACATCGTCTCCTTCGGCGTGGGCGCCGGGGAAGGTGGTCATCGACTCCTTGTAGAACTCGTGGTTGCTGAAGGCGATCAGGGCTTCGTGGCGGCTGCGGTAGTGCCACCGCAGCGACAGGCTGGGGAGCAGGCCGCTCGCTTTGCACATGTCGAGCACGGAATCGAACCGCTCCGGCAGCTCTTCGTCTTCGGCGTCCGCGTCGTCATCGCCGGTCGAGGAGAAGAAGGATGTCGGAGGCAGCTGCTTCTGGTCGCCCGCGACGATGAGTGAACGTCCGCGGTAGACGCAATTCACAGCGTCCTGAGGGAGGACCTGCGACGCCTCGTCGAAGATCACGACGTCGAAGTCGATGTCCGGTGGCAGGAAGCGGCTGACTGTCAGAGGACTCATCATGAAACACGGCTTGATCAGCCGCACGGTGTCGCGAGCCGTGTTGAGCACCTCCCGTACCGGTTTGTGCCGACTCTTCTTCTCTGCCTCTCGGCGGATCAGTACGGCCCCTGGCTCGATCACTGTCCGAGGGCGACGTGCGTCGCAAGCCTGGATGACCCGATTACGGGCGTGATCGGTAAGCTTGGCGTCCAGCTGCTGGAACCGCTTCACCAGTCCATCGCGGTCGACGGCGCGTGTGATCGCCAGCCGCTTGTCTGCGCCCAATTGCCCATCGGCCCAGGCCCGCAGCACCGCTCGTTCCACTATGCGGGGAAAGTCGTCAGGCGCGACCCTTCGGCGTACCGCACGGTCGACCAGGTCGCCCAAGCCCAGCTCGTCGAGAACGCTGCGCCCTTCGTCGTAGGCACGCCACTCGTCCGGACCGCCTCGATCAGTGCCCAGGACTTCGAGAGCCCGCCGCGCGGCGTATCCGCTCAGCTGCAACGCCGCACGGAGAGGGACTGCCCGCTCCGCACGGAACAGGTCGACCAGACCCTCGGACGTTTGGGACCACCTTCGTTCCGCGGCCTCCAGCTCGGGATCGGCGTCGGCTTCGTAGAGGACCTCGGCGACCGCTGCTCCCAACACTGCGCTTCTGTCCATGCCACAGGCAGTACGGAGATCAGCGACCCACGCGACGGCCGCCGTAAGCGCGGTCCCGCCAGTTGCACGACCCTCGTAGAGATCACCGAGCCGCTTCCGATCGGCATCCGCTGTGGACTCGAAAGCAGCGGACGCAGATCGCGCGTCCCGCACCCTCTGTACTGCGGCGCGGGATGCGGAAAGTGTCCACACTCCCGGAGCGAGATCCCCACCGCCGCCCGCCGCTGCGGTCTCCTCAACGATGCGGATGAGCGGTTCCGCCGCCCGCAGCGGTGCGAGATGCGCCCGGCTCCAGGCCGCGGCCGCGAGCAGGCTGCCGGCTTCCAGCTCGTATGAAGGCCCCGGAGTCGGTGGGAGCACCAGCGAGTTCCGCCACTTGGCCAGCCACGCAACCGTCTCTTCGGCGCTCCGTTGCGCCGCATGTCGAGGTGCACCGCCGGCGGCCAGCTCACGAGCCAGCGACTCCCGACTGAGCACCCGGGGAGCGAGCGTCACGATCTCCTCGGCCCGGACGGCTATGGCATCCAGGGTGGCGAAGTCGGTTTCCTCACCCTTCCACAGCGGGCCCAGTGCCGGAGCGTGGCTGCGCGTCGCAGCGCCGAGCGCCTGCGCGGCCTGCTGCCACGCCACGGCAGCCGGCAGCGCGCCGACTACGGCCTTGGTGACTTTGCCCTCTCCGACAACCCAGGATCTGACAAGCTGGCGATCAGCTCGCCGAGCAGCCGAAAGGGTCCCTGCAATGGAGCGGTGCACGGTGGCAAAGCGCTCAGCGACCTCACCCAGCGATTGTTCGGCCAGCACCCGCTCGTTGAAGATCGCACCCGCTTGTTGCCGGGCCGCCACCAGCACTCGCACCGACTCCCGTAGGGCCTGAACAGCCCTACGGGCGTCAGCAAGCCCCTCAGCCGTGAGCCAGGAAGGGAGCGGCTTCGCGTCGTCCGGAAGTGCGGCGAACGCCGCAAGGCGGCCGAGACGGAGGACTTCCTCACAGGTCTCCGGCTCCGGCAACCCGTACATACGAGCTACGGAAGCCATCGATCGGGCCGCCTGCTCCAACCCGACCGCATCCCTCTCCAGCCGTGTCGCGAGATCTCGGACGTCATCGGCGGTGAGCTGAGTCAAGTCCACTTGTGCTGGAACCAACGAAGAAAGGGCTATCTCATCAGGACTCGGCTCCGGATCCACGCCTTGAGGCAACCGATCCCAAACGGAACCAAGC
Organism: Streptomyces sp. NPDC008139; assembly: GCF_042957025.1. Lineage (NCBI taxonomy): Bacteria > Bacillati > Actinomycetota > Actinomycetes > Kitasatosporales > Streptomycetaceae > Streptomyces > Streptomyces sp. NPDC008139. Next base: position 13,532 of record NZ_JBIBHM010000012.1, read on the forward strand.
GTCCGCTCGGCGGGACGTTCGGCCTCCGTCACCGCTTTCATTCGCTCCAGAAAGGCCCGCACATCGTCGCCCAGCGACTCCGGATCCGCCGTAAGCCATTCTCGGGGCACGGGCGGGCGCCTACCCGCAATCCGTAGCACCTCTGTCAGTCGGGCAGCGGCCCCGGGACCCTCCCAGTCCAGCGCGCTCAGCAGGTCGCCATGAACGCTGAGGGCCGAGTCGAGTTGGCTCAGCGCTTCGGAGGCCAGGTCCAGCGCCAGAAGAGGATTCCCGCTGTCCTTCAGGCCGTACCAGGAGAAGCCGGTGCCTTCCAGCGCCGGGCGCCAGGATGCGGCTACTTGGACCGCGGCGTTCTCCGCGTCGCTGAGAAGCTGCTCGGACAGCGCGCTTGCGTCGAAAGAGTCGTTCGCCGGCAGTGGGTCGGCTGTGTCCAGCAGCGCTATTCGTCCCAAGGCATCATGCAGGGACATCCCGAGCCCCGGCCTGATGTCGTTCATCGCCGACGCGTATTCGGAGAGCTCCTCGCGCAGCTTCCTTGCACGCCCGAGTTCCACCTGACTGCCGCCGGACAGGGTACGGCGCGGAGCTGCGAGCGCCCTGCCGAGCTCCTGCGCCACCTGCTTGCGTCCGGCAGTGTTGCTGTGCAACGCCAGAACGTAATCTCCGAGGCCGACATCACTCAGGCGATTGCGAACCACGTCGAGAGCTGCGGCCTTCTCGCTCACGAAGAGCACAGTTCGGCCCTGTTCGAGTAATCCGGCGATCATGTTGGTGATCGTCTGGCTCTTACCCGTTCCTGGCGGGCCGTCCATCACGAAACTACGCCCGTCGAGCGCTGCGGCGACACACTGCCGCTGTGACGAGTCGGCGTCCAGGACCATCGGGGCCTTCTCGGGCGGCTGCACCGTGTCAATACGCTCGATGTCAGCAGGCTCAAAGTCGAACGTCGCGGCCGGAAGACCGGAATCCGCGCCGAGGCCTAGAGCACGGACCAGGCTGCTGCCCATAACCCGGTGCGCGTTTTCCAACAGGTCCCGGTACATGACCTCTTTGCTGGAATTGAAGGTGTCCAACACGATGCGCGTCGTCACTGTCCAGCCTCGGTGTTTCGCCACCGCTCGCCGCACGCTGTCGATCAGGTCCGGGATGCTCGCGAGCTCCACCTGGTCAGGACGCGGCCAGTCGACACTGAGCTCGCCCATCTTGATGCCGAGAGCCGGATTGAGCACCGGCTCCTCATCCGTGTTGAGCTTGAGGACGTAGGTATTTCCACGCCGCTCCAGCACTACAGGGACCATGACCAAGGGCGAGCTGAGACCCTTCTCCGCAGAAGGCGTGGGCTTCCACTCGAGGAAGCCCACGCCGAGATGCAGCACCCACAGGCCGTAGTCGTTGTACTTTTCGCGCGTCACCACCGCCAGGCGTTTGAGATGACGGTCCTGCTCGACCTGGGAAGTCTTGGAGGTGGTCAGGCTCACGGCCGGCCGACGGCCGCCCACTCCCTGGCGAGAGGCAGGAGTGTCAATGGGTCGGCTGTCCGCGGGGAGCGCCACCGAATTAGTCTTGGCCAGCGCCACTCCTCGGCCGGGCGCTCTCTCGTCATTCGTCTCAGCCTCCTTCACCTCGGCAAAGCCACAGACGCGGCTGAGCCCTTCGAGGACTGAGAGCAGGCCAGGCGCGGCGATATCCATCCCGACCGACGTCGACCGACGCTGGTAGCTGAGCAACCGGTTGCGGAAGCTGAGATCGATGAGCGAGTCCCGCCAGGAACCCAGCAGGTTCTCCAACCGCTTCCGATCCGCCGGGCCCATCGGAGGTCGGACATTCATACGGCGGAGCTCCTCACAGTGGCACTACGGCAGTTGTGGAGATTTAGTGAACGGAGCATAGCGGCGCATGGCCGCATGCGTCCGTGATTGTCCGAAGTCGAACTGGTTCTGCGCGATGCCAGGTATACGAAGCGCTCGTGGCCCTGTGCGCAGCGCCCCCGCAGTGAGACCGGCCCATCTCGCGCGCCACCTTGCGCAACTTCCAACAGCTCGCCAGGCGGAGTGGAGACGCACTGCTGTCCGTGCAGCGTGCTAGGCATGGCTTCATGCACTCTGCCGCACCCCTGCCTCACCTGGATCTCACGGAAGCGCAGTGGAGACTCCTGGCACGGCTGGCCGAAGGATCGGTCCCGGACCCGAGCGATCGGACGGCCTTCGTCGAGGCGTTGGCCTTGGACGGGCTGGATGCGGATCTGGCCCGGGAGGACCTGCCGACGCTCCGCTGGATGAAACTGGTCGACCTGGCCGACGGTTCGCTGGCGCTCACGGATCTGGGCGCTGCCGTCCACTTCCGGGCGTTGTACGAGTCCTCGCAAGAGAGGCTGGCCGAGATCGCCCGCCTGGCCGACCTGCGCGAAGCGGTGGCCCCGCACTTCGCACGGGCGGTGCGGAGTGTGGCTGATGGCTCCTGCTCACTGCCAGAGGCGCTGGCGGGTATGGACGAAACCCCGTGATTTGCGGTTGGGGTCACGGCACCTCGTGCCCCTCGAAGAGGACATCGACCGCAGCGTGCCGCGCCTTCCGGGCAGCCGCGGCAACAGGCCACACTCCAGCTGCAGTCAGCTCCGCCTCCGTGATCACGGGGCTGGCGAGAATCTCCCCCAACAGCTCGCTCTGGCGCGGTTCGAGGTCGGTGATCCGGCGGAGTACGGAGAGCAGTTCAATGAGTTCCGTCGTCCATTCGTGCGGCCAGCGCTCCGCGTGGATGTCGTCCAGCGGGCTCGTCCGCTTGCTGGTCGGCGCAGCCTTCCGGTATCCGAACCACTTGCTGATGATCTTCATGCCGCCGACGTCGTACGCCCACACGGCGTCGGGAATGGGAGCGAATGACCCGTCCCCGAGGTGGAGCGTCCTTGTCGCTGCGTCATACTCCAGTCGATCGGGAATGCGGCTACCGATCTGCGTCAAGTAGCGGACCTGCCGCTCGTCCCCCAGAGGGAACTGCACTTCACCGGCGAGCCGTCCGAGCGCGGGGTCGGCGCACCGCTCGCCATAGGTCGCGGCCCACAGGATCTCCCTGCCGAGTCCGACGGCGCGTGTCCACAACGCTCCTTCTCGGGTGAGCGGTATGCGTACGCCTGGAGTCAGCAGTTCCTCGGCGAACCTTTGTGTGAAGGCGCCGTGGCCGGTCACAGCCACGACATAAGCGGCGAGGTCAGCGGCCGTGACTCGGTCCTGGTTCGTTGCGCGCGCCAGGTACGGGAGCAGTCCCGGTGGCAAGTTCGGCGAACCATCAGGGTGCAGGAGCGGCAGAATCCGTCCTCCGCGACCGTTGAAGTGGTGCGTATCGGGGACGAGGTGTGTGGCCACGATCGCGGGGCCGGAGTCGATCTCATGGGACGACTGCTGGTTGAGAAAAATCTGCCCAGCCTGGAGGGACGCCCACAGGTCGGGGCGCGGGTAGTCGAGTACGCGGTTGTCGGCGATCAGCCACTGACGGTCGAAGCTGCGGAGCGAGATACGTATGAGGTTCGGTCTGGTGTCGGTCTCCTGCGCCAACGAATGCAGGTGGACAGGCTGGCCCGGTAACGGCTCTCTTCTGGTATTCAGATCGCTGTCTCGCGTCTCCTTGAATTGCTTGGCCTTGAGGGCCGGGTCGCCGCTTCTGATCAACGTGGTCCACCGTCGGCGAAGTACGTCGTCCGATGGATCGCTCACCCACGAGCGGTTGGACTTCGCTCCAGGGCTCCCCCACGGGAACAGGTCGTCCAGCGCTGGGAAGTCCTCCCAACCGGACTGCGTCACAGGTGTGAAGGGCCGCGGGCTCCGGGAGTGGGCGTCACGCCAGCCGTCGTCGTCGATCTGCGCCGCTTGCAGCTGGGCGAACTTTTCCGCCCGGCGGCCGGCGAGGGCCCGGTAATGCACCCTCGCCCGGTGGCCCTCATCCCGTTCGGCTGCCGCCTTGCGGACGAATATGGAGATCGCTAGTGGCTGCGCTACGCCTGGGAAAGGGCGTGTGGCCACGTCGGAGCGGTGTCCCTCCGGGGACAGGTTGATGATCCAGCCCTCGTCACAGGTGCGCCGCAGATACTCCCGCATACCCCGGCCTCCAGGACCAGTGGCCCAGCCTGAGGGCGTGATGAAGCAGACCACGCCGTGGCGTTCGCCGTCGTCCGCGTCGAAGACCTTCCAGGTGGCCCAGCGCCAGAAGTACACGTACATGTTCTTGAGCACGTGCTCGTAACGCCCGTTGCCTGGATAGCGGAAGGCGTCGAGCAAGGGCACCTCGGCGCGGTCGGTGCGCTTCTCCACCCAGCCGCCGCGGTCTTCGGCCTTGTCGTCGTAGGGCGGATTCGCGATGACGACGGTCACGGGAACGTTGGCCTTGACGTTGTTGGCTCGCCGTCGGGACTCGGACAGGGCCTCGTAGGTGGAGGCCAGATATTCGTCCTCGACAAACGGGTTGTCGAGCGTGTCGGTGACGAAGAAGTTGAGCCCTCCGTCAGGCAGCGGGGCCTCGTAGCGCTTGAGCAACTCGGAGGCCCGTAACTCCGCGACGGCGAACGGTCCCATCTGCATCTCGAACCCGTACAGCCGCGGCGCAAGGCGGGAGATGGCGTCGGCGGACATCGCGTGTCCGGAGCCTTCAGCGGCCTGCGCGGCGACCCGTTCGATGATCGTATGGAGAAAAGTCCCCGTGCCCATGGCGGGATCGACGATCCGAACGCCGTCGCTTCGGAACCCGTCGGACTGGCCGAGACGCGTACGGAGCACGTCTTCGGTAAGGCGCACCATCTCCTGAACGACCTCGTGCGGGGTGTAGTAGGAGCCGCTCCGCTGGCGCAGTACCGGGTCATAGGTCGTGAGGAAGTGCTCGTAGAGATGGAGGTAGGCGTCACGGTTGCCGGTGCGGATGGCCGGCCAGTCCACCTGGGCAATGGTTCGACGTAACAGTTCCAACGTGACGGTGAACCGCTCGTTGACGTTGTCGGTGAGGAGTTGGAGGGCCTTGCCCATGAGAGCGTGGTCGGCATCGAGGCGGCGCCCGATGTCGTGGAGGCCGATTCCCTCTTCAAGCACACCCTCGGAACGGGCGAGCAGCAGGGCGAAGGTGACGGCCTGGGCGTAGCCGTCGGCGAAGGTCGCGTCGTCCGCGGACGGGAACAGCATCCGCCGCCAGTCGTTCTTGAGCCCCGTGAACGGCCGGGCACGGACATCATCGTCCCGCTTGGACGATCGGGCCTCGGCCGACAACTGCTCGAGGACGGCGGCGCGGAGCAACCGGCAGAGCGGAGCGACGTGCTGCACGAGCCGGGCGACGCGTTTGATGGCCGGAGGTTTCCACACAAGGAACTGCTTCAGCAGCGCATCCAGTGCGCCCGGGTCCGCCGGCGCGAGACTTTCACCCGCCGAGCGGAGCGATCCTGTGAAGCAGACCGTCTCGCCGAGCTGCCGCCCGTCGCGGAACAGTCGCCACTCAGTGCCGTTGGAGTACAGCAGGTTAGGCAGGTTCCGGAGCTTTTCCCACTGCTCCCGGTTGCTCTTGCCAAAGGTGTCGGGATCGACCGACAGCCCCGGCTTCTTGAGCTCGATGTAGCCCGCTAACTCACCGCTTGCACGGATGGCGTAGTCGGGTCGGACGCCAAGGTCGGGGACACGGAACTCGTCGTGCCAGGAGATCTCGTGCTGTTGGTGATGCTCGCCAACGGCCTGGAGCAGCGCCTCAAGCGGTGCGCGTATCGCGGCTTCCGGGCTGCCGCCGCCCGACAGTTTGACCTTGCAGGCACGTCCGAACTCCGACACGGCAGCGAGCAGCCAGCTGTCTAACCCCCCTGACATCTTCCCCCCAAGGATCGCGTCAGGGCGCCGATGCTATCTACGTATGGTCATCAGGGAAAGACAGATGGTGATATGCGGTCGAACCGCCGAGGCACTGGGGGGCGCACTCGCCCCGAGCGGCGTAGTCGCGCCGCAGCGCCATAGTCGCCACCACGCTCTGCCTTTCGCCAACCTCAGCCACTGACCGCTCCATAGCCCAGCCGCCAGCCGCGAAAACTGTGACTCGGCCCGAGGGAATCTAAAAGTGAGTCCCGTAGGTGAATCCAGGCTCGCTGCGGGGCGGCCTCCCGTACCCTCCGGCAGGGAACGCTTACGGCGTCGGGCTGTTCCACGCCGCTGGGGGAGGACATCGCATGCAGGATTCTTCGGACTCGATGGAGGCCGCCGAGCCCGAGGAGAACGGCCGGGGTGACACCGCCGACGCATGTGCTGCGGACAGTCCGGCGTCGCCCTCTGGCAGCGACTCGGCCGCGACATCGACAGTCCTGGTAGAGGTCCGGCCGGCGGTTGTTGTCGCTTTCGGGGAAGTCCCCGCAGAGCTCATTGCGGAACTCAAGCTCGATCCGCTGGACATGGGGCTCATATCGGTCGACGACCGCACACGCCTCTCGACAGCAGCCCTGGCCTCGATCGGCAACGCGGCGACAGTGGGCGGCAACCTCGGCTCCGCGTTCGCCAGCGTGGAAGGGATCTATAGGCTCGGCGAGACGACGAGGGCGTTTTTGAGCGCCGGTGGAGCACTCGCGGCCAAGGACGGTGCGAATCTCGGAGCGGTGATCGCCAACGGCCGGATAGTCCATCAAGCCCGCTTGATCCCTGTGACTGGGGTGAGCGCAGCCGAGTTCGCGGCCGCGACCGGGCCCGCGCTGGCCATGGTCGCGCTTCAGGCGATGCTGAGCGAAGTCACCGGCCTCGTGAGGACGAACATCGCGCTGACAAGCGAAGTCCTCACGTCCTTGCGCAACGAGCAGTGGGCCGAACTGACCTCGCTCGTCGACACCGTCGACCGCGCGGTCAGTCGCGCGCGTGAGCTCGAATCGGTCACGACGACCGAGTGGGAGAAGGTCGCAGCCAAAGAGGACGCTCTGCGTAAGCAGCGCGAGACATACCGACTGAACGTCGGCGAACATGTTCGGCAGCTCGGTCGGCTGGACACGCCCAGCCGACGTGAATACCTCGAGACGAACGCTAGGGCAATCGTCTTCGACGCCCACGCCCTCCTGTCGTCACTCAAGGCATGGACCGGCTACCAGACGCTCCACGCTGCCCGCGCCAGGGCCGCCGGCCGCGAAGAGGCCGACGAGGCGCGGCTCGTCGAGATCATTGAGCGCGAGACCAGCGAGGAGCTCAACTCCGCCCTGGCACACACGACGAACCTCGTCGACTCGCTGACGCGGGAGCTACGCATCATCGCCGAGCTCCCCGGACGAGCAACAGTGCCGCTGATAGGGAAGCGGAAGGACGCGAAGAAGGCCCGCCTCACCAGTACCCACCTTCTGGAGGCGATCCAACCGCTTGCCGACGCCCTCCACCCGCCGGCCCCTCCGCTCGAGATTCCCGAAGTCGTCTGCGCGCCCACGTCGCTGAATCTCGAACGGTATCTTCGCATTCTGCGCTGGCGCATTGAGGACGGTGAGACCCTCCGCGCCCTCGGCCTCGATGCCCCCGCACGGATCGGAGCGATCCTTGATGGAGCAAAGGAAAAGGTGGCGCCGGCGATGGACAAGGCGGCGGCCAGGAATTTGGTCGCCGTTACGGATCGCCGCATCATCACAGCCAAGGCAAACGCCTTCCTCGGCCAAGGCGAGATCGGTCAGGACATCCCGATCGATCGTGTGCGATACGTCCGGGCACCGGCCACACGAGACGGAAACGGGCGCTCGGTGATCGACCTCATCACGTCCGAAGACAACCTCAGGTGGCTCTTCGATTCCGACATCGACAGCACTCACGTCGCCGCGCTCGCCGCCGTACTGGCCGAGTCGATGAACATCCCGGACGACGAGCGGGCTCAGCTCCAACGACCGCAACTCGCCTCGCTGAAAGCGGGCACCAAAGGCGAGAGCGTCGGTACGGAGTCCGGGGAACCGTCCGGGTCTGATGCCACGGGCGCCGATGCCGAGTAACTCTCAAGCCAAGCTGGACCGGAACCGACCGCACGCACCAATCCCAGTTACGTGCCGTGGCGCTACCTGTTCGGTCCCAGGCGTAGGTGTCGGGCCGGCTGGAGTTCCGCGGTATCAACTTGCCGACGGCTCACCGGCTGAAGCGGCTGGCTTCCTGGCGGTTACACCGCGGTGATGGTGCCGTCCGCCTCAAACCGCAGCACCCGGTGCCGGTGCATGGCCGCCACTCGCTGTTGCATCTCCGCTCTGAGCTTGGCCGCGTCGGGGCCGTTCGGGTTGGTGACGCGGTAGCCGTTCAGCAAGACTGCGCCCGGGTCCACAAGGGCGGGCGACGGTCGGCCCTCCAACACGAACCCTGCGAACGCTCGCAACGCCTCCTCACCCAGTTCGAGGGGGTGGAAGGCCAGTGGGTACGGTGGCTGGTCATCGCCCCACTCCGGAACCGGCTCGACCGGGTGCTCTCCCGCCCAAAACGGCACCTCGAAGTCGTACGGGGCACCGATGTCCTCGACGATCCCACTGTCCGGCGAGAGGCTGAGGGAACGCACCAGCTCGCCGTTCTCCCAGACAGCGAAGGTGAGGGCATCCGAGACGCTGTGCATCGCGTGGAAGAAGACCCGACCCCGGCCGCTCGCTTCCAGCAGATGCTCGGGCATGGCAGATGGGCGGAGGCTCATCAGACGCCGATCACAGACGACGTCCACACCCGAGAAGCTGGCCGCGTAGCAAACGCCGTCGGGCGGATACATCGCCTCCACCAGGGTCGTGCCATCGTCGGGCTCCACAACCCAACCCGGATACAGCCGCTGGAGCAGGTCGGCCGTCGCCGAACCGTCAACGACGTGGGCACCCCGTAGCGCGGACGGCGCTTCCCCGTCCGAAGAGATCAGAAGACTTGTCTTGGCACCCATGACGCCGTCCCACTTCCCCTGCCTTCGTTCCAACGCCCCGACGCTACCCGAGGGTTCTGACATGGCTAGCGTCTCCGATAGCGGAAGCCCCGCGGTTGATCCGGATCCGCCCGACAACTGGCCCTGGAGGCCGCGTGACCGACCTGGCACGGCTCTTTGAGCGCGTACGTGCGCGCGCCGAGCAGCAGTCGGCTGACCTTCCGCCGCGTGTCGGCGAACAAGAGATCGCGCAGGCTGAATCCGTTCTCGGCTTCACGCTTCCACCCGTACTGAACGGGCTGTACCGCCACGTCGCCAACGGCGGCTTCGGCTCCGAGTACCACCTGCTGCCGCTGACCGGGAACGGCCGGACATCTGTCGCCGAGTATGGGCAACTGCGCACAACCGCCGCCGAGTACTGGCCCCACGGTGTCCTGCCGATCCTGGACTGGGGCTGCGGCATGTACGCCGCCGCCGACTGCCTTCACCCCGATGCACCCGTCCTCCTCTTCGAACCCAACGCCGGCCCCGCCGACTGGGCCGACGCCTGGTTCCTGGACTCGCCCTCGCTCACGCAGTGGCTGTCCGCATGGCTGGACGGGACCGGTTGGTGGGAGGAGGACGTGATGGCGGCCAGCAATGTGGTGGAGCCCACGCCCTGGGCCGACGCCGCGGTGCGCATCGCGGCGAAGGGCTGAAACTCCGCAGACGGCCTGCGGAAGGCGATGTGGGCGCCGCATTTCAGTGGAGCGGTTCCAGCCCTGTCAGGAGATAGGCCACGTCAAGGCCCGCTGTGAGGTACCGCTCGAACACCTCGTTGTTCAACGCCCAAGGCGACCGCTTCCGCCGGATCAGGTCCACGGTTCGGTCATCACAGCGAGGATGCCCGGGAGGACAGCCGCAATCGGCAGCTGGTCCTCCCGTAGTTCGGCGTTGGCGACGCCGCCGGCCACGTCCATGACAGCGGCGGTCAGCAAGGCCGCGACGGCGGGGGCGACGTGGTCGGCGGGGTCGGCGGGGTCGGGCCAGAACGCGACGACATCCACGGCGTGGGTCGGGGCGGGGCCCATCAGGGGTTCCTGGTACACCTCGTCGGCGTGTTCGGTGCCGAGGAGCGGTCCAGTGCGGGGACGGCCTCCGCCGACTCGATCGCCAATGCCGGTCCGGCCATGACTCGGAGCGCGTCCAGCCGAGTCATCGTCCCCCATGGATCACGCGGATAGCGCACGAGCTGCTACGCGGCAGGGAGCTGGCGGTCAGAGGGCGGTGTTGTACTGGTGGGCGAAGAGGACTCCGGTGAGCTCTCGTTTGGCGAAGGGGGCGGCGGCGTTTCCGGTGCCGAGGTAGCGCCATGTCGTGCCGGTGCTGTCCCGGGTGATGAGGTCGGGCTTGCCGTCGACGTTGCTGTCGCCGATGCCGAACATCTGCGTGTAGATGTTCCAGCCGGGACCGATCTTCGTGCGCGGGGCGAACGTGCCGTTGCCCTTGCCCGTGTAGAGCCACAGCATGCCGGCGTTGTCCCGGGCGATCAGGTCACCGGCTGAGGAGCCGGCGATGTTGCCGACCGCGACGATCTCTTTGTAGATGTTCCAGCCCGGACCGATCTTCGTGCGGGTGGCGTAGGGCGCCTTGGCGTTCCCGGTGCCCCGGTAGAGCCACAGCGCACCGGAGCCGTCGCGGGCCACGAGGTCCGCACGGCCGTCGCCGGTGAAGTCTCCGGTTCCGGTGATCTGCGTGTAGATGTTCCAGCCCGGACCGATCTTCGTCCGCGCGGCGAACGTGCCCTTGCCCGTACCGGTGTAGAGCCACAGGACGCCCGCGCTGTCCCGGGCGATCAGGTCACCGGCTGAGGAGCCCGCGACGTTGCCGACCGCGACGATCCGGCTGTAGACGTTCCAGCCCGGACCGACTTTGACCCGATCGGAGCCGGTCAGTTGGTGGCTCCCGGGGTAGTACACGGTGTCCTCGCGCCACAGGGCGCCGGAGCTGTCGCGGGCCAGGATGTCCGGGGAGCCGTTGTCGGTGTAGTCGTGCGGAGCGGGCGGGCGCGCGACGGTGAAGCCGCCGCTCACGTTCAGCGTCGGCCCGAGGTTGTCGTACGGCTTCGCCGTGATCTGCCAGGTGTAGGCGCCATTGGGGGCGGAGCCGCTGTCGATCCCCCCCGTCCAGTCCATGAAGATCCGTCCGGCCCAGTCCATCCGCACCCAATCGGTGGTGTTGTCGGTCCGGTCCAGATGCCACCGGCCCACGGCTCCCGTCGCGGTGTGGCGCAGGGTGAGGGTCACTTCGGCGTTACTGCGGGACAGTTGCCACCGCGCCTTCCACGGCGCCGGGTCGAGGGTCGCCACCGCGGGGACGCTGGAGCTGAGGAGAGCGAGCTTGGTCGGAGCTCCCTTGCTGGCGACCATGTCGGCGACCGGCGCGCCGTCGGGGCCGACGGAAACCCGGTACACGCCCTCGCCCTTGGCGACGGTGCCGCCCGTCACGAGCACCGCGCCGTCCGGCGCGGGAACGACGGTGGTGGCGTGGTCCAGGACCTTGCGCACGGCGCCGCCGCCCACCGGGACGGCCCGCAAGGAGAAGTCCCAGTCGGCGGAGCCCGCCCCGAGCGGTGTGTTCGGACCGAACACCGCCCAGTTCCCTACCAGGCCGGTCAGGGGGTAGCCGGGACCCAGCGCGGACAGCCGCGTCACCGTGCCCGTGGCCCGGTTCTCCACGCTCAGCACCGGAGCGTTCCCGGTGCTCACGCTGGACACGTACGCCGGGGACACGGCGGTCGTGAATCCGGCCGAGGCGAGGTGCGACGTGGTCGCGGTACCGGACGCGAGGTCGACCACCGCGAGTCCGTCGGCCGTGGTCCCGCCCGCCGCGGAGGTCTTGTAGGACAGCGCGAGCGCACCGGTCGTGGCGGCCGCCGCCCGCAGTCCGAAGGCACCGCTGGGCAGGCCCGTGACCACCCGGTCGGTCGTGACTCCGTCAGCGACACTCATCAAGTGCGCCTCGGTGCACGTGGCATCCGTGGGATACGGCACCCGGCACGCCACCACCGTCGATCCGACGACCGCGTTCAGGGAACGGTTCCTCCCCAACGGAACGACCGAGATGTCACCGGTCCCCATGTCGTGCAGTTCCACCCGGTGGTCCGTGTCGTACTCGGTGCCGCGCTCCAGGGCCACGACGTCGGACACCGACCCGTGCATCAAGGTCGCGGTGGACCGGCCGATGTCCCTGCCGAGCGGCGTGGTGGCGCCGCCTGCGTACCGGGTCCACAGCAGGTCCGAGTCCTGGCCGATCGAGAGGAAGCCGGTCGTACCGGCGCTGATGACATCCGCCGGAACCGGCAACGTGGGCAGCGCCGAGGGTGCGCCGCCCACTCCGTCCGCGCCGTCCGCTCCGGACTCCGCCGCCGACGGCACCGCCAGTGGGCCCGCGACGACCGCGAGCGCGAGCGCCGCCGTCACGGCCGTCAGCCGTCGAGAAGCGCCCATGCGCGTCACATTTCCTCCTACGGGAGCCGTCGCGCGGAACACGGCGGCGTGGCGCGGGGCGCAAGGAGGGACGGTTCGAACGGTACCGATCCGCCGGGAACGTGAATCCTCCGGCGGCCCCCCACGTTCGAATTCGCCACGATCGTAGCAGTCCACGGTCTCGATCGCCGAGGTCCGCGCGGCGGGCCCGGACCCCGGCAGCTTGGCTGATCTGCGGCTCCGCGCCCCGGCCGACGCCGACAGTGACACCTCATACCTGCTGATCAACTGCGCTGCGCAAGCCGGGAGTTGGCGCGTGCCGGGGTCAGAAGGTGCCGTTGAGGCCGTACCAATCGGCGCCGGTCGCCTTTGCTGCGCGGAGGGTTCCGTGGCCGGTTCCGGAGTAGAGGAGCTGTCGGCCCTCTTCTCCGTCGTGATAGGTCCGGTTGGTGACGGTGTTGAGGTCGTTGACGCCGTCGCCGTCGGTGTCGCCGACGCTGATGAAGGAGTCCATGGCGTTCCAGCCGGGCCCGAGGAGTTTGCGGGTGCCGAAGGTGCTGTGGCCGGTGCCGGGGTAGAGCCAGAGCTTGCCGGTGGTGTCGCGGGCGAGCAGGTCGTTCTTCCTGTCGCCGGTGAGGTCGCCGGGGCCGGTGAGGGCGTTCATGGTGTTCCAGCCGCCGCCGACCAGGCGGCGGTTCATGAGGTGGCTGCGGCCGGTGCCGGGGTAGAGCCACAGTTTCCCGGTCTTGTCCGCGGCCAGGAGGTCGTTGACGCCGTCGCCGGTGAGGTCGCCGACGGCTGCGATGCGGGTCATGGTGTTCCAGCCGGGGCCGATCAGGCGGCGGGCCATGAAGCCGCCGCGGCCGGTGGCCGGGTACAGCCAGAGCTTGCCGTCCTTGTCCCGGGCGAGCAGGTCCTCGATGCCGTCACCGGTGAAGTCGCCGTGCCGGGTCATCGCCGTCATGGAATTCCAGCCGGGGCCGATCAGCCGTCCGCGACCGCTGCTGCCGGGAACGAACCACAGCCGTCCGGCCAGGTCGCGGGACAGCACGTCCGCGTACCGGTCGCCGTCGATGTCCCCGAAACCCGCCTTCACCGGGCTCTTCTCCGACAGCCACCAACCGTAGGACGGCTCTGTGCACTCGCGCTCGGTCTTGAAGAACTTCAGCGAGGTCATCGTCCGCAGATACGAGCCACCTGCGCCTTCCCCCGCACTGCCGGGCTGCTGGCTGGTGTAGGTGCCGTCCGTTCCGTACAGGCACACCACACTCGACGTACGGTTGGCGGTCGACTTCAGCTTGCCGTTGAAGGACCCCAGCGAGGCCAGATTCGTCTTGGTCTTCATCATGCTGCCGGTGGCGCTTTCGCCTTTCCACCCGCAGAAGTAGCCCTTCGGGCACGCGTAGAACCCTGTGGCCGCATGCGCGGGTACCGCGGCCGACACCACCCCCAGCACCGCGCCCGCCGCTGCCACAGCCACAGTCCGAACCGTCACTTTGCGCACCAGCGCACTCCCCCACCCTCACCGTCCCCGCCCCGGAGACATGGCCTGGGAATATAGCCCACCCGGCGGGACACCGATCCGTCGAGCCGACGCCAGGCGGTTGTGGGGGACTTGACGCGATCAGGCGGTGGCCGGCGCAGGGCGGGTCAGTATTCGCCCTTGATCACGAAGAAGGAGCCGCGGATGGTGCCGGCCAGTTTGGATTTTTGGCGGGCGAATTTGAAGTGGGGGGAGAGTTCTTCGGGGACTTCCATGCCCTCGGAGAGTTTGAATCCGACCGCGCGCTTGGCGCCTTCTTCGATGCCGTACATGACGTTGACGGAGAGGCCGGACTCGTAGAAGACGTAGGCCATTCGTAGGCCGTCCACCTCGAAGGAGGTGACTTCGAGGGGGCGGGAGGCGAAGACGAGGTCGCGCTCGGCGGAGAGGATGCGGTGCACCCAGTCGAGGGTTTCGGGTGCTTCGTCCGCCGGGCTGACGGTGAAGACGTGGTCGTATTTGTTCTTGTAATAGCGTGCTTCGTTGGCGCGCAGTCCGGCGAGGGCCTCGGCGACCGGGGAGGATTCCAGGCCGACGGTGGACACGTTCACGAAATCGACGGCGTACGGCACGGGACCTCCTGATGACGACCGGTGAGGGCGACTGTAATGCCACGGTCCTCGGGAACGCGGGCGCCGGGCCATTGCCGGTTTCCCTCGGGCGTGGTCAGGCCGGGTGGAGCACCGCCGTGGCGATCTCGCGGACGCGGGCGGGCGTGATTCCGGTGCGCTGTTCGACGGCGAGGGGGTGGTCGGTGGGTTCGAGCTTGATGAAGGGGCGGGTGCCGAGCGGCCGGGTGTGGACGTTGGTCTTGAGGTCGGTGGTGCTCTCGGGATAGAGGGACAGCTCGGTGCTGAGCCAGCCGAAGTACGGCTTCTCGGCCTCGCGGCCCTCGGTGTCCCACAGGTCGAGGGCGCGGGCGAAGCTGTCCTTGCTCAGGGAGACCCAGACGCCCCACGAGAAGACGTCCTCGCCACCGATCACGGGTATCTCGATCAGGCCCTTGACGAAGAAGTGCTGGCCCCTGATGACGCACTGGTCCGACGACAGCATGCTGTTCGTGTCGGCCTCGAAGACGGGGTCCCAGACGTCCGGGGCGAGGGTCGAGTAGCTCATGGGGAGCTCCGCGTGATGGTTTCCGCAGCACGAACACGTGAAGCCGAGATCGTCAGACATGGCGGGATCCTAGTGGTCACGAAGCGCGAGGCCGCACCCCGAGGTTTCGGGCCCGCGCCCCGGGGATTCCCGTTGCCCGTACGCATCGCCGGGCGCGTACGGGAGGATCGGTTCCATGCCGGACCCGGTCGACTCCCCCCAGCGGATCTGGGACGCCTGCGCCGCGTACGGCGACGCGGTGTTCGACGTCCACGACGAGGTGTCCTGGCAGCGCGAGCGCCGGCTGGAGGGCTACGTCACGTCGCGGATGACCGCTCCCGCGGCGGACGGCCTGAGCAGGGCGCTGCTCGCCCTGAGACTGTTCGCGCTGTCCAACGACGCCGCCGTCGCCACCGGACGCCCCCTGAACCGCGACGAGTTGGCCGCCGTCCCGCTCGCACGCGTCGTCTCCGCGTCCCGATCGCACTACGAACTCTTCGTCGGCTTCGACGCGGTGACACCGGACCCCGCACGGTCCCACTTCCTGAACATCCTCAAGCTGCTCACTTACGAACGGCCGGGCGGCGCACTGACGTTGGCCCGGCTCGACGGGGCGCTGCACACCGTCGTCGACCGGCTCACGGAGCGGTACCGGAATCCCGGTCTCACCGCCGGTGACCTCGGGTCCGGGCGCGGGCCGGGCTGAGCGTGGGACGTGGCGGAAGGGCGGCGGAATACGTACGTTCCGGCGGTCAGCGTTTGGAACGGACCAGGCCGGCGTCGTAGGCGAGGATGACGGCTTGGATGCGGTCGCGGGCGCCGATCTTGGCGAGGACGCGGCCGACGTGTTTTTTGACGGTGGACTCGGAGAGGACGAGGTGGCGGGCGATCTCGGAGTTGGTCCAGCCGTTGCCGATGGCGACGAGGACTTCGCGTTCGCGGGCGCTGAGTTCGCGCAGGCGGGGGTCCTGGGCGGCCGGGGAGTCGGGCGGGGTGAGGACGTGGTGGGCGTGGGCGTCGAGGAGGCGGCGGGTGAGGCTGGGGGCGACGACGGCGTCACCGGTGGCCACGGCCTGGATGCCCGAGACGAGTTCCTCGGGGCCCGCGTCCTTGAGGAGGAAGCCGCTGGCCCCGGCGCGCAGGCCCTCGTAGGCGTACTCGTCGAGGTCGAAGGTGGTCACGATGAGGACGCGGGTACGGCCGCCGGCGGCGACGATCTGGCGGGTGGCCTCCAGCCCGTCCATGCCGGGCATGCGGATGTCCATGAGGACGACGTCGGGGCGCAGTTCGGCCGCCATGCGGACGGCCTCGGCGCCGTGGGTGGCCTCGCCGACGGGGGTCACGCCGGGGCTGCCCTCCAGGAGCATGCGCAGGCCGAAGCGCTGCATGGGCTGGTCGTCGACGATCAGCACGGAGGTGGTCATGGCAGGTGGCTTTCCGCCTTGTGGTCGGTGGGGTCGACGGTCGCGTCGAGTTGGACGTCGACGGTCCATCCGGGCTGGTCGGTGGTCGGGCCGATGGTGACCGTACCGCCGTAGAGGGCGACGCGCTGGCGGATGCCGACGAGGCCGTGGCCGTGCTCGTCGTCCCCGTTGGCGGGCGCCGCGGGTCCTGCGGCGTGCGACGGGGGGCCGGTGTCGGTGACGTGGATCCGTACCGTCCCCGCGTCGGCGGTCACGGTGACCTGCGAGGTGGTGGCCGTACCGGCGTGCTTGAGGGTGTTGGTCAGGGCTTCCTGGACGATGCGGTAGACGGTGAGTTGCAGGCCCTCGCCCAGCTTGGCGAGTTCGCCCGTGGTGCGGTACGTGACCGCGAGGCCCGCCGCGCGGACCCGTGCGAGGAGCATGTCGAGGTCGCCGATGCCCGGTTGCGGTCTGAGCCGCCGGTCC
Source organism: Streptomyces sp. NPDC008139 (assembly GCF_042957025.1). Lineage (NCBI taxonomy): Bacteria > Bacillati > Actinomycetota > Actinomycetes > Kitasatosporales > Streptomycetaceae > Streptomyces > Streptomyces sp. NPDC008139. The sequence goes on from NZ_JBIBHM010000012.1 coordinate 30,370, forward strand.
GCGGCGTCGTCGTCCCCGCGCAGGACGCCCAGCACGCGGCGCAGTTCGCCGAGCGCCTGCCGCCCGGTGTCGCCGACCATGCGCAGGACCGGGGTCGAGCTCTCGTTGTTGCGGGCGGCGAGCGTCGAGGCGCCGTCGGCGAGGGTGACCATGACGGAGAGGTTGTGGCCGACGATGTCGTGCATCTCGCGGGCGATACGGGTGCGTTCGGCGGCGGCGGTGAGCCTCGCGCGCTGGTCCCGTTCGACCTCCAGGCGCCGGGCGCGGTCCTCCAGCGCGGTCAGGTACATCCTGCGGGTCCGCAGGGTCAGACCGGTGGCGACGGCGGCGGTCACCAGCCCGAGGAGGAAGAAGAGGACGAGGAACTCGCTGCCCGCGGGCTCCAGGGCGAAGACGTCGACCACATTCGCGGCGGCGGCCACGGCGGTGGCCCAGCCCAGCACGCGCGGGGAGCTGTGCCGGGCGACATTGTGCAGGGCGATGAGCGGGCTGAACGAGGCGACGAGCCCGGCGTCCATCGCGGACTGGACGAGGAAGGCGGCGATCGTCACGACCAACACGGTGGCCGGGGCGCGGCGGCGCCACCACAGCGGCAGGACGAGCGCGGCGAACAGCACGTAGAGGGTGGCGGTCGACGGCGCCCCCTGCGCGTCGGCCGCCGCGACGGCCGCGGACGTGCCGCCGGAGAGCAGGTTGGGCAGGCAGACGCCCGCGAAGAGCAGGACGACCGTGGTGTCCAGCAGCCAGGGGTGGCGCCGGTCGTACTCCCGCAGGAAGCTGCTGCCTTGCAGCATGAGGTTCAGGACCGGGTGCCCCAGTCCCGCCTCGGGCCCGAGGGACGGCACCGGCGTCCCCCGGTCCGGGGCGGCGAAGGCGGTTCGGGGGTCGCGGTCGGAAAATCCGACCCCGGGGCCCCGGTCCCAGGCGGAGACCTCGACCCGCGGGTCCCGCCTCCTGGCCAGAAACCGCGCCCTGACATCCCGGCCCCGAGCCGAGAACCCGACCCTGAGATCCCGGCCCCGAGCCGCGAGCTTGCCCCTGACGTCCCGGCCCCGAGCCGCGATCGTGGCCCTGACGTCCCGGTCCCGGTGCATAAACCTCATTGTCACCGCTGGTGACCCTTCCGACGAACGGTCGGCCGCTGCGACGATCAGACGTCGGACCGCTTCAGCCGGATGGCCGCGGCGGCCAGGGCCACGGCCACCCAGGCGGCGAAGACGGCGAGTCCCGCGCCGGGCGACAGGGAGTCCGACGCCTTGTGCAGGGCGTAGATGGCCGAGCCCGCGTTGCCGGGGGTGTACCGCTCGACCGCGTTTTGGAGCGAGTCGGGCAGCAGCGCGGTCAGGCCGGGCAGCAGCATCAGCAGGCCGACCAGGGCGGCGATGCTCCCGGAGGCGGACCGGATCAGCGTTCCCAGGGCCACGCCGAACACGGCGAACAGCGCGAGGTAGACACCGGCGCCGACCAGGCCGCGCAGCACGCCCTCGTCGCCCAGGGACAGCGCGATGTCGTCGCCGCGCAGGCTCGCCGCGCCCAGGCCGAAGGTGACCACGGCGGCGACCGCGGTGAGGACCAGGACCAGCGAGCCGATCACGGCGCTCTTCGACGCCAGGACCAGCCACCGGCGCGGCACCGCCACGTAGGTCGAACGGACCATGCCGGTGCTGTACTCGCCCGCGGACATCATCACCCCGAGCACGCCGACGATCAGGCCGGTGACGCTCGCGCCCGTCAGCGCCAGGCCGACCGGGTCGTCGGGCGTGCCGGTCGCGTCGGCGCCGGGGGGACGGTAGACGGCGGCGGCGATCACACCGAAGGCGACGAGTACGGCGACCGAGGCCCCCAGGGTGATCCAACTGGAGCGCAGCGAAAGGAACTTGCTCAGCTCCGAGCGCAGGACGCGGCGGCCGGTCACCCCCTGCCCGTCCCGATCGGTGGGTACGGCGACGGCGATCGTGTCGGTGGTCATCAGGCGGCCTTCCGCTCGGTGCCCGCGGGGTCGCTGTGGTACTCCACGGAGTCATGGGTGAGACGCATGAAGGCCGTCTCCAACGAGACGGACTGCGGGGCGAGTTCGTACAGCGCGATCCCGCAGTGCGCGGCGACCGTGCCGATGTCACGGGCGGCCCAGCCGTGGACGAGCAACTCCTCGTCGGAGGAGGACGTGATGGTGACGCCCGGCGCGGCCAGCGCCTCACGCAGCCGGGCGGCCTCGCCGCTGACGACCCGCACCCCGCCGCCGCCGGCCTGGTGCGTGAAGTCCTTGAGCGAGGTGTCGGCGAGGAGCCGTCCGCGCCCGATGACCACGAGGTGATCGGCGATCAGCTCCATCTCGCTCATCAGGTGCGAGGAGAGCATCACGGCCCGGCCCTCGGCCGCCAGCCCGGTCAGCAGATTGCGCACCCACAGCACGCCCTCGGGGTCGAGGCCGTTGACCGGCTCGTCGAGCATGACGGCCTCGGGGTCGCCGAGCAGGGCGGCGGCGATGCCGAGCCGCTGGCCCATGCCGAGCGAGAACGCGCCCACCCGCTTGCCTGCCACGCTGCCGAGGCCCGCCAGTTCGATGACCTCGTCCACCCGGCGGCGCGGAATGCCGTGCGTGAGCGCGAGCGCCTTGAGGTGCCCGAACGCGCTGCGCCCCGGGTGGACCCCCTTGGCGTCGAGCAGGACACCGATCTGGCGCAACGGCGCCCGGTGCCGGGCGTACGGGCGGCCCCCGACGGTCACCGAGCCCTGGGTCGGGGCGTCCAGGCCGACGATCATGCGCATCGTCGTCGACTTCCCCGCACCGTTCGGCCCGAGGAATCCCGTCACCTCACCGGGCTTCACGGAGAACGACAGCCGGTCGACCACCGTCTTGTCCCCGTACCGCTTCGTCAGTTCACGCACTTCGATCATCGGCCTCTGGTCCCCTGGTCCTCTCACGTCCCGCGCACACGCCTCGCGCACGGAACTCACGCGCTCACCGCGTTCGCAGCAGTCGTCGCACCCATCGCAGTCGTCGCAGTCATCGCACTCGTCGAGCACGCGGCGCGACCCGCACCTTCGACGTTACGAGGGCGAGCGGGCGGATTCCTGGAACCGTGGGAGACCCTTCGGCACGGCACTGGTACCGCGGTACCAGTGCGCTCTCATCACCCAGAATGACGGGCGCCGCCCCTTCCGGACCTCCGGCGCACCCCGCGGTGACGGTCCGTGGCCGCGCAGTCGGCCGCGCCGCCGTACGGACCGGGTCCGTCCACCGCCGAGGGGGTACCCCGGTACCACCGGTCCCCGCGAAGTGTCGCCCGCGGTCCCACGGGACGGGCCGCGTCCGCCCGTACCGTCGAATGTGCCGATTCCGGCGGGTTCGTACGGCACCACGCGCGTACGCACTCCGCTGTCGGCGCGCTCCGCCAGCGGCCCACGAACCGGAGGCGACCTCCATGCGCAAAGTCCGTGCTCTCCTGGCCGTCGCGGCCGTCGTCGCCGTCTTCGCGTGGTCCCAACACACCAGGCAACAGACGGCCGCGCTCCCGGACTTACGGGGCCTGTCCCTCACCCGGGCCCAACTGGCCGCCCAGACCTCCGGTTTCCACCAGATCACCAGCGAGGACGCCCTCGGCCGCAACCGCTCCCCCATGTGGTCGAGCAACTGGACCGTCTGCTCCCAACACCCCTCCCCCGCCCGCTACAACGTCTCCACCGTCGTCATCGTGAGCGTCGTGAAGTCCAAGGAGAAGTGCCCGCACCGCTGAACCGCGACCGGACTCACGGCGTGACGAGGGGGAAGTCCGGGTCCGGGGTGGCGAGGAGGGAGAGGAGGCGGGAGAGGGTGTCGGGGGTGCCCTCGGTGGTGACGTTGTCGAGGTTCCGGGTGGCGAGGGCGGTGAGGAGCTGGGCTTGGGTGAGGGTAAGGGTCAGGTCCGCGGTGGTGGCGGTGGGGGCGCCGGGAGTGGACCGGTAGGTGAGGGCGCCGTTGGAGAGGGTCAGGCGCCAGGTGCGGCGGTGGTCGGTGACGTGCCAGTCCATCGTCAGCCGGGTGTCCCAGGCGCGGGGGCCGTCGACGCGGACGGCGAGGGAGTCGATGAGCTGGTCGACGGTGAGGGCCATGGCCATCTCGGGGTTGGCGGTGTCGAGGCGGACCTTGGCGAGGTGGCCGCGCAGCTCCATGGCGCCGGTGAGGTAGAAGTTGCGCCAGGTGCCGTTCTCCGCGCCCTGGCCGAGGCGGTCGTAGACGGCGGCCAGCGCCTCGCGCGCGCCCTGGTGTCCGGGCTCGGCGAACACGGCGTGGTTGAGGAGCGTGGCGGCGAACCGCAGGTCGTCGGCGTCGGCGTACTCCCGGCCCTTGGCCACGAGGGCGTCGGTGCCGCCGTAGTCGGCGGCGAAGCGGCGGGCCTGCTCGACCGGCGGGTGCTCCCACAGGTGGGCCGGGTTGCCGTCGAACCAGCCCATGTAGCGCTGGTAGACCGCCTTGACGTTGTGCGAGACCGAGCCGTAGTAGCCGCGGGCCGCCCACGTACGTTCCAGAGCGGGCGGGAGGGTGAGCTCTTCGGCGATCTCCGGGCCGGTCAGGCCCTGGTTGATGAGCCGCAGGGTCTGGTCGTGGAGGTAGGAGTAGAGGTCGCGCTGCCCGGTGAGGAACGCGGTGATCTCCTCCTGGCCCCAGGTGGGCCAGTGGTGCGAGGCGAAGACGACGTCCGCCTTGCCCTCGAACATCGCCAGGGCCTCGGAGAGGTAGTGCGCCCAGATCCGGGGGTCGCGGACGACCGCGCCGCGCAGGGTCAGCACATTGTGCAGCGTGTGGGTGGCGTTCTCGGCCATGCACAGGGCCCGGTGGTCGGGGAAGAGGAAGTTCATCTCCGAGGGGGCCTCGGTGCCGGGAGTGAGCTGGAAGGCGATACGTACGCCGTCGACCGTCTCCTCCTGCCCGGTGCTGGTGATGTGCACCGTCGGCGGCACCAGGCTGATCGTGCCGGTCGAGGTCGTCGCGCCGAGACCGGCGCCGATCTGGCCCGCCGGTCCCTTGGGCAGCTCCGACCCGTACATGTAGACCGCGCGGCGGGTCATCGCGGTGCCCGCGTACACGTTCTCCGCGACCGCGTGCTCCAGGAATCCGGCCGGGGCCAGGACCGGGATGTCCTGCTCGGTGCCGTGCGGGACGATGGCGCGCGAGCCGCCGAAGTGGTCGCCGTGGGAGTGGGTGTAGACCAATCCGGTGACCGGGCGGTCGCCGCGGTGCTCGCGGTACAGCGCCAGGGCCGCCGCCGCGGTCTCCGTCGAGATCAGCGGGTCGATGACGACGACGCCGCGCTCCCCCTCGACCAGGGTCATGTTCGACAGGTCGAACCCCCTGACCTGGTAGATCCCCTGCGTGACCTCGTACAGGCCGTACCGGGCGCAGAGCTGCCCCTGGCGCCACAGCGACGGATTCGCGGTCGGCGGGCACTGCGCCGCCGTCATGAACGCGTACGCCCCGCAGTCCCACACCACCGACCCGTCCTCGGCCGTCACCGCGGTGGACGCGGGCGCGGCGACGAAGCCGCGGTCGGCGTTCGCGAAGTCCCGGACGTCGTCGAAAGGGAGGTCAGCCATGAGACGAGGCTAGGGCGCTATACGGCTTTTGTCCTCAGGGCGCCGAGGTGAACAGGGGGCGGCCCGGCGGCGCGAGCGGTCGGAGACCGGCCGCGCGGGGCGGTCAGGGTCAGAGACCGGCCGCGCGGGGCGATCAAGGTCAGAGACCGGCCGCGCGGGGCGGTCAAGGTCAGAGACCGGCCGCGCGGGGCGGTCAAGGTCAGGGACCGGCCGCGCGGGGCGGTCAAGGTCAGAGACCGGCCGCGCGGGGCGGTCAAGGTCAGGGACCGGCCGCGCGGGGCGGTCAAGGTCAGGGACCGGCCGCGCGGGGCGATCAGGGTCAGGGACCGGCCGCGCGGGGCGATCAGGGTCAGCGACCGGCCGCGCGGGGCGGGACGCGGAGCGCCAGCAGGGCGGTGTCGTCGCTCGCCCACCCACCGCTGTGGTCGTCGAGGACGCGGCCGATCCGCCGGACGATGGAAGGGGCGTCCATGCCGTGGCAGGCGGCGAGGGCGGCGGCGAGATTCTCCTCGCCGAACAGCGGCCGCGGGGCTCCCGGGACGATGGGGCGGGGACGGGCCTCGGTGGCCCCGTCGGTGTAGAGCAGAAGCGTGTCGCCGGGCGCGAGCCGGAAGCGGACGTCGGTGAGGCGCACGTCGGGCAGGACGCCCAGCAGGCTGCCGCGGCGGCCGGACTCCTGGACGCGGCCGTCGGCGCGCAGGATCAGGGCGGGCGGGTGCCCCGCGGTGCACAGGCGGCCGGACACCCCGGTGGCGGTGGTACGGAAGGTGGCGTGCACGGCGGTCAGGAACCGGCCGTCCTTGCGCTGGTCGAGCAGCGCGGAATTGAGGTGGTCGAGGACCACGGCGGGCGACAGGTGCTGCGTGGCCTGCGCGCGCAGGGTGTACCGGGCCAGCGCCGTGACCTTGGCGGCCTCCGGGCCCTTCCCGCACACGTCGCCCATCGTGGCGCACCACCAGGGGCCGCGCGCCTGGAAGAGGTCGTAGAAGTCGCCGACGACCATCCCGCCGTCCGCCGGCGTGTACGAGGCGGCGGCGTCCAGACCGGAGACCGTCGGCAGGACGGACGGCAGGAAACTGTCCTGGAGGCTGCGTACGAGGTCGGTGGTCGCGGCCAGCGCGGTGCGCGCCGTCTCCAGCGAGGTCCGCAGATTGATCTCGTTGCCGACCGCCCGCGCGAGGGTGGCCAGCGTGGCCAGTTCCGTGGGGCGCCAGGCGTGCGGGCGGTCGTCGATCACGCACATGCTGCCCAGCACCTCGCCGCCCGGTCCGAGGATCGGGTAACCCGCCCACGCGCCGATCTTCATCGGCTGTACGGAGGGGTGGTCGCGGGTGCGCGGGTCGGCGGCCGCGTCCTCGACGGCGAAGGGCTCGCCGTCCAGGCCGACCAGGAAGTAGCAGAAGCTGTCCCGCACCGGATTCTGCCGCCCCGCGATCTCGGTGATGTCGACCCCGACGCACGACTTCCAGAACGAGCGGCGCTCGTCGACCAGCGTGATGAACGCCCGTGAGCAGCCGGTCACCGCACCGGCCAGGGCCGCCAGGTCCTCGAACTCCGGCTCGGGACCGGTGTCCAGCAGGCCGGTCGCGGCCACCGCGGCCAGCCGCCGCGGATCGTCGAGCGCGGCGGGCAGCCCGTCCGCCCGCAGCCCGCCCCGGAAAGCCACACCCTGCATCGCAGTGCCCTCCCGGACGATCCCGGCCACCCGCGACCGGGGGCCGCAGAGGAGCCGCCGCGCACACCGACGGACGCCAAACATTTGACGTATGGCAACAATAACCACGGACGGGGGCGGGGAGCGGTCGGGCGGGCCACATTCTCCCGCCGCGGGAGGCCGGGCGGCGGCGGGTAGCCGGGCACGCCACGACCACGGGCACCGCGACGCCGAGCAGTGTGATCGTGAGCACAGGGGTCGGGGGCGCGGCGGGGGCGTGGCCGGTGCCTGGTCGGGGCCCCGTCTGGGCGTGGCCGGGGCCTGGTCGGGGCCCCGTCTGGGCGTGGCCGGGGCCTGGTCGGGGCCTGGTCCGGGAGCGGCCGGTGCCTGGTCCGGGCCCGGTCGGGGAGGCCGGCATCGGGGACGGGCGTAGAGACGCACCGCAGGGGCGTACGTACGCGGGCACGTACGCCCCTCCCGCCGCCCGGACCCGCGAACCGGCTTCTCAAGGCGCCGGCCGGTCACCCGCCCGGGGCCGGGCCGGGCTCAGCCCGGAAGCGTCCACGCCTGGTTCGCGCCCCCGTTGCAGTCCCAGATCTGCAACTGCGTCCAGTCGGCCGTCGAGGAGCCCGGATCGTCGAGGCAGCGGCCCGACTGCGGATTGAGCAGGGACCCGTCGGACCGCGCGACCCAGCGCTGATTCGCGCCGCCGTTGCAGGACCAGAGCTCGACGAGCGCGCCGTTGGCGGTGGCGGCCCCGGCGATGTCGAGGCAGCCGCCCAGCGCGCGGACCGCGCCGCCCGCGCCGGGAGTGACCGTCCACTTCTGCGCGGCCGTGCCGTTGCAGGTGTAGAGCTGGACGGCCGTGCCGTTCGCGGTGCCGCTGTTCGCGATGTCGACGCACTTGCCGGGGATGCCGGAGGTGATCGCGCCCGCCGTCGTGACGCCGGTCGACGCGAGGGCGGACTCCACCAGCGACGCCGCCGCCCGCATGCCCGCCTCGTTCGGGTGGTACGAGGTCCGCCCGGCCGCGACGGTGTACTTCTCCACCCACGGCGTGGCCGCGCAGGCGTCGTGCCCGTGGCTCGCGCCCGCGAGGTCGACCAGCGTGGCGCCGGTTGCGTTCGCCGCCGTCACGGTGACGGCCGCCAGCCGTGAGGCGATGCCGCGCTCGTACGACGCCTGGTCGTCGGTGAGCGGCACGCCGGAGCAGACGCCGGTGTCGGGCAGGATCGTGAAGTAGTCGACGAGGTAGACGCGGGCCTGCGGGGCCGTGCTGTGGACGGCGTTCACCACGTTCTCGATACGGCCCGCGAGTTCGCCGAAGGTCTGGTCGATCGCGTTGCGGTCGACGCTGCCGCAGTTCGCACCACCGCTGGTCTGGCAGGAGTAAGTGCCGATGCTGCCCAGGTAGTTGACGTCATTGCCGCCGATCGTGACCGTGACGAACCGGGTGTCGGCGGTGACCGCGGTGATCTGCGGCGGCTGACCGTTCTGACTTGTCGTCAGCACGTTCGCCGTGGTGGCCCCGCCGCACGTGGCGTCGGAGAGATTCGCCCCCAGGTCGTGGGAGACGAGGCTCGCGTAGTTGTTCGCCGAGCGTCCGCACGCCGATGCACCCGGGCTCGTCTGGAGCGGCGGAATGCCGGGCCCGGAGGCGAACGAGCTGCCCATGGCGACGTAGTTGAGGCCGGAGGCCGTGACGCTCGCGGCGGCGGGGCGGACGCTGGCGGTTGTACGGGCGGCCGTCGTCGCGGGCCGGCCGGTCGGGGTCGTACGGGCGGCCGGGGTCGTACGGGCGGCCGGGGTCACGGACCGGGCGGCCGGGGCCGTACGGGCGGCCGTCATGGCGGCCCGATCCGTCGCGGCCGTTCGCCGAACACTCGTGTCCGCCGAAACCGTCGGTGCGAGCAGGGCGGTCGCCGCCGCGGCGCCGAGGCCCGCGGTCACCACCCGGAGCAAGAGGCGCCTCCGCGACGCCCGTGCGCTGTCGTGCGGACTTCTCATCGCGAGACCTCCACCGGACGAGAACCGTAGCGGGCGGTGTCGCTGAGGCGGCTACGACTCTGGCAACGTTGTCAGCAGCGGACAGTAGCACCGCGTGCGCGGCGCGCCAACAGGTTGGACGGGTGGAAGTGGCCGCAGTGGCTGGTGAGTTGAGTGGGAGGAAGGCTCCCGAGCGGACCGACCGCGGGCCCGGCGCTTCACGCACGGGCCCGCGGCGGCGACCTCAGTGCCGCTGCGTCGGGAACCGTCCGCACAGCCAGTTGCCCGGCTCCGCCGGGTCGTCGCTGATCCAGAACTGGCGCCACAGCAAGGTGAATTCCTCACGGCTGAGGTGGCCGTCCCCGTTGAGGTCGAGGAGCGCGAAGACGCCGGTCATGTCGACGGGCTGACCGTTCCAGGTCTCGACGAGCGTGCGGTGCTCCTCAGGGGAGATGACGCCGTCACCGTTGGCGTCCACGGCCTCGAACACGGTGTCGGCGGTGGCGACGACGTCCGCGATCATCGTGGGCAACCGGTCGACGAGCGCGAGCAGTTCATCCCAGTCGACCGCGCCGTCCCCGTTGGTGTCGCCGGTCTCCAGCAGCGCCGCCCACCAGCCCATCAGCAGCGTCTCGACCCGTGCGCGCAACTCCGTGCCCGGCGCCACCGCGGGCAGCCGGTTCCAGCGGGCGACGAGCGCCCTGAAGTCCTCCTCGCGCAGGTAGCCGTCGCCGTCGGCGTCGAACGCGCCGAACATCCCCCTGAGCTTCTGCTCCTGAAACGCGCTGGCCATGAGCGGTCCCCCTCGACCTCGACCCGAACCACGAAGCACCCGTGCCCGCCGCCGCGCGGCGACAGCGGGCAACACACCACGGTAGGCCGGGACGCGCTCACGCCACCACAAGCACACATGTATGGATATTCACCCTTTGGGGCGAGCCGCCCCCCGGCCTCCAACACCCGTCCGCCGCGCGGTAGTCGACCCTGACGGATGCCCGACAGATGACTGACGCAGCCTCAGCTCTGTTGGATTCCGATCGTTTCATACCCGGCCGTCGTTCATGTAGATAGACATGGCTCCCGCAAATCCGCGCACTTCTGGCACGCGCTCCCCACTTTCACACCCCTCTTGTGAACCAGACCTCATGCACACCACGGAGCCGTCATGTTCTTTTCTGGCCGATTGTGTTGACACGTGTCATAGCGCATGTGACGGTTGCGCCAGTTGGTGCTCACCCCCTGAACGTGCACTGCTCGTCCATCGGCGGAAGTGAGAAACATGAGCTCAGGAATACGGCGGCGCAGCGTCCTCACGGCAGCCGCGCTGGGAAGCGCGGCCGGTTCACTCGCCCTCTCCGCTCCGGCGTCGGCGCAGGCGGCGGAGGTGGCGCGAGCGACGGAACCGGCCACTTCCGGTGGGTCGTCGGGGGGCGGCGGGCTGCCCGGCGAGGACGGGTACGAGCTGTGGCTGCGCTACCGGAAGGTGGACGATGCCGGGCGGCTCAAGCAATATCGGACCGCGCTGAGTTCACTGGTGTGGGAGGGCGGCGGGCCCGTACAGCGGTCGGCCGTCGACGAGTTGGCGCGCGGATTGAGCGGGCTGCTCGCCAGACGCGTGACGCCGCGCGGCAGGGCGACCGGGGCCGCGGCTCTCGTGGTGGGCACCCCGCACAGCTCCCCGCTGGTCCGCGCGCTCGTACCGGCGAAGGCCCTGGCCGGGCTCGGCGACGAGGGGTACGTGATCCGGCGGGTCACCGACCGCGGCAGGCCCCGTACCGTCATCGCGGCCAACGCCGACCGGGGGGTGCTCTACGGGGCGTTCCACCTGCTGCGGCTGGTGCAGACCGCGCGCCCGTTGGAGCGGGTCGACGTCACCGAGCGGCCGGCGGCGCCCCTGCGCGCGGCGGACCACTGGGACAACGACGACGGCTCGATCGAACGCGGTTACGCGGGCCGGTCGTTCTTCGACTGGGACAGGCTCCCCCGGCTCGACGAGCGCTACACGGACTACGCGCGCGCCCTCGCCTCGATCGGCGTCAACGGCGCCGTGATCAACAACGTCAACACGACGGCGGCCTATCTCGCCGAGCCGTTCCTCACCAAACTCGCCGCGCTGGCAGGGGTGTTGAGGCGCTACGGCGTGGCGCTGTACGTGACGGCGAACTTCGCCGCGCCCATCGACATCGGCGGCCTCACGACCGCCGACCCGCTCGACGCCGGTGTGCGGGAGTGGTGGAAGAAGAAGGCCGCGGAGATCTACGGCAGGATCGAGGGCTTCGGCGGCTTCCTGGTCAAGGCCAACTCCGAAGGCCGTCCTGGTCCGTTGGACTACGGGCGTACGCACGCGGACGGCGCGAATCTGCTGGCCGGGGCGGTGAAGCCGTACGGCGGCATCGTGATGTGGCGGTCGTTCGTACACGACACGGACGCGAATTGGGACCGGCAGGCGTACGCCGACTTCACCCCGCTGGACGGGAAGTTCGCGGACAACGCCGTCGTGCAGATCAAGAACGGGCCGATCGACTTCCAGGTGCGCGAGCCCGCGCACCCGCTGTTCGGCTCGCTGCCGCGTACCAACTCGATGATCGAACTCCAGGTGACGCAGGAGTACACCGGCCACTCCACGCACCTGTGCTACCTGGTGCCGCAGTGGAAGGAAGTCCTGGACTTCGACACGCTCAAGCCGGACGCGGGCAGCACCGTGGCCCAGGTGGTGACCGGACGGTCGTACCCGTACACGCACTGCGGATTCGCCGGCGTGATGAACTTCGGCGACGCCAGGAACTGGACCGGCTCCCACCTCGCCGCCGCCAACACCCATGGCTACGGGCGTCTTTCGTGGAATCCGGGACTCTCCGCCGACGAACTCGCCGACGAGTGGACCCGGATGACCTTCGGCAACGACGCCCAGGTCGTGACGACCGTCTCCGCACTGCTGCTCGGCTCCTGGCGCACCTACGAGGACTACACCTCGCCGCTGGGCACGGGCTACCTCACCCACCCGCCGGACGGCTCGGTCACCGGGCACTTCGAGCCGAGCCCGACCACGACCACCCAGTTCCACAAGTCCGACCGCAACGGCGTCGGTTACGACCGCACGCTCGCCACCGGCGACGGCTACACCGGCGTGTACGCGCCCGCGACCCGCGACATGTACGAATCACTGGCCGACTGCCCGGAAGAGCTGCTCCTCTTCCTCCACCACGTGCCGTACACCCACCAACTGGCCAGTGGCAGCACGGTGATCCAGCACATCTACGACACCCACTTCTCCGGCGCGGCGCGCGTGGCGGACATGCGCGACGCCTGGGACGCCCTGCGCCGCCGCGTCGACCACCGCCGACTCGCCGACGTGCACGGGCAGTTGGAGCGGCAGGCGGCGGAGGCGGCCAAGTGGCGCGACACCCTGGTCGCGTACTGGTTCGAGCTGAGCCGGATACGCGACGAGCGGCGCGGCTGGCTCCAGGCCGTCGTCGCCCCGGCCGACACGGTCCTGCTGGGCGGTGAGCTCAACGAGCTGCCCGTCCAGGTCGTCAACGCCACCGGCTCCGGGCTCCGTACGGACATCTCCCTCGACGTACCGGCCGGTTGGCGGTCAGAGCCCGCGACCGCCTACGTGGACCCGGCGGGCGACGCGACCGTGGAGCTGACCGTCGTCCCGCCGCGGACCCCCTCGCTCACCACGATTCACGCCCTCCCCCGGTCCGGCTCCGTCCAGGCCCTCGACGCCTCGCTGCGCAGCTTCGCCAAGACCGTCGTCGTCCCGCCCGCCGCGCGGTGCCTGTACGCCCTCGACGCCGGGACCTCCTCGTCCCCCGTCCTCAAGGGCTACACCCGCCTCTCCCCCGACTCCGCCTGGACCGAGGGCGCGGGCTTCGGCTGGGTCGGCGGCAGGCCCGAGGCCACCGACACGGGCCTGTTCGACGTCGTCCGCCGCGACTACGTCCGCTCCGCGGCCCCCACCGTCCTGCGCCTCACCCTCCCCGCGGGGCCCGCGACCGCCCATCTCCTCACCGGCGACCCCAACACCTTCAACCGCCCCCTGATCGTCCGCGCCGACGGCAAGGAACTCGCCCGCACCCCCCAGCTCGACGGCCGCGAATTCGCCTGGCTCCCCGTCCCCCTCGACGGCGGCCCCTCCGGCCGCTCCGTCGACCTCGAACTCTCCACCCTCCCCGCCAAGACCTGGCACCTCACCGCCTGCGTGGTTCTCGCGGACACGCCCTAGCCGACGCCGTCGATGACCGGCGGTGAGAGCGTGGCGATCTCGCGCTCGAAGAAGTCGCCGAAGGGCTCACCCCGCGCGTAGAGCGACGCGAACCCCGCCCTGGTCTCCGCGATCAGGGCGGGTTCCGCATACCGCCTGGCCCCGTCCGCGTTTCCCTCGTCGTCGTACTGCACCTCGTACATCACCACGTCGCCGAGGATCACGACCTCCGGCACCGTGCGCTCGCGTTCGATGTCCGCGATCGTCCGCGCGTCCAGGACCCTGATCCGGTCGCCCACCGCCGCGCGCAGGCGCAGGACGTGCAATTCCCACTGCACGTACGGCGTCACGGGGAATTCGACGACTCGGAGCCGCCGCTGCGCGACGCCCAGCTCCTCCGCCTCGGCGAACTGCTGGGCGTAGGCCGGACGCCTTTCCTCGATGAGCGCGAGTGCTTCTTCCCAGCGCCCGGCGGCGAATGCTTCCCAGCTCGCGAAACCGCGTTCCTGGAAATGCTGGCCGCGTTCCAGCTTGTCCTGGCTCCTGACGCCGCTTTTGAGGATTCGGAAGAATTCCTCGTGGTAGGCGGGCCGGGCGAGGCGTTCGAAGGTGCCGTTGGGAAAGGAGTCAAACACTGGGAATGTCCGGTTTCGCCGCGATCAGCATGTTTCTTGGGATGACGACGAGTCGCTCGTCGGAGCCGACCGAGACCCCGGCGGGCAGATTCCGCCCGAGGGAGGCCGTCAGATCCCGGCCGATGACGGCGATGTCGCCGTTCTCCAGCTCCCAGATGTCGGGGCAGTCGGGGGTGTCGGTCGTATTCCCCAGCTCCTGAGGTGATTTACCGAGGCGCTTTAAGAATGTGGTGTCGGGATTTGCTTCCCATGGTCTGGTCATGGTTGCCCCCAGGATCGGCTACGTACTGTCGCACCGCGTGCGGATCGTACCCGCACCGGCGTCACTACAGCCGGAGAGTACCCGAAAACCAGCCGTCTGGCATATGCCACGACGAGAGGTGACCACCTTCGGATGCCTATCGCAATTCAACTCCCGGTGCAATAATGATCCACATCGGACCCGACCGGTCCTCGTATTGACTCAAAGGCAATATGATCAGATTATTAAATGGCAGGGGGAGCCGTGGATCCGGAACTGGCGGTGCTCACGCGGACCGCCAGAGCCCCCGTGGTCGCCCCGATGGCGACCGACGCCCGGCGACAACGCGGGGCTGCGCTGCGTTCTCGGGCACGGCGTACTGCTCGACAGTGTCGTGGCCGCCACCCCGGCGGCGCAGGCCCCTCTGCTCGACGCAACGGCCGGCGGTCTGCTCGGCGCCGCGCTGCCTGACGTGCCCGACGCGGGGCCGTACGATCCGCGGCTGCGGCTCCTCGCGCCCCACGTACGCGCACTGCTCCGGAGGACGGGCGAACCCGCCGTCGTCGCCGAGGTGTTGGAGGTGGCCACCCGGCTGGCCACCGCGATGCACCGCACCGGCGACTACCCGTCGGCGTGGGAGACCGTCGGCGCGGCGGCGGACATCGCGGCGCGGACGCTCGGAGACGGACACCGGGCCGTACTCGCGGCACGCTCACGCGCCGGACGGGTCCTGTTCCGGCTGGGCCGCTACGCCGAGGCCGAGGAGTCGCTGCGGCGCACGCTCACCGCCCAGCGGCAGCAGTTCGGAGCCGAGGACCCGGACAGCCTCGACAGCGCGCACGGGCTCCAACTCGTCCTGCGCAATCTCGGCCACGCCGAGGAGTCGCTGACGCTCCTGTACGCCACGGCCGCGGGCCGCCAGGCCGCGCTGGGGCCGTGGCATCCGCTGACGCTGCGCTCCCGGTCCAGCATCCTGGCCGCGCTCGGCGCCGCGGAACTGACCGCGGAGGACGGACGCACGGGCCTGCTGTCGCTGCCGGGGCAGTGCGCGGAACACCTCGGCGTCGACCACACCGTCTCCGTGGGAGCCCGCCACAACCACGCCTGGGCGCTCTTCCAGTTGGGCCGTCTCGAGGAAGCCGACAGCGAGATCGGCGAGGTGACCGAGACCTATCTGCACCGCTTCGGACCCGACTACCCCATCGCCCTCGCCGCCCGCCAACTCCAGGCCCGCACCCGCACCGCGCTCGGTCACACCGGCGAAGGCATCGCGCTCATGGACGACGTCGTCGCACGCCGCGCCCAGAGCCTCGGCCAGGACCACCCCTTCACCGTCGCGAGCCGTGACCTCCTGCGGAGGCTGCGGGCCGAGCGTCCGTAGGCGCGTCACGCTCGCGCGGTGGGCGTGACGCTGCCCAGCCAGAGGGTGTCGCGGGCGCGGGTCATGGCGACGAAGAGCTGGCTGCGGCCGAGTTCGCGGCGCTCGCGCTCGGTCTCGGTGAGCCCTTCGCCGCCGGTCAGCAGGGAGGTGTCGTACCGCGGAAGGTAGACGCGTTTGAACTCAAGTCCCTTGGCGCGCCGGTAGCTTCCGAGCTTGACGCCCTCGACGGCGTGACCGGCGTAGCGCTCCAGCGGGCAGACCTGGACGCCGGAAGCCGTGAGGAGGTCGCGGTAGCGGCCGATGGCCCGTACGGACGGGCAGAGCACGGCGGAGTCGGCCCGCTCGGCGGGGGTCAGGGCCAACAGCGCTTCCAGCAGGGCCCGGTCGTGGTCCTCGACGGTCGGCCGGTCCACACGCCGCACCTGGCCGTCGTGGTAGGTCAGGTCGACTTCCCTGGCGCCGGAGCTGCGTACGCCGTCGATGTCCTCGAAGGCGTCGTCGGCGACCACCGCGAGGGCCGCGTCGAGGATGTTCTTGCTGTTGCGGTAGTTGGTGCTGAGCACCTGCCCGCGCTCGCCGCGGATGTCGATGCCCGCGTCGGAGAGCCGGAATCCCCCGGGGTAGACGGCCTGTTGCCCGTCCCCGACGAGCAGCAGGCCGTTGGGAGCGTCACCGATCAGGGCGTGCAGCAGCTTGACCCCGACGAGGGTCAGGTCCTGGACCTCGTCGACGATGACGGCCGCGTACGGCGCGGCGTCGGTGGAGCTGCTCGCTTCGGCGAGCGCGAGGGTCAGCACATCGTTGAAGTCGTGCACGCCGCGTTGGGCGAGCAGCGACTCGTACGCCTCGTAGAGTCCCCAGACCGCCTGCCGGTGGGGCCTTCGCAGGCCCACCCGACGGCGGCGGCGCGGCAGGACGGCGTACTCCTCGAAGGAGGTGATCCCGCGGCCCTTGATGACGTAGTCGATCTCGTCCTTCCAGTAGCGCGGCAACGGGTCGAGTTCGGTCAGCGGGCTGTCGCGCCCCGCGTGCGTCCAGGCGAGGCTGAAGGCCGTCTCGGCCTTGTCCCCGTTGAGATTCACCGGCACACCGCGGTCCTGCGTGTACTGCTGCGCCCACGAGTGCAGGCTGCGGAACTCCACCCGGTCGGCCACCGCGGGGGACATCGCGTGCAGGAACGTCTCCTGCACGCGGGGGAGGTTGCTGGCGAAGGTCACGTACAGGACGCGTCCTGTGGTGCGTTGGGCGAGGTAGGACGCGCGGTGCAGACCGACGACGGTCTTGCCCGTACCGGCGGGGCCGCTGATACGGGCGGGGCCGGACCAGTTGCGGCGGACGAGGGACACCTGGTCCTGGGCGAGGAAGGTCATCCACTGCTCGATCGGTGCCCGCATGGCGGCGTCCAGCGCGGCCTCGCGCATGCGGTCGAGGTCGAACAGCCCTGCGGGCGGCTGTTCTTGGCGTCCGGAGTTCGGGGCGCTGGACGGCTCTGCGGCCGACTCTGTGGCCGACTCTGTGGCCGACTCTGTGGCCGACTCTGTGACGGACGATCCCTCGTACTCGGGGAACACCCGCTCCAGATGGTCGGCTATGGCGCGCACCGAGTCGGCGTTGAGCCGGTGGCGCTCCGCCAGCAGATAGGGACCGACCTCCCGCTCCCCCAGGAGCCGGATTCTCCCCAGCACGGTGTCCACGCGCTTGTCGGCGAAGACCATCAGCGGCCGGACCGCGACCGGGGACATCCCCAACGAGGCGACCGCCGTCTCGGCGGTCTTGGTCACGGCCGAGAGCTTGCGCGCGTGGTCGTCCCTCACCTCACCGCCCGCGAGGAGCTGGCCGTCCTCGACCTCCGGGTCGGCGCGCCAGTTCTTGACGTCCACGACGAAGACACCGGCGGGCCCGACCAGCAGCATGTCCACGTTCGCGGACCGCGTACCCGGCCACCGCCGGTCCACCAGAAGCCGCCAGCCGCGCTCGGTCAGCACCAACAACTGTGCGCTGACGCGCTGTTCTCCCTCGCTCGCGCTCTCCCACTGCCGCGCCTGCCGCCGCGCCGCCTGCCACTGCTCCCGCAGCAACCGCTCCTGCCGACGCGCCTCTTGAGCCCGCCGCGAAGCCGATCCCCCCGCCGCCATGACCCACCCCCTCCCACGTAGCGCGACGATCATAGGACGCTCCGCTACGAAGCGGCAGGGGGCGTCGGCCGGGGCGAAGTGCGGCCGGACCGGCAGCGTGACGGCACTCCGGGCGCCTCCGAAGTCGTCACCCGGTCTCAGAGGGAGGTTCGTGAGTTGATGTCCGCTTCTGGGTGAGGCTGGGGCAAGGCTTACGTCCGCTGGTCGGCCTCGTCCATCAACTCGTCGAGGGCCGCACGCGCGAGAGAAACAAAGCGCCGCTGCATGTCGTCCACGTGAAGGCCCGTTTCCGCAGCGGAGGAGCGATAGCGATCCTTCTGCTCACCGGTCAGCGGCCCCCTGCTCAGTTCCATCAGGTATTGAATGGGCGGGTGGATGTGCTGATCGATGGCTTCTGCGTACTCGGCGCCGGCCTGCGCCACAGCGGCGGGTCCTTCGAGCTCAACCGTGTTGGCAGCCTGCCGAGTTGCCCGTACCGCATCGATGGCTGCACCACGCCATGTGTCATAACGATGCTGGTCATAGGGCTCCAGGGTCAGCCGTGACAGTTGCCAGATGGCCCCCTGCGCTTCATGAGCTGCATCCATCAAGGTTTTGTAAGCAGCTTGGCGGCGGTCCCGGCGCCACTTCTGGTGCTCAACCCGCGACTCACGAAGCGCAGTGCGATCTTGTGCGGCCTCCTGGCGTATCTGCTGCCGCTCCAGAGCCTCATTCTTCCGCCGCTCAGTCCGAGCGGTTACAAACGCCGTCAGTGCGCTGCCCAGCAGCGTGCCGACAATCGCAATGGCCGTGGTCATCCAGGTGCTCGTCACAGGGAGACATTGTGAAGCACGACCTCGCACCCATCCGGGCGATCAGCGCAAAGCCCTCCTCGGTTCAAGCAGCCCTCGGCAGGAGGCTGTTCTCGAGCCCGTCCTCCCCTGCCGATTCCCTTGCACTCCGAGAACAGATCCCGAGAGGAGGTTCGTGGGTTGATGTCCGCTTCTGGGCGGGGCTGGGCCAAGGCTGCTGGTGTCGGCTACTGGTTCCTGGTGAAGATGCCAGTGTCGGCTTCGGTGAGGATGCCCAGCTTGACCAGGCGTTTCAGCTTGGCCCGGGTGCCTTCGATGTTCGTCGGCAGCAGTTCGTGGTCGAGGGATTCGCAGACGTCCTTGGCCCGCAGCGGTCCGGTCGTGTCGTTGAAGACGGCGAGGATGCGGGGGTAGTCCGGGTGCTCGGGCAGGTCCGGCGGGCCGGCTGGGAGCAGGTCGGTGAGGCCGGTGACGGTCTTCCGAGTGATCGCGAGCTGCTCGAGATGGGTTTCGGCCTCCCGTAGGCGGGTCTGCAGTTTGCCGATCTGCGTGCGGAGGTCGTCGGCCAAGGCCCGGGCGGCGTCCTCCTGGATGTTGAGTGCCTCGAGCAGGGGCTGGATGTTCACGCGGCCGCCGTCTGCGGGTCGCGCCACGTGGGGGTGTTCGCGTCGGTGAGACGGCGGGCCATGACATCGGTCATGGCCCAGTAGACGCGGGAGACGGACGAGGACGGGCGGTGCTCGTAGTCGCGGACCAGGCGCCGGTGCAGTATCAAGATCCCGTAGGTCTGTTCGATGACCCACCGCTTCGGTTGCGGGACGAACCCCTCGTCCTGCGGGTTGCGTTCGATGATCTCGACGCCGATGCCGAGGCGGGTGCCGTGGGCGACGACCTGGTTCTTGAAGCCCTGGCCGACCAGTGCCTTGCGGACGGTTCCGCCGGCGTTCTGGGCGACATGGTTGAGCAGGGCGATGCCCGCCGCCTTGTCGTGCGCGCTCGCGGCGAGGACGTTGACGGCAATGACCAGACCGAGCACGTCCACGGCCAGGCCCCGCTTGCGGCCCGGCACGCGCTTCGCTGCGTCCCGGCCGGTCGTGGAGGCGGGGACCCCGGAAGAGACGTGGACACTCTGGGTGTCCAGCACCACCAGGGCCGGGTCCTCTAATCGGCGGGCCCGTTCACGGACCTGGCAGCGCAGGAGTTCATGGACGACCCGGTCGGTCCCGTCGTTCCGCCGCCCGGCGAAGTAGTAGTACGTCGCGCTCTTGGGCGGCAGGTCGTGCGGGAGGTAGGCCCACTGGCAGCCGGTCCGGCTCTGGTAGAGGATCGCGTTCACGATCTCCCGCATGGCATAGGCGCCCTGGTGGCCGCTGACCGAGCGATGCCGGTCCTTCCACGCGGTGATCACCGGCTCGATCAACGACCACTGCTCGTCCGATAAGTCGCTCGGGTACAGCTTGCGTTCACTCACCCCACCACCCCAACAGTCCATCGGCTGCAGGCCAGCGGATTCGGCCCGCACCCACACCATCAGGCGATGACAGAACATCTCAAAGCCTCACGAACCGCCCTCTCAGAGGTCGGCCGTCTGCTGCTGCTCCACGGGACCGGAGGGCTGGGCGGGGATGCCGGGCTCGCGGTCGTTCTGGAGGAGCCACAGGTCGTGGAAGAGGCCGGGGGTGTCGCGGAGTTGGGTGAAGGTGCCGTACTGGACGAGGCGGCCCTGGTCGAGGACGGCGATCTTGTCGGCGACGGTGACATTGGTGAGACGGTGGGTGACCAGGACGACGGCGCGGTCGGCGGCGAGGGTGCGCAGGCCGGTGAAGATGCGGTGTTCGGCTCGGGGGTCGAGGGCGGCGGTGGGTTCGTCGAGGACGAGGAGACCGGCGTCGCGGTGGAAGGCGCGGGCGAGGGCGACGCGTTGCCACTGGCCGCCGGAGAGTTCCTGGCCGCCCCACCACTCGCGGGCCAGGAGGGTGTCCAGGCCCGAGCGCAGGGAGGTGACGACCTCGTCGGCGCCGGAGGCGCGGGCGGCCGTATCAACAGCCGAGTTCGGGTGGTCGGTTCGGGGCTGGCCGAGGGTGATGTTGTCGCGGGCGGTCAGCGGCCACTTCGCGTACTCCTGGGGTACGACGGCCACGCGGGCCCAGGCGGCGTGCGCGTCCAGGGTGCGGGTGTCCGCGCCGTCCCAGGTGATGTGGCCGCTGTCGGGGAGGTAGAGGGCGGACAGGAGTTTGCTGAGGGTGGTCTTGCCCGAGCCGTTCTCGCCGACCAGGGCGAGGACTTCGCCGCGCCGCACGTCGAGGCTGACATCGAGCAGGGCGGGCCGGTCGGCGTGCGGGTAGGTGTACGTGAGGCGGTCGGCGCGTACGACGGCCGGGCCGGTCGGTACGGTCTCGCCGCGGGCGATCCGGTGGCCACCGGCCTCGTCCAGGAAATCTGACCAGTCGTCAAGGTACATCCCTGTACGGAAGATGATGGCGCCGTAGCCGATGATGCCGTGCAGCCCCATGGCGACCGTGCGCAGCGCGAACGTCGCCGTGCCCGCGGACGCGACGGACACGCGGCCGGTGCTGATCAGGAAGAGCAGCGCCGCCCAGACCGCTCCGGCCGCGACTCCGCCGGCCAGGCTGCCGATCAGGGACATCTTCGCCGCGCGCCAGGCGGCCCGGTCGGTCGCGGCGTCCACCCGCGCCCCGGCCGCCCGGTACTTGCCGAGCAGGAAGTCGGCCATCGTGCCCGAACGGATCTGGTCGGCGTGCTGCTTGTCGACCAGATTCCACCGCAGGACGCCCAGCAGGCGGCGGTCCTTCATCGTCTCCAGCGACGCGAGGTAGTTCAGCCGCGCTCCCCGTACGCCCGCGATCGCCTGCGGCAGCGCCGCGAGAACGAGCAGCGGCAGGAGAACGGGGTGGACGCTGGTCAGTACGGCCGCGGCGGCGATCAGGGAGGCGGCGGCTGCCAGGATGTTCTGGGACTGGTTGAGCATGTCCTGGGAGACCTCGACGCCCCGGTCGGCCGCGTCCCAGCGGTCGTTGTAGCCGGGGTGGTCGTACGCGGTCAGCTCCGCGTGGGTCGCCGCGTCCAGCAGCCGCAGTTCCGCCTCCCGCGAGATCCGCGGAGCCAGGCGCGTGGACAGACCGGTGACGGCGATGCCCAGCACCGCTCGTACGCCCGCCGCCGACGCCAACAGAGCCAGGGAGGGCGCGGCTTGGCGGAGCCGTTCGTCGATGTGGCCCGACGCGATGACGGCCGTGATCGTGCCGGTCACCGCCAGCAGGCCGAGCGCTTCCAGCACGCCGGACAGGACTTGGCAGGCGAGCAGCGCGGTGACGGCCTTGCGGTCCACGTGCCAGGCCATGCCGAGTGCCCGGCGCACCAGTTGGGGCAGTCGGCGGGCCATCGCGCGCAGCGTGATCGCGTAACCGGCCTCCTCACTGCGGTCGCCCGGAAACGCCAGGCGCAACTCCTCGTCGGGAACGGCCTTTTCGTCGTCGTCGGCAGCAGCGGTGCCCGCCGTGGCCGTGGGGGGCCCGCCGGTCGTCGGGGACTGGCCGGTTGTCGGGGACGACGCCACCGGCCGAACGGTGGTCGTCGGAGGCTCTTCGGTCGTCGGGGGTTCGGTCGTCGGGGGTTCGGTCATCGGTGTACGCCCTTCGCCGTGACGTGGCGGTCGTCACCGGACCGGCTCGGCGGAAGGAGGACGAAGGCACCGGCTCGGCCCGCCCGGCTCGCCCCGACGCGACGCGGCCCACCAGTCTGCTCCAACCACCCCGCCGCCACCCCCCGCTCGCGAAGCCCCGGTCGGCGCAAGGACGCAGCCGCCGCCTCGACGGCGTACGCCGGTCCGCCACGGGCGGCGCCGTCCGCCGCGAAAGCGCCCGGCCGTCGAGGCGGCGCCGCGGCTGTGGCGAGTTCGGGCGGCTGATTGGGGGGAAGGAGTGGGGGCACGCGTTCTGGCATGGACCACAGTGCGGGTGAAGCGGGGGGACCGGCGTTCGTGCTGGGGGGCGGTGGGGCCCTCGGGGCGTACGAAGTGGGCATGCTCAAGGCCCTGTTCGCCCAGGGGGTGAAGCCGGGGATGGTGCTCGGGACCTCCGTCGGGGCGATCAACGGGGCCGCCGTGGCCGCCGAGCCGTCGCAGACCGCCGTCGGCCGGCTGATCGAGCTGTGGACGGGGCTGGGCAAGGCCGGGGTGTTCGCGGGTTCGCTGATGGGCCGCGTGAGCACCGCCGTGCGGAGCCGTACGCACCTCTACACCCCGGCGCCGCTGGTCGACCTCCTGCGTGAGCACGTACAGGTCGCGCTCATCGAGGAGTTGGAGGTGCCCTTCCAGTGCGTGGCGGCGAGCATCGAGAACGCCGCCGAGCACTGGTTCGACCGCGGCCCGCTGATCGAGGCGGTCCTCGCCTCGTCGGCCGTGCCCGGACTGCTGCCGCCGGTCGACGTCGACGGCGAGCACTTCGTGGACGGCGGCCTCGTCAACAGCATCCCGGTGGGCAGGGCCGTCGCCCTGGGCGCGCGCGAGATCTACGTCCTCCAGGTCGGCCGGATCGAACGGCCGCTGACTCCGCCGAAGTTGCCGTGGGACGTCGCCATGGTCGCCTTCGAGATCGCCCGCAGGCACCGGTTCGCCCGCGACATGGCCGACCTGCCGTCGGACGTGACCGTGCACGTACTGCCCAGCGGGGCGGCGTCCGGTGAAGCGGCCGGGGCGCTGGGCCAGTTGCGGCACCGGGCCTTCGGGCAGACGGCGGACCGTATCGAGCGGGCCTACGCCGCCTCGTCGCGGTATCTGGAGAGCGCGCTCGACGGGGCCGCCGCCCCCACGTCCTTTGTTCCGGAGGGCTCCGACTCCGAGGACCCGCACTCCGCTGAAGGTCCGGCGTGACGGGCCTCGACTCGGGCCTGAACGCGGGGACGGGTCCAGCGGGTTCAGCTACGGGTCCAGCTACGGGTCCAGGCACGGGTCCGGCGGGTCCAGGCACGGGCCCGGCGGGTTCAGGTACGGACGCGCTCGCGAGCGCCGACCCGGCCGCGCGGGTCCGGCCGACGACCCGTACCGGCACCGCCGTCGCAGCCGCGGGCGCCGCGCTGGGCACGGCCGCCCGGCGTACGGTCACCACTGCGCTCGTGGTCGCGCTGATACCGGTGGCCGCGGCCCTCCTCATCGCCGTGACCGTACTCAGCGCGCCGGTGTCGATCCCGTCGCGCGGCGCGTGGCGGCCGACGCGTCTGGCCGGTTTCCTGCTCGTCTACCTCGTCGTGGACCTCACGGGAGTGCTGGCGGCGTCCGCGCTCTTCCTGCACCACCCCAGGGCGGACCGGGACCGGCGGGCGGCCGAGGCGTTCGCGCTCCTCGCGCGGCTGCTGGCCGTACTGCGCAAGGTGGCGGACCGGCTGTTCCGCCTGGAGGTGGAGATGACGCCCGCGCTGCCCGTGGGCGACCGGCCGCCGGACGTACCGCTCGTGGTGTTCGTACGGCACGCGGGCGTCGGCGATTCGTTCCTGCTCCTCCAGACGCTGCTCACCGACGTACGCCTGCTGCCGCATACCGTGCTGAAGGGCGTCCTGCGCGCCGATCCGTGCCTCGACGTCCTGCTCGGCCGGGTCCCGCACTGCTTCCTGCCCCCCGCGCACGGCACCGCCGAGGACGCGATCACCGAACTGGCGGCGGGGCTGCGGTCGCGCGACGCGCTCGTGATCTTCCCCGAGGGCGGCAACTTCACCCCGCGCCGCCACCGCCGCGCCATCGCCAGCCTGCGCCGCCTCGGCCAGTACCGGCGCGCGGCCCGCGCGGCCCGGCTGCGGTACGTGCTGCCGCCGCGGGACGCCGGAAGCCTCGCCGTACTGGCCGCCGCGCCCACCGCGGAGGTGGTCTTCGTCGTCCACTCCGGCCTCGACGTCATCGCGTCCGCGCGCGCCGCCTGGGACTTCCTCCCGTTCCGCCGCCCGGTGCGGGTCCACTGGTGGCGGATACCGGCGGCCGAGGTCCCGGTCGGGGACGCGGCGCGCAGCGAGTGGCTGCTCGGACAGTGGGAGCGGATGGACCGGTGGACGGCGGAGCAGGCGGTCGCGGCGACGCCGCACGTGTAGGGGGCGCGCGTGCGGCGGTTCGCGTACGGGGATCGCGCGTACAGGGGCTCACGTACAGGGATCGCGCGTGCGGCGGCTCACGTACAGGGGCTCACGCGTAGAGCCGGGGGCCGCACGGCGATCCGTACGGCCCCCGGCCCCAGCGCCCTCAAGAGCCCTGTCTCACAAGGTGCGTTCGAGGCGGTCCGCGACCAGCTTCACGAAGCGGGAGGGGTCGGGGAGTTCGGCGCCCTCGGCCAACAGGGCCAGCTGGTGCACGAGTTCGGTGGTCTCTTCGAGGGCGGGGTCGTCGGGGCGCTCGGCGTGGGTGCGGTTGAGCCCGACGACCAGCGGGTGCTTGGGGTTGAGTTCGAGGATCCGCTTGGCGCGCGGGATCTCCTGGCCCATGGCGCGGTAGATGTTCTCCAGCGCCGGTGACACGTCGTTGGTGTCCGAGACGACGCAGGCGGGCGAGACGGTGAGCCGCGAGGAGAGGCGTACGTCCTTGACCTGCTCGCTCAACAGTTCCGTCATACGGGCGAGCAGGCCCGCGAACTCCTCCTGCTGCTTCTCCCGTTCGGTCCCTGCCTCCTGCTTCTCCTCCTCCGTGCCGAGGTCGACCTCGCCCTTGGCCACGGAGCGGAACTGCTTGCCGCCGAACTCCGGTGCCGTGTCGACCCAGACCTCGTCCACGGGGTCGGTCAGCAGCAGCACCTCGATGCCGCGGGCCTGGAACGCCTCCATGTGCGGGGAGTTCTCGACGGCCTGCCGCGATTCGCCGGTGACGTAGAAGATGTGCTCCTGGCCGTCCTTCATCCGCTCGACGTACTGCGCGAGCGTCGTCGGCGCGTCCTTGTCGTGCGTGCTGGCGAAGGAGCTGACGCCGAGGATAGCGTCACGGTTCTCGAAGTCGCCGAGCAGCCCCTCCTTCAGGACGCGGCCGAACTCCCGCCAGAATGTGGCGTATTGCTCGGGCCGCGCGGCCATCATGTCCTTGACCGTCGACAGCACCTTCTTCGCCAGCCGACGGTGCATCAGCTCGATCTGGCGGTCCTGCTGGAGGATCTCGCGCGACACGTTCAGCGACAGGTCCTGCGCGTCGACGACTCCCTTGACGAAGCGGAGGTACGGCGGCATCAGCGCTTCGCAGTCGTCCATGATGAAGACGCGCTTCACGTAGAGCTGGATGCCGCGCTTGTAGTCGCGCATGAACAGGTCCTGCGGCGCGTGCGCCGGGATGAACAGCAGCGCCTGGTACTCGAAGGTGCCTTCCGCGTGGAGGCGGATGATCTCCAGCGGGTCGTTCCAGTCGTGGCTGATGTGCTTGTACAGCTCGTGGTAGTCGGCGTCGCTGACCTCGTCGCGGGAGCGGGCCCACAGGGCCTTCATGGAGTTCAGCGTCTCGATCTGGGGCTCGGCCTCGGGCTTGGGAGCCGCCGCGTCGGTCCCGTTCTCCCCATCGGCCTCGCCTTCGGGCACTTCGGCTGCGGGCGCGGGCTCCGCGGCCATCCTGATCGGCCAGGTGATGAAGTCCGAGTACCGCTTGACGATTTCCTTGATCTTCCACGGCGAGGTGTAGTCGTACAGCCGGTCCTCGGCGTCCTCCGGCTTCAGCCGCAGCACGATCGCCGTCCCCTGCGGGGCGTCCTCGACGGTCTCCACGGTGTACGTCCCCTCACCGCTGGACGTCCACCGCGTGCCCTCGGTCTCCCCCGCGCGCCGCGTCAGCAGCGTGACCTCGTCCGCCACCATGAAGCTCGCGTAGAACCCGACCCCGAACTGCCCGATCAGGCCCTCGGCGGCGCCCGCGCCCTCGGCCTCCTTCAGCTCCCGCAGGAACTTCGCCGTCCCCGAGTTGGCGATCGTCCCGATGAGCTGGACCACTTCCTCCCGGGACATCCCGATCCCGTTGTCCCGCACGGTGAGCGTACGGGCCTCCCGGTCCACCTCCAGCCCGATGTGCAGGTCCGACACGTCCACGTCCAACTCGCTGTCCCGCAGCGCTTCGAGCCGCAGCTTGTCCAACGCGTCCGAGGCGTTGGACACCAACTCGCGCAGAAACACGTCCTTGTTGGAGTAGATCGAGTGGATCATCATCTGCAGAAGCTGACGCGCTTCCACCTGGAACTCGAACGTCTCGGTCGGCATGGTCCGCTGTTCCTTCTCACATCGCCGGCTGACAGGCACTGACCGCAGCACTGTAGATGAGCCCCCGCCGCCCGCACGTCAGCCTTCGCGGCCCGCGACGAGTTTCCGCCCCGCCGTCCAGCCCCACCCCCGCCACCACCCCCAAAAACCCGACGGATGGCGAGCCGATCACGTACGCGACCGTCTCGCTGCCCTCCGGAGGGCGGACCAGCGCCTGGCCGCCTTCGGCGCGGGTACGCACCGCGACCGACTCGGACCGTCCGCGTCCCCATTCGCTGTCGGGGAGTTCGCGCGGTGGTACCGCGAGGGAACGGGGGTCGGTGAGGGGCGGGGGGAAGGGGGTGGGGGAATCTGGGGGGATGGAGTTTCTCTGTTATCACCGGGATCGGGTCGGGTCGGTCGGGCTGCGGGAGGAGTTGGGGGAGGCGCACTGGGCGTATATGGACCGGTACGCGGAGGGGCTGATCGCGCGGGGGCCGACGATGGCGGGGGACGGGGAGACGCCGACGGGGAGTGTGCACATCGTGGAGGTGGCCGACGCGGGGGCGGCGCGGGCGTTCGCGTTCGATGAGCCGAATTACCAGGCGGGGGTCTACCGGGATGTGCTGCTGCGGCGCTGGCGGAACGCGTTGGGGCGGACCATGTGGGACTTCGCGGGCGGCCGGACCGGCGGGAAGCGGTTTTTGGTGATCGGGCTGGGCGAGGGGGAGGCCGTGGACCTCGATGTGCCGTCCGGGCAGGAGGAGTTGATTGCGTACGGGCCGCTGCTGTCGGACGACGGCGAGCAGTGGCTGGGGACGGCGGCGCTGCTGCGGGCACCGGACGCGGACGCGGCGCGGGCCGTACTGAGCGTGGAGCGGTACACCGATGTGGAGGTCCACGACTGGCAGTTCGGCGGCCGGCCTTCGTGACGGCGGGAGCGGGTGTCCGAATGGTGCGATAGGGGTGCCGAGTTGACGGCCCTGCGCACTCTCAGTCCCGCGCCGCTATGACGTACGCGCGCCGCCCGCGATCGCGACTCTGACGACGGTGACGGTGTCGAAGGCGTCGCCCAGGGAACACAGCACGTCACCGTCTATTGCGTGCAGTTCGAGGCGGTGGACCTGACGCGTCGTGCCGCCCTGGCCGATGGCGACGGAGTCCTCGCGCTCGACGACGCGGATGTCCGGCCAGGGGTGGACGTCGATCCGGGTCGGGCGGGTGATGACGATGCCGCCGTCGAAGACGTGCAGCCGCGGGATGCGGTTGTCGCGGCGCTTCTCGTAACGGAACGCGGTGATCGGCAGCGCGAGGGCGAGGACGAGGAAGGTGACGCCGATCGAGGTGACCACCGGGTTGTACGGGTGGAGGACCAGGCCGATGCCGGGCGCGAGCAGGACGACCGCGAGGCCGAAGGCGACGCAGCCGACGTCACCGCCGCCGAGCGCGTGGACGGCGCGGGAGTCGCCGAAGCCGTGCCTTTGGGCGAGTCGGGCGACTTCGCGCAGGGTGGCCGGGCCATTCGTCCCCGCCGCGTCCCGCGAACCGCCGCCCCCGGCGCCCGTATCCGTACCCGTACCCGTATTCGTACCCGCATTCGTACCGGCTGCCGCTCCCGTGTCCGACATCACCCCGCCGCCTCTCCCCCGCGCCCGACCGCGTACCAACGGCCGTGCCTCTTCTGCTCCTTACCCGCGGGCAGGGGTGCCGTACCTCCGCCTAGGAGGTACGGCTACCGGCACGCCTATACGGCCGCGGCGCGCGGCTCGCGCCACATCGGCCACATGTGAGGCCCGTCCGGGAGGTCGATCGTGCGGCCGGTGAAGACGAAGCCGAGCCGCTCGTACAGGCCGCGGCTGCGCTCGCTGCTGGCCTCCAGATACGCGGACAGGCCGTCGCGGTCGCAGCGTTCGAGGACGGCGGAGATCAGTTCGGTGCCGCGGCTCTGGCCCTGCAACTCCGCGTCCACGGCGATGAGCAGCAGGTATTCGTGGGCGGGGCCCGTGGGATGGCCCTCGCCGAGGATGCGGGCGATCTGCTCGACGCGCTCGTTGGCCGGGTCGACCGCCTCGCGGAAGGCGGCGGGGTCGTCGTCCGCGTGCGCCTGGGCGTCCTCGGGCGCGTCGGTGGTCGCGGGTATCGACATCCACAGGGCGACCGCCTTGCCGTCCTCCGTCATGTCGACGTAGCCGTCGGCGAGTACCTGGTCGGCGAAGGCGCCCATCAACGACGCGTGCTTGCGCAGCCGGTGCTCCGGGTCGGGGAAGACCCAGCTACTCACGGGGTCGTTCCTGAACACCTTGTCCAGCACCCCGACCACGACCTCCCGGTCGTCCGCCCCGGCCCTCCGGATCGCCACACCCATCGCCCTGTCCGCCCTTCACGTCGTCGTCCTGTGTCGTCTCACGTTGTCGGTGCGCGCTGCACCGCACGCGTCCGGTCAACTGATCATGCGCGTGCGGCGGTTGCAGCCTAGAGGGTGCGGCCCCGCGTGTCCGGGCGTGCCGTGGAAGTGGGCGGAGACGGTCCTTCCCCGCGGGTCCGGAGGTTCAGACCGTACGCACCTGGACGACGGCGTACGTCCCGCTCGTACGCCAAGCCCCGCCGTTCGCCGCGCTGTTGGCGTCGAGCGCGGCGACCGTACCGGCGTCGAGGCCGACGATCACATCGGACTTGAGGGTGCGCAGGGCGGCCAGCGGACTCGGGAAGTAGCCGGTGGGCAGGGAGAATGCGGTCGTCGGGGGCCACAGGCGGTCGCCCACCAGGCGGCGGTAGTTGAGGTCGCCCTTGAGCACCGTCAGTGTGGCGCGGCCCAGTTCGGCCCGCAGATCGGCGGGCATGTCGGCGTACGGCAGCGGCGCGCAGGCGAACGGGTGCGCGCGGACGGCGAGTCGGCCGGTGCCCAGCGCCGACCACAGCCGCGCGCCGGTCTCCCGCGCTCTGCGGCCCGGCGCCTGTCCGATCCGGCGCAGGCAGTCGACGACGTCCGAGGTCGTCGCGTCCGAGACGAAGTACGGGTACGGCTTCACGTGCAGGACCGCGGTGGCGGCGCGGCCGGTGTGCAGGAGATGGTCGATCAGGATCAGGTCGGGGATCAGCTCGCGGCCCGCGTTGTCGGCGATCACGGTCACCGCCGCGGTGCCTGGCGGGGCGGCGGCGAGGTGCCGCCAGAGGGCGGCGCTGTCGTCGGCGAGGAGGTCGTCGGAGGGGGTGCTTGTGGGGGCGTTGGTGGAGGACGCGTTCGCCGTAGAAGCTTCTGCCGAAGGCGCTTTCGTGGAGGACGCGTTCGCCGTAGACCCGTTCGCGGAGATGCGGAAGCCGAGGTCCGCGCGGTTGCCCCACAGGGCGCCTTGGAGCACGGCGCGGTCCCGGTCGTCCGGGGCGAGGTCGTCGAGCGCGTCGAGGGCGGCCAGTTCGTCGGCGACCTCGGGCCCGGTCAACTCGGCGCGCTTGAACGGCGCGAAGGGGTCGACGCCCTGCCACGGCCCCGGCCCGAAGTAGCCGACCGCGTCCAGCAGCCGGCGGTAGAAGTAGCTCTCGGCCCACAGAAAGGGCACCTCGTACCACGACATACGGCCGACGTACGCCTCCGCGCCCCATTCGGCCCACCGTCGGACGTCGTCGGCGCGGGTGCGGGTGTCGGGGCCGGTGTTTGTGTGGGTGTGGGTGTGGGTCGACAGCGGGCCGATCGGCGGGCCCGACGTCGCGTCGGCCGAGGCGGGCGCGGCCGTCTCCTCCACGAGCGCGTCGAGTGCGCGGCGCTGCTCGGGCGGGTACGGGAAGGCGTCCGCGACCTGCCTGATCAGCGCCGGGTGGCGGTCGGCCAGCACGCTCCTGGCGAAGGAGCCGGGCGTACCGCTCATGACGACGGGGGCGACGGGGGCGGCGGGGGCGGCAGGGGCCGCGGGGTCTGACGGGCCGACGGGGTCCGACGGGCCGGATGGGCCGGATTCGGGCGGGACGTCTCCTGTTTCGCGCACCGTTCAAGAATGGCAGGGGGTGGGGCTGGCCCCACCCCCGACCGGCCGGGCTGCCGGATGCCGCGAGAGGGGTGCCGAGCGGGATCGTCTAGGCATCAGGACGGAACGGTCCCCACCGCGATGATTCGAGGCCAGCGATGACCGCCAGCACATTCCCCCACGCCACTCAGACCGCCGCCGCTCAGGCGTCCGCCACTCAGACCGCCGCCGCTCAGGCGTCCGCCACTCAGACCGCCGCCGCTCAGGCGTCCGCCGCGCAGCCGCGCTCCTCTCATCCCGCCGCCGCGTCGCAGGCCCGGCCCGGCCTGCTGTCGGCTCCGGACGCCGAGCATCCCGCGTACGGTTCGCCCGCGAAGGGTCCAGGGCCCGGCCGCGTCCCGCCCGGCTTCTGGCGCGCGCCCTTCTCCGCCGTCACCTTCCGCGAGGTCGGTTACGCGCTCACGTCGCTGCCGATCGCGATCGCCGGATTCGTCTTCGCCGTCACGATGTTCGCCGTCGGCACCAGCCTCGCCCTCACCGCGATCGGGGTGCCCGTCCTGGCCGCGATGCTGACCGGGGCCCGCGCGCTCGGCGGCGCCGAACGTGCCCGCGCGGGGAGCCAACTCTCCCTCCGCGTCGGCGAGCCCGCCCCCGTCCCCGCGCCCCGTACCCCCGGCCGCTGGGCCGCCATGACCGCCAGACTCCGCGACGCCTCGGCCTGGAAGGCCCTCCTCTTCCAGGTCCTCCTGTTCCCCTGGCGCGTCGCGAGCTTCGTCCTCACCCTGACCTTCCTCCTCACCGGCTGGACCGTCGCCCTCTACCCCGCCTACGCCTGGGTCTTCCCCCGTTACGTCGACTGGCCCGGCTACCGCCTCTTCGAGTACACCTCCGGCGGCGTCCACCACGCCTACTACCTCTCCTCCCCCCTCCAGGTCGCCGGCGCCTCCCTCCTCGGCCTCCTCCTCGTCTTCCTCACCCCGCCCCTCGTCCGCGCCCTCACCACCGTCGACCGCGCCGCGATCCGCTCCCTGCTGTCGTAGGGCGTGTCCGCAAATTCCCGCCTGGCCGCCACCGCCCCTCACGCAAGAGACCAAGTCCCAAAGGGGCGCGGGTGCGTGGCCCGCACCCGCGCGAAATGGGGGACCGCACCCCGCAGAGGGACCGTCATACTGGGCGCCTGGCCAGACGGGGGACGCGAGGAGGCGGCTGGGCGTGCAAGGCCCGAACGACACGAGCGGCACGAGCGATACGAACGGCACGAGCGCCTCGAACGGCTCCAACGGCTCCAACGGCACAGCGACAGGCGCCGACGCGAAAGCGACCCGCATCGGAAGCTACGTCGTCGTACGCAAGCTCGGCGAAGGCGGAATGGGCCTGGTGTACCTGGCCCGTTCGCGCGGAGGCCGCCACGTGGCGGTAAAGGTGGCGCGGCCGGAACTCGCCGCGGACCCGTCCTTCAGGGAGCGCTTCCGCGCCGAGGTCGCCGCGGCGCGCATGGTGGGCGGTTTCCACACGGCGCCCGTGGTGGACGCGGACCCGGACGCGGAGGCCCCGTGGCTGGCGACGGCGTACGTGCAAGGTCCGACGCTCGGCCAACTGCTCGCCGCGCGGGGCCCGATGGGCGAGGAACAGCTCAAGGCGCTGGGCGCCGCCCTCGCCGAGGCGCTGGAGGCGATCCACCGCTGCGGTCTGGTGCATCGCGATCTCAAACCAGGCAACATCATCATGGCCGAAGACGGCCCGCGCGTACTGGACTTCGGCATCTCACGCGCCGTCGAGAACACCCGGATCACCACCACGGGCACCTCCTTCGGCACCCCCGGCTTCCTCGCCCCCGAGCAGGCCGAGGGCCGTGACGTGGACGGCGCCGCCGACATCTTCGCGCTCGGCGCGGTCCTGGTGGCCGCCGCGGGCGGCAGCGCCTTTGGCGGCGGCACCCCTGTCGCCCTGATGTACCGCTCCGTGCACCACGAGGCCGATGTCTCCGCCGTCCCGGAAGCGATCCGCCCGATGGTCGCGGCCTGCCTCACGAAGGAGCCGTCCCACCGCCCGAGCACGGACCAACTCCTCGACTGGTTCGGCGATTCGGGTACGGGCGAGGCGGGTACGGCCGACGCCCCGCACCGCACCGGGGACGCGGCCCCCCGCACCTCGGACCCGCGGCCTCCCGTGCCCACGCCTCCTCCGGCCACCGCCAACCCGTACGCCCCAGGGGCCGTTCCGCCGCCTCCCTCGTACGCGCCCGGCGTCCCCGGTCCGTCGATCCCGCCGTCGACCTCGCTGGCCACGGCCTACCCGGCGCATTCGCCCGCCCCGGTCCCGGGCACCCCGGCGTGGTCGCCGGAGGACGACGTCCCCGAATTCCTGGCGATGGACCGGAAGAACGCACTACTTGCGGACGATTACGGCATCTCCCTCGGCGAGAACGGCCAGACCGTCGACCTCCCCTGGCCGGTGATCCGTTTCGCCGAGTGCGTCGTGGAGGACCACGAATCCGTCTTCCGGATGGCCGTCGTCCTGACGAACGGCACCATCCGCACCGGCCGCGTGTCCAGCCGCAGCCTGGCCGAACTGACCGAGTGGGCCATGCGGTTCACCCTGGTCCGCGACCGCTACCTCCGCCAGTAGCCGTTTCCCACGGCCACAGCGGTGAGCCGCGCAGGCGCCAACTCCGTATCCAGCGAAAGCGGCGCGCGCCTCCGCGTCCACGACGGTGCGGGCCGCGCGCGCCGACCCGGCCGGAGAGCCGGACGCGTATCCGACGCGCACCGCCGACCGCCCGAAATGCCCCGCCACGCACCGCTTGTCGCGCACGCTTGGCGTGTGGGCCGACCGTATCCGGGGTCGGACGGGCAAGCGAGGCGAGGGAGACGGCCATGAGCGAGGCGGCGCGGGACACGGGGACGGGCACGGCAGCGGGCGCGAACGCAGGCGCGGGCGCGGGCGCGGGCACGGGCACGGGCGCGGGCACGGACGCGGGCACGGGCGCGGACGCGGGCACGGGATCAGGCGCCGATTCCGGCACGGGCTCCGGCACGGGCTCCGGTACCGGCACGGCCGCGGGCCGGATCGTCGTCGGGGTCGACGGTTCGGAACCGTCGATCAAGGCGCTGCGCTGGGCCGCGCGGCAGGCGGCCCTGACCGGCGACGCGCTGGAAGCGGTCATCGCGTGGGAGATGCCGTCGGCGTACGGCTGGGCCGGGCTGCCGGGGCTGCCCGACGACGTCGATCTGGAGGCCAACGCGGACCAGATCCTGGCGCGGGCCGTCGAGGCGGCCCTCACCCCGGAACAGGCAGCGACCGTCACCCGCCGTACCGTGCTCGGCAACCCGGCCCAGGCCATCCTCGACACCGGAGAGGGCGCCGACCTGATCGTGGTGGGCGTTCGCGGCCACGGCACCTTCCGCTCCACCCTCCTCGGCTCGGTCAGCCACACGGTCACCGTGCACGCCTCGTGCCCTGTCGTGGTCGTACGCGGCACGGCGGACACGGCCCCCGCGCGCGGCGCGTCGTGACGCCGCCGCGATGATCCGCGGCGGCCGGGCACGGAGTTATCCACAGGCTGTGAAGAGTGGGTGCCCGAATGTGGTCGGGGCGGAGCATCATGGGGGCATGAACGAGATCACCGGATCCCCGGCGGGATCCATGCCGGAGTGGGAGAAGCGCTTTCGGGCGCCGCGGGTCGGGCTGCCCGAGTGGGCCGAGGACGCCCCGGACCGAAGCCTGTTCGTGTCGAACGTGACGGGGACGTACGAGCTGTACGCCTGGGACCGGGCGACGGGCGGGCGACGGCAGGTCACCGACCGGCCGAACGGGACGACGGACGGCACGCTGAGCCGGGACGGCGCGTGGGTGTGGTGGTTCTCGGACACGGACGGGGACGAGTTCGGGATATGGATGCGGCAGCCCTTCGCGGGCGGTGAGGACGTACCGGCGGCGCCCGGCCTGGAGGCGTCGTACCCGGCCGGTCTCGCGCTGGGCCCCGGCGGCCTGGCCGTGGTCGGGCGGTCCACCGACGACGAGGGCACGTCGGTGTACGTGGTGCGGCCGGACAGCGAGCCGGTCGAGGTCTACCGGCACGCGGAGTCGGCGAGCGTCGGCGACCTCTCCGAGGACGGCACGCTGGTCGTGATCGAGCACACCGAGCACGGCGACGCGATGCACAGCGCGCTGCGGGTGCTGTCGGTCGCGGACGGCTCGACGGTCGCGGAGCTGGACGACACCGACGGCGGCCGGGCCGAGCTGGGCCTGGACTGCCTGGGATTCGCCCCCGTCGTCGGCGACACCCGCCTCCTGGTCGGACACCAGCGGTCCGGCCGCTGGCTGCCGATGATCTGGGACACCGCGACCGGCGTGGAGACGCGGCTGGCCATAGACCTGCCAGGCGATGTGCACGCCGAGTGGTATCCGGACGGCTCGGCGCTGCTCGTCGTCCACGACTACCAGGCGCGCGGCGAGATGTTCCGGTACGACCTGGCGGCCGGCACCCTGGCGCGGCTCGACACCCCGCCGGGTTCGGTCAGCGGCGCCACCGCCCGGCCCGACGGGACGGTGGAGTATCTGTGGTCGTCGGCGCAGCGCCCGCCCGCGGTGCGGTCCACGACCGGCGCCGTCGTGCTGGAGGCGCCGGGGCTGCGGGCACCGGAGTCGGTGCCGGTGGAGGACGCGTGGGTGGAGGGTCCCGGCGGCCGGATCCACGCGCTGGTCCAGAAGCCGGTCGGCGAGGGCCCGTTCCCGACCGTGTTCGAGATCCACGGCGGTCCCACCTGGCACGACTCGGACTCCTTCGCGGCGGGTCCTGCGGCCTGGGTCGACCACGGCTTCGCAGTGGTCCGGGTCAACTACCGCGGTTCGACCGGCTACGGCCGGGAGTGGACGGACGCGCTCAAGCACCGCGTCGGCCTGATCGAGCTGGAGGACATCGCGGCGGTCCGCGAGTGGGCCGTGTCCTCGGGCCTCGCCGACCCGCGGCGGCTGGTCCTGTCCGGCGGCTCCTGGGGCGGCTATCTGACCCTGCTGGGCCTCGGCACCCAGCCGGAGGCGTGGACGGTGGGCATAGCGGCGGTCCCGGTCGCCGACTACGTGGCCGCGTACGCCGACGAGATGGAGGCCCTCAAGTCGCTGGACCGCACCTTCTTCGGCGGCTCCCCCGAGGAGGTCCCCGACCGCTTCGAGGCGTCCTCCCCGCTCACCTACGTCGAGCGCGTGGCCGCCCCCGTCTACATCAGCGCGGGCATGAACGACCCGCGCTGCCCGATACGCCAGATCGACAACTACGTCGAGCGGCTGCGGGAGCTGGACAAGCCGCACGAGGTATACCGGTACGACGCGGGGCACGGTTCGCTGGTCGTGGAGGAGCGGATCAAGCAGGTCCGTCTGGAACTGGCCTTCGCGCTGAAGCACGCGGGCGAGTAGGCGGTAGGTCGGCAGGGCGGTAGGGCCGGTGGTCAGCCGGGGTTGGACCGGGCCGGGTCCGACCCCGGGGCGCCCCCGGGCCTCCGGCCGGCGGGCGGGCGGATGGGCGTACGGCTGGACGGCTGGACGGCTGGACGGCTGAACGTGCGGCTCGACACCCGGACAGGCGTCAGGACGGTCGTCCGGGTTCGCGTACGGCTGAACGTGCGGCTCGACGCAGGCCAGTCGTCGGGCTGGACGTGCGGCCAGAGTGCGCCTCGGCGTACGGCTCTAGGCGTCGGCGGACGCGGACGCGGTGACGACGGTGTCCGCCCGGTCCGCGCCGGAGGCGTCCGGCCCGGGCCCCGGCTCGTCGTCACCGTCGTCGGGGACGAGACCCAACTCGGCGTCGGCGCGTGTCTCGGCCTCGCGGCGGGCCAGCCGGAACCACATGAAGACGACGAAGCCGGCGAAGACGAACCACTCGCCGGTGTAGCCGAGGTTCTGGAACGCCTTGATGTCCAGACCGCTGTTGGGGGCCGCCGCCGGGGGCACCGCCTTCAGCGGCGCGGCGGGGTCGCTCGCGGTGATCCAGCCGCTGTAGACGGGGTAGGGCAGCACATTGACCAGCGAGGCGGCGCTGATCATGCCGAGCTGTCCGGAGGGCAGCGCGCCGTTGGACTGCACGCCGTCGGTGCCGGTGCTCTCCGGGTACTGGAGGGCGCCGGTCACGGTGACCTCGCCGGTCGGCGCGGCCGGTACGGCACCGGTACGCGCGGCGGCGGAGGCGTCGCCCGGCAGCCAGCCGCGGACGACGGGCAGGGCGGCGCCGTCCGCGCCGACCCGCAAGGGGGTCAGTACGTAGTAGCCGTCGTGGCCGTCGAGGGTGCGGCCGGGGACCAGGAGCTGATGGGAGGAGTCATAGCGGCCGGTCGCGCTCACCGAGCGTCCTGAGGCGCCGTCGGGCACCTGGGTGCGCGGCTGCGGCAGCAGTGTCGCCAACGGCACCGCCGCCTCGGCGACGGCCTTGCCCTGGGCGTGCTCGGCGCTCTTGTGGGAGTCGACCCGCAGCTCGAACCGGCTCAACTGCCAACTGCCCATGAAGACGCAGAACGGCACGGCGAGCAGCGACAGCACGCTGACCGCCAGCCAGCGCGGGGTGAGCAGGAACCGGTACACACCACAACGGTACGGGGGGCCGTTCGCGGCCCAGCAACCGGGGACCCGCACCGGCCCGGAGCCGACGCCGGGCGCGCGGCCAGGCGCAGCGCTCGGCCCCGGTGGCCAGGAGCACCGGCCCTGGTCCCGCGAGGTGCGGGGAGGTAGTCCGGGGAGAGTTCCCCGAAGTCGCCGAAGTCCCCGGAGTACCCGGAGGCCCTACGAGCCGGAGCCGGTCGCTCCCGAGTCGGTTCCGGTGCCGCCGCTCGTCCCCGTACCGGGGGTGGTGTTGCCGCTGGTGGTGCCGGGGAGCGCGGCCGTCGTGTAGAGGGTGCCCGCGCAGGCGTTCTGGATGACAGGGCCCTCGACGACGGGGGCGCCCGCGGCCGGGGTGTGGTTGAGGGCGACGCTGCCGGGGGGCGGGCTGGTCGGCGGGTCACCGCTGCCCAACTGGGTGGAGGTGCCGTTGCTGCCGCTGCCACCGTCCGTGCCGCTGCCCGGGTCGGAGCCGGTGGGGCCTCCGGTGCTCGCGGGGTCGCTCGACGTCGGCGTGGGCGTCGGGGTGGTCGGCGCAGTGGTGGGCGTCGTGGGGCAACCGCCGGTGCCGGTGCCCGCGGGAACCCACGCGAACTGCACCTCGTAGGTGTCGCCCGGTGCGAGCACCACGGGTCCGTCGACGCCGGAGGGCAGCCTGCTCGCCGGGTCGCCCGGGGTGTGGCCGACGACCTGGATACGGGAGGGGTCGGCCGAGCCCTCGGCGAGCACCTGCACCTGCCCGCTGCCGGGGACCGTACAGGGGACGCCGGAGACGTTGGCGACGCGGAACCAGCCGTAGACGCGGCCGGAGGAGTCCGGGGAGTCGGCGGAGCTGGTGCCCTGGCCGAGCTGGGCGCTGGAGCAGTCGGGCGCGGAGACCGCCGCCGAGTCCGAGGGGGTGGTGGTCGCGGGCGGCGGATCGTCGGTGGGGCTCTTCGACGAGGTGCCCGCGCCGCCGGTGCCGGTGGCCGCCTGGCCCGAAGAGGGGCCGCCCGCCCAGTAGTTGGTGTGGCCGTCCTGGCCTGGGGCGGAGGCGTGGGTGCTGGAGACGTTCGCCGGGAGGGCGTTGGTGCTGCTGGAGGTGTCGGCGGCGTGGATCAGCGCGGGCACCGCCATGCCGGCCAGCACCACGGCCGCCGCGGCACCGGCCAGCGCCTGCCGACGGTGCTGCCTGCGGGCCGGGATCGCGCGCCGCAGGTGGTCGAGCGCCTCGGGGGACGCCTCTATGCCCTGGACGGCGTTGTGCAGCAGCGCACGCAGCGCCGCCTCTTCCGGGGTGTGCTCGACGCCGTCGGCACTGTCGAGGTCGAGTTCGAGACTGGCGAAGTCGAAGCCGCCGTCGAGGCCGAAGATGCCGTCGGAGCCGGAGCCGGAGCCGGAGCCGGAGCCGGAAGTGCGGTCGGCGCCGGAAGTGCGGTCGGCGCCGGAGCCCGAGGCGTCAGCGGCGTCGGGGGAGCCGAAGCCCAGGTCGCGGACCCGGTCCTCGCCGTGGTCCGCGCCCTTGCCCTGGTCCTGATCCTGGTTCTTGTTCTGGTCTTCCATACCGTGCGCGTCGTCGGGGGTGGTCATGCCGTCGCCTCCATCGCGACGCGCAGCGCCGCGATGCCTCGCGAACCGTACGCCTTCACCGAGCCCAGGGAGATACCCAGGGTCTCGGCGACCTGCGCCTCGGTCATGTCGGCGAAGTATCGCAGCACC
The DNA here is from genome assembly GCF_042957025.1 of Streptomyces sp. NPDC008139. Classification (NCBI taxonomy): domain Bacteria; kingdom Bacillati; phylum Actinomycetota; class Actinomycetes; order Kitasatosporales; family Streptomycetaceae; genus Streptomyces; species Streptomyces sp. NPDC008139. The sequence continues at coordinate 69,421 of NZ_JBIBHM010000012.1, forward strand.
AGCACCTCGCGCTGCCTGCGCTGAAGCGTACGCATCGCGGCCTTGAGCTGGTCGCGCTCCAGGATCTCGTACGCGCCCTCCTCCGCGCTCGCCATGTCGGGCATCGGCTTGGAGAGCAGCTTCAGGCCCAGGATGCGGCGGCGCAGGGCGGAGCGGGACAGGTTGACGACCGTCTGGCGCAGATAGGCCAGGGTCTTCTCCGGCTCGCGGACCCGGCTGCGGGCGGAGTGCACCCGGATGAACGCCTCCTGGACCACGTCCTCGCAGGAGGCCGTGTCGTCCAGCAGCAGCGCGGCGAGGCCGAGCAGTGAACGGTAGTGCGCGCGGTAGGTCTCGGTGAGGTGGTCGACCGTGGTGCCTACTGCCATCGCCGAGTCAGAGTCCTCGCCTTCCGCGGCCGTGACCCGCACGACCGGCCAGGGCGCGATCACCGGGATGCCACCGGAGAGCGCACCGGACACCGACGTGCGTGGACGCGGCAGCCGGGGCGGCGCGATCGTCCCGTGCCGTCCGAATGCCGCCTCGATACCCAGTGCCTCCGCCACGACTGTTGGACACGCATCCCCCCCTCAGGGTTGTACGCGCAAGACACGCCGCTCGACGGAGCGTCAAATATCCCCATGCGTACCAGCTCTTCCTCAACGCCCTGTTTGCACCGACGCTTCCCCCCGGACCACGCTCGGTGTGCAGCACCTTAGGGACCAGACCATAGGGCAGTGCGCTGACACAAAGACGCTCCCCCGAGCGAGTCGGTTCCCGCGGGGGAATGCAAAGTCTCCAACGTTCGGGTACGTGAGTTCAAGTGGTCCAGACCAGCAACTTCGTCCCCGGGCACATTGCCGAGGACGTGTCCGAGCGGCCTCAGACGGCGATGTCCGCCGCCACCACCTCGGCGATCTGGACGGCGTTCAGCGCCGCGCCCTTGCGCAGATTGTCGCCGCAGACGAACAGTTCGAGGGCGCACGGGTCGTCGAGCGAGCGCCGTACGCGCCCCACCCACGTGGGATCGGTGCCGACCGCGTCCGCGGGTGTCGGGAACTCACCCTGCCCCGGGTCGTCGGAGACCACGACACCCGGCGCGTTCCGCAGGATCTCGTGCGCCCGCGCGACCGTCACCTCGTTCTCGAAGCGCGCGTGCACCGACAGCGAGTGGGTCGTGATCACCGGGACCCGTACGCAGGTCGCCGTCGCCCGCAGATGGGGCAGCCCGAGGATCTTGCGCGACTCGTTGCGTACCTTCATCTCCTCCGACGACCAGCCGTCGTCGCCCGCGAGCGAGCCCGCCCACGGCACCACATTGAGCGCCAGCGGCGCCGCGAACGGCCCGAAGTCGCCCACCGTGCGGCGCAGATCGCCCGCCTGCGTGCCCGCCTCCGTCCCAGCGACCTTCGTCATCTGGTCGCGCAGCGCCGCGATCCCGGCCTGCCCGGCGCCCGAGGCCGCCTGGTACGACGAGACGATCAACTCGGTCAGTCCGAACTCGGCGTGCAGCGCGCCGACCGCCACGATCATCGACAGCGTCGTGCAGTTGGGATTGGCGACGATGCCGCGCGGGCGCATCCGTACCGCGTGCGCGTTGACCTCGGGCACCACGAGCGGCACCTCGTCGTCCATCCGGAAGGCGCCCGAATTGTCCACCACGACCACGCCCTTGGCCGCCGCGATCGGCGCCCACCGCGCGGCCACCTCGTCGGGCACGTCGAAGAGCGCGACGTCGATCCCGTCGAAGGCCGCCTCGTCGAGCGCGACGACCTGCGCCTCGGTGCCGCGCACCGGCAGCAGCCGCCCGGCCGAGCGCGCGGAGGCGACCAGCCGGATCTCCCCCCAGACGTCCCGGCGCGTGCTGAGGAGTTCGCGCACCACCGTGCCGACCGCCCCCGTCGCCCCCACCACGGCGAGCGACGGTCGCGGCGCGGCGCTCATCGCCCGGTCCCCCCGTAGACGACCGCTTCGTCGCTGTCGCTGTCCAGACCGAACGCCGAGTGCACGGCCTGCACGGCGGGCTTCACGTCGTCGACCCGGGTGACCACCGAGATACGGATCTCGGATGTCGAGATCAGCTCGATGTTGACGCCCGCGTTGGACAGCGCCTCGAAGAAGGTCGCCGTGACGCCGGGGTTGGTCTTCATGCCCGCGCCGACCAGCGAGATCTTGCCGATCTGGTCGTCGTAGCGCAGCGAGTCGAAGGCGATGACCGTCTGCGCCTTGGTCAGCGCCGCCATCGCCTTCTGGCCCTCGGCCTTGGGGAGCGTGAAGGAGATGTCGGTGAGCGCGGTGGCCGCGGCCGACACGTTCTGGACGATCATGTCGATGTTGATCTCGGCGTCCGCGATGGCCCGGAAGATCGTCGCCGCCTCGCCCGGCTTGTCCGGCACGCCGACCACCGTGATCTTGGCCTCGGACGTGTCGTGCGAGACGCCGGAGATGATCGCCTGCTCCATCGGACTGTCTCCCTGTGCTGACTCGTACGCGGCACGCGCTTGCTGCGGTCGCGGAAGGTTCGCGGGCCGTTCGCTGCTCACCCAGGTGCCGGGCAGCCCGGAGAACGACGACCGTACGTGGATCGGGATGTTGTAGCGGCGCGCGTACTCCACACACCGGTGCAGCAGGACCTTGGAGCCGGAACTGGCCAGCTCCAGCATGTCCTCGAAGGCGATCCAGTCCATCTTGCGGGCCTTCTTGACCACCCGCGGGTCGGCCGTGAAGACGCCGTCGACGTCCGTGTAGATCTCGCACACCTCGGCGTCCAGCGCCGCCGCCAGCGCCACCGCGGTGGTGTCCGAGCCGCCGCGCCCGAGCGTGGTGATGTCCTTCTTGTCCTGCGAGACGCCCTGGAAACCGGCGACGATCGCGATGTTGCCCTCGTCCAGCGCCGTACGGATACGGCCGGGCGTGACGTCGATGATCCGCGCCTTGTTGTGCACCGAGTCGGTGATCACCCCGGCCTGGCTGCCGGTGAACGACTGCGCCTCGTGCCCGAGGTTCTTGATCGCCATCGCCAGCAGCGCCATCGAGATGCGCTCACCGGCGGTCAGCAGCATGTCGAACTCGCGCCCCGCGGGAATCGGTGACACCTGCTCCGCGAGATCGATCAGCTCGTCCGTCGTGTCGCCCATCGCGGACACCACGACGACCACTTGGTGGCCCGCCTTCTTGGTGTCGACGATCCGTCGGGCGACGCGCTTGATGCCTTCGGCATCGGCGACGGAGGAGCCGCCGTACTTCTGCACGACAAGGCCCACGTGCGCTCCTCGCTCAGGGATTCCCAGGGGGTGCCGGGGGATTTCCAGGGGTTGTTGCGGTCGGCCCAGTTTAACGAGCAGGCACGATCCGCCCCGCACGTATCGCATGGTGAGATACGTCGCCCGAGGCGTGATCAGCCGCAAGTTTTACGGCCGGAGGCGCGGGGGCGGTGAGTGCGGTGGGCGTCGTGGGTCCGGTGGGTACGTGGGCGCCGCGGTCGCCCGGGGGCGTCCTACGTCGCCGGGCGCAGTCCCAGCGTCCCCAGCTCGGCCTCCATGACCTTGCCCGCCTCCTCGGCCAGCTCCTCCTCGTCGTCCCCGTCGCCGCCGGTGTCCAGGCCGTCCAGCTCGTCCAACGGGCTGTCCAGCCGTACGTGGGCCACGAGCGACTGGAGCGCGCGCAGGCTGGCACTGGCCGTGGAGCCCCAGTTGGACAGGTACGAGAACTGCCACCACCACAGCGCCTCGGAGATCCTCCCGGCCCTGAAGTGCGCGAGGCCGTGTGTGAGATCGGCCACGACATCTGCCATGTCGTCGGAGATACGGCAGGCCACCGGCGTCGACCGCGGCACGTACGGGTCGAAGACCTCGGAGTAGACGTCGATCGGTTCGAGGAGCGCCGCGAGCCGCTGCCGCAGGTCGTCCTCGTCCGGCTCGGGACCGACGTCCGGCTCGTACCGCTCGTCCGGGACGATGTCCTCGTGCGCACCGAGCCGGCCGCCGGCCAGCAGGAGCTGCGAGACCTCCAGCAGCAGGTAGGGGACCGCGCTGTCCGGGTCGTCGCCCTTGGCGACCTCGCGGACCGAGAGGATGAAGCTCTCGATCTGGTCCGCGATCTGTACGGCGAACTCGTCCGGTTCCTGCTCCTTGCCCGCCACGTCCTGTGCCCGATCCCGCATCTGGTCCTGCTTCTGCCTCCGGTCCTGCTTCTGGCCCTGCGCCTGAGCCTGCTTCTGGCCCTGGTCCTGCTTCTTCGTCACGGTCTCAGACATCCAGCAACCGCCTCCCTTCGAAGGCCCGCCCCAGCGTGACCTCGTCCGCGTACTCCAAGTCACCGCCCACAGGGAGGCCGCTGGCCAGTCGTGTGACCCGCAGTCCCATGGGCTTCACCATCCGGGCCAGGTACGTCGCTGTCGCCTCGCCCTCCAGATTCGGGTCCGTCGCGAGGATCAGCTCGGTGACGGTGCCGTCCGCGAGACGGCTCAGCAGCTCCCTTATCCGCAGGTCGTCGGGGCCGACGCCCTCGATCGGGCTGATCGCGCCGCCGAGCACGTGGTACTTCCCGCGGAACTCGCGGGTCCGCTCGACCGCCACCACGTCCTTCGGCTCCTCGACCACGCAGATCACCGAGGGGTCGCGGCGCGGGTCACGGCAGACCCGGCACTGCTCGTCCTGCGCGACATTGCCGCACACCCCGCAGAACCGCACCTTCGCCTTCACCTCGGACAGCACGTGCGCGAGGCGCCGTACGTCCGCCGGATCGGCCTGAAGGATGTGGAAGGCGATCCGCTGGGCGCTCTTGGGACCCACGCCGGGCAGCCTGCCCAGTTCGTCGATCAGGTCCTGGACCACGCCTTCGTACACGCCGACGAGCCTTCCTCACGGTTTCCGCGGTTCTCCGGTGGGGTTTCCGGAGGGGTCAGAACGGGAGGCCGGGCATGCCGCCCAGCCCCTGGGCGAGCGGGCCGAGCTTGGCCTGCTGGATCGCCTGCGCCGCCTCGTTCGCGTTGTGCACCGCGGCGACCACCAGATCGGCGAGCGTCTCGGTGTCGTCGGGGTCGACCGCCTTGGGGTCGATGACCAGGCCGCGCAGCTCACCGGCGCCGGTCACCTTCGCGGTGACCAGGCCGCCGCCCGCGGAGCCCTCGACCTCGGTCTCGGCCAGCTCCTGCTGGGCCGTGGCGAGGTCCTGCTGCATCTTCTGGGCCTGCTGAAGCAGCGCCTGCATGTTCGGCTGACCACCGGGAATCACGGTTTCACTCCTGACTGGCGTCTGCGGTGCGGTGCCACCTTTTTCGTGACAGGGCGAGCCTACGTGTTCGTACGGCCCAGCGCCCTACGCCGTACGGAGGATCGGAACCGGGCGGGGACCACCCGACGGGAGTACAACGCGTCCACCAGCGGTGGGGTGCCCGAATCCGGTGGTGAACTCGGCCGGGGACGGGTCGGGTCCTGGGCCGGGTCCTGTGCCGGGTCCTGTGCCGGGTCCTGTGCCGCGGACGCGGTTGTGCCCCGCGCCGTGCGTTCAGCCGCGCACCCGCGCCGTGCCCTGTGCGCCGCGCCCTCAGTCGTGCGCGATCTCCTCTATGACCGTGGCGCCCAGCTCCCGTACGAAGAGGTCGTGGCCGCTGAGCGCGGAGTCGACGAGATCCGGGTCGTCGTCCTCGGGGACGTCGTCCTCCAGCGGCGGCGGCATGTCGTCCATGGGGGGTGGCCCGGACTGGTAGGACGCGGACGGTGACTGGGGCGAGGAGTGGGACTGGTACTGACCTTGGCCCGGCCCCCGGTCTTGCCCGTATCCCTGTCCCTGGCCCTGGGACGAGGGGGGGCCGGCCTGGAAGTCCGGTCTCGGGGCGCCCTGGGGGCGGTCCTGCCCGGGGCGACCGGCCGGCGGCTGCGGCGGGCCCGAGGGGCGGGGGGCGCCACCGCCGCCTCCGTAACCGCCGCCTCCGCCCTGCCCGCCCGCGCTCCCGGCGCCACCGCCCCCGTTCGGGGCCACGATCGCCTCGATCTTCCACTGCACGCCGAGCGCGTCGCTGATGGCGGCCTTGAGTACGTCCTCGCTGCCGCTGTTCGCGAAGCTGTTGCGGGCGCCGGGGTTGTCGAAGCCGACCTGGAGGGTCTCCCCGTCGAAGCCCGCCACCTGGGCGTTGTTGAACAGCAGCATCCAGGTCAGGCGGCGGCGGTTCTTGACCGCCTCCAGGATGTCCGGCCACATCTGGCGCACCCGGCTGGGGTCGCCGAGCGAGGCGGTCGGGGCGGGGGCCTGCGCCTGGGTCTGGGCCTGGGCCGGTGGGGCCTGCGGCGCGGCGGGCGGGGGCGCCTGGGCCGGGGGTTGCGCCGGGGTCCGGTTCTGCGGCTGGCCGGGCGAGGCGGCGGACGGCCAGGCGCCGGGGCGCTGGGCGGGAGGTGCCTGGGCGGGCGACACCTGGGCAGGGGGCGCCTGGGCGGGGGGCGGCGGCACGGGCGGTGCGGCGGGCGCGGCGGCCTCGGCGGCGGGTGCCTCCGAGGGTACGTACGCGGGTACGGCGGGGGCCGGGGGCTGGGCCTGCGGTTGGACCTGGTGCGGTGCCTGGGCGGGGGCGTACGCCGTACCGTTCTCGCCCGAGGTACGGCCGCCGCCGAGTGCGGCCCTGGCGGCGGCGGGTCCGACGGCCTGCGGGGCGCCCGTATCCGTACCCCTACTCGTACCCGTGCCCGTGCCGCTGGACGGGCCGCCGCCCTGGGCGAATCCGGCGGAGACCCCGGCGGCGACGCCCCGCTCCAGCCGTTCCAGGCGGGCCTGCAACGAGCGCTCGTCCTCGTAGGCGGCGGGCAGCAGCACGCGGGCGCAGATCAGCTCCAGTTGGAGGCGGGGCGAGGTGGCGCCGCGCATCTCCGTCAACCCCGTATTGACCAGGTCGGCGGCGCGGCTCAGCTCGGCGGCGCCCAGCACGGAGGCTTGCGCCTGCATCCGCTCCACCACGTCGCGCGGCGCGTCGATGAGGCCCTTGTCCACGGCGTCCGGGACGGCCGCGATGATCACCAGGTCCCGTAGCCGTTCCAGCAGGTCGGCGACGAAACGGCGCGGGTCGTGCCCGCCCTCGATCACCCGGTCGACGATCTCGAAGACCGCCGCCCCGTCCCCCGCGGCGATCCCGTCCACCACCTCGTCGAGCAGCGCGGCGTCCGTGTAGCCGAGCAGCGCGGTCGCCATGGCGTACGTCACGCCGTCCGCCGCCGCGCCCGCCAGCAACTGGTCCATGACCGACATCGAGTCACGTACCGACCCGGCCCCGGCCCGTACGACCAGCGGATACACCCCGTCCTCCACGGCGATGGCCTCGCGCTCGCACACCTGCGCCAGGTAGTCGCGCAGCGTGCCGGGCGGCACCAGCCGGAACGGATAGTGGTGCGTACGCGACCGGATCGTGCCGATGACCTTCTCCGGCTCGGTGGTCGCGAAGATGAACTTCAGGTGCTCCGGAGGCTCCTCGACCACCTTCAGCAGGGCGTTGAAGCCCTGCGGGCTGACCATGTGGGCCTCGTCGATGATGTAGATCTTGTACCGACTGCTGGCCGGGCTGAAGAACGCCTTCTCCCGCAGATCACGGGCGTCGTCCACACCGCCGTGCGACGCCGCGTCGATCTCGATCACGTCGATCGACCCCGCGCCGCCCCGCGCCAGGTCCACGCACGACTGGCACACCCCGCACGGCGTCGGCGTCGGCCCCTGCTCGCAGTTCAGGCACCGCGCCAGGATCCGCGCGCTCGTCGTCTTCCCGCAGCCTCGCGGTCCACTGAACAGATACGCGTGATTGACCCGGTTGTTCCGCAGCGCCTGCTGCAACGGGTCAGTGACGTGCTCCTGTCCGATGACCTCGGCGAAGGACTCGGGACGGTAGCGGCGGTACAGAGCAAGGGACACGCCTACGAGGTTATCCGGGCCCACCGACATCCGGCCCCGTCATCCCCGCCGGCCCACGCAAAGACCCCCCACGCACCCGCCAGAGCCCACCTACCCTTGCTGCCTTCCGGCCCTGGGGGAGTTCAGCGAGATAGCGCCACGTGAGGGGCTGCCGCCCACCCTACCCGATCCCCCACCCCCCCATCGAGTTCGCAACCACCCCTCCACGCCCTGTACTGTTCCTCCCGGAGGATTCGCCTAGTGGCCTAGGGCGCACGCTTGGAAAGCGTGTTGGGGGCAACCCCTCACGAGTTCGAATCTCGTATCCTCCGCCATTGCTCTCACCGGGCAATACACCGTTGGCCCCCGCTGCTCGCAGCGGGGGCCAACGGTGTCTTCTCAGCCCTCGTTGTCCTGGTTTTTGTCCACAGGGGTGCAGCGGGGCGCCCCCAGATGGCTTCGGCGATCTTCCGCGCGACGTCCTTGAGCATGGCGTCCGGCACGTGGAGGTACCGCGACCTCATGCTTGCCGACGCTCGTTCCAAAGTCCGGGCGGAGCAAGAAGGCGGGCAGTAGTGGACCACCTGATCAGCTTCGCCGGCCGAGGCCGTGGGACGATCTTCGCCGAGATGAGCTGGCAGAGGCGGTGGAGATGAAGTACATCGTGCACGAGGACCCGGTCGGTCGGGCTGAGAGCAACTACATCGCCCAGGCCGATCTGGCCCCCTTCGGCCTCGACGGGCAGATCGAGCAACTATGGTTCCGGCCCAAGGAGGACGGTACATATGCGGTGACCTGCATCCCCTTCATGACCTACGGCCTCGCCCTCGGAGACCGGGTCCGCCTGTCACCGGCAAATCGTGTGGTCGAAGTCGCCCAGACGAGCGGACACCGCGTCCTGCGCACACTGCTTGAGCCGAGCGCGGACGCCGAACGACTTGGCCGCAGCATCGGCCACATCAAGAACTCGATCAAGGAATCCGGCCTACTCAGCGAATGGCACGGGGAGCGGTTCGTCGCCATCGACGTCCCGCCCGGCACTGACATGAGCCCGTTGTTCGCCCTTCTGCAACGGGAAGTCGACGAAGGGGGCGCCTTCTGGGAATGGGCCGACGCCACGCCGTTCTCCACCACGCGCAACTGACCACGCCGCGACCGGTCTTGGCACAAGCCAATTCCCGAGGCCACTTCAGAACGTGCAGGAAGCAACAAGACCTTGACCGTCTGGGGCCGCTGAACGACGTCACAGCCACTACCGCGGGCGGCGGCGGACGACGAGAACAATCTGTGGTCCGGCCTGGGAGTCTCCGTCTCAGGGTGCCGCCCTCATCAACGCTCGCCAACCCGCGTCGTGCCGTTACTCGACGCCCGCTGCCAATGCCGTCGCCATCGTCAGCCCTCGCCGCTTTCCGCTAGGCGTCCGGGCGCCAACTGCCAGAGCCTCTGGCTCACTGTAGGGCGGGGCCCAGAGGCCCGCAGTCGGTGACTTGCAGTCGCCTTCTGCCGGTTGATGGCACCCGCGGCGGTTTCCGCTCGTCGGCGGCGGCGAACGCTGGCGTCGCAGATCCCCATGGGGGTGCGGATGCTCCCGGGCTGTCAGTAGGTGCGGTCGGTTGCCGCAGCCTCGGAGAAGCGATGGGGCTCTACACGCATGAGTGCTGACATCTGCGTGAGTCGTGCGAATCTCCCGCATGCATGAACTAACTCATGACTCTACTGACGCTATGCCAGGGGCCATCCCCGCGGGCGCGGGGAGCAAATGAGGGCACTGGCGGACGGCCTTTGGGGGCGCGGGTCCGCCTCCGCTCGCGGGAGCGACTCATTATGCCCCTGACCTTCTTTCGGGCCCATAGCGCGTGTCCTGAGAGCGGCAGAATTAGCGCGTCGCGCCGGATGTTGGGTGGCGCGGAAGTCGACGGTAGGTGCCTGCTGCAGGCAGTCCGGCCGGCGAATGGTGGCGCGCTCGCTGTGCCCTGTGGCCTCAGGACAAACACTTCAGGCCTGGGGCGCGGGGCGAGCGGGGAAACTGTGTATCCACGCTATGTCGAACTGCTGAAGGGCGATGGAGTACAAGAGACCGGGCGCCCGGACGTACAGGCAGGGAGAGTTCCTGCCGTGGGTGGAGCTGCTGTAGAAGGTCAGGAAGGCGGCTCGGTCTGTCGCGATCACTCGGCAGGTGTTGGGCAGGTTGAACTCGCGGAGTTCAACATTGCTTTGCGTGGAGGTGACGTGGGCGAGGTATTCCAGGTTCGTCCGCACCTGGTTTCTGAGTAGGTTCGGGGTGTAGCCGGCATCGAAGCGCTCGACGTCGTACGAGCGCCGGTCGAGCCAGGAGTCCGCTCGGGTGCGGGAGTCGGGCAGCAGGACCTGGACGGAGTCGGGTGACAGTTCGCCGGACCACACAGGGGAGAACGCCTCGCGGGTGAGCACGTTTCCGCGTCCTGCGAGGACTTTGATCCAGCGGGCGCGGCCGAGGTCACGTGCGATGTCCTGCTCGGCGGACGATTGGTGACGGTAGACGCGGCGGAGCCCGGTGCCGGTGAACGAGGAGCACCAGGCGATCAGCCACCACAGGGGGCGCGAACCGCGTAAGAGGCCCAGGCCGAGCGCGATCGTGCTGGCTGCCAGCGAACTGACTATCCCGAGCAGAAAGGGAGTCATGCGAACCATCTCCTGTGACTGGACGGTGTCGAGTTCTAGGTAAGCGGCGAACAGATGTAGGGAAGGAGACGTCGTAGGATGTGCGCGGCGTTGCGGGCCGCGAGCTCGTGGTATCCGTGTCCCTTCCCTTCGTCGGCGTTGTCGGACACGCCTCTGACGACGATCCAGCCAGGGTTGTCTCCGCCGTGGACGGAGTTCTCCTGCCAGTACTGGCTGAGCCCCCCGGCTTCCATGTCCACGGCCAGAACCTTCTCGTGGTAGTTCTTGAGGTAGCGCCGGATTTCGTTTTTCCCGTCGGCGATGACGGCTTCGCCCGACCCGATCACCCCCGGGTAGACGTCAAATTCTTCCGAGGCGTGAGTACGGAGTTGGCCGTGGATGCGTGCCGGGGTGCCACTGTCGGTGAAGAAGGCGTTCACGGCGTGGACCACCGGCGCAGGTGCCTGGCGGTGCTCCCCGCGACGGCGGACGTCACCGTGCGGATTGATCTTGCGGTTTTCGTAGTAGACGACGTCGGTGGAGACGATGACGTTGCCGATCCGGGCATGCTCGGTGTCAAGACCGCCACCCACGCCGACCAAGGCCCACAGCCGCGGCGCATAGTAGCGGCGCAGATTTTCCAGGGCCGCCATCGCCGACCGCTGACCCTGGCTCTGGCTCTGAGTGGCCACGACGCGGACAGTTGATTCCGAGGTGGTATGGCTGCCCCGGTAGAAGTAGAGACCGCCGGGCTCCTTATAGCGATGCAGGTCCAACTCGTCTATGACGGCGCGTAATTCCTCACTGAGGATGGTGACCACTCCGATGTCCCACGTGGGCACGCCCCCACCGTCGCTGCCGTCACCGCTTGGCGAGTCGCTGACGTGGGAGGGCGCAGCACCTCCGAAGACCTTGGCGTGCTCTCCGATGGCATTGCTGTTGAAGTTGTTGTTGTTTCCGTGACTGACGATGCCCCGATTAGTGGTCACTGGTTTCCTCCTCCGCTGGAGTTGCTGGAAGCAGCTGGCTGGTTCCCTGCGACACTGGCCTGAGCCGCGTCGCCCACTGCGTTGTTGTTGAAGCTGTTGTTGTCACCGAAGTTGAAGATTCCGCTGTTGATAATATTCATAGCGCGGTCGGTGAATTCGGATATCTCCACGCCCTTGGAGGACAGGAAGTCACTGGCGGCACGCAGCAATCTCCGCTCAATAGTCTTCATCTGGCCCAAGATGTCACTTTTCTCCAGTTGCACCTTGGACCACGCCTGGCTCGACTCCTCTCTTATGCTCACCCGGCTTCCTATGAGGACATTGAGGATCGGGTCGCTGGTGAGGTCGCGGGGAAGCACGACTGCCTTCCCCAGGGCGTAGAGGTAGCGGACGGCTCGCCACGACCTCTGGATCTCCTGCGGCAATGCGACGAGCTCTCGAAAGGCGGACAAGACCACGGCGATGGCACCGTGCTGTCCGAATTCCTCGGTTCGCTGGAACGAGCGCGGTGTGTGCGCGAGGACGCACGCCGCCATGGAGATGCTCAAGGTCCGTCCCTGGACACTGACGTGCAACAAGACAGTTGCGACGTATTCCGATCCGGCCGTGGGAGTGGTGACTTCGAGGAAGTGGTGCCGTCTGCTTCCTGGGGTGTTGATGACGGTGCGGAGCTCGGCTTCGTCCAACGTCTGGGCGAGGAGGGACGAGTCTGTCGCTACGTCGGTCTCGGCCACGTAGACGCGGTCACAGACCTGTATGGGGAGTCGGACGTCCTGGCTGTCAGTGTCGAGCGGACGGACCGAATCGCGTAAGTAGTCGACCAGTTCATGCGCCCGGAAGGGGGGCACCGAGTGCTCGAGTTCATGGAGCGTGGCGTCCTTCTTCTCACTTGGACGCAGCAGCTGGATGCTCATGGGCGGGTTCCATTGATAGACGAGTTCACCGGCTCCGATGAAGGGCGACTTGTCCCCGAAGAGCGTGAAGACGGTGAGATCTTCCTCCTCGCCGTCGTCCTCGCTGTGACGCGGGCGGCGGTAAACCGCGCATGCCTGCCGCTGCTGCAGGTCCGCTACCCGCTGCCGGCCAGACAGGTGTGCGGGCCGGAGATTCGGTGCCCGGTGGATGCGGTTGAGCATCAACTGGCGTGTGGCTCCGACCCCGAGGCACATGACCGACATGCCCGTAGCCACGACCAGGGCCATGAGGGCCTGACCCGGATCGGAAATCGCCACGGCCGCACCGACCGATGTTACGGATAGTGCGACGACGCGGAGGCGTCGGAACGTAAGCGCCTTCTGCGTCTTCCTCCGGGGAAAGAGCAGCCCGAAGAAGTGCCGATTGCTTATCTCCCGCTCCAGGTCGCGACGCTTCGATTTCCGTTTGGCCTCCCGGTCGCGATCGGCCTTCCGCAGCACCATCGCGACACGGAGCATCCAAAGAAGAGCGAGGCCACACGCGACGAGGACGGTGCACGACAGAAATCCCACCAAGGCTGGAACGACCACCGCTCCGACCAGAACCGCACGGAGAAGCGCGGCCAGCGCCGCGGCCCGCCACGCGTGGCGCATGACAGGAACGATGTCGAAGCCGTAGGAGGGGGCGACCCGTCGGTACGGAGCAGTGCAGACCTCGTCGATCACAAGGTCACGGAACCGTTCGTCAACGTACATGCCAGCGCATAAGTGGCGGGTGGCTGCGGTGGGTTCGCCGACCACTTCCTTGGCCGGTAGCGCATGTGAAGTGATCATGCCGTGCCCCTACCTTACGAGGTTAAGGTCTATGAGACCATAAGTGCCGAGGAGCTTTAAGTCAATATGACCTTTAGGAGTTCTGGTGGACGACTGGCTGAATGACTCCACTGAGGTGGAGCCGTCGTGGGTGACCGTGGATCTGGCGATCTTCACCGTCAGGAACGACCAGCTGATGGTGCTCTTGATCGAGCGCGGGCTGGAGCCGTTCCTCGGCCGGGCCGCGCTGCCCGGCGGCTACGTCCAGAAGGATGAGACCTTGCGCGACGGTGCCTTGCGCGAGCTACGGGAGGAAGCCGGGATCGACGGCAGCCAGTTGCACTTGGAGCAGCTCGGCGCATACGGCGATCCGCCGCGCGACCCGAGGGGAAGAGTCGTCACCGTCGCCTACCTCGCCTTGGGGGCGGACCTTCCCGTGCCCGTGGGAGGCACCGACGCCGAACGCGCCTACTGGGCCCCGGTGTCAGAACTCGCGAGCGCCAAGGAGGCGCTGGCGTTCGACCACGCCGCCATCCTCGCGGACGCCCTTGAAGAGGTCCGCAGCAAGCTCGAATACACCGCCATTGCCACAGCCTTCTGCGGCGAGTCATTCGCCTTGAGCGAGCTGCGTGCGATCTACGAAGTGGTCTGGGGACAATCCCTGGACCCGAGCAACTTCCGCCGTAAAGTGCTCAACACGGTGGGCTTCGTGCAGCCCACCGGAGAACAGCGGCTGCCCCCCACCGGTCGCCCGGCCGCCCTCTACCGCCGGGGGGACGCGTGGCTGCTCAGTCCGCCTTTGCTGCGGAGCAATGGGCACAGCGCATAGCTGGCCCGCGATCGACTTGATCGACCACTTCACCTGCAGTGCGAAGACGGCACGCCCGCGCCAGCATCTGCGGCGCCGGACTTTCACATCTCTCAGGTCCGCTCCAGCAGCCGAACGGCCAGGGTGGGTGCATCTTGCAGTTACGGCGAGCAGTTCGGTGTGGCGCTCGTTCGCCACAGCATGGTGGATTCATCCCCGCAGGCGCGGGGAGCAGGTACGGCCACGGTCGATGGCGATTCCGGCGTTGGGTCCATCCCCACTCGCGCGGGGAGCAGTCTGATTGGCCTGCGGTCTCCTATGAACCTAAGCCGTGCAGAACCAACTTCAGAGAAGCCACAAAAGGCGCATCCCGTCCTCGGGGCGAGATCCACCTCCCCAGCGAACAGAGTAGGGCCGACAAGGAAAGTATCCAGCGCTTGCAGAAGAGAGAGCACCCCGGGCAGCACCGCATCAACATCACCACGCGGCGCCGCCGCCCACGCTCTCTCCGCACGACCCCGGCTTCAGGAACCGCACGCGCAACACCGAACCACTGGTCCAACAGGGTCAGCACCCTGCACCCCGGAGGGTTGCAATTCGGGTTGCATTCACCCCCGTTCACGTGCATCCACAGGACACGCCAGCCCGCACTGAGCCCCAGCTCAGGACGGTGACGAACCCCGGCGTACGCCGGAACGGAGAGTTGGAAAGCGTGTTGGGGGCAACCCCTCACGAGTTCGAATCTCGTATCCTCCGCCAGTGCCTCACCGGGCACGATGTCGTTGGCCCCCGCAGCTTGCTGCGGGGGCCAACGTCGCATGTGGTCCCGATTGCTGTCGGCGAAGCGCCTGCGTGGCACTTACGGTGCTGCCGTGATCCCTTCCACCCAGCATCCGCTGCTGTTCCTGGACGTTGACGGTCCACTCATTCCGTTCGGGGCGACACGGGAGCCGTACCCGGAGGGCTATCCGACGTACCGGCCGCAGAAGGCGGGTGCGAACCCGCTGCTGGCCAGGGTCGATCCGGCGCTCGGGCCGCGGCTGCTGGCGCTGCCGTGTGACCTGGTGTGGGCCACCACGTGGGAGTCCGAGGCAAACGACTGCCTCGCGCCACTGCTGGGTCTGCCGCAGCTCCCCGCGGTCACCTGGCCGGACCCGTCCGACGAACCCGAGCCAGCCGGCCTCCACTGGAAAACCCGCACACTCATCAACTGGGCCACCGACCGCCCCTTCGCCTGGCTCGACGACGAGATCACCGACAACGACCGCGTCTGGGTGGAGGCACATCACCCCGCTCGAACGCTCCTCCACCGCATCGACCACCGCTACGGCATCACGGATGCGGACTTCACCGCTCTCGAGGCTTGGCTACGGAAGACGTAGCCGCCTCCTGACGGCATACGCGTAGCCGGTAGAGCACATCAGCCGCCTACGCTTGTCGATACACTTAACTATCTATACAGTCGACTATATGGGCGATGGCTGGGAGATCGAGATCGAACCGGAAGTCCGGCACTGGCTGGACAACCTGTCCGACCGCGACTAGCTCGTAGCCGAGCATGCGGCTGAACGCCTGCTCGACGCGCCGACCACGCTGTCCGAGCCGTACGCCCGACACCTGGGTGAGGGCTTACGCGAACTCCGATTCAGCCTCGGCCACGACGGCAACGCCGTCCGTCTGACGTACTGGCTCGCCCCCGATCGCCGGATCGTGCTGCTGACCGTGTTCCGCAAGACGCGGATGCGGGAGGATGCGGAAGTGGATCGGGCCAAACAGGCCAGGAAGACGTGCGAAGCCGAGCGGCACAGCGCGCACGACGAGTTCACTCGCGATGTCATGAAGGGAGCGGACCTGTGAACCACGCTCAGTGGAAACTCGCCCGCGAGCGGAAGACCGCGGAAGGCCACACCGAGCCTCCCGAGGTGGCAGCGATGCGCACCGAGATTCGGATGGCCTTCGACCTCGGACAAGCGGTGTACGACCGCCGGACCGAACTGGGGATCTCCCAGACCGAACTCGCCAAGCGAGCCCGCATGACACAGCCCCAGGTGTCGAAACTCGAACTCGGCGGCACTGTCCCCACCCTTCCGCTCCTCGCCCGGCTCGCCGAAGCCCTCGACGCTTCACTCAACATCGCTCTCGACGGCGATACCTCCACCGTCGAGTTCGTCGCGCACGCCGCCTGAGGGTCACTGGTCTTAGTTCTGGTCTCATTCGCCGGCGTCCAGCGGCGTCCGGCCACCCGTCCGCCGACCAGTCCACCGCAGGTCGGTACGTACCCGTCCACCGGCGGTCGACAACGTGACCCGTTGGAAAGCGTGTTGGGGGCGCCCCCTCACGAGTTCGAATCTCGTATCCTCCGCACTTGCTCTCACCGGGCAATACGTCGTTGGCCCCCACCGTTCGTGGTGGGGGCCGGCGGTGTCTTCTCAGCCCTCGTTGTTCTGGTCTTCGTCCACAGGCGGTGTCTCCGTGGGCTGTTACGACGACGAATTCGGTTGCGCCACATGCTTTGAGCCGGCGAGTCTCCGGTCCAACTCCGTGCCGACCTGAGTTCCCCAGGGCATGCGATGCGCGCACACCAGACATAGTCTGGTAAGAGCATCTTTCGATCCAGGGAGTTTCCCATGGACGATTCAAGGGCCGCTGCCGCGCACGGCACGCCAGTGAGCCCAACGGCAGTCCCACCCGGCTATTCACTTACGCCAACGCCGGGGACAACAGAGGATCCGTCCCTCGGAGCGAGTGGTTCCGCGATGAAGTACCGCGGATCCGTGGTGGTTTGGCTGCTCTGGCCGCTCCTGACCCTCGGGATCTACCATCTGGTCTGGTATTTCAAGATCCACAAGGAGTTGAAGCAGTACGACCGCCAGCAGGTCAGGTTGAGTCCTGCGGGCAGCACTTTGGTCATGCTGCTTCTCGGCTGGACGATCGTCGCGCCGCTGATCTCGTACTACAACACCGGGGAAGCGATCGCGAAGGCCCAGCGCCGAGCCGGTATTCCTGTGACGTGCAGCCCGGTGATCAGCATGCTGCTGTGGTTCGTTTTCGGGCTGAACGTCTTCTACATCCAGCGGCAACTGAACCTCATCGTGGACGCGTACCCCGGTGCCCAGCCAGGGCAGACGGTCGCACTGCCGACGAATGATCACCCCGGAGCCCTGTAGCGCCTGTGGTCAAGGGGGACCTTGAGGATCGCAGTCCGGGTGGCATTCACCCCGGTTCAGGAGAGCCCTGGGTATCAGTCATCAGGTCGCGAGCGCCTCGCCGATCCTGGGGTGGGCGGCTCCGGGAAGGGCTTGGCGCAGGGTCTCGGCTCGCGTTCGGAGGAGGCCGTCTCGGTACGCCTCCGGCAGGCGCTTCCAGATGGCGACCGCCTTGTCGGCTGCCGCGGCGGGGGCGCCGTCGGTGCGAAGGCAGATTGCGGCGTCCATCTCCAGCAGTGCGCGGGTCATCACGGACGGGGAGCGGGTGAGGGCGAGCGCTGCTTCCTGCTCGGTGTACGCCTCGCGCGTACGGCCCAGGATCGTGAATGCCTGCGACAGGTGGACGTGGTGGTTTTGCGCCGGATACCCGAACCAGGTGTCGGCGGCTTGGGTTCCGTCCAGGTGCTCCGCGATGAGGCGCGCGGTGGCGACGGAGCGGAGTGCTCCCTGCTGGTCTCCGATGGCGGCGAGGGCGCGGGCGTTGACGGCCGCCGCCAGGGCCGCGGCGGCGGACGGACTCTGCCCGGCTTCGGCCCGGGCCCGGCCGGCGAGATCGGCGGCGGCCTTCGGGGCACCGTAGTTGAGGGGGACCATCGCGTGACGGGCCAGTGCCCAGGCGAGCGTCTGCCGGTCGCCGGACTCGCGGGCGGCCCGCTCGGCGGTGGTGAACCAGCCGTGCGAGTCACGCTGGTCGCTACGGTCGGGCTGGATGATCGCCACAAGCCCCGTGATCCCGGCGGCGGTTCGAGCGAGGTCCGCTCGCGCCGCGGCGGCACACGGCCGGCCGAGGACGTCACGCAGCAGGTCGAGGTCATCCCGCATCTGCGTCAGGACGACGGTGGGAGGACGACCGCGACAGCCGCCGCGGTGCCGCTCGAAGGCACCGTCGAGATGGGCGAGATCGTCGGCATCGGAGCCGGTCAGTGCCGCGTTGATGAGCTCCACCGGGCGTGGCATGGCCGAGCAGCCGCCGTCGCACATGCCGACGACGGCTGCTGAGGCGTGACGCAATCCACAGGTCCCGCCCGATCCGTTTCGTCGGAGCGGTCCCGACGGCCCGCGTGAACGGGGTGTGAGCCCGGGGAAATTCCCGCAGTTATGCGGATTACGTTTCCGGTGTCTCAAGGGTGATGCGTTCGGCGAGGTAGTCGTACCCGTCCTGAGGACCGTCGCCGATGGTTACCCAGACCTGCTGACCTTCGTGGAGTTTTGCGAACCCTGGCATTTCGATCGCGGCGAAACCGGCCCAGCAGCCGCCGGGAGCGGATGGGGAATCAATGACTCCCCATCCTTCGTCGTCGAGCCAGAAACGGACGACACCACGCTCGGGCATGAGGAACGTCGCCTTTCAGCAGGAAGTCGGCGAGCAGGGATAGGCGGAAAGCTTGAAGTGGCCATAGTACTGCAGGGTAGCGACGCCTCCGCCGGGAACAGCCCAGGTGATGACGTCGGAATACGCGATGCTGTTGTTGTCGCGGGCCGGATTGTAGGTGCCGTGGAAGACGTACCGGCAGATGACGCCGGGATGCGGGGCCTGCTTGGGCTTGGTGACGCCGTTGAGCGCCCAGATCTGGCCGGCCTCGTTGACGGTTCCCGCCGCGGTCGCGCAGGCCGTCGTGCTGAGACGGTACGACCAGGAGGCGGTCGCGCCGCCGCACGCGTGCTGCACGGTGTAGGTGCCGTTGGCGTCGATGAAGGTGTTCTGTGTGCCGCAGGGCAGCACCTGCCCGGTGGGCTGGCCTGCGGGGGTGACCCCGGCGTGGCCGGCGTCGAGGCTGATCCGCTTCCCGTCGACCGTCAGGACGGAATGGAAGTCGGAGGCGGTGGCCGGTGCGGCCGTCGGGCTGTCTGCATGGGCCGCAGAGGCCGCAGAGGCCGCAGAGGCCGCAGAGGCCGCAGAGGCCGCAGAGGAGAATCCGATCATCGTCCCCGCGGTAATCACGGCGGACACGAGAAGTGTACGTAATTTCATGGAGAACCCCACCCCTGGATACTGCGCCGTCCGAAAACGACATGGCACGTCAAATTAACTACCGCGTCCACGCATGTCAAACAATTTTTCCAGTGGCCGACACAATCAGATTCTGTACAGCACGTGGTTTTACTCGGCACGCTTTCAGTCCGGCAGAAAACGGAATACATTCCGCGTACCGCGTTCGTACGGCTGAGGCGGACGGCCGGGTGCGCCCCGCCCTTTTTAGGCGTCCCGGAGGCACAGGCTCCGGGCGTGTGCGCTGGGGATTCGCCCCGCGGCGACTTCGGCCGCCTGTCGGGGCGCGGCGGTTCGGACGGGCGAGCGGAAGGGGCGGGCCGCGGTTCTGTTCCGGACGGGTCTGCTCGCAGGGGCCGACCCGCCACCGTGGCCCAGAAGGACGTCCTGCGGCGATCCGCCCGGTCGTGCGCCGATCCGCCCCGGCGGGTGGATCGGCCGATGCGATGGCCCGGCTCTGCGCACCGACTCCGGCGTGAGCGCCACTCGCCGCCCAGGGGTGAGGCTGACGTGGTGACGTCTCCGATGACCCTGGTCGAGGCGCACGACGGCAGGACCACCGAGCAGCGGTGGGACTGGGTGCTCTCCCGGCTCAAGGTGGCTGACGTCGGAAAGGAAGAGGCCCGCCGGGCCCGCCGCCTCCTGGCCGACGCCAAGCTCCATGGCCGCAAGTACGCGATCGACGCAGTGCTCGCCGTCATCGCGCGACAGCAGAGGGGACAGGTCACCGTCTTCACCTCGGACGTCGACGACCTGGAGAAACTGGTCCCGGACACGATCGTCGTCAAGCAGGTGTGACCCGCCCGCCCCCGTCTCAGCCCTGGTCTCATTCGTGCCCGTTCATCGGCGTCCGTACGCCTTTCGCCCGACCACTCCATCGCAGGTCAGGACGTCCCCGCCTCTCCCTGGATACCAAGGCGACCCGTTGGAAAGCGTGTTGGGGCAACCCCTCACGGGTTCGAATCTCGTATCCTCCGCCAGTGCCTCACCGGGCACGATGTCGAAGGGCCCCATCGTCCGCGGTGGGGGGCCAACGACGTTGCGTACGTGCCCCGGTGGCGCTGGGCGGCTCCGGGTGGCCGGGGCAGGCGTCGGCGCCGGGTAGAACCATGCGAGCGCCGCTTCCTAGCGGAGCCCAGGCGTTGCTTGCGCCGGACCGCCTCGGCGGCCACGAGCCGGCGGCGGTCCCGCGTTCGTGCTTGCCAGGGCGCGCAGGACGTGGGCGATGAGGGTGTCGAGGTAGTCGGGGTCCGGCATGCCGAGGTGGAGGGCCATGCGGTGGTAGAGCGGGCCGTACAACAGGTCCAGTGCCACGTCGAGGTCCGCGTCCGCCGGGAGTTCGCCCGCGTCCTGAGCGCGGCGGATGCGCTGTTTGAACGTGGCGATGCGCGGCCGGATGAGGCGTTCGCGGAGGTCGTTGGCGAGGTCGGCATCGTGCAGTGCCTCGGCGATCAGTCCGATGGCGGGTGAGGTGAACGGCGGGGTGAGGATGCTGATGACCTCGGCAAGCAGGGCGTGCAGGTCGGCGGCCAGGTCTCCGCTGTCCGGCGGGTCGGCTGCGACGTTCGCGGTCTGGTCGAGGAGGTCCAGCACAATGGCGCCTTTGGACGGCCACCACCGGTAGATGGTCATCTTGCCCACTCTGGCACGCGTGGCGATTGCCTCGATGGTCAGCCGCCCGTAGCCGTTCTCCCGGCAGATCTCCTCAGTGGCGGCGAGGATCGCCCGGCGGCTGCGCTCGCTGCGGCGCGCCGCGTCCGGCTCCTTGGGCATGCGCTCAGCATAGACGAACTAGACGGAACGTCTCGTCTTGACACTGCGTCGGTTCCTCGGCCATGCTCCAGCGATACGAAACGTATCGTCTCATCCGTGCATCGAGCCGGACCAAGGAGGACGGCGTGACCGCCGGAGCAGCCGCTCTCGACCAGGTCACACCAGCAGCCCTCCGTTCACACGCATGTGGTTGCGATCCTCGGTCGGGGTCCACGTCCTTGGAGGTTTCGTGCCCGTCGGCTATCTGATCACCGTGGCGCTCATCGCCTGGTGCACCTTCTTCGCCGTTGTCTCCCCGCGTCGGCCCGGCCCGGTGGCGAGCATGAGCTTCGTCTTCGGTCTGCTCCCCAACGAGTTGCCGTTCGTGGCCATATACGCCCTCGTGGCCTCCACCGCACTCGCCGCGGCCCAGGGTGACCTGGGGTCGACGGGCGCCCGGGCGGTGGTCGGGGTGGCCGCCGCCACCGTCATCGGGCTGGCCGTCGCCGCCTGGCGCGGCGTGCGGTCGGACCGGGCCGTCGGGCAGGCCCTCCGGGAAGGGCTGGGGGCCGACTGGCGGGATCACGTGCAGGCGCCGCCGCGCCGCCACCGGGCCTGGGCCCGCATCCTGCTGCTGCCGCCACCGGGCCTCCTGCGACCGCGCGGCGTGGAGCGGATCGCCAACATCCGCTACGGGGACGCCGGGCGCCGCAATCTGCTCGACCTCTACCGCCGCCGCGACGCACCGGACGGCGCTCCGGTCCTGATCTACTTCCACGGCGGCCATTACTCCAGCGGCGCGAAGAGCCGCGAGGGGCGTCCCCTGCTGCACCGGCTCGCCGGACAGGGATGGGTGTGCATCAGCGCCAACTACCGACTGCGGCCCCAGACCACCTTCCCCGGCCACCAGATCGACGCCAAGAAGGTCATCGCCTGGGTCCGCGAGCACGGCTCCGGGTACGGCGCCGATCCGTCGAGGGTGTTCGTGGCGGGCGGCTCGGCCGGCGCCAACCTGGCGGCTCATTGCGCGCTCACCCCGAACGACCCGGCGTTCCAGCCCGGCTTCGAGGACGCCGACACCTCGGTGAGCGCAGCGATCTGCTTCTACGGCTACTACGGCCACTTCTTCGGCGAGCAGCCCGACGAGACGCCGCCGCAGGAGCAGCCCTACCGGTACCTCAATGCCGGCGCGCCGCCGTTCCTGGTCGTCCACGGCACCAGGGACCCGCTGGGCACCGTCGAGGGGGCCCGGAGCTTCGTCGGCCGGCTGCGCGACGTATCGCACAACGCCGTGGTCCTCGCCGAACTGCCCGGCGGACAGCACGTGATGGACCTCTACCACTCGCCGCGCTCCGAGGCGATCGTGGACGGCGCCGAAGCCTTCGCCGGCTGGGTGCTGTCCTCGCCCAGGTCGCCGGGCCGCACCCCGCACACCGCCACCGCCGATGCCGCCATCGCGACCGGCCCGCACGCCCGGAAGCCGGCCTCGTCGGCCGGCTCCTCCTGAAAGGCGCAACACCCATGTACGCAGTCAGGCTCCACGAGTACGGACCCGCCGAGAACCTCCGGTACGAGCAGGTCACCCCACCGGTCCCCGGCGAGGGGCAGGTCCGCATAGACGTCCGGGCCAGCGGCGTCCACGTCATCGAGACGAGGCTGCGGTCGGGCCGCGGAATCGGACCTCATCCCGCCCCTGCGCTGCCCGTCGTGCTGGGCGGCGAGGTCGCCGGCGTCGTGGGCGCGCTGGGCCCGGGCGTGGACGAGAGCTGGCTGGGCCGCTCGGTGGTCGGCACCCTTGATGCCCACGGCGGTTACGCCGAGCAGGCGGTGGCCGCGGTCGAGGCTCTGCACCGCATCCCCGACCGGATGGCGGCGGACACCGCGGTGGCGATGATCACCACCGGCTCGACCGCGCTCGGACTTCTCGATGTCGCCGAGGCCGAGCCCGGGGACGTCGCGCTGGTCACGTCGGCGGCCGGCGGCGTCGGAGCCCTGCTCATCCAGGCGCTGCACCGCCAGGGCGTCACCGTCGTCGGCGTGGCCGGCGGCCCGGAGAAGGCGCGGCAGGCCACGTCACTTGGTGCCGACATTGCCGCCGACTACCGTGACCCGGACTGGCCGCACGCGGTCCACGATGCCCTCAGCGACAAAGAGATCAGCATCGTGTTCGACGGCGTCGGAGGGACCACCGGCCGCCAGGCGTTCGACCTTCTCGGCCCCGGGGGGAAGTTCCTCCTGCACGGCTGGTCATCGGGCACGGCCACCCAGCTCACCACCGACGACATCATCGGGCACGCGAGCACCGTGATCTGGGCGATCGGCCCCCAGTTGCTGCGACGCGCCGGCACCATGAAGGAACTGCAGGCCCGCGCGATCCAGGCAGCCGCCGACGGCGGACTCGAACCGCTGGTCAAGCGCTACCCGCTCGATCGCGCCGCTGACGCCCACGCCGATCTGGAGGGCCGCCGCGCGGTGGGCAAGATCGTCCTCGTCCCCGCCGCGACAGCCGCCGACTCCCCGGCCGACGCGCAGGCCGACGCGCAGGCCGGCAGCGCCACGATCGCTGGAACGAGCACGGTTGGAGACGCTGCGCGCCCCGCCACTTCACCAGCCTGACCTGTCCGGGGGTCGTCCCGCGGGCGGCTCGGTCCGGTCATGGGTGCGGCCGGTAACATTCCGAGCCCACAGGCCACTTGGCCCGCATCGCTTCACCGGTAGCGCAGGGGTGGCCGTCACCTTTGGGGCCCGTGCGGCGCTGTCGGCACGGGGCGGCGTCACTGCCGGACTCGGCGGCGGCGCCGACGTGGGCGACGAGTACAGGAGGGACCCGAGTGATCACCGAGCCTGAGTTGACCGGCGCCGCGGACCCGGCATCCGAGCACGCCGGGGGTGGCCCGCCGGCGAGCGACCGCCTGCCTGGCGGGGCACCGCCGGTCCGCTCGGCGCGGCGACGGATATGGACGGGAGTGGTGGTCTCGGTCGTGGCGACCTCCGCGGTCTGGGCGGCGGTCCTCGCCGGCATCGGACAAGGCCGCGATCACTCCCCGGACCTGCACGGATACCGCGTCCTTGGCAACACGTGCACCACAGCGAACCTTGAGCCGTTCACCGAGGCCCTGGCACTCCAGCGGTACGACGTGGATCCCGGCTCGGTACTCAGGGGGCCGACCCTCGATCATGCGTCGTGCGTGCTGTCCGGGACGACCTCCGCGGGCGACGGCTGGACCACTCGGTATGCCGCCACGGTGACGGTCGACCTGCACAAGAAGACCGATCCCCGCCCCGAGTTCGAGGACGCGGGCCGCGTCCAGAGCCCCGGGAACGTCGTCGCCGGGCCGGGCACCTACGCGTCGCCCACCGTCTCCGGCGTCGCCAGGCCGGTCACCGGCCTCGGCGACCTGGCGTTCTCCGTCCTCAGCGACACCCGCCAGACCGTGCGCGTCCTGGACGGCGACGCGGTCCTCTCCCTGACCATCGACGGCACCCGCCAATGGCAGGGCTCCGGGACACCCCCGGCCACCGACGGCGCCCTCGTGCGCCCGGTCGAGGCGAACACGACGTTCCTACGGCCGATCCTCGTTCCGACGATGCGTCAGCTGATGACCGCGCTGACGTCGAATTCAGCGTCCTAGGCGCGATGCCGGGCCGCCGAGGCCCTGGGGCTCGGGGGTGGTGGCGATGGGGGTCATGGGGGTCATGGCCGGGTCGGGCATGTCTGCGGCGGCGTGGTCGAGCATGGCGCGGCAGGCCGCCACCATGGCCGCGCTGGACCGCGGTACGGATGCGGCGAGCGTGTCGAGCAGGGCTCGCAGCCGGCGCTGGACCTGAAGCGAACCGGCGCTGTGGAGCACGACCTCCGCGAGGGCCAGGTCCAGCAGCCGCTCCCGGTCGGGGCGGGGGACGGTGCCGCGAGCGGTGCCCGGCGTCCGGCGACATCCGGCACGGCGACGTGTCTGCCGCTCCGCCGCAGGTCCATACGTGCCCGTCCCTCCACGATCGACGCCGTGCCTCGTGGCAAAGCGTGTTGGGGGCACCCCCTCACGAGTTCGGATCACGTATTCTCCGCAGGGCTGGCCGGTCAGGACGCGAGTCCGGCCACGTCGGGGCGGGGCAGGTCTCGCATTGGGTGAAGGCGTGTGCCGTCGCCTGGCAAGGCCAAGGCAAGGAGGACGGGGATGGGGATGGACCAGGGGGCTCTTGAAGCCGCGCTCCACGATGCCGAGCAGAGGCTGCAAGCCGCTGTTCGATCAGGTGACGCACGGGCATTGGACCTGCTCCTGGACGATCGTGTCGTCTACACAGGGCCTGACGGCAGCACCGTGACGAAGGAGGAGGACCTGGGAGCGCACAGGTCCAGGACCCTGGCCGTCGAGGTCTTCGACCAGCAGGACCTGGACGTGACCGTGGTGGACTCCACCGGGATCACCCGCGTACTGGCCGGGCTTGAAGGCACCGCCGGAGGACATCCGTTCAAGGCACGCCTTCGCTACACCCGCACCTGGATCCACGCTGACGGCACCTGGCGCGTCCTCGCCGCCCACGCCAGCGCCGTCCCGGACCTCGGGTAAAGACTTACGGATCGGCCACGCACGCGGGCGAGGCGCCCTCGTCGGACCCCGCGCAGAGGGTGTGGCAGGCGTGAACGACGCTGCGGCCCGCAGGAAAGCGCGTTGGGGGCAGCCCCTCCCGAGTTCGCATCCCATGTCCTCCGCCATCGCTCTCACCGGGCAATGGGACGTTGGCCCGTCATGGCAGGGCAGCGGAACCGCGCGGCGCTTGGTCAGTCGGTGATGTTCGAGGCGAGGCGGTCGAGGGCCGCGGAGACGGCGGCGAGTTCGGCGGGGGTGAATCCGAGTCGGAGGCGGCGGTCGAAGTCGACGGCGGCGTCGCGGAGTTGGAGGAAGAGCGCGCAGTGACCCACCGGCAGCGGTGAGCGCCGCGTCGGACCGTCCCGAGACGACCTTCGCCACCCGGGCGAGATGCATCCCGAACGGCGGGCCCTGCCGCGTCCGCCGCAGCGGTGGCAACGGAGTGGCGCAACCGCAGGACATCGCGGCGGGCGAGGGCGTCGGTGAGCGTACCGTCCTGACCCATCTCCACCGCGGCGTTGGTCCGGTTGATCCGCCGGATCAGCGATTCCAGGGCGTCCAGCACCTCGCCGGTCTCGGCCAGCAGTTGCGCCGCGTCCTCGGCCGGCGTCTCGCCTTCCTGGTACCTCGCGCTGCTGACGACGCGCGCTCGCAGTTGTTCCACTGGATTTCCGACCGCCGGCGCCCCGGACGGTTCGCCGCGGCCGGGGCAGGGATCCCCGTACAAGCCGCGAGGAACCGCGGAGAACCGTCGGAGCGGGTGGCTCAGTCGGTCGGGAGGACGGCGACGACGTCGATTTCCACGAGGATGTTCATGAGGTCGGAGCCGACGGTGGTGCGGACGGGGTAGGGGGCGGTGAAGAAGGGGCGGTAGGCGGCGTCGAAGGCGGCGAAGTCGCGGTGGAGGTGCTGGAGGTGGACCGTGACCTTGACGACGTCGTCGAGGGTGAGGCCACGCTCGGCGAGGACGGCGGTGAGGTTGCGGAGGACCTGGCGGGTCTGGTCGCCGACGAGTTCGGGGACCTCGCCGGTGAGGGGGTCCTTGGGGCCGAAGCCGGCGGTGTGCAGGAAGCCGCCGGCGACGACGCCCTGGCTGTAGGCGCCGGCGGGCTGGGGCGCGTGGGCGGTGTGTACCGCTTCCTTGGTCATTTGGTCAGATCCCCGTCCCGCTCGTTGGCCTCGGCGAAGTGGCGCAGCTTGTCCTCGTCCACGCTGACTCCCAGGCCGGGCCCCGTGGGTACTCGCAGACGGCCGTCCGCGAGGTGCAGCGGCTCGATGATGTCATCGGCGTGCAGGTAGTACATGCTGTCGATCGCACGGGAGAGCACGGGGGTGCTGGAGACGACCGCGAGATGCGCGGCCGTGGCGATGCCCAGCTCACCGCCGCTGTGCAGGTTCATGCCGAGCCCGAACGTCTCGCAGTGGGCGGCGAGCGCCTTGGTGGCGGCGATACCGCCCCACTTGTAGACGTCACCGTGGATGACGTCGACCGCGTTGAGCCGCATCGCGGGGGCGAAGTCCTCGAACCGTACGACGCACATGTTGGTGCACAGCGGTATCCGGACCTTCGCCTTCACCTGGCTCATGCCCTCGATGCCGACGCAGGGGTCCTCCAGGTACTCGAGGTCCAGCTCCTCGAGGGCGATCCCGGCGCGTACCGAGTCCGGTACGGACCAGGCCGCGTTCGGGTCCACCCGCAGATTGACGCCGGGCAGGGCGGTGCGCAGTGCCCGCAGGATGGCCACGTCGCCCGCGACATCGGTGGTGCCCTTGAGTTTGACGGCGCTGAAGCCGCCCTCCTCGACCACCCGTGTCGCGTGCTCGGCGAGCTGTCCCGGCAGGGTGGCGGCGCTCGCGCCGGGCGCGTCGGCGCGGGTCACCAGGGCGGTGATCGGCACCTCGTCGCGTACGGGACCGCCCAGCAGGTCGGTGAGCGACTGGCCGGTGGCCTGGCCCATGGCGTCCCAGCAGGCCACGTCGAGAGCGGCGATCGCCGCGTACCCGAGGTAGCCGTGGAAGAAGGGCACCATGTGCTGCTTGCGGTGGAAGCTCTCCAGGGCGAACGGGCTGGTGCCGATCAGATCGTCGGCCATCGCCCGGACGATCGCCGCGACGGGCCGGCCCCACATCGTCTCGCCCCAGCCCTCGACACCGTCGTCGGTGCGGATCCGCACGACCGTCCTGGTCTCCCCGGTCTTGGTCTCGAAGGAGCTGGTGAACGGGTTGAGCAGGGGCAGATTGACCACCCATACGTCGACGTCAGTGATCTTCATTCTTCTCCTCAGCTCGGATGGTGGCCGCGTCGGGAACAGCGGTGGCGTCGGGGACAGCGGTGGCCGCGTCGGGAACAGCGGTGGCCGCGTCGGCCGCGGGGACAGCGGTCACGTCGTCGGCCGCAGGTACGGTGACCGCGTCGAAAGCCCCCGCAGTCGCCTCGTCAAAAGCCCTGATCGCCCGCGCGAGCCCCACCGCCCGGTCGGCCAGCAGCCGGCGCCCGGCCCCCGCGTCCGCGCCGGAGGCGTCGTCGGTCGATCCGCCGACCCGCGCCCACTCGCCGTGGCGCTCCACGGTCAGGCCCGGATACGGCGGGTTGTCGAAGAGCGGCGGCGGATCGACCGGGGCGCGGGCGGCGACCGGGGTACGTACGAGCTCCGGGTGGGCGGCGAGCATCAGGGAGGTCTCGAACCAGCCCGCGTGCCCCGGGGTCACCTCGGGCCTGCCCCCGTCGGGCTCGTCGTCACCGGCCGTGACCGTCCAGTACGAGCAGGCCGCGACGGTGACGTCGGCGCGCAGCGCGAAGCGCTTCACGGCCAGCCGCATGATCTCGTCGTTGCCGCCGTGCCCGTTGACGACCATGATCCGCCGGTAACCGCTGGTCACCAGGGAGTCCAGTACGTCGTCGAGTACGGCGCCGAGCGTGGCGGCGGACAGCGAGACGGCGGCGGCGAACAGGTGGTGCGGGCTGTGGCCGAACGGGAGGGCGGGCAGCCGTACGAGCTCCGAGGGCGTCGGGTCCCGGTCGAGCAGCGCGGCGGCGGCGTCGAGGACGGCCTCGGCGAGGAGCGTGTCGGTGCCCATCGGCAGGTGGGCGGCGTGCTGCTCCTGCGATCCGATGGGCAGCAGGGCGATTCCGGTCGCCCCGGCCCCGCGGACTTCGCGCCAGGTCAGCCGGGTCAGATCTCTCACAGCGCTACCTCCCGGAAACCGTGTCGTGGCAGAGTCGGCGCATGGTCCATGAAGGTTCTCCGTTGCGGCTGGTGCCCGAGCCCGCGCCGGGGACGGTCGCGCCCCGGCCGCCGCGGACGCTCGGAGCTGTCGAACTGGTGCCCGGACGGGTCCGGGCGGCGGTGCTGACGATGTCCGGCGCGGTGCTGCGCCGGGCCGAGGCGTCGTACGACGCCGCCACGGCCCTGCCCGCCGACATCGACGCGGCGCTCGCGCTGGCCGCCGAGGTCTTCGCCGGGTACGACCCGGTCGGGGTCGGGGTGGCGGCGGCCGGGATCGTCGATCCCGGCGCCGGTCTGATCACCGAGGTCAACGACGTACCGGCGCTGCACGGCTATCCGGTGACCGCCCGGCTCGCGGCGCTGACCGGCGCCCCGGTACGGGTCGAGCACCGGGCCAGGCTCCAGGTGCTCGGCGACCGCTGGTTCGGTGCCGGGCGTGGCCGCCGTACGTTCGCGTCGGTGTCCACCGGTGAGGTGCTGGGCGTCGGCATCCTGTACGACGGCCAGGTGCTGGCCCCGGCCGGCGGGCGCAGCGGCGCCCATATGACGGTGTCGGCCAGCGGCGAGGCGTGCACCTGCGGCGGGCGCGGCTGCTGGAAGACGGTGGCCACCACCCGCTGGCTGCGCGAGCGCGCGCGGGCGGCCGGGCTCGGCGACGGCGCCACGCTCGCCGCGCTGGTGGAGCGCGACGACGAGGCGGCCCGCCGGACGGTCGAGGAGTACGCGGAGAACGTCGCCCTGGGGCTGATCAACGTCCAGCACTTGTTCGCGCCCGGGCTGTTCGTCCTGCACGGCGAGGCGCGCGAGGGCGGTGAACGGTTCCGGACGCTGATCGAGGAACGGCTGCGCTCCGATGTCGCCTCGGCGGGAGCCTCCGCGGGAGCCGAGCTGCCGCAGGTGCTGGTGAGCGGCGCGGCCGTGGACGATGTGGCGCTGCTGGGCGGCGCGGGGCTGGTGCTCTCCCACCTCTAGGCCCACCGCCGGTCCCGCCGCGGAGTCCACCACCGGTCCCGCCGCCGCGTCCACTTCCGGATCCACTTCCGGATCCACTTCCGGCCCCGTATCGAGTCCCCTCCTCGGCCCCACCTCTAGACCGCCTCCGTACGGGGGCGGGACCGCGTACGGCGGGCGCGGCGCGGGTCGGGTACGGGCACGGCGTCCAGCAGCTGCCGGGTGTACGGGTGCTGCGGATCGCCGAAGACATCGGCCGCGGCACCGACCTCCACCAGCTTGCCGTGCCGCATGACGGCGACCCGGTCGGCCACCTGCCGGACGACGGCGAGGTTGTGCGAGACGAAGACATAGGTGAGGCCGAGGCGCTGTTGCAGCTCCGCCAGGAGGTCGAGCACCTGCGCCTGCACGGAGACGTCGAGCGCGCTGGTGGGTTCGTCGAGCACCACGAGCCTCGGTTCGAGGGCGAGCGCGCGGGCGATCGACACGCGCTGGCGCTGACCGCCGGAGAACTCGTGCGGGTAGCGGTCCTGGATCGTCGCGGGCAGCCCCACCGACTCCAGCAGCTCGCCCACGCGTTCGCGGGTACGTGCCCGGCCGCGTCTGCCGCGGGCGTCCGGATCGTGGGTGACCAGCGGCTCGGCGACGATGTCGGAGATCCGCATGCGCGGGTTCATGCTGGAGTACGGGTCCTGGAGGACGACCTGCATCTGGCGCCGTACGGACCGCAGTTGGGCCGAGGAGAGGGCGGCGAGATCCTGGCCGTCGAACCGGACGCTTCCGGCGGTCGGCTCCATCAGCCGGAGCAGCAGCCGGGTCAGGGTGGTCTTGCCGCAGCCCGACTCGCCCACCAGGGCGAGGGTTTCGCCCTCGGTCACGGTCAAGGACACGTCGTCGACCGCCACATGGACCGGCCTGCCGCCGAACTCCTTGCGCAGTCCGTCGAGTTCGAGCAGCGTCATGCCGACTCCAATCGTGGGGTGGCGTCCAGCAGCCGCCGTGTGTAGTCCTCGGCGGGGTGGTCGAAGACGTCCATGACGTCCCCGCTCTCCACGACCCGGCCCGCGTTCATGACCACGACCCGGTCGGCCGTCTCCGCGACGACTCCGAGGTCGTGGGTGATCAGCACGACGGCCATGCCGTGCTGTTCCTGGAGTGCGACGAGCAGGTCGAGGATCTGCCGCTGCACGGTGACGTCGAGCGCGGTGGTCGGCTCGTCGGCGATGAGCACGCGCGGCCGTCCGACCAGCGCCGTCGCGATCATCACGCGCTGGCGCAGGCCGCCGGACATCTCGTGCGGATACTGCCGGTAGCGCCGCTCGGGGTCGGGGATGCCGACCTCGTCCAGCGCGGCGACGGCCGCCTCCTTGGCCTCGCCGCGGGAGACGCCCCTGTGGTGCCTGAGCACTTCGGCGACCTGGGCGCCGACCCGCTGGAGCGGGTCGAGGCTGGTCATCGGGTCCTGGAAGATCATGGCGATGTCGTGGCCGCGGACCGCGCGGAGTTCCTTCTCGCTCACGGCGAGCAGGTCGCGTCCCCCGAAGCGGATCTCACCGCCCGCGTACACGCACGGCGGCTCGGGGTTGAGGCGGAGCACGGACAGCGCGGTGGCCGTCTTGCCGCTGCCCGACTCCCCCACCACGGCGAGGGTTTCGCCCGCGCCGACCTGGAGGCTGACGCCCTGGACGGCGTGCACGGTGGAGCTGTCGAGCCTGAAGTCGACGCTCAGATCGGTGATTTCGAGTACGGGTTCCGGGCGGGCGGGTGCGCCTCCGCCCGAAGCGGCCTCTCCTGCAACGGACTTGGCCGCTCCGACCTCTGCCGGTACGCCCCCGGCCCGTGTCGTACGGTCGGTCGGCTTCGTACGGTCGGTCGGTTTCGTGCGGTCGGTCGGCCTCGTGCGGTCGGTTGTCATCGGCGGTACGCCTTCGGGTCCGCGACGTCGCGCAGGGCGTCGCCGGTGATGTTGACAGCGAGCGAGGTGACCATCAGGGCGATGCCCGGGAACACCGCGACCCACCAGGAGGTGCCGAGGTAGAGCTGGCCGTCGGCGAGCATCGAGCCCCAGGTGACGGTCTCCTTGGGCACGCCGAGTCCGAGATAGCTCAGCGACGCCTCGGCGACGATGGCCGCCGCGATGTGCAGCGTGCCGATGGTGGCCAGCGGCGCCATCACGTTGGGCAGCAGGTGGCGGCGCATGATGGCGCCGTCGGTGACACCGATCGCGCGGGCCTCGGTGATGAAGTCGCGCGAGCGCAGCGACATCACCTCGGAGCGCACGACGCGGGCGTACGAGACCCAGCCGGTGAAGCCGAGCACGAGGATCACGTACCAGAGCCCGGAGCCGAGGAAGCCGACGACGGCCAGGGCCAGCAGGATGGAGGGGAAGGCCAGTTGGACGTCGGCGAGCCGCATGAGCACCCGGTCGAGCCAGCCGCCGAAGTAGCCGGAGGCGAGTCCGACGGCGGTGCCGATCACTCCGGCGAGCAGCGCCGCGCCCGCGCCGACCAGCAGCGAGATCCGGGTGCCGTAGATGACGCGGGAGAGCATGTCGCGGCCGAGCTGGTCGGTGCCGAGCAGATGGGCGCCACTGCCCCCGGACTGCCAGGCGGGCGGCTTCAGCCGGAGCAGCAGGTCCTGGGCGTTGGGGTCGTGCGGGGCGATCAGCGGTGCGAAGACCGCGAAGACCAGCATGACCGTGAGTACGGCGAGCGCGACGACGGCGAGCTTGTTGCGCAGCAGGGTCCGCAGGGCGGCGGCGCGCGGGCCGGGCCCCGCCGTCGTCGCCGGTGCGGCGACGGCCGGTGATGTGACGGTCATCGGGACGTCCTCACCCTCGGGTCGAGGAAGCTGTAGGAGAGGTCGACGAGCAGGTTCACCACGACGAAGGTGGCGGCGAAGAACAGCACGGTGGCCTGGACGAGCGGGAAGTCGCGGTGCGAGATGGCCTCGATCGTCAGCTGTCCGACGCCGGGCCAGGAGAAGACCTGTTCGGTGAGGATCGCGCCGCCCAGCAGGCTGCCGACCTCCAGGCCGACCACGGTCACCACCGGCAGCGACGCGTTGCGCAAGCCGTGGGTGAGCACCACCTTGACCGGGCCGAAGCCCTTGGCGCGGGCGGTGCGGATGTGGTCGGAGGACAGGACGTCGATCAGCGAGGAGCGCAGCAGCCGCGCGACGACGGCGACGGAGTACACGGCGAGGGTGACCGCGGGCAGCACGAGGTTGGCGAACGTGCCGTAGCCGGAGGCGGGCAGCGCGTGCAGTCCGACGGCGAAGACCAGGATCAGCAGGATGCCGACCCAGAACGGCGGGGTCGACTGGCCGAGCAGCACGCCGGTCATCACGGTGCGGTCGGAGGCCCTGCCGCGGCGCATCGCCGCGAAGATGCCCGCGGGGACCGCGACGACGAGCGTCACCACCAGTGCGGCGGCGGCCAGTTGGAGCGTGGCGGGCAGCCGGTCGGCGAGCACGGTGCGTACCGGCTCGTTGTAGAAGAGGGAGTTGCCGAAGTCCAGGCGCGGCAGCCCCCACAGGAAGTCGAGGTACTGGGTGAACAGCGGCCGGTCCAGGCCCAACGACCCGCGCAGTACGGCTTCTTGCTGGGCCGTCGCGTCGGGCGGCAGCAGCAGCTTGACGGGGTCGCCGGAGAGCCGGACGAGGAAGAACGAGACGGTCGCCGTACAGAGCAGGACCAGCAGCGCGGTGCCGAGCCTGAGCAGGACGGTGCGCAGCAGCCGCAGTCCCGCGCGGTCGCGGGTACGTTCGCGCGGCTCGCCGTCGGCGGCGGACGGCCGTCGCTGGAGGGAGATGTCGGTCATCGGGAGACCTCCGCGCTCGACATGTCGAGGACGCCTGCGGGGCCTGGCTTCCAACGCGGCCGTCGGTTGCGGGCGTAGATGTTGTCGAGCTGGTAGAGGAAGACGAACGGCGCTTCTTGTTGCATCAGCCGTTGCAGGTCGGCGAAGGCCTGGGTGCGCTTGGCGGGATCGACGGAGAGTTCCTCGATGTCGACGAGGCGGTCCGCCTCCTTCGAGTGCCAGCGGCTCTGCCTGCGGTCGCTGCGGACGTTCGACTGGATCATGCTCTCGCCGTCCAGCGTCCAGATGGTGCTGGCGGCCAGGTACATCGGGCCGAGCGCCGAGTGGTTGGTGGAGGTGAGCCGGCCGGCGTACGTGCCGGGGTCGAGAAGGCTGACCTTGGCGCGTACACCGGCCTTGGAGAGGAGTCCGGACAGGGCCTCGGCGACGTTGGAGTCGTTGTTGGAGGCGGTGAGCGTGGTGCTGAAGCCGTGCGGGTATCCGGCGTCGGCGAGCAGCGCGCGGGCGGTCTCCACCGAGCGGGTGAACGGCTTGACCGAGGGGTCGAAGCCGAAGGCGCCGTGCGGGATCATCGCGGGCACCTCGCGCGCCTTGCCGCCGAGCACCGCCTTGATCAACAGGGGTACGTCGATGGCGTGGTTGAGGGCCTGGCGCACCCGCCGGTCGCTGAGCGGCCCCTTCTCCAGGGTGTTCAGGGACAGGTACGAGGTGCGGATGCCGGTGTAGGCGTCCAGGGTGACGCCGGGGTAGCCGTCGAGCTGTTGCGCGGCGTCGGGGGTGAGTCCGGCGACGAGGTCGACGCCGCCGCTCTGGAGGGCGGCGAGCGAGGACGAGGCGTTGGGCGCCGGGCGGAAGACCAGTTCGTCCACGTGCGGGCGGCCTGACCAGTGCTTCGGGTAGGCCCGCATGCGCAGTTCGTGGTCGCGCTGCCAACTGACGAACGTGAAGGGGCCGGTGCCGACGGGGTGGGCGGCGAAGCCCCGGTCGCCGACCTCCGCCAGATAGCGCGGCGGCACGACGACGCCGCCGAACAGGGAGAGTTTGTCGGGCAGGATCGGGTCGTGCAGCGTGGTGTGGACGTCGACGGTGAGCGGGTCGACCACCGAGACGCTCTTCACGTACCGCAGTTCGACGATCGGTGACTTGGTCTTGGGGTCGAGCAGCCGCTCGATGGAGAACTTGACCGCTGCCGCGTCGCACACCTCGCCGTTGTGGAACGTCACGCCGGGGCGGAGCGTGAACCGCCAGGTGCGCTCGTCGCGCGCCGTCCACGTCAGCGCGAGCCGCGGGTGGAGGGTGTTGTCCTGCCCGCGGGTGGTGAGGGTGTCGAACATGTTGATCAGGGCGTTCATCGAGACCATGTCGCCCTGCTTCTGCGGGTCCATGGTCACCGGGTCCCCCGGCTGCGAGACCCGCAGGACGTTGCCCGCGCCGCTCGCCGGGTTGGCGCCGCATCCCGTCAGCAGCCCGGGCGCGGCGATGGCCGGCACGAGCAGGCCGCCGAGGCGCAGGACGTCGCGACGGCGCGGACGGCTGCGGTCCACGGCCCGCCCTTGACGTATTCGTTCCATTGAACAACACATCCGTTCCGGCAGATGGAATGCGGTTGGGTTAAGCTAAGCGACATGTCGAAAGCGGTCAACACCCGAGCCAGCGAGCAAGAGCCCGCGAAGGGTCCCGTCGACAAGGCGATGGAGGTGCTCGAAGCGCTCGTACAGACCGGTGGCCCCCACCGGTTGGGCGATCTCGCACGACGCACAGGACTGACCAAACCGACCGTCCACCGCCATCTGAGAACGCTGGCCGAGTACGGCTTCGCCCAGCCCGCCGAGGGCGGCAGCTACCGCGCCGGACCCCGGCTGCTGGGGCTCGCCGCCGCCGCGCTGCACGACAGCCGCGACCTCGCGCTCGCCCGCCCGGTCCTGGACGACCTGCGGCGGCGCACCGGACTGCTCGCGCAGTACGCCGTACGCCACGGCGACGAGGCCGTCCTGCTGGCGGAGTCCGAGCCCGCCAGCGAGTACCGGATGAGCGGGCGGCCGGGCGGCCGGGTCCCGCTGCACAGCAGCGGGGTGGGGCTCGCGATGCTCTCCGCGCTGCCGCCGCACGAGACGGCGGCGCTGCTGGACGCCGGGCCGCTGGCCGCGCGCACCCCGCGCACCCTCACCGAGGCCGCGGAGCTGCGCGCGCTGCTGCGGGACGCGGCGAGCACCGGTTACGCCGTGGACGACGAGTACGACGAGCCGGACGTACGGTCGGTGGCCGCGCCGGTCCTCGACGGCGAGGGGCGGGTGGTGGGCGCGATCGGCGTGCGCGGCCTGACCTTCACGCTGGACGAGCGCAGTGTGGAGATGTTCGGTCCGATGGTGCGGGCGGCGGCTCGTACGGTGTCGGGGGGGCTGGGCGGTGTGGGCGGCTCGGGTCGCGTGGGCGGCTCGGGCGGTGTGTTGGGCAGGGGCCCGGTCGGCGCGGCGGGAGGCATCTTGGGGAGCGTGCCCGCGACGCCGTTTCTTGTGGTGGACACCGAGGCGGGTGAGCTGGCGTGAGCGGGGTCGGGGGCGGGGCTGGCGTCGAGGTCGGGGGCGGGGCCGGAGTCGGGGGCGGGGCCGGAGTCGAGGTCGGGGCTGGCGTCGGGGCCGGAGTCGGGGCCGGAGTCGAGGCCGGACTCGGGGCCCGGGTCGGGGGCGGGAGCGCGCTCGGGGAGATCGTCGCCGCCGGGCGTACGCGCCGCGCGTACTCGGGCGCCGCCTGGTCCG
Organism: Streptomyces sp. NPDC008139; assembly: GCF_042957025.1. Lineage (NCBI taxonomy): Bacteria > Bacillati > Actinomycetota > Actinomycetes > Kitasatosporales > Streptomycetaceae > Streptomyces > Streptomyces sp. NPDC008139. Next base: position 105,725 of record NZ_JBIBHM010000012.1, read on the forward strand.
TCGGTACGTCGGCGGGTCCGCTGGACCGCGGCTGGACCGGCACCCGCGCCTGGGACGGACCCGCGCTCACCGGCGACGAATTGTGGGACCTGGCGTCGGTGACGAAACCCGTCGTCGGCCTCGCCGTGATGGCCCTGGTCGACCGCGGCGCGCTGGACCTCGCGGGCACCGTCGGACGGTATCTTCCGGCCTACCGGGGCGGCGACAAGGCCGACCTCACCGTACGGCAACTACTCACGCACACCTCGGGGTTGCCGGGCCAGGTCCAGCTCTACCGCGAACACCCCACGCGCGAGGCCCTGTTGGAGGCGCTGCGCCTCCTGCCGCCGCGCTCGGCGCCCGACACCCGGGTCGAGTACTCCTCCCAGGGCTTCATCCTGCTCGGCCTCATCGCCGAGAGCGCGGCGGGCGAGCCGCTGGACGAGCTCGTGGACCAACTGGTCTGCGCGCCGCTCGGGTTGAAGGACACCGGCTTCAACCCGGACGATGCGGGCCGCGCGCGGGCCGTCGCCACCGAGGACTGCCCCTGGCGCGGACGCGTGGTGGTGGGCGAGGTGCACGACGAGAACGCCGTGGTCCTCGGCGGAGTCGGCGGCCACGCCGGGCTGTTCGCCCCTCTCGCCGACGTGGAACGGCTCGGCCGGTCGCTCGCGGGCGGCGCGCGCGAACTGCTGCGCCCCGAGACCTTCGCCCTGATGACGGCCCCCCACACCGACCACCTCGCCCTGCGCCGCGGCCTCGCCTGGCAGGGCCAGGACCCGGTCGGCTCACCCGTAGGCACCTCCCCCGGCCCCGACTCCTTCGGCCACACCGGCTTCACCGGCACCAGCCTCTGGATCGACCCCGCCACCGCCCGCTACGCCGTCCTCCTCACCAACCGCGTCCACCCCTCCCGCACCGCCGACGGCATCACCGCCGTCCGCCACGCCTTCCACACAGCGGCGGCAGCGGCGGAGTGACGGGCCGTCAATTCCCTGGACGGCAGGCGCGATACGGACGGTCGGCGGGTCCGGTCCCGGCGTCCCCCGGCACCGCCGTCACGGGATGGCCCAAGGTGGCCCGCATGGACAGGTTGCCCCTGCTCTCCACCCTGGCCGGCGCCGCGATCGGCATCGTCGCCACCCTCATAGCCGACCGGAACCGCTGGAAGCGCGAGGACGACAAAGAAGCCCTCCGGCTGCGGCTGGACATCTACACGCAGTACACCAGCGCCGTGAAAGTGCTCGGCGAGACCCTGCGGGCCCTGGGTCGACCTGACGGGCCGTCACAGGGGTGGTGGCCCCGCCGATACCGGGGCCACCACGCCTTCCCCATGCTACGGAGCGACCGGCTCGGGCCGGGGCGCCGGGAACTATGAGTTGCCCGTGGGACGTCGGAGTGAGCAGGGGCGTCTTTCGAGGGCTGTGGGGCCGTTGGAAGGATGGGGGCGTTCACCGAGGCTGACGACGGGGGTGCTGGCGGGGTGACGGGGCGTCCGACGGATTGGGATGTGCTGGATCTGGACCGGGATCCGGTGCCGGGTGATCCGTTCGAGGTGAGGGAACTCGCGCGGAAGCTGGGGGATTTCGCCGATGATGTCGCCTCGGCGTTGCGGTCCGTACGCGGCCTGAGCGGTGACACCGTGGTCCAGGAGTGGGCGGGGTTGTCGGGGGACGCGTACCGGCAGCAGTTCGGGGACCTTCCCGGTGAGCTGGACAAGCTGGAGCGCTCCTACCGTCTGGCGTCGGGTGCGTTGGATGATTACTGGCCGAAGCTGGAGACGGCGCAGGGTGACGCGGACCGGGCGCTGGCCCAGGGGCGCACCGCGCGGCAGGAGCTGGACACCGCCAAGTCCCAGCTCACGAACGCCGACGCGTGGGTGAAGCGGGCGCAGGACAAGTCCAAGTCGTATCAGGACGACCCGAAGCCGAACGTGCCGCCGCCGTCGGCGGAGGAGGTGCGTGCGGCGGCCCGTAACGCCACGGACGCTCAGAGCGCCCACACCACCGCGTCCACCGCCGTCCACAGCGCGCAGGCCAAGCTCGACGCGGCCAAGCAGCTCGCGGCCGACGCGGCCCAGTTGCGGGACGACGCGGCCTCGACGGCGCAGCACGCGCTGCATGAGGCGTCGGATGCGGGGATCAAGAACAAGCACTGGTGGGAGAAGGCGGTCGACTGGGTCGCCGACCACTGGGACGACATCATCGCGGTCTGCAAGGTCATCGTCGCGGTCCTGGGCATCGTCGTCCTGATCATCGGCGGCCCCCTGGCCTGGCTCGTCCTGGCCGCGGCCGTCCTCGTCCTGGCCGACACCGTCATGAAATACCTCAAAGGCCAGGCCAGCCTCTGGGACGTCCTGTTCGCAGCGCTGGACTGCATCCCCATGTTCAAGGGCCTCACCACCGCCGGCGGCCTCCTCAAAATGGCCCGCGAACTCCCCGCCCTCCTCAAATCCGGCAAGGCCCTGGAGAACATCGCCAACAGCATCCGCAAGGGCGCCAGCGGCCTGAAGAACGTCGCACAGGACATGAAGGATCTCTACAAGGGCCTTCGTTCCGGGGCTGAGAACGAGGCCAAGGCCGGCAAGGCGATGAAGGGCCGGTGCAAGGGCGGCGATCCCGTCGATATGGTCACCGGCGAGATGCTGATGTCGCATACGGACGTCAGCTTGCCCGGCCTGCTGCCCCTGATGATCGAACGCCATCATGTGTCGAGCTTCCGCTCCGGGCGATGGTTCGGCGCGGCGTGGATGTCGACCTTCGACGAACGACTGGAACTCGACAGCGATGGCGCCGTGTGCGCGCACGCGGACGGCATGCTCCAGACCTATCCGGTGCCTCGACCGGGACAGCCGGTGCTGCCGAGTCATGGCCCCCGTCGCCCCTTGGCCTGGGACGGAACTCCCGGCGGTGCGGTCACGATCAGCGACCATCTCACCGGGGAGACGCGGCACTACGGCCCCCCGCTCGCACCGGACTCCGCCGGCACCGACCGCGCGGCAGTCGTCGTGCTCCCGCTGCGGGCCGTGACCGACCGCAATGGACACCGAATAGACATCGACCGCAGCGATGACGGCGCGCCCACCGCCGTACGCCACTCCGGCGGCTATCACCTCGCGGTCGACACGGCCGAGGGTCGCGTCACCGCCCTGCGTCTGCTGCCGTCGACGGAAAGCCAGGTCGGCAGGCCGGCCAGCGGCGCGGTTGCCGGCCCGGATGACAGTTCCGTCGCCCCCGAGGCCGAGACGGACACCGACCACGGCACCCTGCTGCGCACCTACACCTATGACGGCCCGCACCGTCACCTCACCGGCGTCGCCGACTCCGCGGGCCGTCCCTACCGGCTCACGTACGACGAACGGGGCCGCATCGCGTCGTGGACCGACCGGAACGACCGGTGGTACCGCTACGAGTACGCGGGCTCGACCGACCGCGTGGCACGCGGGATCGGCCAGGACGGCGCGATGTCCGCGGAATTCACGTACGACGACGACCGCCGGACGACAACGCTGACCGACAGCCTCGGCCATCGCACCGAGTACCACTACGACGAGCGGCTCCACCTGACACGCGTCGTGGACCCGCTGGGCTTCAGCGTGCACACCGAGCACGACACGTACGGGCGACTGCTCTCGCGTACCGACGAGCTCGGCGCCACCACCCGCTTCACCCTCGGCGAGCACGGCCAGCCGGTGCGGGTGGACCGGCCGGACGGCACCAGCGTCCACGTGGCTTACCACGACGGCCTTCTGCCGATCGCCGTCACCGAGGCCGACGGCGCCCGCTGGGAGTGCGCGTACGACGACCGGGGCAACCTCCTCACCAGCACCGACCCACTCGGCGCGGTGAGTTCGTACACCTACGACGAGCGCGGGCACCGGATCAAACAAGTCGACGCGCTGGGCAGCACATTCCGGTTCGAGACCGACCGCGCGGGGCTTCCGGTGCGGGTGCTCGATCCGCGCGGCAGCGTCGTCCGGATGGACAGGGACGCGTTCGGGCGGGTCGTGCGGATCGAGAACTCGGTCGGCGGCACCGTACGTCAGAAGTGGAGTCCCGAAGGGTTGCTGCTGTGGCGCGAGGACAGCGGCGGGGGCCGCGAGTCCTGGACGTACGACCCGGAGGGCAACCTCGTATCGCGGCGCGACCCCGGCGGGTACGTCACCGCCTTCGAGTACGGCCCCTTCCGCCTGCCCAGCGCCAGAACCGATCCGGACGGCACGCGTTACCTGTTCACCCACGACACCGAGCTACGGCTCACCGCCGTGACCAATCCGCGAGGTGACGTGTGGAGTTACCACTACGACGCCGCAGGGCATCTCACCGGGGAGCGCGACTTCAACGGCCGCGCGCTCACCTACGTCTGCGACCCCGCCGGTCGGCCGGTCGAGCGGACCAACGGCGCTGGCCAGACGACCCACTTGACCTTCGACGTCGCGGGCCGGGTCGTGGAGTCGCGCACCGGCGAAGGCGCGGTCACCTCGCTGCGTTATGACCCCGCCGGACGGATGGTGGAGGCGGTCGGGCCCGACAGCGCCGTGGCCTTCGGCTATGACACGGTGGGCAGGATCGTCGCCGAGACCGTGGACGGCCGCACTGTCACCAGCGCATACGATGCGCTGGGCCGACGGGTACGGCGCACCACGCCGAGCGGCGCAGCCTCGGACTGGTCCTACGACGCGGCGGGGTTGCCCACGTCGCTGGTCGTCGCGGGCAGTCGGCTGACCTTCACGCATGACGCGGCGGGCCGCGAGACCGCCCGCGGTCTGGGCGCCGCCGCAGTGCTGACGCAGAGCTGGGACGCCGGCCACCGGCTCGTCGAGCAGGTCATCCGGGCGGGGACCGCCAATGCCCTGGAGACCGGTGGGGGGCGCGTGCGGCAGTCCCGGTCGTACAGCTACCGCGACGACGGCCATCTGGCCGGGATCACCGAACTGCTCGGCGGCACACGTCGTTTCGACCTCGATCGCGCGGGCCGGGTCACCGCGGTGTCGGCTGACGGCTGGACGGAGTCGTACGCCTACGACGCGCTCGGCAACCTCAGGGACAGCGCCCATCCGGCCCCCGGCAGCCAGGACGCGCAGGGGCCGACGGAGCGCTCCGGGACAAGGATCACCTCAGCGGGCCGCACCGCCTACGAGCACGACGCCCAGGGGCGCGTGGTCCGCGTGATCCGACGGACGCTGTCCGGACTGCGCCGGATATGGACATACGCCTGGGACGCCGAGGACCGGCTCACCGAGGCGGCGACCCCCGGAAGCGGCGTGTGGCGGTACCGCTACGACGCACTCGGCCGGCGCGTCTCGAAGGTCCGGATCGGTGAGGACGGAGCCCCCGCCGACGAGGTCCGGTTCACCTGGGACTGCGCCAATCTCGCCGAGCAGCAGACGCTCCGGGACGGCATGACGGAGACCGACACCTGGGACTGGGAGCCGGGCAGTCACCGGGCCGCGTCACAACTGCGCAGGCAGTGGCGAGCGGACGCTCCGGACGAGGTCAGTCGGCAGTTCTACGCGATCGTCACGGACCTGGTCGGCACCCCGAGCGAACTCGTCGACGAGGACGGCACGATCGCCTGGCGGGCCGCCAACACCCTCTGGGGCAGACCGCTTGGGGGAAGCGACACCGGCGACAGTCTCTGCCCGCTGGCCTTCCCCGGCCAGTACCGCGACGCGGAGACCGGGCTCCACTACAACCTGGCCCGTTACTACGACCCGGACACCGCGGCCTTCCTGACGCCCGACCCGTTCGGGCTGGTCCCCGCCCCGAATCCGCACGCGTACGTCGACAACCCCTTCCGCTGGAGCGACCCGCTCGGTCTGGAGGGCGACAGCACCGAGCCGACCCGCGTCTACGACGACTCGGAGTACGACAAGCACGGTTCGAGCGGCGGCTCATCGGCCAAGGGTGAGGTCAGCCGCGCGCCGTCCAACGGTCAGGCGGCGCTCGACCGTTCCATCGACATGGATCCGAGCAATCCCAACGTCACCAGACGCCTCGGCGTCGACCATGTGAACGGCGAGATCGTGGTCCTGGACAGGCACCGGGCGATCACCGACGCGGACGGCAATATCATCAAGGAGATCTACCACGGCCATGTGCAGTCCACGTATCCGTCGAAGAGTGTCACGCAGGGCGACCTGACGAAGCTCAAGAAGGCGGGCATGATCGACAACATCAAGAAGCAGCGTGTGCTCCCGCCGCCCTGCGAATAGCCACAGCGAAGGTCCGGTATCCCCTATGGCCTCCGAATACGACTGGGACAGCGGCGAGGGCCTGTCGCGGATCGACGACCCCGCGGCAGTGGACGCCGCGTTCGAACGCGGCGAACGCCACTTGGGCACCGCGGTGGTGGGCCTGGCCTTCACCTGCCCGCTGGCTGAGTCGTCACCGCGGATCGTCAGGGCGACAGGGCTGCCGGACCCCACAGAGCGCCAGTTCGCCTTCACCGCGGCAGGCGTAGCGGCACGGGTCCACGGCGCTCTGACACCGGAGTTGTACGCCGCCCTGCGCGCGGAGGGTTCCAGCGGCTTCGCGGAGACCGCCATCGACGACGCCCTGACGTTCGTTCCGTTCCGGAAGCTGCCGCCATGGCTCAAGCGGCGCTGGCTGCTGACCGGCGCGCGGGACACCGCGCAGGGATGGTGGCTGCGCGCCGCAGACCTGGCCGACCGGGTGTGGCGAACCGTGCGGCGCGGATGAGGGCGGTCGACGAGGCGCGGGATGTGCCGCTGCTCGCGGCGAACGGCTTCCGGTGCCGTACAGAGCCGTGGAACCGCGTCGAGGTCTCGGGCGGCCGGACGTGCCGCAAGCTCGCCTTCGCGCCGCCGGTCGGCGCGCGTGCGGGCGTGCGGGCGTGCGGGCGTGCAATGTCCACCTGCGCGAGGCCGCCGGGCCCAACTCCCGTTTCGCGCTGCTCTTCCGGGACTATCCGCGCGCGGACGAGACCGCTCGCGGGGCGTGGGGCGCGTTCAAGCAGCGGCTGGCCGTGAGCGGGCCGGACCTGCTGGACGACGGCCAGATCAAGGCCCCCGCCGCGGAGGTGCTGATGGCGGCGCCCGAACGGTGGGCGGCGGAGACCGGCTGGAGCGCCGCGCGGGCGGGTTGACGGAGGCGCCGCCCCCGCCTGCCCCGTCCGGCGGCCCGCGCGACCGCCGGAACGGCTCGGCAAACCTCCCGAATCGGTCGGCCGGGCACAGACCGGGGGCTTGCGGCAGTACGCACCGGCTTGTGCGGCGTGCGGGACCTTGTGTGCATCAAGCGGGGCGGCGCGCGCCGATGTGCGCAGGGGCGGGGGCGGGGAGGGTGACCGCAGACGCGCAACGCGTCGGCGCGGCGGGCCTGTTGACGAGCGATCGGACGGCGCACCGGCGTGCCCGTACGAAGGAGATTGTCGATGAGAGGCTTAGGCCTGGCAGATACCGGTATCGACGGAAGACGGCGCGGCGAAGGGAGCGGCGGGGCCAGTGGCCGGGCGGACCGGCGGTGGCGCAGACGGGTGGCCACGGCGCTGTTGGGCGTGACCGTGCTGGCCACGGGATCGCTGGTCGGGGGCGGCCCGGCGCAGGCGAACACGCCTGGTCAGCCCGGTACGCCGAGCGCGCCGACGAGCGTGTTCACGGAGGACTTCGAGAACGGTCAGGGCCCGGCGGTGACGACGCTGCCGGACTACACGGGCGCGGCGCCGCTGGCGGAGACGTACACCGCCGATCCGGCGTGGCTGACCTCCTGCAACGGTCTGCTCGTCTCGCAGCAGGGACCCGCGAGTCCCCCGCCGGGCGTCAACTGCGCCGGTTTCTGGAACGCGAACAAGCAGATGGCCGTCGCGCTGGGCACGTGGGCGGGCGGCAACGCGGCCACCAACCACTCGCTCACCGCCTACACCTCGGGCGATCCGGGCGCGGGGCGCACCGAGTTGGAGACCGTACGGCCGATCCCGCTGAGCGCGAGCCACCGGTTCCTGACCTTCTCGGTGGACGCGGCGGCCCAGAACTGCTTCGCCAGCCACCCCCTGCTCGCCTTCTACCTGCTCGACGGCGGCACCGCGCGCGCCGCGTTCACCTCTCCCATCGACCCGTGCCAGAAACCCGGTTCGGTGATCGGCGGCACCTCGGTGGGTACGTACGCCAGCAACGGCTCGGTGCTGTTCAGCGGCGACTCGGCCGGTATCCGACTGGTCAACGAGCAGGCCAGCGGCAACGGCAACGACGGCGCGATCGACAACGTCCGTCTGCTGGACGCCACTCCGCAGCTCGACCAGGGCTTCGCACCGGCGCACCTGCCCGTGGGCGCGCCCACCACCCTGACCTTCACCGTCACCAACACCAGTGAGCTGGCCGCCAAGAACGGCTGGTCCTTCGGCGCCCAACTCCCGGACGGGCTACGGCTGGACGGCGGCAGCGCGACCACCGACTGCGGTTCGGGAACGGCCACCGCGAACGCGGCGGACGGCACGGTGACCGTGAGCGGGAACCTCGCCGCCGGTCAGCAGTCCTGCACCGCGACTGTCGAGCTCACCTCCAACTACGGTGGCACGTATCAGATCTGCGGCTCGTCGATCACCGACCCGGTCGGCGTCGACCTGCCGGGCTGCGCCTCGGTGACCTTCACCGCGCCCGTCTTCGACGCCCGCGCGCACGGCGTACGGCTCACCTCGCCGCTGCTCAACATCGGCCCGCTGGCGCCGTCCGCCCACTCCTGCACGCCGCTGCCCGGCAGCGACAGCCACTCCGTGGTGAGCGCCGGGCTCGGCACCGTCGGCAACCTCGGTGTCCTGACCACCGACGCCTCGGGAACCGTCGACACCGACGGGACCCGTACGGCCGCGGCCCACGCCCAGACCACCGGCATCAATCTCCTCGGCGGCCTGATCACCGCCGACCTCGTCGGCACCTCGGCCCAGGCACGGCAGTCCCTCACCGACACCGGGCCAGGACCGGTCTCCTCGACCGGCTCGACCGTCCTGACCAACCTCCGCGTCGCCGGTGTCACCGTCGCCGCCAACGCCGCGCCCAACACCACCATCGCCCTGCCGCTCGTCGGCTCCCTCGTCATCAATCAGCGGACGACCGTCGCCGGAGGCAAGGGCATCACCGTCACCGCCCTCTCGCTGACCCTCCTCACCGGCGTCCACGTCACGATCGCCCAGAGCACCGCCGCCCTCCTCACCTCCACGGACCCCTGCCCCGCCACCTGACCCGACCCGACCCGACACACCCGCCCTGCCCGGGCCACGCGGACACCCCGGGCAGGGCGGCTCCGCGCCGAAAGAAGGCCCCCGGAGCAGACCCGGTCAGCCGGCAGCGGCCCGAAGCCGGGCCGCGTCCATCAGCGGCGGCACGAAGACGAGCGGATACTGCCGTACCCGACGGTTTCCGCACGTCAGGGCGTTCCGGCTGACATTGGCCCGAAGCCGGGCGATGAGTTCGGGGGGTGGCGGGGGTCTACCTCTTGGACGGGGAAAAGACAACGATCGGGAGTACGTCATGGGTCTCATTCACATCGAGCTGTTCACGACGCTGGACCTGGTGGGGCAGGCGCCCGGGGGGCCGGAGGAGGATCCGGAGGGGTTCTCGTACGGGGGGTGGCAGGTGCCGATGCTGGACGAGGTGGCCGGGGCGCAGGTGGACGCGGCGTACGAGGGGACGGACGCGCTGCTGCTCGGGCGGCGGACGTACGACATCTTCGCCGGGTACTGGCCGCATCAGAAGGACGGGGACAACGGGGGGTTCGCGACGCTCTTCAACAGCGTGCCGAAGTACGTGGCCTCGCGGGGTACGCCCGATCTGTCGTGGGCGGGGTCGACGCACCTGGGGCCGGACCTGGTGGCGGCGGTGCGCGAGGTGCGGGAGCGGCACGAGCACATCAAGGTGGTCGGGAGCCTGAACCTGGTGCAGACGCTGCTGCGCGAGAAGCTGTTCGACCGGCTGGACCTCTGGGTGCACCCGATCATGCTGGGCGTCGGGAAGAAGGTGTTCGACGGCGGCGCGGTCCCCACGAACGTCACCCTGCTCGCACCGCCCGTGGCCAGCCCGAAGGGCACCGTGCACCTGCGGTACGCACGCGCCGACGGCGTCCCCGGGACCGGCGACATGAGCGCGGTCGACCGCGGCGCAGGGCAGGGCGCCTGAAGCACCGTTCGGCGGCTTTGCCAGCTCTTTACAATCCGTTCCGCCCACGTCTCGTCTTTTCAGTCGATCCGCACCTCAGCCCGCGCGTGACCGCGCGGGCGGGCCGACGAAAGAGAGCGATTCATGCGCCGAACTGTTCTGAGCGCCGTGGCACTCGCGTGCACTGCCGTGCTGGCGAACGGTGTGCCCGCGTTCGCCGACGGGGCGTCCCCGACCCCCACCCCGACCAGCGTGAAGACGCAGTCGGCCGCGCCGTCGACCGGGTCGTCGGACGCCACCTCGTCCGCGCGGCCCTCCGCGTCCCCCGCGCCGACCAAGGCGACGTCGGGCCAGGTCCCCGCGGTGCCGAAGGGAGCGCCGAACACCGGTGAGGCGCCGGTGGCCTCGCACGGCGGAAACGACGGCGGCCTGATCGGCGGAGGCGCGGCCGCGGTGCTCGCGCTCGGCGGCGGGGCGGTCCTCCTCGTACGCCGCCGGCGGGCGACCGGGGCGTGACCTCCGGCCGCGCGGGCGACCGGAGCGCGGGCGACCGCAGCGCGGGCTTCCGAGCCGTGAGCGACCGCAGCGCGGGCGACCGGACCGTGGGCTTCCGACTCACCTGCCCCCGGCGCGCCTTCGTCACCGCGGTGACGGCCGCCCTCCTGCTCACCGGCTGCGGCGGCCATCAAGCCGCGGGCCACGCAGCGGGCGACGCCTCGGGTGACACCTCCAGCCGCACCGCCGTGACCGAACGTCCCACCGGCGCACCGCCCTCTTCGCGGCCCGCCGCGAAGTCGGTACGCGCGCTGGCGCGTTCGGTCCCGGTGCGGCTGGAGGTCCCGGCCATCGGGGTCAACACCCCGGTCATGGAGCTGGGGTTGGCCCCGGACGGCACCGTGGAGGTCCCGCCGATCACGGCGCACGACCGCGCGGGCTGGTACCGGGGCTCGCCGACACCGGGTCAGACCGGACCCTCGGTGATCCTCGCCCACGTCACGGTCGGCGCGTACGGGGACGGGGTCTTCCGGCACCTCTCGCGGCTGCGCCCGGGCGACCGGATCGTGGCACGCCTGAAGAACGGCGAGGCGGCGCGATTCGCCGTCACCGACGTCCGTACGGTCGCCAAGTCGGACTTCCCGACGGACGCGGTCTACGGCGACGTGAACCGTCCCGAGCTGCGGCTCATCACGTGCGGCGGCCCGCGCGAAGGCACCGGCTACCGCGACAACGTCATCGTCTTCGCCTCGCTGATCCCGTAGCGGGCGCGTCACCACCCACCACGACCGAGGCGGTCTCCTGACGCCTTCCCCGGGTCCCGGGCCGCCGCCGATCCCCCTACGCCGGCGGCCCGGGCCCCTCCCCGAGCGACCGCACAAGACCGCACACGACCGCAAGGAACCGCAAGGAACCAAAAAGACCGCAAGAGTCCGCGACGGCCCGCACGACCCGCAAGAAGTCCGCGACAGCACCACCCTGCCCCCGACATGGAGAGCGTTGAAACGGTCCCGCGAGAAGGCAGCGTCCGAGCTGTTCGCCGCCTTCTACCCGCGCCTCGCCGGCTGGTGCCGCCGCCTGGTCGACGACGACGAGACGGCCCACGAGATCGCCTCGGAGGCGTTCACCCGGCTCTGGGCCCGCTGGACGGCGGTGGCCGAGCCGCGCGGCTTCCTGTACGTCACCGCGACCAATCTCGTACGGGATCATTGGCGCAAGCTGGAGCGCGAGCGCAGGGCCGTACGCCGGGCCACCGTGGAAGCCGCGGTACGGCCGCCGGCCGAGCAGACCGACCCGTCGCTGCGCATGCTGGTGCAGTCGCTGCCGGAACGCCTGCGCGTGCCGATCCTGCTGCACTACTACGCCGACCTCCCGATCCGGGAGATATCCCTGCTCACCGGCCGCAAGGAGGGGACGGTCATGTCCGACCTCCACACCGCCAGGGAACTGCTGCGCGCCCACTTGAGGAGAAGCCTTGATCACACAGTCTGACGACGGTCAGGACTTTGACCCCGAGGACCCGCTGACGGTCATCCTGCGGCCCACCCCCGACCACCTCGGGCTGCCGCCCGGCCGGTACGAGAAGATCCGCCGGGGCGCGGCCCGCCGCCGCCTGCTCCGTATCGCCGTCGGGGTCGGCCTGTCCGGCGCCGTCGCCGTCCTCGTCGCGCTGCCGCTGCGCATGGCGGGACCGCAGTCGCCCGCCGCGCCCGCGATCCCGCTCGGCACGCCGCCCGCGAGCGGCCCCGCGCCCAGGCCCGCCACCACCACCCCGACGCCGCGGCCCGCGCCGACCGACGCCCCTGTCACGGCGAAGACCGGGCCCACGGCCCAGGCCCCGTCCCCGAGCGCCGCCACGCGGACCGGACCGCCCAGCAAATCCGCCTCCACCTCGGCCACTCCGACCCCCACCACGGCCCGCCCGACGGACCGCTCCACGGACGGTCCCGCCACCTCCAACCGGTAGGCCGCGCACGGGAGTTGCGGCCGCACTTCCCGCAACACGCCCCGCAACACGCCGCAGGGCCCGACCAGGATGCGGTCGGGCCCCGCGGGGTTACGCGGATCGGGGCGCGGTCAGTGCCCGTTGCCCCGCGCGGGCCGGTGGAAGGCGACGGTGTAGGTACGGGTCACCGAGCCGTTGGGTGAGGTCAGGGTGACGGTGCGGGTGGTGGAGCGCGGCGCGGTCGAGGAGACGACCGCGCTTCCGTCGGCGACCTTGACCCGGGTGCCGGGCTGGGCCGGTACGGCGGTGACGGCCGGGACCTTGCCGTTGGCGGGGAGGTCGACGACGTACGTGGAGACCTCGGGGTCGAAGCCGTCGACGGCGACTCCCCCGACCTTGAGGGCACTCGCGTCGGCGACGCTCGCCTTCGTGGCGTCGGCGTGGTTGGTGACGGTGACCGAGCCGTCGTGGTTGACCACGACGTGCGCGGCCATCGCGGCGGCCAGATTGATCCGCTCCCAGCTCGGTGCGCCGTCCGCCGTGAGGTCGAGCGGGTAGCCCGAGTCGGTGGCGGTCTGCTGGAGGATCTGGGTGCGCTGCCCGGTGGTGAGGTCGGGGAACGCGGTGATCAGCAGGGCCGCCGCGTCGGCCGGGGCGGTGAGGGGCTGACCGGCCTTGCCCGTACGGGAGAAGCCGTAGGCCAGGCGCTGCGTGTAGACGTCGACGTCCTGCGCCGTGGTGAGACCGCCGTAGGAGTCGCCCGCGCAGGCGGCGAGCGTGTCGCCGTATCCCTGCTTCTCGCACCGCGCGAGCAGCACGTTCTCGATCTCGGTGTGGGCCTGCGTGAGCAGTTGCGCGAAGTCGGGGTCGGCCCACCGGTGGGCCACGGTGGCCTGTCCGGTGATGCGTCCGCCCATGACGTCGAGCGGGTAGTGGAAGCCGAGGACGACCCGGTTGTCGCCGTACTCCGAGGTGCGGGCGAGGATCGACGGCGCCAACTCCGGCAGGAGCGTGGCCAGTACGGTCCCGGCCTCGTATCCGCCGTACGTGTGACCGCTCGGGTACGAGCCGCTGCCGGCGAGGCCGCTGTACGAGCCGTCCTGCGACTCGTAGACGTCCCCGCCGTCGCCGACGAAGCCGAGCCGGACGTACGGGCGCAGGTAGCCGTAGTGGTCCTTGGCCGCGTCGTGGGTGTCGAGACCCTGGGTGACCCGGCCGAACAGGGCGCTGGTCTTGGGCAGTTGGCCGCTATTCAGCGCGTCGCTGTAGATCGCGCCGAGCCGGGACCCGAGGCCGTCCGCCAGCGTGACGGTGGCGCTGTGCGTCGCGTCGACCTCGGCCCTGTCCACCTCCTTCTGCGTGGCCGCGTTGTTGACGCGCACCGCGATCTCGTCGTTCTCCGCGGTGAGCGACGTGCCCTTCGCCACCTTGGAGTTGGCGCCGAGGACGCTGGAGGGGAGGTGGTCGAAACCGCTGAGGAGGTTGGTGAAGTAGTCGGAACCGTCGCCGGTCGCGGGCCACTTGTCCGACGCGTAGCTCGCCTTCAGCGTCTCGTCGGGGAACGGGGACGGGGTGTACGTCGGGGCCGCCGCGTCCTGAGCGGCGGCCGGGTCGTCCGAGGTCCCGGCCAGCGTCACCGCGGTGACGGTCGCCGAGTGGGCCTTGGCGTTGCCCTCGGCCTTGCCCTCGGCCTTGCCCTCGGACTTGCCCACCGCCTTGCCCACGGCCTTGCCCGAGACCGTGAGCAGCGCCGTGCCGGTCGTGGCGGGAAGGTGCGCGGTGGAACCGTCGTCGAGGGTCACGGTGTAGCCGATCACCGGGAATCCGCCGTCTCCGGCCGCCTGCCAGGTCACCCGGACGTGGCTGCCGTCCGTGGTCACCCCCGTCACGTGCGGCTTCTGCGGCTTGCCGCCGCCGGTCACCACGGGCGCGGTGGCGGCGCTCTGCCGCGAGGCGCCGACGGAGTTCAGCGCCTGGACGCGCGCGGTGAACGAGCGGCCCGCGGGCAGCGAAGTGAACACCGTGCCGCGGCTGTTCGGGTCGCGGATCTCGACCTGGTGGCCGTCGCTGAGGCTGATCCGGTAGCCGGTGACGGGCGAGGCGCCGGTGTCCTGCGGCGCGGCCCAGGCGACGGTCACACTCGCGCCGGACGAGGTCGCCGACACCGCGCCGGGCGCGGCCGGTACGGTCTTGGGCTTCGTCCTGAGCGCGGACATCGCGCGGTCGAGGGCCTGGTAGCGCGCGGTGAGGGCCGCGTCCGTCGCCTTGTCGTCCGCGACTGCCGCCTTGGCCGCGGTGAGCGCGGTGGTGAACGCCTTCCACGACGCGTCCGTGTAGCGCGCGTTGTCGAGGGCCGACGCCGTGCCGACCAGGTTCTCCAGTCGCAGCCGGGGCAGCGGAATCAGCTGGTCGGCGGCGAGGGTGAGGCTGCGGGTCTGCGTGTCGACTTCGAGCTGGGCCGCGTCGGCGGCGGCCAACAGAGCTTGCGCGGAGGCGAGTTCACGCCGGAACACGCCGAAGTCGATCGTGTCGTAGCGCGCCGCGTCGCCGGACAGTCCCGCGTACCGGTCGACCGCCTTGCGCAGCGCGGTCTTGTCCGTCGCGGTGGGCGTGTCGACGTGGCTGAAGGTGATCCGGCCCAGATTCGCGACGTACGGGTGCGAGGAGTCCGGAGTCGTCAGCAGCCGCAGGTGGACGGTGTGGGTGCCGGTGACCGGCGTGGGCAGCGTCAGGCTCGTCGTGCCTCCCGACGACCACGCGCTTCCGGTGACCGGCAGCGGGACGGTCGCGTACGGCGTCCCCGGATCGGCCGCGTCGAAGGAGTCCAGGTAGAGCTGGACGGCGGAACCCGTGCCGCAGCGGGCGGAGTTGTTGACGTAGGTGAAGGTGACGGTGTTCTTCGGGGCGGACCCGAAGTCGACGGCGCCGTAGCCGGCCCAGGCACCGTTGTACGTACCGCCGAGGTCGGTGGTGGAGCCGGAGCCGGTCCAGCCGACCGGCTCGCTCTTGAGGCCGCCGCCGCTGTTGGAGTCGAACGCGGTGGCGTCGAAGCCCACCGGGGCGTCGGCGGTGCGCGTCAGGGTCAGCGAGTAGACGTTGGCCACGTACGGCTGCGAGGACGACTGGGTGCTGGAGACGAAGTCGGCGTACACGTCCTGGACGCCGGTGAAGACGGCCGGGTCGAGCTGAACGGTCGCGGTGGCGAGGGTTCCCCAGCCGGAGCCGGTGTAGTCGAGCGGGATGTCGACGCTCTTCTCGCCGTCCTTCGAGCCGAGGTGCAGTTCGAGGTGCGAGTCGGACGCGGCGCGCGACTGCGGCTTGTCATAGCTGACGGTGACGGTGTCGGCGCCGTCCTTGAGGTCGGTGGCCTTCCACTGGGCCCACGCGCCGTTCGTGGTGTTCTCGAAGATGCCGTTGCCGAGACTGAGCGGCAGCGAACCGCCGCCGGTCGTGGTGCTGTTGGCCGCCGTCAGCGTGGCGAGCGTGGTCGAGGGCGACGAGGAGACCGCCTCGGGCGAGAACTGGTACCAATCGAAGTTCGACACCCACTGCTGGCCGGACGGCGCGTGGAAGACGAACGTCGCACCGGACGCGGCGAGCAGCGCGTCCGGGTCGGTGACGGCCGCCCGAACGGTGGTGTAGGTCTGCCAACTGCCCGTGCCGGGAAGGGAGACGGTGGCGACGACAGGGCCGTCCGCGGCGCCCGCGTGCACGTCGACGCTGCTCGGCTTCGCGCTCGTGGCCTGCGAGTTGGCGTAGCGGACCGCGACGCTGCGCGGTGCGACCCCGCCGAAGTCCAGCTTGTTGTACCGCTCCCAGGCGCCCTCGGTGACCCCGCCGAGGTCGCCGTCGGAGTAGTACGCCTCCTTGACGAGGCTGGGGCCCTCCATCTGGTCGGGGGCCTCGGCCTGGAGTACGGCGTAGCCGCCCTCGTCGATGGTGAGCGCGTCGGCGGCCGAACGCAGGGCGTCCTGCGCCGCCATGAGCGTGCCCGTCCTGGCGGCGGTGTCCGCGAGGGCGGTCCGCGCGCGCTCCAGCGCCGAACGGAACAGCGTCCAGGAGCCGTCGGAGTAGTTGCCGCCGCGCACCAGGGACGCCTGGTCGACGAGCGCGCCGAGCGAGGCGCGGTACACCGCGGCGGCGGAGACGGTCAGCGGGTCGGTCGCCGAGATGCCGGTGCCGCTCACCGTGGAGGCGCGCACGCCGTGGGCGAAGGCCGCGTCCCGGAAGGTGATGCCGTAGCGCGCGTCGACCTTCGTGGTGCCGGTGAGCGACAGCGTCGCCGTACGCGAGCCGGTCACGCGGAGGTCGGCCGTGACGCCGCCGGGCAGGCCGGTCACGCTCGCCGCGCCGGTCCTGGTGAGGCTGGTGCCGCTGCGGGCGGCGAAGGACGCGGGTCCCGACAGGGTGAGCTTCACGCTGCCGTGGACGGTGCCGTCCGCGGCGGTGGCGACGGTGTCCGGGCGGGCGGAGAGCACGGTGCCTGTGGTGCCCGTTCCGGTGCCGCCGTGGCCGGTGTCGGTGTCGGTGTCCAGCGAGTACGCGGGCTTGGTGTCGGCGCCCCACCGGGAGGGCTTGGCGCCCATGGTGAAGTCGAGGGTCCCACCGGCGATGATCTGCGAGTAGTCCAGCCAAGTGTCATTGAAACGCTTGCCGTTGAGGGTCGCGCTCTGTACGTAGTAGTCGGTCGGCGAGACTCCGCCGGCCTTCACCGTGAAGCGGGAGCCGTTGGCGTACGTGATCGTCGTGGAGTCGAAGAACGGGCTGCCGATCTGGAACTGGCTGGAGCCCGCGGTCACCGGGAACAGGCCGAGGGCCGCCGCGACGAACATGGTCGACATGGTGCCCGCGTCGTTGTCCATCGTCGGCAGGAAGCCGTTCGGAGCGAGCTTGTAGACCTGCGTCTTGACCGGCGGAGTGAACTCGCCGCCGCCGCTGGGGGCTTCGTTGGTCGAGCCCGTCGCGATGTACCGGTTCCAGGTCGAGCCGGTGTAGATGGCGCGCACCCACTTCTGCGTCAGGCTGGGCTCGCCGACGTAGTTGAAGAGGTACGGGGCCTGGAGGTCGATCTCGTTCGCGTTGGAGTGCAGCATGGTCGAGCCGTTGTCGAGGGCGGAGTCCTCGCCGAACATGTGGTCGACGGCGGCCTTTCCGGCCTTGGCGCCGCCCATGGCCTTGATGAGGCCGCCCATGTCGTAGGCGTCGTACCAGTGGTACTGCCAGAGCGTGCCCTGGTAGAGACCGGCCGCCTCGAACTTCTCGTAGTCGGCGCTCTGCCAGTCGCCGCCGGACGCGCGCGGGGTCAGCAGACCGACCTTGGTGCCGTCACCGGCCGTCCAGGCACCGGACTTCACCAGGTTGTCGATCGCCATCGTCGACTGAGTGCGCAGCTTGCCGGCGTCCGCGTCCTTGCCGAGCGCGCCCGCGATGATGGACAACGCCCACTGGTCGTAACCGCGTTGGACCGTCGTACCGGGATCACCGGTGACGTATCCCTGGCGCAACTGCGCGCCCGTGTAGAACCCGGAGTACGACAGCAGCGCCGGATACGCCTCGTCGAGCCGGTCGAAGTTCTTGTACCCCTTCGACAGCGCGTCGGCGATCACCACCGCCGAGCGCTCCCACCGCACGGTCGGCACCGAGTGGGTGAGACTGCCGAGGCTCTTGCCCGAGGCGTGCACGTCGGCGAAGAGCACGATGAGCGACTGCACCAGGTCCCGGTACGTGGCCGGGTCGATGTACGCCTCGACCGAGTACTTCCTGAAGTCGTCCCAGGTGGACCAGCCGTCGTAGTACGTGAAGCCGTTCGCGGTGTGCACCGCGCCGTCCGCGCCGTGGTAGGTCCCGCTGGTGCTGGTGGCGTTCACCGGCAGCCCGTACATCCGGTACAGGTGCGTGTAGAACTCCTTGGTGAGCGTCGACCCGGGGTCGGACTTCGCGGAGGCGCTGACGGCGACCGCGCCGAGCGTGCTGTTCCACTCCGCCTTCGTCCGTGCGCGCGCCTGGTCGAAGGTGAGGCCGCCGACCTCGTTGCGCTGGTCGGTCACCGCCTGTTCCGCGCTGATCGGCGAGAGCGTGACCCGCAGTTCGACGTCGCGCCCGTCCGCCTTGTCGAATCCGAGGACCGCTCCGGCGTCGGAACCGTCCCGCGTGGTCGCGTCGCCCAGCGTGCCGTCGTTGCCCCAGCTCTTCAGCGAGGTCACCGGGACATTGGTCGTGGCGGCGTAATAGAGCTGGTACGAGGCGCCGTTGAACGAACCCGCGATGAGGCCGGTGATCGAGGTCGTCCCGTTCGGGAGCGTCGTCGCCTTCATCGTCGTGCGGGTGCGGCTGGTGAAGTTGTTCGCGAGGTCGAGGACGAGTTGGGGCTCGGCGCCGTCCGGGAAGCTGTAGCGCTCCAGGGCCGTACGCGTCGTCGCCGTCATCTCGGCCTTGACGGTCCCGGCGTCCCGCGTCACCGCCGAGGCGGTCCCGGAGACCGACCCGAGCCCCACCTGGTAGTAACCGGGCGTCGCCGTCTCGTCGTTGTGGCTGTACGGGTGCGCGTACGTGCTGGGCGCCGGGCGCTTGTCGTAGCGCACGGACGTCGGGACGACCAGCAGGTCACCGCCGCCGCCCGAGCCGCCGACACCGTCGAGATTCGTCGCGGTGAACCCGGCGATGCGGCTCTCGTTGTAGTCGTACCCCGTGTGGTTGCGGCCCGGTGTGGTCAGCGGGTTGACCTTGGCGAGGCTGTGCGGCGCCTCGGCGCCCGGCAGGTCGTTGCCGTCGTCACCCGCGGTGGAGACGAAGGGGTCGACGAGCTTGGTGTAGTCGGTGCCGCTCGACGCGCCGGACGTGTTGGACGTGTTGGACGTGTTGGAGGCGTTGGCCGGGGGTGCCGCCGTGGCCGTACCGGCGCCCGCCAGCGCGGCGAAGGCGAGCGACCCGGTGAGCAGCGCCGCGACCGTGGCGCGCAGGCGGCCGTGGTGCCCGCGGGCGGCTCCCGGTGGCGTCACGCGGGGCGTCGGGGCATGGGATCTGATGGGCATGTGGCCTCTCCGGAGTCGCGGAACGCACGCACGACCCCGGGAGGACAACGTTGTCAACCCAACACTGGAGCGTGCAGAGTGAGATGGCGGTGGACACGCCGGAGTATTCCCGCAAGCGCCCACGGACGTCCACCATCAGACACGGGAAAGGCGTACGGGGGACAAACGGAATCCGCACAGAAGGTGCGCTCCGGGCGCACGGGACGGGGCGTGGGCGCGACTCACGCGGCCGGTGACCCGTCGGCCGGAGTGGACCGGCCCCCGTGACCGGCTGCGGCGAAGGGGGTGTGGGACGGGAGTTGGAGGGGAGCCGTGAGGGGAGTCGGACCGGGCGTTGGATCTCCGGTGGATAACGACTCGGTGAGAACCGGCCGGGCACCACATCCATCCGGCCGGGTGGCGCGTCTCACCTTCGAGCCGCACACTCTCGTGTGACCGCGCCGCAGGGGCATTTGGAGCAATCAACGTGATAACCGGCAGCAAGGCCATTCGTCGTACGTCCGTGGTGGCCGTCACCGCGGGCGCCGTACTGACCGTCGGAGCGCTCGGCTCCACGGCCCAGGCGGCGACGCCCGCGCCGCCTCCGATCGTGGCCAAGGGCGGCTACGTGATGAACAACTCGACGGGCACGACCTACTACACCAAGACCGCCGACACCAAGCGGTCCACCGGCTCCACCACGAAGATCATGACCTTCGAGGTGGTGCTGCGGCAGAAGAAGCTCAACCTGAACGCCAAGGTCACCGTCCAGAAGGCGTACAGCGACTACATCGTCAGCAAGAACGCCTCCTCGGCCCGCCTGATCGTCGGCGACAAGGTCACCGTGCGGCAGCTCCTGTACGGGATGATGCTGCCGTCCGGCTGCGACGCGGCGTACGCGCTGGCCGACAAGTACGGCGTGGGCTCCACGCGGGCCGCCCGGGTCAAGCAGTTCGTCGGCCAGATGAACTCCACCGCCAAGGCGCTGGGCCTGAAGAACACCCACTTCGACTCCTTCGACGGAATCGGCAACGGGAACAACTACTCGACGCCGCGCGACCTGACGAAGCTCGCGAGCACCGCCATGAAGAGCGCCGACTTCCGCTCGGTGGTGAAGACCCGCTCCATCAAGACCAAGGCCACCACCAAGAGCAACGGCTACCGCTACTACACCTGGACCAACACCAATACGCTGTTGGGCAGTTACAGCGGCGCGATCGGCCTCAAGACGGGCTCGGGCCCGCAGGCCGGCTACTGCCTCGTCTTCGCCGCCACCCGCGGCAACCGCACCGTGATCGGGACCGTCCTGTCGTCCAGCTCGGTGAACCAGCGGGCGACGGACGCCAAGAAGCTGATGGACTACGCCTTCAAGCGCTGACGCGCCAGTCGGACGAGAGCCCTTGACGAAAGGGCCCGCTGACGAAGAGGCGCTCTGACGAAGAGGCGCTCTGACGAAAAGGCCCCGCTCGCCGTCTCCGGTGAGCGGGGCCTTCGTCCGTACGGCGCGGGCGGGCGCCGTCAGTTGGTGTAGTACAGGTACTTCCACCCCGTGGACGTCGTGGTGTTCAGGCTGTCGCCCGAGGAGCCCTTGACGTACACCGCGCGGACGCGGGCCCGGATGCCGGACTCTCCGGGTCCCGCGAGCCCCACCCGCGAGGTGCCGGTGATCGCCAGCCGGAAGTACTCGCTGCCCGAGGAGTACCAGCGGCCCTTGTAGTAGACCTGGAGGTCCAGGCGCTGCGAGCGGCCGTTGGCGTACGTCATGTGCGTGGTGAACAGCGCGGACTTCTTCTTGTGGAACCAGTAGTACGAGGTCGAACCGACACTGCCCTTGCGGTAGTTGCCGGACACCGCCAGCGAGACGCTGACCTGCGTGCCGACCGAGCGGGCCACCGACTTCGGCGCGGAGACGGCGTCACCGGCGAACGAGGCCCAGAAGGTGGTGTTGCGGCTGAGCCGGTACGTCACCTTCAGGTCGCCCGCCGCGTTGACCTTCGCGGTCCTCACCAACTTCTTCTGGCCGCCCGCCGGTTGGGCCCAGATCGAGAGCACGCGGCTCTTGCCGGTCTTGCCCAGGTGCCCGGTGACGGTGGCGGTGGACCCGTAGGCGTACGTGGCGCGGTTGGTCTTCACGCTCGCCGCGGTGGCCAGGCGCGAGACCTGGACGACGCGCTTGCCGGAGGCGGCGGTGTGCGTGGCGTCGCCCGCGTACGTGGCGGTGTACGTGACGCCGCCGCCGGTGGTCGGGGTGTCGGTGAAGCTGAACGTGCCGTTGGCCGCGACCGGCTTGACGCCGAGCGACGTGCCCCTGGGGGAGGTGAGGTCGGTACGCGTCACCGTGACCTTGGCGCCCGCGGGGAACGCCGTGGTGGCGGTCAGCTTGCCGCTGACCGTGATCTTCGTGGCGCGCTTGGCGGTCGACGGGGCGCTGACCGTGACGGTGGTGACCGACTTGGTGGGGTCGGTCAGCACGCGCAGGGTCGGGTGCTGGCCGTAGACGTCGGCCGTGACCGCGAACAGGCGGCTGCTGTCGGGCGCCCACGCGAGGCCGCCCGCCACCAGGGCGGAGGCGGTGCCGGGATTTCCGACGACGCCGAAGTCGTAGGTGCGGACGCGGTGGTCGGAGCGCGGGCGGAAGATGTAGACGTCCGGCTCGTAGGCGCCGTCGATGCCCGCCGCGATCGTCCCGTCGGGGGCGACCGCCACCGCGTTCGGGTACGCGTCGGTGGTGTAGCGGCCGTCGTCGGCCAAGTCGGATGTGCGGTAAGCCTGTTGGAAGTACGGGGCGCCGCTGGCGACCAGCACCTGCTTGCCGTCCGCGGACAGGGCGATGTCCTGCATGTTCCCCGCGCCGTTGGCGTTCCATCGGTACGCCTGGGGCTCGGCGTGCCCCGACGACACGTCGTAGACCTGGAGCTCCATCGGGCTCTGGACGGGCGTCCCGGCCACCACCACGTCCGGGTTACCGGGCGAGGACGCGAGCATCGGGGCGATGTTCCAGGTGTGGGGGCCGCCCTGGCCGAGGGTGACGACGGCGCCGTTGGTGGTCCGGGTGGGGGTGTCGGCGGCGAAGGGGGCGGGGGGTGCCGGGGTGGTGGCGTCCGGGGTCGGGGAGGTGGTGACCGGCGGGTCCGAGGGCGTGTCCGTTGGCGTGTCGGTAGGTGTATCGGTCGGCGCGTCCGACGGCGTGTCCGATGGGCTGGGGCTCGGGGCCGTGGTGTCCGTCGGGGTCGGAGTCGGCGTCGACTCGGGGTCCGTCGGGGTCGGAGTCGGGGTGTCCGTCGGAGGAGTCGTCGGAGGAGTTGTCGGAGGGCTCGTCGGCGGGGTCGTCGGCTCGGTCTCCGGGTCGAGGTCCAGGGAGCCGAGGTCGGCGGACCCGTCCGCCGCGTATCCGAACCAGATGGTGTGCCTGGTCATCGCCAGGTGGCGCGGGGCGACACCGAGCGGGTAGCGGGCCGTCTCGCGCAGGGTGGCCGTGTCGATCGCCGAGATCGCGTCGGCCTTCGGGAGCGCCACGTACACCGTCGAGGAGTCCGCGGACAGCACGAGCCCGGCGGCGCCCGGTTCGGAGGTGATCTGAGCGACGGTCTTGCCGTTGTAGTCGGCGACGACGACCTTGCTGTCGGTCGTGCTGATGAAGACGCGCCGGTGCGCGCCGTCGACCACCATGTCGGAGTACGAGGTGATCGGCAGGGTGGCCGCGCTGTCGGCGGCGGCCGGTTCGGCCGCGACCCCGAGCAGGGACGCGGTCGCGAGCAGGACGGACAGAGCCGTCCCGCCCGCCACATGACGGGTGAGCAAAGTGGGTTCCCCCCAGGAACACGTGTGGGGCCGGACGTCCTCCGGCAAGATGCGGGCGCGCCGCCGAGCGCGGGTTCCGATGCGGACCCGGCCTGCTCGCGGCGCTGACCATGAGCACGATAGGGCATGGCTGTGACAGCGGGCCATCGTATTGGCGGGGGCCGCCGATCCGTCAGCGCGCCTTGTCCCCTCGGTGGCCGTACCGTGCCCGATTCGGTCCCTGGGCTCCTACAACCTTCCGGCCGCGCACGCCTTGGGGCCGCACGTGCCTTGGGGCCGCACATGTCTTCCGACCCGACACGCCCTCCGGCCCGACACGCCCTCCGGCCCGACATGCCGGACGCGCGGTACGGAGCCCGTGCCCGTACCGCGCGTCCGGTGGCAGATCAGCGCTGAACGTCGGTCAGCGCTGTACGTCGGCAGCGCTGAGCGTCGGTCAGCGCTGAGCGGTGGACGCCGAGGGGGACCAGATGTCGATCACGATCTGCTGCCGCTCGGGGCGGACCGCCGCCGCGCGGCCCGCGTAGTTGCGGTCGACCTGGGCCGCCTCCGCGGCGTTCGGCTTGGCGTTGAGGCACGCCGTGCCGGGGCCGTGTCCCGACATCAACTCCGAGCACGGACCGCTGTAGTGGTCGAGCAGCCCGAGGATGTGCCCCGTCTCGTGCGCGGCGATCCGGGTCACGTCGTACCCCTCGTTGACCGCCTCCTGCCCCAACTGCACCTGTCCCCTGCTGCCCCCCGGCACGATCGGGCCCAACGTCGTCTGCGGCCACCCGCTGGTCGCCTTGTACACGAAGTTCGCCGAGCTCGCCGAACTGGCCGCTTGCAGGCGCACGTTGTGCACCGCGCTGTTCCAGTTCTGCACCCCCTGCGTGATCGCCGCCGCCCACTGCCCCGCCTGGCTGGCGTCATACGTCAAGGTGACGACCGCCGTCGCCGCCTTCGGTTCGGCCTGCGCCGAAGCGACCCCGGACGCGGTGCCCACCATGGCCGGAATCAGCGCCGCCACAGCGACTATTCGCGTGATCATGAGACTCACCCACCTCCTCGGAACCAGTTGCCCCGCAGTCCCCCAGGGCACCACGCCCCAATCCCCCACCACAAGTACCCGTTTCCCGCCCTTTCCCCGCCATCCCACCCCAAGCCCCGGCTGTGACCGCGCGTCCCCGCCCTCGGCCGAGATGCGCGCCCGGGCTTCGGGGCGGGCTCATCGCCATCAATTACGACAAGGTCACAATGCCGGGACTTTTCCGGTATCGGGGGGTGGCCGACCGGGAAGATACCCCTCTCCGCAGCCGTCGCGTGACGGTACGTATCAGTGGTGCGTGCCGGAAGGTGTCGGCGGGTGCCGGTACGTGGCGGCGGTGCGGAGATCGTCAAAAGTGAGCGCCTCGGCGCGCAGCGGGGTCGGAGGGGCTTGTGGTGGATCGACCTGTCAACCAGCCGGAGAACAGAAGGCCTTCGTGGGCCCAGGCGGACGCGGACGTCACGCGGAGCGGTGAGGGGCTGCCGCAGCAGCGCGGCGGTCTGTTCGGCCGCCGCCGACGTGACGAGTCCTCCGAGGTCGCGGAGTTACGTGCGTGGATCGCCAGGTCGCAGGGCGCGAACGCGGAGCAGGTGGCCGGGCTCATCCACCAAGTGCGCACCGAGGCAGCCGAGTTGAGGGCGCGGGCCGAGGCGGAGGCCGAGGGCGTTCACCGGGACGCCCGGGACGTGGCGAAGGAGATCCTGGACGACGCCCGCAGGCAGGCGAAGGAGACCCAGCGTCTCCAGAAGGACGCGGAGAGGTACCGCCGCGAGACGTACGAGGCACAGGCGCACCTCGCCGCGACGCAGGCCAGGATCGTCACCACCGACGAGACGGCGCTGCTCCAGGAGGTGGGGATCTACTCCTACCGGCACCAGTTGCACGACGCCGTCGCGTATCGCAGCCGTCTCGAGTCCTTGCAGGCGGAGATCAAGAACCTCGCGCGGACGAACCGGGCGGTCCTCGCCGCCACCGACTGGACCGTCAACGGCTCCAAGCGCGAGGGCCAGAAGATGGTCCGCGACTTCTCCAAGCTCATGCTGCGCGCCTACAACGCGGAGGCGGACTACGCCGTGCGGACCATGCGTCCGCACCGCCTGAACTCGCTGGTGGACCGGCTCTACAAGAGCCGCGAGACCATCGCGAAGCTCGGCGCGACGATGCACATCCGCATCTCGGACGGCTACCACACCGCGCGCGTACGGGAGTTGGAGCTCGCCTCGGACTTTTTGCGGAAGAAGGAGGAGGAGAAGGAGGCCCAGCGCGAGCTGCGCGCCCGCGAGAAGGAGGAGGCCGCGGCACAGCGGGAGTTCGACCGCGAGCGGGAGAAGCTGCGCAAGGAGCAGGGTCATTACGAGGCCGCGCTCCAGCGGCTGCGGGAGCGCGGCGACCACGCGGCGGTCCGCGAGATGGAGACCAAACTGGCCGAGATCGAGGCCGCGCTGCGCGACGTGGAGAGCCGGGCCGCCAACATCCGTACGGGCTACGTCTACGTGATCTCCAACATCGGAGCCTTCGGCGACCGCATGGTCAAGATCGGCCTGACCCGGCGGCTCGAACCGCTCGAACGCGTACAGGAACTCAGCGGCGCCTCCGTCCCGTTCCGCTTCGACGTCCACGCGCTGATCTTCAGCAAGGACGCCGTCGGCCTCGAGTCCCAGCTCCACCAGACCTTCGCCTCACGCCGGGTCAACCAGGTCAACGGCCGCAAGGAGTTCTTCTACGTCACCCCCGCCGAGGTGCGGGACGCCCTCCAACGCTACGCGGGACAGCACCTGGTGGAGTTCACCGAAGAGCCCGAGGCGCTGGAATGGCGGGCCAGCTCCTCCCGGTGACCACGGCGGAGGGCGGACGGGCGCTGCGGGTGCCCCGGGGCGGGGGCGGCGTGGCAGCATCTGGGGGTATGGAATTCTCCGAGGTCGTCCGACGTCGACGCATGATCCGGCACTACTCCGACAAGCCGTTGGCCCCCGAGGTGACCGAGCGGATTCTGGCGTCGGCGCTGCGGGCGCCTTCGGCCGGTTTCTCGCAGGGGTGGGCGTTCCTCGCCCTGACCGACGCGGCCGACCGCGCGCGGTTCTGGCCCTTCGTGCCCACGCGGGTCGAGAACACGCCGACCATGCAGGACGCGCCCCTGGTCGTGGTGCCGCTGGCCCACAAGGCGACGTACCTCGAACGGTACGCGGAGCCGGACAAGGGCTGGGAGGACCGCGCCGAGGCGCGCTGGCCCGCGCCGTACTGGTACATCGACACGGGGATGGCCTCGCTGCTCATGCTGCTGAGCGCCGTGGACGAGGGCCTGGGCGCCTGCTTCTTCGGCATCATGCCCGAGCATCTCCAGCCGTTCCGGGCCGAGTTCGGCATCCCCGACGCGTACGCGCCGCTCGGCGGCATCACCATCGGGTACCGCGCGGACGACCTTCCCCCGCAGAGCCCCCGCACGCGCGACCGCCGCCGCGACCCTCAAGAGGTCGTCCACCGCGGCCAGTGGGGCCGCCACGCCTGAGGTCGCGGAAGCGGCCCCGCCATCCGTGAAAGAGCCCTCGCGGGCGACCCGGGGTGCGGGCCGCCCGCGAGGGCTCGGGGGAGAGCGCGGGGTCAGCCGGTGGTGCCTGCCGCGGCGCCGGCGGCGATGAGCCTGCGGTTGATGTCGCGGACCGGGCCCGGTTGGACCTTGAGGACTTCGCGGTCGTAGGTGATGAGGCCGTTCAACTCGCCCTCGACGTCGCTGATCTGGGTGTACACCGAGCCGGAGAGGTCGGTGGAGGCGTCGGGGATGAGAAGAGCGGTGTTGGCGACGTACGCCTTGGTGAGCTCCTCGATGGTGGGGACATCACCGTAGTTCTGGCCGCCGGAGACACCGAGGATGTGGCCGGGGATGGTGAGGGAGTAGCCGCCGTGCTCACCGTCGACGGCGGCGCGGGTGGCGTCGGGGGCCGGGGAGGCGGGACCGTGGTAGAGGTGGTAGTCGATCAGGTCACCTCGGCCCGAATCGCCCTTGGAGGCGCAGCAGTTGACGCCGGAGGCGGGGTCGACCAGGCGGCTCGGGTCCTGTTGCTTGACCGAGTCGGCGAGGGCGCCGGTGGCTTCCTTGGTCTTCTCGCCCCAACCCTCGTTCGTCATGGTCCAGATGACGATGGAGGGGCTGCTGATGTGCTGGTCGACGATCTCGTGGACCTGGCTGGTGAAGGCCGCGTCGCTGGCCGGGGTGGAGTCCGGGCCGGTGTTGCGGCTCGGCATGTCCTGCCAGACCATCAGACCGAGCTTGTCCGCCCAGTAGTACCAGCGGGCGGGTTCGACCTTGATGTGCTTGCGCACCGCGTTGAAGCCGAGCTGCTTGTGCAGTTCGAGGTCGGACTTGAGGGCCGCGTCGGTCGGCGCGGTGTAGATGCCGTCGGGCCAGAACCCCTGGTCGAGGGTGGCCAGGACGAACGTCGGCTTCCCGTTGAGCTCGATCTTGTTCACGCCGCCGACCTTGCCGACCGAGATCGACCGCATGCCGAAGTAGGAGCCGACGGTGTCGATCGAGCGGCCGTTGGTGAGCGTGACCTGGAGGTTGTACAGGTACGGGTGGTCGGGGCTCCACAGCTCGGGGTGCGGTATGCGCAGCCGCAGTTCGGCGCCCGCGCGGCCGACGGCCGCGCCGACGGGCTTGTGGCCCGCGTACGCGACGGCGGCCACCAGCGAGGAGGACGACGTACCGGCCGCAGGACGCACGGTGACGGACAGCGTGCCGTCCTTCACGTTCGGCGTCAGGACGAGGGAGTCGATGCTCGCGTCGGCCACCGGCTCCAGCCACACGGTCTGCCAGATACCGGAGGTCGGGGTGTACCAGATGCCGCTGGGGCTGCGCGACTGCTTGCCGACGGGCGTGCCGTCGTCGGTGGTGTCCTTCACCTTCAGCAGGACGGTCTGCGGCCCGCTACGGGTGAGCGCGTCGGTGACGTCGGCGGTGAACGCCTCGTATCCGCCCACGTGGTGGGCGACCTGGCGGCCGTTGACGTACACCCACGTCTCGTAGTCGACCGCGCCGAAGTTCAGGTGCAGGCGCTGGCCCGAGCCGATCCGCCAGTTGGCGGGTACGGAGAAGGTGCGCTGGTACAGCGACCAGTCGTGGTGCTCGGCGACGCCGGACAGCGGCGCCTCCATCGGGTACGGCACCAGGATCTTGCCGCTCAGCTTCGACGTGGGCAGCGGCGCGCTTTCCGAGGTGCCCTGGAACTGCCAGGTGCCGTTGAGGTTCTGCCACTTGTCACGCGTCAACTGCGGCCGGGGGTAGTCCGGCAGCACGTGGGACGGGTCGACGTCCTTGGCGTACTTGCTGGCGAAGTACCAGGTGGAGTTGTTGGTCGCCAGCCCCGAGAAGAGCGGTACGGGACCGGCGGACGTCGTCAGGCCGCCGAGGCCGTCGTAGCTGATCCGCACATCGGAGTGCAGGGACACCGGCGTGTCCGACTCCCCCGCCGTGAGCAGAAGTTGGGAGCGGTTCGCCGGGTTCACGGAGACGCCCGGCGTCCACCGGCCCGCGCCCGCGATCACCGCGAGGTGCTTGGTGATGTCGGACGGCACCGAGGTGACGGGGCCCGCCAACTGCACCGTGGCGGTCTTCCCCGAGGCGGCGACCACGGCGTTCACGTCGGACGGCGTGTAGCCGACCGGCAGATGCAGCGCCGCGTCCGGGATCGCCTGGCGGGCGATGCCGGGACCCGACCACTCCGTCTTGATGTACGCGCCGCCGTTGCCCTGGTTGTAGTCGAACGCCAACTGATGGGCGCCGGCGGTCAAGGTGACCGGCTCGGACGTCGTCTGCACGTCCCAGTCGGTCGTCCAGTGGTCGATCACGCTCGACCCGTCGAGCGACATCCGGAAGCCGTTGTCACCCTTGATGTAGAAGGTGTACGTGCCGTCGGCCGGGATGTCGAGCTGGCCCGTCCAGTGCACGGCGACGTTCTCCGTCGAGCCCGCGTAGCCGCGCAGCGTGGGGATCAGGTCGGGCACGTTCAAGGACGGCTCGACCGCGGTGCTGCTGTACTGCGCGAAGTCGAGCGAGGTGGCGTCGGTACTCAAGTAGTAGTCGCCGCGCAGACCTTGAGCGGTGTCGGCCGGAGCGGCGGACGCCCCGGCGGTGGAGGAGGCCGGTGCGGCGGCCGGGGCCGCGCCCGCCGCGGCCGGGGTCAGCAGCGCCGCGCCCAGTATCAGCGGCACCAGTGCGGTCAGCCGGGCCGTCCGGGACAGCCGGGACGACCCGGTCGTGCCCGCCGGTCGGCGGCTGTTCGATGTGCGGGATATGCCTGATCTCACTGCGGATACACCTCTCCGTAAGAGAACTCGGCGTCCAGGAAGCGGGTGAGGACGTGCGGCTCCACGACAGCGCCTTGGGGGCCCTGCCGACTTTCCAACGTTAGAAACCTGGACCGGGAGCATGAAACCAGCAGGCTTCAGCGCCGTCCACCCTCCGCGCAAAGTTTGTGAAAAATCGAGCGGCCCGATCACACCAGGCACGGCCCACCACATGAGGCACAGGGGAGGCACGGGAGGTGCGGGCAGCGGAGGCGCGCGGGCATACGAGGGCCGCACGGCGGTCCTCCGGCCCGGCGCCGTCCCCGCCGGAGGCCACCACCGCGCACCTCGCCGCTCTTTGCATCGTTAGAAAAAATGAGAAAAAGGCGCCGTAACAGGGGGAAGCGGAACGCCGCCCTCAGGTCAGGGGCGGGCAGCGCTCGGCGGGCAGCGCTCGGCGGGCAGCGCCCGGCGTGGCCGCACTCAGACCCGGTGCGCGAGGGCGCGGCGGAGGTCGTCCAGGCCGTCGGCGAGCTGGCGGCGCATGGACGGGACCAGATCGGTACGGGCGAGGCATTCCTCGGCCGCGCGTACGGTGTCGGCATCGGCCACGCCGACCGGGAACAGCGCCCGGCTCAGCGCCTGGACCACCGCGCCGCCGCGCTCACCGGCCGCCGGAAGCCGCTCGAAGTACCTCTGTGCGTAAGCCCGTTGGACCACCGGCGAGCCCGAGCGCCAGAAGCCCTCGGCGGTCGCGACGAGCTGATGGTTGGTCAGCTCGTCCGGTGCGAAGAGCAGATGCCAGGCGCGTTCCTTGGCGGCGTCGTCCGGGAGCGCGGCGCGGGCGCGGGCCGCGCCCACCTCGCTGACGTTGCCGGGGTCGGCCGCCAGTTCGGCCGCGATCCGCTCCTCGTCGGCCGCCCCGGCCGCCGCCAGCCGGGCCAGCGCCGACCAGCGCAGATCGGCGTCGAACGAGATGCCGTCGGGCACGCCGTCACCCGTCAACCAGTCCTGAAGCTGGGCGAGTTGCGCGTCACCGGACGCGGTGGCGACGGCCGTGCGCAGGGCGGCCAGCCGCAGGCCCCGGCCCGTGGTCGCGGCCGGGCGGGCCAGGACGGTACGGGCGGTGTCGCCGAGCCGGGCGAGCGCGGCGGGCCGGTCGGCGGGGGCGAGATAACGGCCGATGACGTGGTCGGCGGCGAAGGCCAGCACCGCCTCGACGACGCAGTCCGAGGTCTCGCCCGGCAGGTGCGCGGCGACCAGGTCCAGATACTCGGCGGCCGACGTCTCGGCGCCGCGCGTCAGGTCGCGGAGGTGTTCCCACAGGACCGCGCGGGCCAGTTCGTCCGTGACGGCCGACAGCGAGGCGGCGACGGTGGCCGCGGAGTGCGCGTCCAGGCGCAGTCGCGCCCAGGTGAAGTCACCGTCGTTGGGCAGCAGCAGGGCGGGGCGCGGGGCGCCTGCCAGCTCGGACAGCGGCGTACGGCCGCCCGGCGCGACCTCGACGTCCAACTGTCGGCGCGGGACGACCGCCGCGCCGTCCCGGTCGTACACGCCGACGCGTACGCGGTGCGGGCGGGTGCCGTCGTTGACGAGGACGGCGGAGGTCAGCACGCCGGGTGCCGCGCCGGGCGCCGGATCGACGTCGGCCTCAGGCTCGACCTCGGCCTCGACCCCGGCCCCGGCCCCGACCTCGACCTCGATGCGCAGCGTGTCCACGCCGGTCGTCCGCAGCCAGTCGTCGGCCCAGCCGGACACGTCCGGTCCCTGTGCGCCCGCCGGGCCGGCGGGGAGGGCGAGCGCGGCGAGGAAGTCCCGGAGGTTCGCGTTGCCCCAACGGTGCGCGGCGAAGTACCTGTTGAGCCCGGCGAAGAACGCCTCGTCGCCCATCCAGTGCACGAGTTGGTGCAGTGCGGAGGCGCCCTTGGCGTACGAGATGCCGTCGAAGGCGGACAGCGCCTCGGCCGCGGACTCCGCTCCCGTCGCGGCGACCGGGTGGGTGGTGGGGCGCTCGTCGGCGTCGTAACCCCAGCTCTTGCGGCGGGAGAAGAGCGTCCAGGCGCTGTCGTAGCGGGTGGATTCCGCGGCGATGCGGTAGCCGAGCACCTCGGCAAAGGACTCGTTGAGCCATACGTCCTCCCACCAGGCCAGGGTGACGAGGTTGCCGAACCACATGTGGGACATCTCGTGGCACACCACGACGGCCCGCAGCGCCCGCTGCGTGTCGGTCGGCGCGGACCGGAACAGCATCTCGTCCTGGAAGAGGACACAGGCCGGATTCTCCATCGCGGCCCAGTTGAGCTCGGGCATGAACACCTGGTCGTAGCCGCCGAAGGGGTAGCGCTCCTCGAAGAACCCGTGCAGCCGGTCGAAGCTCGCTCGGGTCACCGCGAACAAGTCCGCGGCCTCGCGGTCGAGTTCGGCGGCGAGCGAGCGCCGCGCGTACAAGCCGAGCGGGATGCCGTCGTGTTCGGCGCGCACCGCGTACAGAGGCCCAGCGGCCACGGCGACCAGGTAGCAGGAGATCGGGCCGACCGGCGCGATCTCCCAGCGGCCGTCGTCGAGTTGGGACGACGCGCCGTTGCCGACCACCGACCAGCCCTCGGGAGCGGTCACGGTGAAGGTGAACGGCGCCTTCAGGTCCGGCTGGTCGAAGCAGGCGAAGAGCTTCGAGGCCAGGTCGGGCGCGCACGCCGAGTACACGTAGACGGCACCGTCCGCCGGGTCGGTGAAGCGGTGCAGCCCTTCCGCCGTACGCGAGTACGCCATGTCGGCCTCCACCAGCAGCTCGTTGTCCGCCGCCAGGTCCGCCAACTCCAGCCGGTTGTCGACGTGTCGCGCGAGGTCGAGCCGCCTGCCGTTCAACTCGGCGCGCAGCAGCGTCTCCGGCTGGATCTCCACGAAGGTCGACGCGCCCAGCTCCGCGCAGCCGAACCGGATCGTGGTCGTACTGCGGAAGAGACGGTCGCCGCGCGTGACGTCCAGGGCCACGGCGTACGACCGTACGTCGAGCAGGGCGGCGCGGACTGCGGCTTCGGTACGGAGGAGGGATCGCATCTACGGCATGCTGTCCCAGGTCCGCACGTCGGACAACAGATTTGGGGGCGGTGCGGTTGCGCCGAGCGCGAAGCCGGGGCGGCCCCGAGGGAGACCCCCACGGCCCGAACCCCCGGTATCGCGCGCGGCCCCCGTACTACCGTTGTCCGCGTACTCCCGTTGTCCCCGTACCGCCGTGTCCCGTACCGCGTACGCCGCTCAGCCCATGGTCTTGGCGCCGTCCAGCGACTCGCGGATGATGTCCGCGTGACCGGCGTGCTGCGCGGTCTCGGCGATGAGGTGCAGTAGCACCCGCCGCGCCGACCAGCGCGCGCCCGGCTCGAACCAGGGCGCCTTCGGCAGCGGTTGGGAGGCGTCCAAGTCGGGCAGTGCCGCGACCAGTTCGTCGGTCATGCGGGCCTGCTCCTCGTACTCCTCCAGCACCCCGGCCAGTGTCTCGCCGGGCAGCAGACGGAATTCGTCGGTCCGCCGCTGCCAGTCGGCCTCGGTCATGGCCGTCGCGTCCCCGATCGCCGACGGGCCCGCCACGATGAAGTCCGTCCAGGCCCGTTCGCCTCGGGTCAGGTGCTTGATCAGGCCGCCCAGACACAGCTCGCTGACGGTCGTCCGCTGCCGCGCCTGCTCGTCCGTGAGGCCCCGCGTGGTGACGCGCAGGAAGTACCGGTGCTGGGCGAGCATCGCCAGCAGGTCCGTCCGTTCATCGGTGACGGCCCCGGCAGCCTCCTCCGTAGCCTTCGCCGCCGTGCTCTCCGCCGCGTTCACCCTCATGGTCCCGCTCATGATCCACGCCCTTCGCAGTGCTGCCCGGTCCCCCGTTGATCACCACCATAGGAGCCGTTGCGGTCAGCTGCTGTCCGCAATGGCGCGTCTCCGTACGTTCGGTGTTCGCGCTGGTCAGAGCCCGTTCAGCGCTGGATGATGCCGGGGCGGGGCCGCGCGCCGAGGGTGTGGGCGAGGCGGAGGAGGTCGCGGTGGCGGGGGTCGGCGGCGGTCGCGCGGGCGAGGACGTCGAGCTGCGGGGTGTCGAGGGCGGCGAGGGGGCGCTGGAGGAGCGCGCCGGGGTGCTGGAGGTCGTGGACTCTGCTGATCCAGTCGAAGGAGCGGCGGCGCGCCGGGGCCATGACGTCGAGCTGGCCGTAGTAGACGACGTGGCGCCCGCCGGGTGAGGTGATCACGGCCTTGAGGTGGCCGGGGTCGCCGACGAAGGCGGTCGGGGCGGCGACCGGTGCCAGACCGTCGGCCGGGTCGAAGAAGTGCACGCGGTCCTCGGAGCCCGCCTTGCCGCCGGCCACGCCCCACTGCGGCACGGCGAAGAGTTCGGACAGCCGTACGGTGTCGCGGTGGGCGACCGGCGTCAGCTCGGTGCCGTCCAACTGCCAGAGCATCAGGCCGCCTTGGTGGCCCGCCGTCATGAGCAGGTCGTCGTCGGCGAAGACCAGCTCCGACACCGGCGCGTGGTACCGGGGCACGGCGCCCACGGCCAACACCTCGCTGAGCGTGGCGTCGGTGGCGATGATCCGGCCGCCGTCGGACAGGACGAGGCGGTCGCCGCGGGGCGTCACCGCCATCCGGTTGTCGTAACCGAGGCCCCACGCCTCCAGGTTGACCTGTTCGAGCCTGCCCGTGGGGCCGAGCGTGAGCGCCGCGGGATAGAGCGCGAGGGTGGCCACGCAGCCGCGGGCGGTGGAAGCCAGCCGCGTTCCCAGGAGTTGGGTGCCCTGCGCGAGGACCGTCGTGCCGTCCGGGCCGTGGCGTACGAGTTCCGTGCCCGCGTCGCGCCCGGCCCGCCGCCGGACCGCGACCACCTCGGTGGCGCTCAGACAGGCCAGAGTGCTGTGACAGGCAGGGCCTTCGTACAGGACGGTCCGCCGGGCGGTGTCGAGTCCCGCCTCCGGGCCGGACTCCGGCCCTGAGGCGAGGTACGCCGGTCCTGAGCCGAGATACGTCGGCCCTGAGCCGAGGTGCTCCGGTCCTGAGCCGAGGTACGCCGGTCCTGAGCCGAGGTACGCCGGTCCTGAGCGGAGGTGCTCCGGTCCTGAGCCCAGGTCGAGGGTCTCGATCCGCTCGGTCGCCTCGGCGTCCCCCCGCTCCGGCACGTAGTCGATCGGGACCAGGGCCAGGACGTCGCCGCCGTGGGAGAAGGCGCAGGACGAGGGCGAGAAGAAGGTCAGATCGGCGGGCAGCGGGCGGGTGGCGGCCTTCGCGGCCTCGGCGATCAGCGCCTCGGCCTTGCGGGGCGAGGTCTCACGCAGCCAGGCCAGCAGTTCCTGGTCGGAGCGGGACGCGGGCAGCCAGCCGCGGCGGGGAAGGCGGCGCGCGAGCCGTACCGCCTCGGCCAGGGGCGCGGCGCAGATCCGTTCCCAGTACGCGGGCCAGTCCCGTGCGTCCGCGAGCCGCGCCGCCTCCGCGCCGAGTGCGGCGGCCGGCGGGGACCGCCGGGCCAGGAACTCCGGCTGCCAGCCGTGGACGGTGACGGTGGCGGCCGGGACCGTGTACGAATCCCTCAGCTCGACCCTCCGGGAGCGGGCGTCGGCCTCCGGGTCCTGCGCCAGACCCGCCGACCGCCGCGCGTCGTTCTGCGCGTGCAACGCGCCCACCAGCTCCATCTCGTAGGTGGCGGGCGCCTTTTCGACGAGCCGCCGCAGGATCGCGATCGCCTCCTCGCCCACCTCCATGGCTTCGCGGGGGCGGCGCGCGTCGAGGAGGGCGGAGTGCAGCAGCCGCAGCGAGGCGACACAAGCCTCCTCGTAGTGCCGGGAGTTGGCCCGGGCGAGGCGGCGGTTGATCGCGGCCACCTCCTCCGCCACCTCGACGGCCTCGTCGTGGCGTCCCTCGGCGGTCAGTTGCCGTCCCAGCAGGGACAGCGACCTGCCGAGCGGCGTGTCCTGGACCTGCTCGCCCTCGGCCACCAACTCCCGGCTCAGGGCGACCCCTTCGCGCAGCGCGTCGGCGCCTGCCGGGGGACGGAAGGTCAGCGTCGCGCCGTTGACCAGGGCGATGGCCAGCCCTCTGCGGTACGAGGGATCGCGGGCGGCGACGGTCCGATACGTCCGCGTGGCAAGCTCGTTGGCGCGGTACGCGTCCTCCCAGCGACCGGCCGCCTCCAGCCGCGTACTGAGGTTGGCCAGCGCGGTGGCCAGGTGGGGGCTGTACGCGGACGCGTACTCCGTCACCGGAGCGGACGCGTCGTCGGGCCGGTCCTCGGCGACCAGCCGCTCGAAGAGGTCCACGACCCGCTGCTGGGTGCTCAGCGACTCCTCCAACCGGCCCAGGGAGACGAGGTGGTTGGCGACATTGGTCAGGGCGCGGCCGACGTGCTCCTCGTACCGCCGGGGGTCGGTCGCGGCCAGCTCGGCGAAGAGGTCCGCGCCGCGCCGCGTGGCCCGCAGCGCCTCCTCCGTACGGCCCAGGTCGTCCAGGTTGTTGCCGTGGTTGACGTGCAGCCTGGCCCGCGCGTCCACGTCGTCCGCCGCCGCCAGCCGGTGCTCGAACAGCCGTACCAGCAAGGCCGCCCGACCCACCGTCAGGTCAGCGGGCACCGGTTCCGGCAGTTCGGCGGCGATGTCTTCGAGGAGGTCGGCCCCGATGTCCGGCAGACTGGCCAGGGCGGTGAGCGCGGCGCCCCCGGCCGCGACGCCGAGCGCGGGCTCGGCGGCCAACAGCGGGTAGAGGCAGGTGCGTCCGACGTGCGGCCAGCGGCCCGCGGCCGTGGCGAGCGCCGTGACCGGCCGGGCGGGACCGCCGCAGCGGCGCAGTACGGTGGCCGCCGTTTCCGGGGCCCAGGGCTGCGCGGGGTAGTCGGCCGGGTGGCCCGGCAGGGTGAGGGCGACGAAGTCCTCGGCCAGGCGGTCGGGATAGAGCGGTTCGAGTACGGTGTCGGCCGCTTCCTCGGGCGGCGGGTAGCACACCGCGTGATCGGCGAGGACGGTCGGCGGCGGGTGGCCGAGGCGTAACTCGTCCACCAGGAGCGTGCCGCGGGCGGTGGGCTGCGCGCCGCCCAGCGAGGCGGCGAAGACCACCTGGTTCATCACCGCGGGCGGGACGGTGACCCGGCCCGGCGTCTCGTGCAGCAGCGCCCAGCCCAACTGCTCGCGGTCGAGCAGGTAGACGGTCAGCCCGGCCAGGTCCTCCGGGGCGCGGCGGCCGGTCGCCTCGGCGTCCACCGCCACGAGCGCGGCCATGTGGACGGCGAGGGTGAGGCCGAAGTCGGCCGGCCGTAAGTCGGGTTGGCGGTCCGGCGGGGGGATGCCGTAACGGGCGGCGAAGCCGTCGCGCGCCGCGCGGAACATCGGGCCGCGGTCGTCGCGGCGCGGGTCACCGGCCCGTCGCCGGAAGCCCTCCTCCATGTCCAGCGGACCCAACGCCTGTGTGGAGACGTCGACTTGCTCATTGCTCAGGGCGGCGCGCAGCGCGGGCCAGGGGTCGGTGCTCCGCGCCAGGAGCAGGACGCGGGTCGGCACGTCCGGCCGGTGCAGCAGGGCGTTGCTGAACAGCCACGTCAGGCTGGTCAGCGCCCAGCGGTCGGCGTAGTCGACCAGGAGCAGCAGTCCCGCCGCGTCGTCCAGCCGCAGATCCTGGCTGCCCTGCGGCGGCAGTACGGTGCCCGGTCCCTCGACCGCGGTGACCACTTTCCAGCCCCGATCGGCGAGTTGCCCCGCGAGCTGCTGGGCGAGGCGGGTCTTGCCCTGGCCGCCGGGCGCGTGCAGCCAGCGGGCCGCGCGCCGGGGGCCGTCCGCGCACCAGGCGTGCAGGGCGGCCAGTTCGCTGTCGCGGCCGGTGAAGGGGGCTACGGCGTAACGGGCGTTGAGCATCCGGCTGGGCTGCTGGGCCAGCCACTCCGCCGCGGGCTCCGGGGCCGGGGACCACTGTCTGAGGAGGTAGAGGGGGGTGCCGTCGCCGAAGACGTGGATGTCCGCGCCAATGGCGCCGTAGGCGAAGCCGCCGACCGCGGTGACGTTCTGGCTGGTCACGTCATGGGTCCGCCGTCGCGGCGGGCACCGGGTGCCTGGCCGTCGGGTGTTGTGGCTTCGGGGTGGGGCGTCGGGGTGACGGGGTCGACGCTCGGCGTTCCGGGGTCGACGCTCAACGTTCCGGGGTCGGCGCTCGGGGTGACGGGGTCGGCGCTCGGGGTTCCGGGGCTCGGGGCCACGCCTCCGGCGCTCGGCGTTCCGGGGCCGGTCGCCGGGGCCTCGTGGATGATCACGTTGCCGTTCTGGACGCCGAAGGCGCGGGCGTTGTCGTGTGCCTCGACGTTCTGGTGGTACCGCACCCACTGCTGCTCGGAACCCGGCAGCTCGGCCTCCAGCCGTACCGTCAACTCCCGAATGGCCTGCGCCGCCTCGGGGTTGTCCCGCAGGAACTGCTCCAGGCGCAGCCGCCAGCCCGGCCGCAAGCTCTCCCTGGCCGCCCCGGCGTCGTCCGCCGCCACCACCAATGCGGCCTCACTGTCCAACTGCGCTGCCAGTCCCGCCGGTTCGTGCTCGCCGCCACGACGCAGCACCCGCAGGATTCCCGTACGCGCCGTCTGCCAGGCGTCCGTGGCCATCGCGGCGACCAGCGTCGTGGACGCGGCTGCGGCCAGCGTCGCCAGGGATTCGATCATCGGCTTCCTTCCGCGGCGTGGCCAGGTGCTTCCATCGTGCCACCGAACCGCCCGGCGGTTAGGCTTGTTGGTCACGCCCGCGCCGCGAGGGAGGGGGCAGCCATGGGGAACGGCTCGACCCGCAGGCGGCTGCACCGGCAGGTCCGTACGGCCCGCGCCCTGTTCGACGAGGGCGCCCTCGAAGAGGCCGAAGCCCTGCTCCGCAGCCTCATGTCCGACTGCGACGACGCCTTCGGCGGCGACCACCGCGAGTCGATCGGCATCCGCAATCTACTCGGCTCCGTCCTCTACCAGCAGGGCAAGCTCGGCGCCTCCGCCACCCTGCACGGCGAGGCCATGGCCCGCGCCGCCCGCGTCCTCGGGTCCGACGACCCCGCCACACTCGGTTACGCCCACAACTACGGTGCGGCCCTGGCCGTCCAGGGCCGTACCTCCGACGCCGTCTCCGTCCTCGACGACACCCTCCAGCGCCGTATCCGCCGCCTCGGCGACGCCCACGAGGACACCCTGACCACCGCCAACACTCTCGGCGCCACGCTCTTCACCGCCGGCGCCCGCTCCGACGGCCTCACCCTCCTCCGCCAAGCCCACGCATCCGCCCAACGCCTCCCCCCGAGCCATCCGCTCCGCGAGGACATCGCCCGCAATCTGGCGATCGCCCAACGCAACGCGGGCAGTTGGTAGCAGCCGCCCCGCGCGAACTCAGAGCAGCCTCTCGGCGGCCCGGCCGGCGTCCGTCCCCGCGCATGCGGGGAGCCGTGGACGGTACCGAGCCGGCCGTCACGCAACTCGGGGCCATCCCCGCCTGTGCGGGGCGCAGTTCACGTCGATCAGCGCGATCTCCCGGATCACCGGGCCATCCCCGCGCGGGCGGGGAACAGGCCACGTCACGGGCCGTCGACTGGACCGAGGAGGGGCCATCCCCGCTCGTGGCCACGTACAGCGTATGGCTGCGGCACTCGGGCGGCGGACGGTGTGCCGTCCGTGGAGGTCGCGCGGGACGGCGGCGCCGGGGTCAGGGGTGGAGGGTGCGGGTGACGAGGGCGGCGAGGAGGCGGGCGCGGGGGATGAGTTCGGAGGTGAGGACGTGTTCGGTGGGAGCGTGGGCGCCGGTGCCGACGGCGCCCAGGCCGTCGAGGGTGGGGCAGCCGACGGCGGCGGTGTAGTTGCCGTCGGAGGCGCCGCCGACGGGCAGGCCGCGCAGTGGGGGGCGGCCGAACGCTGCGGTGAGTGCGGCGGCGAGGGCGAAGAGGTCGGCGGAGGAGGCGGGTTCCATCGGGGGGCGGCGGGGGCCGCCGCGAAGGGAGAGCCGGGCGCCGGGGGTACGGGCGGTGAGGCCGCGCATGAGGACGTCGATACGGTCCTGCGCGGCACGCGTCGGCGCGCGGACGTCGACGGAGACGACGGCCTGGGCCGGCACGGTGTTGCGGGTGCTGCCCGCCGACAGCAGGGTGGGGGTGACGGTCGACGTGCCCAACTCCGTATCCTGCGCCGCCAATTGGGCCAGCGCCAACACCTGGTGAGCGGCCTCGACCGCCGCGTTGACCCCCTTCTCCGGCTCCAGTCCCGCGTGCGCGGCACGGCCGTGCACCACCACCTCGTACCGTGACGTCCCCTTGCGCGCCGTCTTGAGCGCGCCGGTCCCGTCCGCCGACGCCTCGAGGACGAAGGCCGCAGCGCACCCCCGCGCGGTCTCCTCGATCAGCGCGCGGGACGTCGGGGAGCCGACCTCCTCGTCACCGTTGACCAGCACGCAGACGCCGTCGAGGGACGGCAGCGAGGCGAGCGCGTGGAACATCTGCACCAGCCCGGCCTTCATGTCCAGGACGCCGGGGCCGCGCGCGATCCCGTCCGTCACCGACCAGGGGTGGGTGGCGAGCGTGCCGGCCGGCCAGACGGTGTCGTGGTGCCCGACGAGCAGGACGCGCGGAGTGCCGAAGGCCCACCGCAGGTGCGGTACGCCGTCGCTCACGATCGTCTCCGGCGCGGCGCCGAGCAGCCGGGTGCCCAGCGCGCCGACCACTTCGGCGCTGCGCGCGAGTGCGACGTGGTCGGCGGAGAAGGACTCGCAGACGACCAGCTCCTCAAGGTCGGACAGCATCTCCCGCAAGGAAAAAGGGGGTTCGGACTTCGGCTGCGCCATGGTGACTCCCGCGTCAAGGCGAACGGGCTCAGGTCCGGTCGGACCAGGCCCCGTTCGGTCTCTTCGACGGTAGGAACCCCCGCCCCATTCCACCAGCGACTACATTTCATGTGATCCATGCAGAGAGGGAATGGCGTGCGCGACACCTTCGGTACGGACGCGCTGCGGCTGCTGCTCGCCGTCGCGGACACCGGCTCCTTCACCGCCGCCGCGCAGCGGCTCGCCTACACGCAGTCCGCCGTCTCCCGCCGCATCGCCGCGCTCGAACGGCAGGCGGGCGGGCCGCTGTTCGTCCGCCTGCCGCGAGGCGTACGGCTGACGCCCGCAGGAGCGGCCCTGCACCGGCACGCCACCGAGGTGCTTGACCGACTGGCCCGCGCGGAGGGCGAGTTGGCCGCCATTCACGCGGGCCGGGGCGGCACCCTGCGCGTCGGCGCCTTCGCCACCGCGAACATCGCCCTCGTACCGGCGGCGCTGCGTGCCTTCACCCGCGCGCGTCCCGAGGTCGAGGTGGTCGTGGTCGAGGGCCGCAGCGACGCGCTGGTCCAGCGCCTCGCGGACGGCGCGCTCGACATCGCCGTGGTCAGCGACTACCCGTCGGGCCTGCCGTCGGCCGAGGGCGTCACGACGGACGCGCTGCTGGCGGACGAGCTGTACGTGGGTCTGCCGCGCGACCACCGGCTGGCCGCGAGCGCGGATCCGGTCCAACTCGGCGACCTTCGCGACGAGTCCTGGATTCAGGACGCGCCCGCCGGAGGGCACCCGGCCCTCCTGCTCGACGCCTGCGCGCAGGCGGGCTTCGCGCCGCGCAAGCTGATCCGCGTCGCCGAGTGGAGCGGCAAATTCGGCTACGTCGCCGCCGGGCTCGGCGTCGCCCTCGTGCCCTCCCTCGCCCTGTGGGCCGTCCCGCCCGACCTCGCTCTCCGCCCCCTGGCACCCCCGTTCCCCCGCCGCACCGTCCACACCGCGCTTCCCCCGTCCCCCCTCCCCGCGGCCCGGCTTCTGGCGGACCTCCTCCGGGCGGCGGCCCGCGATCCGGACGAGCGGACCGGGCCGGCGACGAACGCCCGCTCCCAGCCTTCCTGTTGACGACGGCGTTGAGCGCGCCGAGGTCCAGGCTGTGCGCCATCCCGAAGTACGGTTCCTCGCCGGGCAGTTCGGCGGCGGCCCGCTGGGCGGCGCCGTAGGCGGCCTGGGCCAGGGCGGTGCCGACGCTGATCCGACGGACGCCGACGGACGCCGACGGCGGAGAATTCGGCCACTGACAGCGAGCCGGGACCGGCCATGACGTTGACGGGCAGCGGGCTGTCGCGGACGAGGGCGGCCACGGCGGGCAGGTCGACGAGGCCGGGGACGAAGGTGCTGTCGACCCCGGCTTCGGCGTACGCGTGCGCGCGGGACAGGACGTGTGCGGCCCGGTCCTGCGGGTCGCCGACGCCGAAGAGGAAGACGTCGGTGCGCGCGTTGATCCACAGGTTGGGGTCGCCCGCGTCCTCGGCGGCGGAGCGGGAGGCGCGCAGACGTACGGAGTGGGCGGCCGTGTCGTGCAGCGGGCCGCCCGGCGCGAGGGAG
Organism: Streptomyces sp. NPDC008139; assembly: GCF_042957025.1. NCBI lineage: Bacteria > Bacillati > Actinomycetota > Actinomycetes > Kitasatosporales > Streptomycetaceae > Streptomyces > Streptomyces sp. NPDC008139. The sequence goes on from NZ_JBIBHM010000012.1 coordinate 147,744, forward strand.
TCCTCCAGGTTGACGCCGACGGCTCCGGCCACATCCGGACACGCTGCCACGCACACAGGAGCGGGCCGCGCCCGGGTTGAACGGCTGGCGTCCAGCCGCAACGCGCCGCGTCCGGCGGAACGGGCCGCGTCCGGGCGGAACGGCTGGCGTCCAGCCGCAACGCGCCGCGTCCGGGCGGAACGGGCGGCGGAAGCGGATCGGAAGCGGTCCGGTTCTGGCGGGGGAAGGGGCGGCACTGGTCGCATCTGAGGTGTCAACAGCCCTTCCGCGCAGGCGCGTACGCCAGCGTGCCGAGCGGGATCGGGCGCACACCGCACCGAGCGTTGGAGTGGTCCATGAGCGACCCCGGCCTGCCGTCCCCCGACCCGAATCCGTACCCGTATCCCAGATCCGCCGACCTGCCGGTGCCGCCATCGGCGCCGCCGTCCACACCGCCGTCCGTACCCGTACCCGTACGGGCCCCCGTACCGGCGCAGTTCCCCGCGCACATGTCCGCGCCCGGTCCGACGCCGTACCGCCACGTGGGCCTGATACCGAGCGCGGGGCCCGCGCGCGGGTGGGGGCTGGTCGTCGCCGCCGCGCCCCTGCTGCTGATCGCGCTCATCGCCCTCGTCGCCGGATCGGCGCTGCACCCGACGAGCGGCCTCACCTCCGGTGCGCGCACCGGCCTCAGCTCCGCCCACGGCGCGCCCGCGCATCGCGCTGCCGCCGACGACCTGTTGAGAGCGGAGCGCTGAGCCGCCATGACCGTCACCCGGACCGTGCTCCCGCGCCCCGCCGAGCCCCCGCAGGCGCCGCCGGTGTCCCGCGCGTACGCCCGTACGAAGGCGACCCGTCTGCTGTCGGCGGGCACGTACCTCGACCCCGTCTACCGCGGCACCGTCATCAGGGAGTTGCTGCGCAACCGCTTCCGCGTGGTCGCGCCGTCCTACGGCTACGACAACGTGTCCGTCCTCGCGCACGCCCTCGCCGCCCGCCGACTGCGGCGACTGCAAAGGTGGTTGAGCGCCGGTTCGGTCGTCGCCGCGCTGATCCTGACCGCGAGCGGCGCGGTCAATCCCGTCATCGCCGTCCTGTTGGTGTTCTGGGCGCTGTGGGCGCTGGCGTACCTGCGCAGGATCGTGACCCTGAACATCCTGATGACGCGGCTGAAGGAGACCGGCGCCGACGGCGGTTTCGACGGGGCGTACCCGGCGAACGCACGCCTGACCGAGACCCTGATCCGCAAGATCGACCGGGAGCAGTCAGCCAGCGACAGCCTGGTCTTCTACGGCGGCTTCCGGCCGTTCGTCGGCGCGGGCGAACCGCTGCGCGACTGGGCGAACGCCCAACTCCTCATCGGCGCGCGGAAGCTGCGCCTGAAGTCCAGGGACCACGAGGGGAAGCGGGACGTCGAGGGGACGGCGCCGGGTCTCGACACCGACGAGCGCAAGCCGCTCCTGCCGTTCACCGTGGACAAGATCACCGCATACGTCGGCGAGCGGATGGCCGCCGAACTGCGTGACGGCGCGAAGCCGGGCGAGCGCATCGAGGGCCTGGCCGTCGAGCGGCGCCGCTTCACCACGGCGATCCGAACCAACGACCGCACCAGCGGCGAGGGTTGGTCCCGGCTGCCGGGCATCGGCGACCTGCCGGACCTGCACTGGCGCGAGGACTACGACTCGGCGCGCGAGTACCTGTGCGTGCGGATCGGCTCGTGGAACGAGGAGTTGGTGACCTCGATCTTCGTCGGCTTCGACCTCAAGGGGAACACACTCCACACCGAGTTCTACCCGTACGTCCTCGGGCCGCTCGTGGAGGACTTCCACCTGGTCGACCGGCTGCCGGACGCCTTCGACGGGCGGCTGGCGGTGCGGGTGGCCTGGGACATGGTCAAGGCGACGCCGCGCTGGGGGTTCAGCCTGCTGCTCTCGCCGCTGCGGCTGCTGCCCGAGCGCTTCCTGCCGTCGCCGCTGCGCTCCCTGGTCCGGCCCGGCCGCCGCGGCCCCAGTTCCATCCGGATCGGCACGAGCGTGACCTCGGTCGACAGCAGCGAATTCCGCCTGGGGCGTTACGTGACCAAGTCGGTCAACTGCGGCGCGCTGACCAGCGTGCGCGAGTTGGCGACGAACGACTACTACCACGCCTTCTTCCAGAAGTCCGACGCCGTGAAGTACACGCAGATCGTCGAGCGCCGTCTGCTGGAAATCATCCGAACGTTCCTGAACGACCACAATGTGGATCTCACCGACCACGACAGGGCGCAGAACAACATCCTCAACTACGAGGACAAGAGCATGCACGTCTCCGGGGACAACAACAGGAATTTCGGCTACGAGTACGCGCCGGACAACGGCGGAACCGCGAACGGCCAAGGGGATTGAGCGGCATGGGCGACGAAATGGATCACCAGGACAAGCGCATGACCGTTTCCGGTTCCGGAAATGAGCACTTCGGGTACGAATACCGTCCTGTTCTGGCCGCCGGTCAGGAGCCGGCCGCCACTGGGACCGCACGACCGGACACCCCGGAGCCGACGCCGTACGACGGCCTCCGCAGCCGTAACGTCTTCGTCGTGCACGGCCGGGACGAGCAGGCGCGGCTCGCGATGTTCGGGCTGCTGCGGCGGCTCGACCTGCGCCCGCTGGAGTGGGAGGAGTTGGTGCGGGCGACCGGCAAGACCTCGCCCTACATCGGCGAGGTGATCGCGAACGCGCCGTCGCTCGCGCAGGCCGCGCTCGTGCTGCTCACCCCGGACGACACCGCCAAGCTGCACCCCGAACTCCTCGGTGACTACGAGCGGGTGGACGAGGTGCAGTACACCGGGCAGCCCCGGCAGAACGTGCTGATCGAGCTGGGCATGGTGCTGATGGCGTACCGCGCGCGCACGGTCATCGTCGAGGTCGGCCGGCTGCGGCACGCCACCGACATCGAGGGCCTCAACGTCATCCGCTTCGACGGCTCGCAGTCGTCGCTGGAGAAGATCGTCGCCCGGCTGAAGGTGGCCGAGTGCCCGGTGGACGACAGCCGCTCCGACTGGCGCGACACGTCGTACTTCGAGAATCTGTCGGCCTATCGGCGGCTCGCCTGACACGCGGCCCGCCGGACACGCACCGCATCACCTCGCAGGACGAAGCAGGGGGCGGCCGGAGACCGGCCGCCCCTTCTCGTACGGTCCGCACGCGGCATCCGGCATCCGGCCTACGCGCGGTCGACGCCCGACGCCAACGTCCGCAAGAAGGCGGCCACTTCCGGCATGTTGACGCGCTCCAGGTCCGCGGGCCGGACCACCACCCGCAGCTCACGGCAGACCGCGCCCTCGCGGGACCTGGCGATGAACGACATCAGGATCAGCCGCAACAGGCTGTCCTGGTCGAGGTAGTCGAGACGTGACAGCCCCGAGCCGACCAGCGGCATCGCCACCGCCTCCGGGCGCGCGTACCGACTCACCGTGTCCCAGAGCCGGTTGAGGCTGAACCAGAGGTCCTCCACGCTGGACGCGGCCACGTAGTCGTTGCCGATACGGCTGTACGCCGCCGCGAACGTCAGCCGCGGGCGGGTGCCGAGGACTGCCACCGTGCCGATCGGGTACCGGTCCACCTTGCCCAGCGGCTTGCGCGACCGGTCCTCGCGCGCGACGGGCGTCACCGCGCCGAGGGCCGCGTCCAACTCGGCGTCCAAGCGCGGGAGGTCGCCGTCGTAGCGGCGGGCGAGCAACTGCCCCTGGACGCTCGCCTCGCTGATGACCAGACCGCTCTCGGGGACGGTGTCGAAGGTGTCGGTGAAGCCGATCACGAGGTGCGCGGCCTGCTCGAACAGGTCGCCCTCCTCGACCACCACCGTCATGTCGGGGCGCCGGAACTCCTGCCGCACGCGCGTGACCGGCCGGGCCCTGCCGATGCCCCACAGCACGCAGGCCGCCACCGATGCCGCGGTCACCGGAGCCGGATCGGGAAAGCTCTGGGGAAAGAGCTGCCCCACGAACTGGAGGACCGCGGATATTCCGCCGAATGCCGCAATGGCATTGCGCACGAAGATCTGCCGGGCGCGGCGCGCCACACGCAACCGTAAGCGAGCGCGGAGCCGAGTCCGTAACGCGGAACGCGACGGAGAACGCGACGGGGGACGCGGCCCGGTAGGCGATCCGCGCCGTAACCGCACGCGTAACCGCGCGCGCACGCGCATCCTGCGCCGCGCCCCTGTCGGCGGGCGGGCCGGAACCGGGCCTGTGGGATCAGCGGAACTCATGGTTTTTCCAAGGCGGCTTGATAATCTGGCATTCGCCTCCGGGGGTTTGCGTCGAGGGAGGCGGAAACGGGTGGGGAAAGCAATGACGCACGTTCGGATAAATGTGCTGGGGCCCGTACTGCTCGAAGTCGACGGTCTTCCGGTACGGCTGACACCGCTCACGACCCGGCTGCTGGTCCGGCTGGTGGCCGCCGAGGGCGAGGCCGTTCCCGTACGTCAACTGCGCCGCGACGTCTGGGGACTGGCCGACGAGCCGCGGCACCAGGCGCAGCGCAATCGCAACGAGGTGCAAAAGCGCGTCCTGGAGTTGCGGCGCGCCCTCGATCCGGGTCAGGACGGCACGGCCGCCCGGCTGCTGCGGACCGAGCAGCAGGTCACCGTGGGCGGCGCGGAGACCGCGTACCGACTGGTGCCGCGCGCCGCGGAGTTGGACAGCGCGCGGTTCACGGCGGTCGTCGGCGAGGCGCTGCTCGCGCCGCCCGCGACCGCGGCCCACCGGCTGGCCGAGGCGCTGGGCATGGTGCGCGGACGGCCGCTGGCCGAGGTCAACGGGGAGGCGTTCGCCGTCGACTTCGTCCGGCGGCTCACCGCGCTCCAGGACTCCGCCCGGCGCGGCCTGGTCCGCTCCCGCACCGAACTCGGCCGACCCGATCTCGCCCTGCCGGTGGCCGAGTTGATCGCCCGCGAGCATCCCGGCGACCCTGACGCGGCCCGCACGCTCGAAGCCCTGCGGGCCGCCCTGCGCGCGCGGCACGGCGCCGAACTGCTGCGCCACGCGGTGCCGTTGCCCGGCCGGCAGGTGGATGTCGTGCTCGTGCAGGGCGACCTGTTCGACCAGACGGACGCCAATCTGGTGGTCGGTTTCACCGACACCTTCGACACCGCGACCGACGAGGACGTCGTCATCAGCCGCGGCAGCGTCCAGGGCCAGCTCGTGGACCGGCTCTTCGTCGGCCGGCGCCGCCTGCTGGACGAGAAGCTGCGGGCCGGGCTGCGCGCGGTGCCCGCCGTCGGCACGGAGAGCAGCCGCGCCAAGCCGCGCGGCCGGCGCGTGCGGTACCCGGTCGGCACGACCGTCGCCGTACCGGTGGACGGACGGCGGGTCTTCGCGACGGCGTATTCGCGGATCGGCAACGACCTCGTCGCGCACTCCGGCCACGACGACCTGCGGGTCAGCCTGGACAGCCTCTGGGCGTCGGTGGCCGTGCACGGGCTGTTCAAGCCGCTGGCCGTCCCGCTCATCGGCTCCGGACTCGCGCGCGTCACCGACCTCGACCGCGGGCAGCTCGCGGCCCTGATCGTCGACTCGTTCATCGGCGCGTGCCGTCGATACGCGGCGCTGACGCCGGAGTTGCGGATCGTCATCAGGCCCGAGGATCTGGGCAGGACGGATCTGTCGCCCGTGGAGCGGCGGTTCGAGGAGCGGTACGGGGAGGGGGTGACGGAGTCGGTCGGGCGGCCGGTGGTGGAGAGGGTGGCGGAGGGGGCTGTCGCGGGGGTCGCGGAGAAGGTCGTGGAGCCCTTCGCGGGGGCGGACCTGGCCGAATGACGGCGGGTGCGTGGTCGTCGCCGCGACCGTGGCCGTAGCCGCGCCCGTACGCGTCCCCGAGCCCGTACCGTACGACCGGCTGTACCCGCCCATCTACCCGTCCCCGTCCCGCCCGAGGCGTCGGCCCGGCCGGCCGCGCACACCTGAGTCGACCGCGGCGGGCGCTTCCGCGGGTACCCGCCGGGCGCTTCCGTCCCGCTTCCGATGCGGGGCGATGTCGGGGCCGTGTCCGTGTCCGGACCGGGTCGGGCGGTGTCGGGCGGTGTCGGGCCGGGAAGGTCGTCCGAGCCGAAGGCGTCAGGCGGCGCTGAGGAGGGAGACGAGGTGGTCGACCGTCGCCGGGGACTCGCGGTGGAGGCCCGGCAGGTCGAGTCCCTCGTCGGCGAGGATCACCAACAGGGCGTGCTCGCCGACGGACAGGACGACGATGTAGCCGCCGTTGCAGCGGACGACGACGTCGCGCAGCCCGCCGAGGCCGACTTCCGCCGCCGTGCGGCGGCCGACGCCGAGGCTCGCGGCGGCGAGCGCCGCCACCGACTCGGGCTGCACGGTCGCGGTGTCGGCGGCCACGAGCAGACCGTCCGAGGTGGAGATCACCGTTTCGTTGACGCCCATCACGCGTTCACGCAGGGACTTGAGCGAAGCGACGAGCGCTTCGTAAGGGGCGGCACTGGTCATGGTGCACTCTCCTCGGGCAGGCCGGTCGCTGTCCCGCTCACGGCAACAGGTTGTTCTGTGACGGGTGGTTCGGTGACGAGTGATGGGGGTGACCGGGCGGCTTGCGGTCCGACGGCGGTTGTGTGGAGGGCAGTTGGCCGCCGGGCTGGCGCCGCGGAAGCGGCCTGTCGTCGGCGCCCGGCGGCGGCGGTGACTGCCGGTCGGCGGCCCGCGCGGTCAGCAGCGGGCGCGGCGCGAGCGGGTCGTCGTCACGCGCGGCGGCCCTGCGGGTCGCGATCCTGGCCAGGTCGAGCATCACCGGATACACCCCGCGCCCCAGCGCGAACGCGAGATCGCGCGGTGTGCGGCGGCCGTTGGCGGCCAGCAGCAGCGTACGGCCGCGCTCGCCGATACGGTCCGCGTCGGACCTGGCCTCCGCGCGTACCGCGCCGCGCGCGAACTCCCCCACGGACGGCACCATTTCGCGCAGCGTCCGCAGCCGCAGCGCCGTCTCCTCAGTCAGGCGCGCGGGCTCCTGGCCGGGCCAGGCGGCGAGTTCGGGGCCGCGTCCGGGACCGTGCCCTGGGCCGCGTTCCGGGTCGGTGCGCCAGCCGGTCACCGGTTGCAGGGCCATCGCGAAGGCGCCGTCGAAGAGCGCGGCGGTGCAGACGACGAACAACTCCACCGCCGTAACCGATCCGCGTGCGGTCAACACCGTGCCCAGTTCGCCGTTTTCGGGGAGCGCCGCCAGCGCGGCCTCCCACTCCCGCTCTTCGATCCGCCCGGACTTCAGCAGCAGCGAGCGGGCGGAGGGGGCGGAGGGTGTCTCGACGGCGCCGACCAGTCCTTCGCGGAGGAAGAGGGTGCCGCCGGGGCCGCCTTCGACGGTGACGGCTCCGGTGAAGCGCTCCTGGCGGAGCTGGGCGAGGAGGGCGGGGACGTTCCGGGGCACGCGCAGCTCGGGGTCGGGGTCGGGCGAGGGGTCGGGGTCGGGCGAGGGATCGGGCTGAGCGTCGGGGTGGTCGAGGGCCGGGCTGTCGGAGGAGCGCGTGAGGGCCGGGGCGTCGAACGGGATCTCCCGCTCGGACCCTGCCCAGGGCTCGGACTCGGGCTCGGCCCCGGACCCAGGCCCGGGCCCGGACACGGACACGTCGTCGGGCTCGGCCCCGCTGTCAGCCGTCATGCGAACAGGCTCTCGGCGGCCGTGGCGATGTGCCGGGCGGCCAGCGCCAGATTGGTGTCGGCGCGGTCGAGCACCGTGGAGATCAGCACCGGGTCGCCCTGCCGGGCCACGACCCGCACGACGTGGTAGGTCCGCCGCCCGGTCACCACCACGCTCTCCAACTCGCCCTCCGCTCCCGCCTCGTGCAGCCCGTCCTCGATGAGGCTCAGCAGACGGCAGACCTCAGGTCCGTTTCCGGCCACCGCGCAGTCCCCGCTCTCGGCGTATGTGAGGCCGGTCACCGCGTCGACCAGGGCCGCACCGGACGTCCCGGACGCACCCGAGGTCCCAGCAGTCCCTGACGTCCCGGCAGCGGAAAGGACTTCGCCGAGTACCGACTCCAGCGCGTCCACAGGCACCCCTTCACTTTCGAACACCTGGCAGAGTACTTTAACGCCGAACTCTTTCACCTGTGATCGCGCATAGCTGTTTTCCGCTCACGCCGATCCTCGCCCGTACGGTCCGCGACACCGATGGACCTGCACAACCAAGGGAATTCCCGTGAACATTGAGTCGGCACTCAAAGAAGCGATGTCCGTCGAAGGCGCCATCGGGGTCGCGCTCGTCGACTACGAGAGCGGCATGGCGCTCGGCACGCTCGGCGGCGGCCGGGACCTGGACCTGGAGGTGGCGGCGGCGGGCAACACCGAGGTCGTACGCGCCAAGGTCCGCACGCTGTCGATGCTCGCCATCGACGACACGATCGAGGACATCCTCATCACGCTGGGCACCCAGTACCACCTGATCCGCCTGCTCGGCAGCAGCAGCGGCTCGCTCTTCCTCTACCTCGCGCTCGACCGGAGCCGGGCCAACCTCGCCCTGGCGCGGCACGTGCTCAAGCAGGTCGAGAACGGCCTGGAGGTCTGAGCCCCACCGGCTCCACCCGCTCCATCCGCTCCACCGGCTCCATCCGCTCCACCGGCTCCATCCGCTCCATCCGCTGCGTCGGGTCCACCGGCTCCCCCGGCTCCATCGGCCCTGCCGGACGGAATATGCGGTAGGAATTTGCCCGTCGGTGAATTTCCGCCCGCCGAATTCCCTTTTCCCTCAACCCGGCCCCAACGGGCCCCAACCGGCCTCAGCCAAAACATCCACCCCGCCCGTCACACGGTCGACAGATTCCGCGGGACGGTGTTTTGGCATGCGCCATGCCGCATACGCATGTAGGGCGGTGCCCCGCCACGCACGGGAAATCCATTTCTCCCGCCCCCGGCCCTGGCCCCACTTTCCCCACGGGAACCACCTCGCGCGGCCCCACCACCGGCCCCTGCCGCCGTGGCCGGATATCGCCGCCCCGGCGGCGGACCAGTGCCGCACCGCCGCACCGCCGCCGGGCCGCCCCGCCGCCCCGCCGCCGGGCCGTTAGCCGGCGACGCGGAACACGTAGTCGCCGGACCCGACCTCGTAGGTGGCGTAGCCGTCCTTCAGGCCGGTGAATCGGGCGTCGGAGGGGGCGTGGACGGCGGCGCGGGTGCGGGCGGGGACCAGGATCTGGGCCGTGGCGCCGACGGGGACGGTGGCGCGGAGCGTGAAGCGGCCGTGGTCGAGGGTCCAGGAGGAGGCCACGCGGCCGAGCGGGGACTCGACGTGGGCGGAGGCGTCGGTGAGGTCGCCGACCGGGTGGGGCTGGATCGTGATCCGGGTGTAGCCGGGCGCGGCGGGTTCGATGCCCGCGACGCGCTGGTAGAGCCAGTCGTCGACCGTGCCGAGGAAGGCGTGGTCGTGGGAGCGTGAGGTGTCCTGCCACTCCTCCCACATGGTCGTGGCGCCGAGGCCCTGGAACCAGTAACCCCAGCCTGGGTACGTGGGGTTGGTGGCGACTTCGTAGGCGAGGTCGCCGTTGCCGGTGTCGGTGAGGACGGGGAGGATCAACTTGGTGCCGAGCGCACCGGTGTTGAGGTGGCGGCCACGGGTCCTGATGTCGTTCGTGAGGTTGGCGACGACGGCCGCGCGCTCGGACGCGGGGACGATGCCGAGACTGAGCGGCAGCAGGTTGGACGTCTGCCGGTAGCCCGCGTCCTTGTTGTCGTAGTACGCCTTCGCCTTGGCGTCGTAGAAGTTCGCGTTGATGGCGTTCGCCGTCGTCGTCGCGAAGGCGTCGAAGTGCGCGGCGTCGGCGCTGTGTCCGAGGGCGCGGGCGATCCTGGCCATCATGGTGGCCGTCTGGTGGATGTACGCGGTGCCCGAGAGCCGGGTGCCCTCCGGCGGGAACGCGGCGCCGGGCGCGACCCAGTCGCCGTAGCTGAAGCCGGTGTAGACGTCGCCCGTCTTCGCGATGGTCTGCTCGTAGTGGTCGAGCCACAGCTTCATCGCGGCGTAGTTGTCCGCCAGCGGCCGGATGTCGCCGTAGTACCAGTACAGATCCCAGTTGATCAGCACGAAACTCGCCGACCAGACCGGGTCGTTCACGCCCTTGGCGCCGATGGTGCCGGGCACGGTGTGACCGAGCGTGCCGTCCGCGTTCTGGTCGTCGCGGTGGGCGCGCATCCAGTTCTCGTAGAAGTTCTCCATGTCGAAGTTGGCGATGGCGGAGTCGGCGGTGAGGTGCGCGTCCGCGTCGTACGGCCGCTTCTCGTACATCGGTGTGTCGGTCGGGATCGAGTGCAGGTTGTTCAGCGTCGTGTTCGCCTGTGCGTCCTGGAAGCGGTTGAGCAGGTCGCTCGAACTGCTGAAGTCGCCGGTGGCGGTGACGGCCGTGTGCACCCGCTCGCCCTTGACGGAGGTGACGGTGACGCCCGCGGGCGCGGCGACCTGTACGTAGCGGAAGCCGTCGTAGCTGTAGCTGGGGCGGTAACTCTCCCCGCCCGCCGCGCCCTTGAGCGTGTACGAGTAGGTCTGGAGCCCGGCGTTGTCGACCGTGCCGTCGGCGAGCAGCTTCTCGCCGTACGTGATCGTGACGACGGATCCGGCGGGGCCGCGCAGCGCGGTGTCCGCCCAACCCGCTGTGGGCGAGGCGAAGTCGTACACCTTGACGGTGCTCGTCGCGTCGCTCCGGGGCGTGGTGACCTGCTTGACCGGCAGGGTGCCGGTCACCTTGATCGGCGGGAACGCCTGCGCGCGGAGGGTGCCGCTCGGGGCGGTGACGGGGAGCGCGGGCTTCCAGGCGGTGGCGTCGAACCCCGGCTTGTTCCAGCCGGGTTGTTCGAGCCGCGCGTCGTACGTCTCGCCGTACAGGACGGATTCGGTGCGCGTCGGGCCGTCGGCGGCCTGCCAACTGCCGTCGCTGGTCACCTGCTGGGTGCTGCCGTCGGTGTAGGTGATGTCGAGTTCGAGCTTCAGCTTCGGCTCGCTGTGCCAGGGCGAGGCGTTCCACTCGTCGGGGTTCGTCATCGCGTAGTACCCGCGGCCGAGGCTCACGCCGAGCGTATTGCCGCCGCTGCGGAGGGACTTGGTGACGTCGTACGTCGCGTACAGCACCGTCTTGTCGTAGACGGTGAAGGCCGGATCGAGTTCGTGGTCGCCGACGCGCTGTCCGTTGAGGTAGAGCTTGTAGTAGCCGAGCCCGGCGACGTAGGCGCGGGCGGACGCGATCTTCTTGGGACGCTGGGCCTTGCCCTTCGCGCTGCCGGTGGTGAAGTCCTTGCGCAGCAGCGGCTCGGGCGGGCTCGGGACGCTGACCGAGCTGTACCAGGGCGCGTCGCCGTAATGCGCGGCCTCCAGGGCCGCGGGCCACGCCGCGTCGTCGAAGTCCGGCTGCTGCCAGCCGGTCGGCGCGGTGTCGCTCGCCTTCCATGCGGCGTCGGTGACGAGGTCGGGCGGGACGCCCGCCGAGCCGTCGATGTGCAGCTTGCCGATCACCCCGGCCGGGCCGGGGAAGGTGTTGACGGCCTGGACCGCGATGACGTTACGGCCGGGCCGCAGGTCGGCCGCGATGTCCGTGACGGTGGCCGTGCTCCAGGAGTTGCTGACCTGCGGCGAGCGCGCGATCTCCTTGCCGTTGACGTAGAGGACGAAGCTGTCGTCCGCCGTCAGCTCGAACGGGGCCGCGGTGACGGTGGCGTTGGTGGGAAGGTCGACCGTGCGGCGGAAGTACCGCGTGGCCGCGGGCGCCGAGTCGGCCGGTTTGCCCTCCGGGTACCAGATCCAGTCCGCGCCGGTGAGCGTCGTGGTCGCCGGTTTCGTCGGAGAGCCGATCCAACCGCCCTTGAACTGGCCCGGATCGAGGAACGCCGTCTCGAACGAGGCCGGTTGGCTCCACCGCGACACCTTGTGCGCGCCGTCCCAGACTCGCACGCGCCAGAAGTACCGTGTCTGCGACCGCAGTTGCCGTCCCGCGTACTCGACATCGAAGGACTTCGCCGAGCGCACCTCGCCGCTGTCCCACACATCGGCGCGGCCGTCGCGCGTGCTCGACACCGCGATCTCGTACGCCGTCTGCCTGGCGCCGTGCGCGTCGCCGCTCGCGCTCAGCGTCCACCCGAGCCGCGGCTTGGCCTCGTCCACCCCGAGCGGCTCGGTCTGATGCTCGACCGTCAACTCCCCGGCCCGCACCCCGCCGCCCCCGCCGCCGTGCCCGGCCCCACTGGCCTCCGCGGGCGCCACCCCCACGACCACCAAGCTCAGCACCGCCGTCACCACACGCACGATCACCGGGGTCTCCTCTGCATCTCTGCTTCGGCACGATCTCCCCATGCGTCGACCCCATGCGTCGCCCACGAAAAAATCGTTTCAAGTCCGTGGCCGCGAACCTAAGCGGCCACCCACCGAAGGTCAAGAGCCCCGCCGCGATGCATCACCCCCACTCAATTGAAACGTATTTGAAACCCTGACACCCCCACCCAACCCCCCACCTCCACCGCCTACCGTGCAGCCATGACCGCCCCCACCCCGCACCCCCGCTGCTCTTCCTCGACGTCGACGGACCGCTCATCCCCGACATCCCCGGCCTCCAGTGGAAGACGCGCCCCCTCCTCGCCTGGTCAGCGGGCCGCCCCTTCATCTGGCTCGACGACGAGATCAGCCCCGCCGACCGCACCTGGGCAGCCACCCACCACCCCGCCCCCACCCTGCTCCACCGCGTCGACCCCCACTACGGCCTCACGGAGGCGGACTTCGCGGCGCTCGATGAGTGGCTGGGCCGACTGCCCGACAGGGGCGAGTAACCGAGGTGAGGACGGGGTCAGGCGTCGGCGAGGAGGGGGTCGTAGGGGGTGGAGCGGTGGCGGGCGGACATGAAGGTGAGGAAGTCGGTGACGAAGGCGGAGCGGGTGTAGGTGGAGGCGGTGGTCGGGACGGTGCGGGTGAAGGCGGTGCGGAAGAGGGCGCGGTATTCGGTGGCGTCGATGGTCTGGTTGCCGTCCTTGTCGGTGACGTCGAAGAGGACTTCGGCGACGCGGATGAGGGCGGGGCCCGCGAGGGTGGGGGCGGCGGCGGTGTATTCGGCTCTGCTGACGCGGCCGTCGCCGTCGGTGTCGAGGGCGGACTGGAGTTCGCGCCACCAGTCGGCGTAGGCGTTGTAGAGCTTGGTCTCCTGAGGCTCGTCGAGGTCGAGGCGGGAGGACAACTCGCGGGCCATGGCGGCGAGATCGGGCCAGTCGAGGAAGCCGTCGCCGGTCTGGTCGAGGACTTCGGTGAAGAACTCGTCGGCGCTGCGCCGCGATCCGCCCGGTGTGGAGGTGCCGGTGGAGGTGGGGCCGTCGTCGGCGGACTCGCGCTGGGCGGGGAAGGGCGTGACGAGGCGGATGAAGGCGGCCGCCTGCTTCATACGGTCGCGCACGGCGGTGACCGTGGCGTAGCGGGGGTCGTCGCTGTCCGAGGTGAGGGCCATCAGGTTGGTGAGGGTCTCGGTCCTGATCCAGCCCTCGGGAAGGAAGCGGGCCAGGCCGGCGGCCATGTAGGCGCCCTGCATCAGCGTCTGGGCGCCGGGGATCTCGGGCAGACCGGCGCGGCGGCGGAAGGGCTCGGGGAGGGACGCGACGGTGATCTGCCCGATGACGGGCCCGGCGAGCGCGCGGCCCGCCGCCCAGACGGTGGGCAGGCCGTCCAGCAGGGGCGGCGCGGGAAGGTGGTCGAAGAGCTTGTAGAGGATGATGCGCAGCGCCTCGGTGTTCTCCAGCTTCTCCTCGACCATGCGGTCGTAGTACTGCCAGAACTCCGGCAGTGTGGCGGGCAGTTGACCCGCCGGGTCCCCCAAGGCACCGAGGAACGCCTGGAATTCGGCGTAGAGCTGCTCCATCGTCGTCTGGTCGAGCGGCTGCCCGCTCAGCCGGCACATCGTGACCGAACTCTCGAAGAGCGTCGCGACCACCCACGCGCGGACCTCGGGGTCCATCGCGTCGTACGGCCGGTGCCGGGCGTCGGCGCCGTTGAGCCGCGCGTGCAGGCGGTTGAGGCGCGCCGCCTCCCGCTGCCGTACCGCGTCGTCCGCGCCGAACATCCGCTGGAGGCTCACGAGGGTGTTGCGCAGCCGCCGCCACGGGTGCGCGACGAAGGTCGAGTTGTCGGCCAGGGCCGCGCCGATCTGCGGGTGCGCCGCCTCCAGAACCGTCGCCCTGATCACCGCCAGGCCCCAGCGGGGGTCGTTGAAGAAGCGGTGGAACTGGGAGTCGGGGCCGAAGAGGGATTCGATCTGCGGGGCGGGCGGCGTCGGAGGTGGCCCTGCGGGCGGCTTGACCGGGTCCGGTGCTACGGGGTCCGGTGCTACGGGGGCGGGTCCTACGGCGTCGGGTCCTACGGCGTCCGGCTTCGACGCTCTCGGCTTCACCGGCTTCGGCTTCACGGCTCGCGGTTTGACGGCCTGCGGTTTGACGACGTCCGGCTTCGCGGCTCTCGGCTTCACCACCTTCGGCTTCGCCCCGTCCGGCTTCACAGTGCCGACCGCCTCGGCCGCCCCGGTCACCCCGGCCGCCCCGGTCACCCCGGTCACCCCGGTCGCCCCGGCCGCCCGCGAACGGGCACGCCTAGGAGGCCGGTTGGTGCTGCTACTACTGCTACTGCCTGTCTCCGTCACGTGCGGGACTCTCCGTTCGCGTGCGGCGGCACGCCGCCGAAGCGGCGCTTGCGTTGCTGGTACGTGTGCAGGCACTCCAGGAAGTGCGGCGCGCGGAAGTCGGGCCAGAGCACCGAGGGGAAGGTCCATTCCGCGTAAGCGACCTGCCAGAGCATGAAGTTGGAGATGCGCTGTTCACCGGAGGTCCGGATCACGAGGTCGACGTCAGGTGTGTCGGGGAAGGGCAGGTGTGCGGCGAAGTGGCTCTCGTCCACGGCGTCGGCGGACACTCCGCTGCGGATCAGGGAGCGGGCCGCCTCGACGATGTCGCCGCGTCCGCCGTGGTCGAACGCGACGGTCAGGGTCATGCGGCGGTTCGTGCGGGTGAGTGTCATCAGGTCAGCGAAGTCGCGGGCCAGCGGGGCCGGGATTCTCGGGTCGGCGACGCCGAGGAAGCGGCAGCGGATGCCGCGCGCGTGCAGCAGTGCCGCGTGTTTGCGTACGACGCGGCGCACCAGGCGCATCAGGTAGTCGACCTCGTTGCTCGGGCGGCTCCAGTTCTCGGTGGAGAACGCGTACAGGCTCAGCCACTCCACCCCGGCTCCGCGCGCCGCCTCGATGACGTCGATCACCGTCGTCTCCGCCGCGCGGTGGCCCGCCGTCCGCGGCAGCGAACGGCTCTCCGCCCAGCGGCCGTTCCCGTCCATCACACACGCGACGTGCCGCGGGGCCGGGGTCAGTGACGTGGCCCGTCGCGGCTGTCTGCCTACGCGGACTCCGGTGTCCCATACGACCGAAGTGCCGCTGTCTCGCTCCACCGTCACAGGTGCCCCCGGCCGTCACCGTCACCGCAATTGGATCAACACCTCACAGCGTCCTGGCACTTGGCCTCCGGCACATCCCGATCCGCGCATATTCACCCATGGCACGCCAGTCCGATTCCCCGCCTCCGCGACACGCGGGCGCAGGCACACCGAGGCGCGCGGAGACAGCGCCGCCTGGCTCCCTTACCCACTGACCCCCTGGCCCCCTGACCAGGAAATACGTGGCACTGGACAGCCGCTCTGCCCGAGACTTCGCTCACCGGGCACCGCGCACGCGGTGCCGCCCTGTGAGTGGGAGGAACCGCGCATGCGCTACGACCGGGCGGCGTTCATACGGTGTCGGCTGCATGTGGAGGCGGGGCCGCAGAGTGGGTACGGGGAGTACGAGGGGGAGGAACCGGCTTTCAACAATGCGCTGTTCGGCTACTACCAGGGACTGGAGGCGGCGCTGGAGGGGCTGTTCGGGGCGACGCTCGTCCTGCGCAGGGCGGCGGCCACCGGTGGCGCGGGAGCGGGCGGCGGCACGGGGGACAGGGCGCTGCTGATGCTGCTGGGCAGCTCCGTACGGTCGTACCTCGCGACGGGGACCCCGTGGTCGGGCTACCTGGAGGCGGGGCTGCTCATCCGTCGCCTTGAAGCGGCGGGAGAGGCCGGGGAGCGGGTGCTCGGGGCGAGCCGTCGCATCGAGGAGGCCGTGAAGGCGTCCCGGGCGGCGCATCTGGAGATGCTGGACGCGCTGGTGGGGGAAGTCCTGGGGGAACGCGCCGGGGCGGCGTTCGACAGCGCCGAGCTGCGGGCGGCCGGGTTCGACGACGCGACGTATCCGCGGGTGGAGGACTTTCCGGACGAGGGCGCGTAAGCCGGACGAGGCTGCGTAAAGGCGAGCCCGCGTCAAGAGGCCGTAGAAGGACGAGGCCGTATCGAGACCGGGACGCGCGTCAAGACGGCGACCCGCCGGGGGGCTACGCGCTGCCCACCGCGTCCGGCTCTCCGGCAGGAGATTTGGCGGCGCGCATCGGGACGCCGCGGAAGGCCTGGACGAGGACGAAGAGGGCGCCGGCCGTGACGCACTGGTCCGCGAGGTTGAAGATGCCGCCGTTGCCGACCTGGATGAAGTCGAGGACGGCGCCGCGGCCGAAGGCGGGGGTGCGGAAGAGGCGGTCGGCGAGGTTGCCGCCGGCGCCCGCGAAGAGGAAGCCGAGGCCGAGGGCCCAGCCGGTGGAGCGGACGGCGGGGGCGACGCGGGCGATGAAGACGAGGACGCAGAGGGCGAGGAAGGTGAAGACGAGGGTGGCGCGAGGTGCGAAGGAACCGGCCGCGCCGGAGTTGCGGATAGCGGTGAAGGTCACAGCGCCGCCGAACGCGTGGCTGGCCTCGTGCCCCTCGACCACGACCGCCGCGACGGCCTTCGTGGTCTGGTCCACCACGAGCCCGACGGCCGCGGTCGCCCACAGCAGGTACGTACGCCGCACCGCACACCTCCCGATCCCAGCCCCGTCCCCCGTCGAGCGTACGTGGCCGCCCGCCGAAACCCCGGCCCACGCCCGCGCCGACCTGCCGCCCGTACAACCTCGGAACCGGTCCCGTGGCACCCTGGCCCGGCACCGAGGCGGCCCCGGCGGAAGACGGCGGCCCGGTGTGGGGCTGTACGTGGGGCACCACGACGTCGTACGCGGATGCGCGGGAGACCGGCGCGGAGCTCTTCGCGCGGGCGGGCACGTATCCCGACACTGTGGGGACGCCGCACCCCTACGCCTCCGCCAGCTCCGGCATCTCCCCCACCGTCCGCGCGGGCGGGCACGTATCCCGACACCGTGGGGACGCCGCACCCCTACGCCTCCGCCAGCTCCGGCATCTCCCCCACCGTCCGCGCGGTGTCGATGACCGAGAAGTTCGCGCCCTGCGGATCGGTGACGGCGGCGAACCGGCCGAAGGGGCTGTCCATCGGGCCGAATCGGAGGGTGGCGCCGAGGTCGACGGCCTTCTGTACGGCGGCGTCGCAGTCGCCGACCGCGAAGTAGACGTTCACGTACGCCGGTACCTGCGGCGGGAATTCGTCGCCCATGGTCATGCGGCCGACCACCGGGTTCGGGCTGCCGCCGACCTTGAAGACCTTGAAGTCCACCCCGGCGTCGGTCATTCGCTGCGCGGAGTACGTGAACGCCTTCGTCAGGAAGGCGTCCGTGACGTCGGGCTCACGCGTGAAGAACTCGGCCCAGCAGAAGGCGCCCGGCTCGCCCACCTTCGCGAAGCCCTTGTGCTGATCCGGCTGCCAGAGCCCGAAGGCCGCGCCGGTCGGCTCCTTGGCCAGCGCCATCGTGCCGAGCCGGCCCACCTGCATGGGCTCCATGAGCAGTTCGCCGCCCGCCGCCTTCACCTTCTCCCCTGTCGCCGCCGCGTCCGGGGTGGCGAAGTACAGGTACCAGACCGACTTCCCCTCTTCTCCCGGCATCGGCGGGACCACGCCCGCGACGGCCTCCCCGTCCGAGAACGCCTGCGCGTAATCGCCGAATTCGCTCGCGCTCTCCCCGAACGTCCAGCCCAGCACGTCGGCGTAGAAACGCTTGGCCCCTTCCAGGTCCACGAACATGGCGTCCACCCAGCACGGTGCGCCTTCCGGGAAATCAGTCATGATCCGCGACTCCGTCCAACGAATGTGACGTACATCACTTACGTACATCTCCACGCTAGTCAGTCCTCGCGCTCCCCGCACGGCGAGGGAACGGTGACGGGCGACGGAGAGCGGAAGCGTACGAAGTGGCCATGGTCACCACCGATCCGGGAATGCGGGTCCGGCGCCCGGAGGCTGAGGGAGTACGGAGGCCGCACCTCCCGTGAGACCCCTTCGGACAAGGAAGTTGTGCCCATGTACAAGAAGATCCTCGCCGCCGTCGACGGTTCGGCCCACGGCAGTGCCGTCCTCGACGCGGTGTCGGCGCTCGCCAAGCTGACCGGCGGGACGGTGCAGGTCATCCACATCCGTCCGTCGCAGGTGATCTCCGGAGGGATCACCAGCACGGTGGTGCCGGTGGAGGAGAGCGCCGAGAGCCGCAAGGTCGTGGACGACGCGCTCGCGCGGCTGCGCGCGGACGGCGTCACCGCCGACGGCGAGGTGGACGAGGGCCTGACCGAGGACCTGGCCGCGATACTCGTCGAGCGCGCCGAAGCCCTCGGCAGCGACCTGATCGCCGTCGGCCCCGGCCACTACAGCGGCATCTCCGCGCTCCTGCACCCGAGCGTCAGCCGCGCCGTCGCGAAGGCGTCTGCGGTGTCGGTCCTGCTGGTCCACAGCGAGGCCGGGGCCACCGCCTGACCTGCCCCTTCCCCTTTCCGGATCGCCCCACTGCCCGCCACCCCCGGTTCCGCACCCGGCCGGGGACGGCGGGCATCGTCGCACCCGGAGCCTTACGCGGGGCCGCACCCGAAGCCGTACGCAGACGGGGGCGGCGCCACCGGCGGACAGGCGGCAGCACCGGAGGACAAGCGGCGCCACCGGACGACAGGCGGCAGCACCGGGAGAAACGGCCAAGCGGGGCAATTCACCGACGGCCGGACACGGAGAGTACGGCCGCGTAACCTGACCGTCAGCCGGGCGCCTGGACGCTGGTGCCCTCTCCGTACATCGCATTCGGCGGTGTCTGGAGAGAGGAGCAGTGCAGTGGCTCGTCACCGCAGGCCGAAGAGGCTGCGGACTACCGATCGATTACGCATGGGCTGGTGGCTCGTCCAGATTGCCGTCTGGATCCATCAGCACGTCAACGACCGGTAATCCGGCTGGGCGGGGGCCGTCTTCGTGGGATGCGGCGGCGGCCTCCGCGTACTCACCTCATGATGTGCCGCCCCGGCCCCGCGGGCCGCGAGTCGCACAACTTTGGCATATGCCAATCCACGCGTCGCGCGTTCCTTCGCGTGCGCGCCCCGGCCTCATTCGGCCGCGCCCTCAGGGGCGGCGGTACGGACCGCGCCCGCGTGGCGCTTGCGCTCCAGGACGACGAGCGGGCAGTTCAGCGCATCGGCGATCTTGATGAGATTGGCCGGGGTGGCACTGCGCCAGCCCGACTCGATCTCGCCCATGAGCTGCTCCGAGATGCCGACCTGGTCGGCGAGCGCCCGCTTGGTCAGCCCGGCCTTCTCCCGCGCCCAGGTGACGGCCTCGGGCTCCTGATGGAGCCTGCTCGGCCGGGTGCGGTGCGACATGGGCAAAAACTAGCGCGTAGTAGCGCGTAGCACAAGTATTTATGGGGAACTACGCACACCTGCGCACGTTGCCGCCCCGTATATGCGCAGGCCAGACCGGCCGATACCCGCCGCTCCTCGCCGTATCACTGGACGCATAATGCGTAGTTGTGCGAAGCTCGCCGCATGACTGAGCGCCCGGACGCGCCGCCCGAGGGGGAGCTGATCAAGGTCGCGCTCGCGGCGTCCGGCCTTTCCCAGCGGGAGGCCTCGCGGCGAGCCGGTATGAGCGACACGCGGTGGCGGCAGATCGTCAGCGGTTACCAGTCGGTCGACGGGACACCGGTCCCCGTCCGCGGCCGTGACGAGACGCTGGCCCGTATGGGGCATGTCGTCGGCGTACGCCCGGAGCAGTTCGAGGACGTCGGCCGCCCCGACGCCGCCAAGGAGCTGCGCGACCTCACGGCCCGCAAGCGCGACATCGACGCCGCCTCGGCCATCCCCTCCGGCGCGTACGACCGCCTGGAGGAGCGCTGGCACCTGGTGGAAGCCGTGCTCCGCACCGCGCGCGAGGGGCTGAGCCCGTCCGAGGACAGCAGCCTCGTCGGCCGGGTGCACGGGCTGCTGGCGCAGGACCAGGACGGCTTCACACCCAAGGCCCAGGGCTAGCAGCCGACTTCACCCGTCGGCGCTCAGGCCGTGCCGGGGAACGGCGCGCTCGCCCGTACCAACTCCCGTGCCAGACCGATGCTTTCCGCGAGCGTGTCGAGCGGCAGCGGCTGGGTGGCGAGCGCGCCCTCGTGCAGCAGGAGGAGTCGGGTGGCCAGGGCGGCGGGGGACGCGCAGGCCGCCGCGGTGGCGAGGCGCTCGAAGAGGCCGAGCAGCCAGAGCTTCTGGTCCGCGGCGACGCGGTGCGCGGGGTGCGCGGGGTCGGGGAGTTCGGCCAGGGCGTTGATGAACGCGCACCCGCGGGTGTTGGTCGCGCTCCAGGTCCGCAGCGCCTCGAAGGGCGCGGTGACGGCCTCGACGGGGTCGTCGCAGGCGTCGACGGCGGCGCGGACGAGGGCCCGCCAGCGTCGGTCGCGCTCGCCGAGGTAGACCGCCACGAGCCGGTCCTTCGAGCCGAACTGGTTGTACAGCGTCCGCTTGGTCACGCCCGAGTGCTCGGCGATCAGGTCCACGCCCACCGCCGTGATCCCGCGCCCGTAGAACAGCTCCTCGGCAGCCGCCGCGATACGGCGGCCCGCGGCGGTCATGGGCCGTACGTCGCCCGCTTCCGTCTCCTGCACCTCCGGCATCGGGCCCCCCTTCACTGATCGGTGTACCGTGGGTCAATGTTCACAGATCAGTGTACTCAGGAGGATGGTGAAGCCATGAGCGTGCCCGAGACCATGCGTGCGGTACGGATCGCCGGTCACGGCGGGCCGGAGGTTCTTGAGGCGGTGGAGGTGGCCGTGCCCGCCCCGGGGGCGGGCGAGGTGCTGGTCAAGGTCGCCGCCGTCGCGCTCAACAACACCGACCTGTGGACGCGCGAGGGCGCGTACGGGAGCCCGGAGGACGCGGCGGCGCTGTCCGGCTGGCGCGGGCCGATCGACTTTCCGCGGATCCAGGGGGCCGACGTGGCCGGGCGGGTCGTGGCGGTCGGGCCTCGGGAGGACGTCTCCGCCGACGGGGGCGTTGGCTTCGACGGGGGTGCTGTGGTTGACGGGGATACGGCCCGGGCGGTCGCCGGGAACGCCGCCGACGCAGCGGCCCGGGGCACGGCCGGGGAGCCGAACCCGTACGCGGGCCTCTTCGGCCGCCGCGTCGTCATCGACCCGGCGGTCTACGACTCCGACTGCCAGGACGCGAATCCGGTCGGCCTCATGGGCAGCGAACGCGACGGCGGCTACGCCGAGTACGTGACCGCGCCGGTCGGCCGCGTGCACGACATGACCGAATCCCCGCTCACGGACGACCAGTTGGCGTCGCTGCCGACCGCGTACGGCACGGCGCTCGGCATGATCGAGCGCGGCGGGCTGCGGGACGGCGAAACCGCCCTGGTCTCCGGCGCGTCCGGCGGCGTCGGCCTCGCCCTGACCCAACTCGCCCGCGCGCGCGGCGCGAAGGTGCTCGCTGTCAGCAGCGGATCCAAGGCCGACGCGGTCCGCGCGGCGGGCGCGCACGTCGTCATCGACCGCGCGCGGGATGTCGCCGGGCAGATCCGCGCCGCCGCCCCGGACGGCATCGACATCGGACTCGACGTCGTCGCCGGGGAGTTGGTGAGCGAGTGCCTGCCGCTGCTGCGCGAGGGCGGCCGGTGGGTGGTCGCGGGGGCGCTCGGCGGGTACGGCGTGACCTTGGACGTACGCCGTCTGTATCTGCACAACGCGCGGGTGATCGGCTCCTCGATGCACACGCCCGCGCACTTCGGGCTCCTCATGGACCTGGCGCGCGAGGGCGCTGTCCGCCCGGTCGTCGCGGCGACGTTCCCGCTCGCGCGGGCCGCGCGGGCGCAGGAGGAGCTGGCCCGCAGGGGGCACGTGGGGAAGATCGTGCTGCACCCGTAGGGCCGCCCGCGGCGCCGGGCGGCGGCCTCCCCCGCACGCGCGCCCCGCCGTGGTGGAATTGGGTGCGTTCGAGCGAGGCGGGCGCGGGGGCACGCGGACGGAGCCGGGATGGGGAGAGTCGTGGGGCGGCGGGCAGTGCTGGGGAGCGGGGATGTGCGGCGCGTGGCGCTCGGGCTGCCCGGGACCGTCGAGAAGGAGCTGTGGGGGCATCCCACGTTCCACGTCGGCCGGCGGATGTATGTGACGGTGCCCGACGACGGGACGTCGTTCGCGGTGCGCTGTCCTCGGCACGAGCGCGCGGAGCTGATCGCCTCGGAGCCGGAGAAGTTCTGGGTGCCCGCGCACGAGGCCCACTCGTCGTGGGTACGGGCGCGGCTGGCGGCGCTCGAGGACGAGGGCGAGCTGTACGACATCCTGCTCGACTCGTGGCAGCAGGCGGCGCCGGAAGAGCTGGTCGAGACGTTCCAGGCGAACGGCCGCCGAACCGAACGGAATTGATTCACCCGGCGGGCGGGGGCTGCCCATCAATGCGCGCTGCCGTGGAATCAATCTCGCGGGCGTCGCATACGGGGTCCGCGGGGATCGTCGCGGAAGGGCAGCACCGCCGATGGACGAAGCACGTCCGCACGCATGGGAGTTGGGGCAGGTCTGGCTGACGGTGGTGCGGCCACCGGGACCGCTGCCCGTACGGCGGGGGCCTGGACATGGGCCTGGGCAGGGGCATGGACCTGGGCCTGGACCTGGGCATGGACCTGGGCCTGGGGTCGACAACTGGCGGCTGGCACTGGTGTCGGAGGGGCCGCTGACGCTGCGCCGGGCGGACGGGGTGGACCGCGCGGACGGGGTGGACCGGGCGGACCTGAACGTTGCCGGGAACGTCGGCGGAGACCTCGGCGGGGACGCGGAGCGCGACCGGGACGGTACGCGGCTGGAGGCCGGCGAGCTGGGGTTGTGGGAGCCCTCACGGCCGTTGCTCGTCAGGGCGGTTGAAGCCGCCGCGCCGCGAGGGCGGGCGATCGTGCTGCACCTGCCGCGTGAGGCGGTGCCGGTGCCCACCAGGTCGCTGAGGCGCCTGGTCGCGCGCCCGCTCCCCTCCGACTCCGGACCCGCCGCGCTGCTGGCGCACTACGTGGAAGGGCTCGCCGACCAGGCGGCCGGTTCCGTGCTCGCCCCACAAGGCGCGCGCCTCGGCTCCGCGGCGCTGAGCCTGGCCACGGCCTTCCTGGCCCAGCTCGCGGAACCGGTGCCCGTACCCGCGTCCCGCACCCTCGAACTCCGTTGCGCCATAGACGAGTACATCGACCGCCACCTCGGCGCGCCCTGGCTGTCGCCCGCCGCCATCGCCTCCGCGCACCACATCTCGGTGCGCTACCTGCACCACCTCTTCCGCCAGGACGGCGGCCGTACCGTCGGCGGCCACGTCCGCGCCGAGCGGCTCGACCGCTGCCGGGCCGATCTGGCCGACCCTCGGATGGCGCACCGCAGCGTCAGCCGGATCTGCGCGCGGTGGGGCTTCCCGGACGCGGCCGTCTTCGGCCGCGCCTTCAAGAAGGCGTACGGCGTCGCGCCCGGCGCCTACCGCAGGCGGCTGCTGAGCGCGTGACCGTACACACCGCCCCCGCAGACGACTGCTGGGACCGCGACCGTACGCCCGAACTCCCCGCCCCCACACAACCGGTCGGCCGAGGCGCGACCCCTGCCCCCATCGCGGCTCACTGCGGTCGTCCTCCCCGATCGTCGTCGCCACTGACGACCCGCACCGCGCGCCGCGCTCTCGGCCCACCGGCCCCGGGCACCCTCCCCCGTGCGCCGGGCCACCGAGTCTGCCGGGGGCCGCGCCGCCCGTCATCGGCCGTGTGCGCAAGGGAGTTGACCGAGAGCGCAATGCCGGGCCCACGCGGCGCGGGCCTCAGCGGGCGGTGGTGCCGCAGACCGGGCGGGCCGGTTCGTCGGGGAGATACGTGCCGCGCTCCTGCCGGGTGAGGTCGCGGCCGACCGCGCGGCAGACGGCGGTGACGGCCGCCGCGGGGTCCGGCAGGTCAACGGCCCACAGCCGCAAGGTCTGTTGCGGGTCGAGGACGAGGAGCGTGTGCGCGTCGGGGCCGAAGGCGAGGTCGGCTGCGGAGCGGGGCGCCGCCGTGAGCGTGGCCCGCACGTGTCCGGTGGCCACGTCCAGGAGGTGCACGGGCCCGTCCCAGTCGCCCGCCGCGACGGTCCGGCGGTCGGGGGTGAAGGCCACCGACGTCACGGGCGCGGTACGGCCGGTGGCCAGCGCGCGGGTGCGGCCGGTCGTCA
This sequence comes from Streptomyces sp. NPDC008139, assembly GCF_042957025.1. Classification (NCBI taxonomy): domain Bacteria; kingdom Bacillati; phylum Actinomycetota; class Actinomycetes; order Kitasatosporales; family Streptomycetaceae; genus Streptomyces; species Streptomyces sp. NPDC008139. The sequence goes on from NZ_JBIBHM010000012.1 coordinate 172,171, forward strand.
GGTCGGCGAGCAGGACGTGGCCGTCCCAGGTGCCGACGGCGGCCGTGCGCCCGTCGGAGCTGAGCGCGACACCCGAGTCCACCATGGGCATACTGCCCGAACTGCCGTGCACGGGAGCGCCGTTGAGGATGGACCGGGTCTCCCCCGTGCCCAGGTCGACGAGCGCGACGGCGCCGTCCACGGTCTGCGCGGCCACGATCCGGCCGTCCGGGCCGAAGACGGGTCCGGTGCCGGGTGCGATCCACACACGGAAGGTCGTACGGAAGCGGTGCGCGCGCACGTCCCACGGCCGCAACCGGCCGTCGTAGTCGGCGATGACGAGCGTACGGCCGTCTGGACTGAACGCCAGGCCGCCCGCGTTCCCGGCCGCCGCAATGGTGGCGGTGACCTGCCCCGACACGGTGTCCCACAGCCGCACCCAGCCGTCGCCGTCCCAACTGGCCACCGTGCGGCCGCCCTTGGTGACGGCGACCGCGACCGGCGGCGGTCCCGAGGACGGACCGCCCAGGACGCGCACATGTCCGGTGGCCGTGTCGCGCAGCCGTAGTCCGCCGTCCGTTCCGGCCAGTACGACGCCACCCCCGCCGAAGGCCGCCGCCGCGACGCCGGGCAGGACGGCGGGGCCGTTCGTCACGTCCCACAGCCGCACGGTGCGGTCCGCGCCCGCCGTCGCGAGGGTGCGGCCGTCGGGGCTGAAGGCGAGCGCGCGGACGGTGCCCGTGTGACCGGACAGCACCGCACGGACCCTGCCGGTCGCCACGTCCCAGATCCGTACCGTCCGGTCGTCGCCGCCGGTCGCGAGAGTGCGGCCGTCCGGGCTGAACGCCAGCGCGCCGACCTGGCCCGCGTGCCCGGAGAGCACCACGCGTACGCGGCCGGTCGCCGCGTCCCGGATCCGCACCTTGCCGTCGGCGAAGTCCCCCGTGGCCACGTTGCGGCCGTCCGGGCCGCACGCGAGGTCGAGGAAGTCTCCTCCGTCGTCCGGGACTTCGTGCGTCTGCGACCTGGCGGCGAAGTCGGCCAGCGGGCGGCCGGTACGGGTGTCCCACTCGCGGATCCGCCCGGCGTCGGACATCGCCACGACGCGCCCGCCCGCGCAGAACGCCATCGGTCCCGGGATCTTCTCGCGGCTGGTGTCGATCCGCCGGTCACGTCCGGTCGCCACGTCCCACAGCCTGATCGCGCCGCCGCGGTCCGCGGTGACGGCGGTGCGGGCGTCGGGGCCGAGTTCCCAGTCCAGCGGCGACTCAGGGCCGAGGACCACGGTCCTGGCCGCCCGGCCGCCTTCGGCGGACACCGGGCGCAGGTCCAACTCCCCCTTCCAGCCGGTGATCGCGAGGGTGCGGCCGTCCGCGCCGTACGCCAGCGCGGTCGCGCCCGCGCTCGGGTGGCCGACCGTCGAGCGGACCCGGCCGCCGGACGCATCCCACTGGATCACCGCACCCGCGCTGTCGCCGGTCGCGAGGGTGCGGCCGTCCGGGCTGAACGCCAGGGATTCCACGTCGTGTTCACGGCCCGGCGGGCGCAGGACGGCTTTGAGGGGCAGCGCGGCGGCGGCTTCGAGGCTGACCACCGCCTCGGTGGTGGGGCTCTCGCGATACGCCTGGACGGCCAGCAGCGAGGCGAGTTCGGGGTCGGAGCCGACGAGCGCGTCCGACGTGGTGGCGAGCTGCCGCGACAGCGCGACCTGCCGCGCGGCGTCGGCGGCCCTGCGCTGCCGCTCGTTGCTGCGGCTCTGCGTCCACGCCGTCGCCCCGGCCGCCACGGCCAGGACGAGGAGTACGGACAGGGTCGCCGTCAACGCGCGCAGTCTGCGGGTGGTTCGGGCGGCGGCCTGCTCCTCGCGGCGGCGGGCGGCGGTGCTCGCGTCGAGGAACGCCCTTTCGGTGGGCGTCAGTTCGTCGGCTGCGCCGTCCGCCTCCGCCGCCGGGAACGCCTCCTCGGCCGCCGCGAGCCGCGATCCCCGGTACAACGCGCCCGGCTCGCGGTCGAGTTCGTGCCACATCACCGCCGCGTCGGTGAGCCGACGGTGCACGCGCAGCCGGGCCCGCTCGGCGTCGATCCAGGAGCGCAGCCGTGGCCACGCCTGGATGAGGGCTTCGTGGGCGAGGTCGACGGTCCCGTCGTCCACGGTGATCAGCCGGGCCCTGGCCAGCTCGTCCAGGACGACGGCGGTGTCGTCCGCGCCCAGGGCGAGTTCGGCGCGGTCCACCGGTCTGCGGGTGTCGGGGGTGCCGTCGCCCGGCATGACCAGGCGGAGCAGCACGCGGCGCGCGAGGGCCGCCTGCTCGGCGGTGAGCCGGTGGTAAAGGCCCTCCGCCGTACGGGAGATGGCGCCGTGCAGACCACCGGCCTCGTCGTACGCCCGCTCGGTCAGCGCCCGGCCGGCGCGCCGCCGCCACGTCTCCAGCAGCGCGTGCGACATCAACGGCAGGCCGCCCGGCTCCCCCACGACCTCCGCGACCACCCGGGCGGACAGCGCCCGCTCCACGATCAGCCCCGCGGCCTGCGCCGGCCGCACCACCGCCTCCCGCAACTCGTCCCGGTCCATCGGCCCCGCCAGCAGCGTCGCGTCCTGCAACGCCCCGATCAGCCGCGGATGCTCCGCACACCGCCCCAGAAAGTCCGCCCGCACCGCGATCACCACCCGCGTCCGCCCCGCCGGATGGGCCGCGGCCAACAGCCGCTCAATGAACCCCTCCCGCTCCGCCGCGTCGGCACACAGCGTGAACAGCTCCTCGAACTGATCCACAATCAGCCATGTATCCCCCCCGTCGCCCTCCGCGCCGGACCCCGCACCAACCCCCCGACCGCCCACCGGGCCGAGTCCGGGACCAGCACCCCGACCGCCGGTCGAGCCGATCGCCGGACCGGCCGTGGAGCCAGCCGTGCCCCCCGCCGCCCAAGCGCCCTCCGAGCCGGTCACGTGCCCTGTCGCCGTACCGCCGGTCGAGCCGGGCTCCGCGTCAGCCGCGTACCCAGCCGCCGGACCAGCGGTGAACGTCGCACGACCGCCCGCCAAGCCGGACGCCGGACCGGACGCGTGCCCGGCAGGGCGACCGCCCTCCGGGCTGGGCTCGGAGCCGATCACGTGCCCAGTCGCCGGACCGCCCGCCGGGCCGGGTCCCGGACCAGCCGCAAGCCCAGCCGCCCGACCGTCGGTCGAATCCATCGCCGCACCCGCGGCCGAGGCGGTCGCGGGACCACCCTCCGGATCGGCCGACGTGCCCGTCGCACGACCGCCCTCCAAGCCGGTCGCAGGACCGCCCGCGGTGCTGGCCGCGCGGCCGTACGTGGAGCTCGCCGCAGGCGTCAGGTGGGGGGCGTGGTCGCGGAGCGGATGGGCGCCGGGGGTGAGGATGCGGAGGGCGGCGGGGCGGGTGGCGGGGTCGGCGACTTGCTGGAGGCGGGGGATGAGGCCGGCGCGCAGGAGGGAGGACTTGCCGCTGCCGGAGGGGCCGAAGACGGCGGTGAAGCGGCGGCGGGCGGTGAGTTCCAGCAGGCGGTCGGTGAGGCGGTCGCGGCCGAAGAAGATGTCGGCGTCGCCCGCTTCGAACCGGGCCAGGCCCCGGTAGGGCGCCGGGTCGTCGCCGTCCTCGGAGTCGCGCGGCCCCGCGGCCAGCGTGGCCGCCGCCCGCCAGCGCTGCTCCCAGTCGGCCGGATCGCCGCCGCACGCGCGGACGTACGCCAGGACCACCGGCAGCGTCGCCAGCGTCTCGCCGGAGGCGGCCCGCGACAGCGTGCTCGCGCCGAAACCCGCACCCCTGGCCATCGTCCGGTATGTGGGCTTGCCCGCCGCCTCCCGCAAGTCGCGGAGCTCGCGCGCCAGTTGGCGTACCGGGTCGTCGCCCGGCGCCATCTCCTTCTCCGGACGTCCCGACACCGCGCACTCCCCTCGACGGACAGAGCTGCCACGCTACGCAGACCCGCGCCCCACGGGGACGGGCACGGCCCGGAATTGCACTGGGTGCACACCGCTGCCGCATACCTTCCTGGCGGGGCACCGTCCTCCTCCCGTACGGCGCGCGGACGGCTCCGTAAACGTTGCCGGAAGCCTTGACAGGGGCTGGGGCAAGGCCGACTCTCACGTGGAGAGAGCGCTCTCACGCAACCCCCCACACAAGGAGCAGGCATGTCGATGAGAGACAAGCGCTTGCCGAAACGGCTGGGCGTCGGATTAGTCGCCGTCAGCGCGATGGCCGCGGTGGCCCTGCCCGGTTCGCTGCGGGCGTCGGCGTCCGCCGCAGGAAAGGGCACCGTCTCCCCACAGACGGCGACCCGGACCGCGGCGGCACAAACGGCCGCACAACCGGCCGCACAACCGGCCGCGCAACAGGTCGCCGTACAGCCGAACGCCGTCCCCGTCGTCTCGATCTCGCCGGCCCCGAAGGTCCAGCCCTCACCGGCGTCGTAGCGCCATGTCCCGGTGTCCAAGCCGGTGTTGGCGGCGCCGTTGAAGTCGTCGCTCCACGTGGTGGTGAAGCCGCTCGGGGCGGGGCGGCTCGCGTACCAACGGCCCTACGCGTCACGGCACTTGCGCCAGCCGCAACGCCTTCGCTCCCGCCTTGAAGGACTCCTGCGCCGCGGCGCCGGACATGAACGTCCAGTCGGAGCCGCCGCCTTCGGCGTGGGTGTACTGGAACCAGATGAAGCCGATGACGTCGTGGCGGCTCGCGAGCCACGGGAAGAGGCTGGCGATCCAGGGGGCCTTGCGCCCGCCGGGCCGAGCGCCGGTCTCGGTGATCAGCAGCGGCTTCGCGGTGAATGCGCGCAGGGCGTTCACCGACGGGTTGAGGAGTTCGCCCGCCGTGCGCTCGGCGACCCCGTAGGCGTCGAGGCCGACCCAGTCGACGTAACGGTCGCCCGGATACAGGGACTTCAGGCTGATGTCGTCCGCGCCGCGCAGCGTGTTCGGGGCCCAGACCCAGATCACATTGGTGGCGCCGGCCTGCTGGAAGATGTCGTGGACGTGCTTCCACGCGGCGACGTACTCACCGGGTTTGTTGCCGCCGTTGGGCTCGGCCCACGGATACCAGTGGCCGTTCATCTCGTGGGCGAAGCGCAGCGCGATCGGGAAGCGGTTGGCTTTGACGGCCTCGGCGAAGGACCTGATGTACGGGTCGTGGGCGCCGTCGATGATGGTGCGCAGCGCGTACGAGGGCTGCTCGGTGCCCTTCGCGGAGCCCGCCCACGGTTCCCAGGAGACGACGGGCACGGCGTGCTGGGCGTAGGCGGCGCGGACCGGGTCCGGGTCGAAGCCGCGGGTCCAATTGACGTAGTACTCCACCATGTTGGGCGTGACGCCGCCCGCGTCGCGGCCGACTCCTGCCAGGACGGCCGAATTCCAGGGCGCGTCGGGCTTGGCGACGCCGAAGTACGTGGTCCCGGCGGGCGGTCGGCGGATGGCGTCCTTGTCGGGCACGGCGGTCCGCGGCGGTCCCGGCGCGATGGTCGACACCCCGTCGGCGTCGCCCGCGCCGCTGTCGGCCGCCCGGTCGGCTCCCGCGATACGGTCGTCCCCCCCGTCCCCGCCGTCACCCCAGGCGAGCGCGGCGACCCCGATCAGCAGCGCGAGGACCGCGGCGGGCACGACGTACTTCGCCCGGCTCCAGACCTGGCCGTAGAAGGGGCTGGACAGCCGCCCCGGCCAGTTGACGAGCGGACCTCCCCGCGTCCACCGGTCGCGTCTTCCCCCGAGCATGCTCCCCCGCCTCCGTCACCCGTTCCCCCGACGATTCCCCTGGACGCCCCGCGCCCGCCCCGTCGGGCCCGGCCCCGCTCCGTTGGGCCCAACGCACCGGCTAACGCGCCGACTTCCGCGGCAGCCGGTCGAACAGCGTAATCCGCAGGCCGCCCTCGAAGTCCTTCGCGGTGCCCGCCTTGTACTCGGTCTGGAGGAATTTCCCCTCGTCGGCCGTCATCCCCGCGTACGGCGTGCGCGGCGCGGTGGCCACCAGCCAGATCCGCTGGACGTCCTTGGTGCACACCACGGGCGCGGAGCACGGCTGTCCGGTGTACGTACCGTCCCGCTGCGGCGACACCGTCACGTACACCGCGTCCGGCGGGTCGGCCACGGCGCGCAGTTGGTACGCGGTGCCCCGCATCGCCTTGTCCAGCTCACCGCTGTAGACGACCCCGTCGCCGCCGCGCGTCTGTGTCCGCAGCCAGGCCGACGCCGCCTGGTAGTCGGGGAGTCCGGGCCGCGGGTCGGTGCGCAGGCCGTTGAAGGCCGACAGCGATACCGCGGCCACGGCGACGGCGGCGACCGCGCCGAGCACGATCTGCCGGGTCGCCGCCCCGCGCTCCTTGCCCGGCAGCAGCTTGGCCAGACCGCACACCCCGGCGCCCGCGAGCAGCGCGACGGCGGGCACGGTGAAGACGAAGTACGACGGCGTGAACAGGTTGCCGTACGAGCGCAGTCCGAACAGCGCGACCGGCGGCAGCACCGCCCACACGAGCAGCGGTGCGCCGTTCCTGCGGCCGAGCAGCACCCCGAGCAGCGCCAGGCCGCCCACCGCGAGGGCGACGTGCTGCGAGCCGAGCAGCTCCTGCGGCAGCCGCAGCAGCGCGTGCACATCGGTGCCGCCCTGCGGGTCCTGGTGATTCTGGCCGCGCGCCAGCATCAGCACCGCGAAGAGCGGCGCGACCGGCACCAGCGTCACCGCCAACCACGCCCCGGTGCGCTGGCGTTCGGTGGCCAGCGTGATCAGCAGATACGCCACCACGACCGTGGCCGCCACCGGGTGGAACAGCCCCGTGGACAGCATCCCGAACGCGTATCCGCCCCACCGGTCCGCGCCCACATGGTCCAGCGCCCGGTACAGCAGCAGCGCCCCGGCCACCACCGACAGCGCCGCCAGCGCGAACGGCCGTGCCTCCTGCGCGAATCGCGTCGTCACCGGCAGCACCGCGAACACCAGGCCCGCGACCAGCCCGGTCGGCGCGTCGAACATCCGGCGGCCGAGCAGCGCCAGCAGTCCCGCCGTCACCGCCATCGCCACCACCGACGGCACCCGCAGCATCGCGGGCGAACTCCCGGCGACCGAGACCCAGATGTGCATCAGCACGTAGTACGGCGCCAGCACCACATCGGTGTTGTCCAGCAGCCGCCCGAGGTCCGACCACGACAGATGCGCCGCCCACCACGTCGCCGCCTCGTCCTCCCTGACCTGCGCCGCGCCCACCCGGTACCCGCCCGCGACGAGCGTCACCAGCATCGGCGGCAGCATGATCGCGGCGCGGCCCATCCCGCGCCGCTTCTCCTCCTGGCGCTTCTCCTCCCGCCGACGCGCCGCACGCCCGCCCGAGACAGGGCGTTCCCCGGTGCTGTCGTCCTGGATCTCCCACTCGCCCTGGTCGTGATGGGAGTTCCGCGGCTGCGGAATGATCGAGATGGGGATGGTGTCGGGGTGATCGGGGTGGGGATCCAGCACTTCCCGCTCGTTCATGGGGTGCTCCCGGAAGACGGGGAGGTGCCGGGTGAACCGCTCGGCGGCGCGCCCGGTGAAGGACCGGACGACGTCTTCGTCTGCCCGGTCGCCAGCCGCAGCGTGGCCAGACCGGCCTGGAACGCCTGCTGTTCGGCCTTGCTGGAGGTGAAGCGCCAGTTGGCGCGGGCGCCGGTGTCCCGGTCCTTCTGCATCCAGATGAAGCCGACGACGTCCGGATGGGCCTGGAGCCAGGGGAAGAAGGCCCGGACCCAGTTCAGTTGCTGCTTGTCGATCTGCGCGCCGGTCTCCATGATGATCAGCGGCTTGTCGGCGAAGGTCCGCACCTGCTTGATCGTCGCGCCGAAGGTGATCGCGGGGGTCTTCTCGCGCACGCCGTAGCCGGTCATGCCGATCCAGTCGACGTAGTCGTCGCCCGGGTAGTACGGCTGGAGTTTCACCTTTGGCTTCGGACGGATGATGTTCGGCGACCAGGTCCAGATCACATTGGTGGCCCCGGCCTTGTCGAACAGATCGTGGACGTGCCGCCACGCCTGCACGTACTCGCCGGGCTTGTTGCCGTTCACCGCCTCCGACCAGGGGTACCAACCGCCGTTCATCTCGTGCGCGAGGCGCAGCACCAGGGGCCACTTGGCGTCGGCGATGGCCGTGGCCGTACGGGTGATGTAGGCGTCGAGCTTGCCGCTGATGATGTTGGCGAGCCGGAACTTGGGCTGATCGGTGTTCGTGTCGAGGATGACGCCGCCCGCCGGATTCTGCACCCCGCCCGCCCAGGGCTCCCAGGTCAGCACGGGGAGCGTGCCGTGCTCGTAGGCCGCCGTCATCGAGTACGGGTTGAACTCGTGCTCCCAGTCGAGGAAGTACGAGGCCATGGTCGGCCGGATGCCGCCGTCGTCGGTGGTGAACTCGTCCAGTTCCTTGGCGTCGTAGGGGGCCTTGACGGTGGCCGCGCCGAAGTAGATGCCGTCCGGCTTCATGAACTGCTGCTTGGTCGGCACGTTCGGGTCGCTCTTGCCCTTGAGCCGGTCCAGCAGTCCCGGGTTGCTCTTGCTGCCGCCGCCGAGTCCGGAGTAGCCGGTGCTCTCCGCGTTGGAGACGACTGCCATGTAGACGCCGTAGGACAGCGCGGAGAGCAGGACCGCGTTGACGGCCATCCAGATCCGCAGCCGGATGCCGGTGCCGCGACTCCACCAGTGCGACGGCTTCTTGCGCCGTCGCTTGGCCTCCACCCGGCTCCCGGACCGGTTGGCGGCCGGCCCGTTGTGGCTAGACACTCATCATCACCGACCCCCCGAGCATGAGGCCGCCGATCACGTACGGCACCAGGACCAGGGCGCTGTGGGACTTCTCGCCCGCGAAGCTGTCGGCGCGGGTGCCCCAACTCGCGTTGTGCGCGCAGCGGAAGAAGCCGAGCAGGCGCACGGGGAGCAGCAGCAGGGTGTTGATCACCATGAAGGTGGGCAGGAAGAGCAGGTCCTGCGGCCGGTAGGCGAAGTGCCGCCCGAAGCGGAACATCAGCGAGAACAGGGACATCACGGCGGCCAGCGCGAGGAGCAGCACCAGTGACTTCGTGGGGTCGCTGGGCAGCGGCAGGTCCTGGTAGATGGTGGGCCGGCCCCGGTGGAAGGCGGCGATCAGCCAGGAGGCGAAGGTGCCGAGCAGCACGAAGGGGACCGCGACGTCGGCGAAGTAGAACAGCGCGAGCATCTTCGCGTTGCGCAGCATCCACGGCATCATCCGCAGCGTGTTGTACTGCGAGCCCCGCGCCCAGCGGTACTGCTGCTTGGCCAGCTTCTTCAACTGGAGCGGGGCGTCGGTGTAGACGAGCGACGTGGACTGGTAGACGGTCTTGTACCCGGCCTTGAGCGTGTAGTTGGTGAGCGTGCGGTCGTCGCTCACCTCCAGGAAGACGCCGAGGAACTTCTCGCCGAGGAAGGCGTCCATGCAGTCGAAGAGGATGTGGCTGCGGAAGGCGATGGTGCGGCCGGGCAGACAGCCGACGGTGCCGAGCACGCTCATCGCGGGCATCGCGTACTGGCAGCGCACGCTCTCCAGCCAGTCCGCCCAGCGGGTGAGCACGGTGCGGCTCGGCTGGAGGATGCGCTGACGGGTCGTCACCCCGCCGATCTGGGGGTCGCGGAAGGGCTTGACCAGTTCGCTGAGGGTGTTGGCGGTCCAGATGGTGTCGGAGTCGACGAGTACGGCGATCTCGCCGCTGGACTCGGCCAGGCCGACCTTGAGCGCGTTGCGCTTGCCGGGGACGGGGGTCCAACGCCAGAACACGCCGAGGTCGTCGCAGATGTGCTCAAGCGCCTCGTTGCGGCGGCCGTTGATGACCACGATGATCTCGGTCGGCCGCTGGTCGATGATCCGGCCGACGACCTCGCGGAAAAGGTCCTCGGGCTCGTCCACCACCGGAATGATCACGGAGGTGGTGGTCTGGAAAGGGCGCTTCCACGGCTTGTAGCGACGCGCGAGGACGACCTTGATCAGCCACAGCAACCAGATCAGCGCCATGAAGGCGGCGAAGGGGTACACCACCCCCTGGAGCCGCAACTCACGGATCTCCAGCAAGAACGCCAGCATGTCTTCCTTATCGCGCCGATTCCCCCGAGCCACATACAAGGCGGCGTGCCGCAGAGAGCGTAAGTGGTGACACGATTTTTATCATATGAACCTTAGCGTCCCTCACGGGATCACCTTGAGTAACGCCCCTGCCACGTACACAACGGCCCTGTCGCGTGAGCTGTGTTACACCCCGATGACAAGTCCGTTCCGTCCGGCGGCGAATTACCTGGACAGACGACCGGAGCGGTGAAATCCAGGTCACAGTCGTGTAGGTCCTGTGTCCATCGGACCCCTGTCACTTCCGTCTCGCACGTGACTCACCCCGTCCCGGCACCGTTTTGCGCCTCCGCGCCTCCGCGCCTCCGCGCCCGTGCGGTCGTCGCACCGGTTCGGTGCGCGAGGGGCCAGCCGACCCGGAGGCCCGGCTCGTGGAACCGGCCACGGCCGCACCGCCCGGACACCTAGAGACGACCATAGGTTCGTCTGATGAGATGCTTCCCGTGACGGTTCGCCGAGCAGAATGGCCGGGAATGAATGTGCTCACGCGAGGGACGCGGCGGCGGCCCTTCCTGGTGAACGCCCTGGCAAGCGCGCTCGTGGGCGCCCTGCTGCTGCCGCTGGCCGCGTGCTCCTCCGGGGGCCAGGAGCGCATCGACGACTCCGGCAATCCCTCACAGTCCACGCCTTCCGGAACATCTGCCGCAGACCCCGTGACGCGCACCAAAACACTGAGCAAGGCGGAGTATCTGCATCCGAAAGGCGTCTATTTCGGCGTCGCGACATTCCACGCACCGGCATGGGCGACCACCGCGGCCGTGACCGTGGCGTCGGGGCGTCACCCGCGAATGCTGGAGTACTACCAGGGCTGGAACGAGGATTTCTCCGCCGCCGACGCCGAACTCAGTTACAAACAGGGCGCGGTGCCCTTGCTCACCTGGGAGCCGTTCGCCAAGTCACGGGCCGCCGACCAGCCGGAGTACTCGCTGAAGAAGATCGCGTCGGGGTCGTTCGACTCCTATGTGATCCGATTCGCACGCCAGGTCAAAGCGGCGGGACAGCCGATCGCCCTGCGCTTCGCGCACGAGATGAACGGCGACTGGTACCCCTGGTCCGAGAAGAACAGCGGCAACTCACAGGGCGACTACGTGAAGGCGTGGCGGCACATCCACGACCTCTTCCAGGCCGTGGGCGCGACCGAGGTGATCTGGGTCTGGAGCCCGAACGCGCTCCGCGGCGCCCGCGGCGTCCCGCTCAAACCGCTCTACCCCGGCGACAGTTACGTCGACTGGATCGGTGTCGACGGCTACGGCTTCGGCGAGAAGACGGCCACCGAGGTGATCCAGCCCACGGTGGACGAGATCACGAAGTTCTCGCACAAGCCGATCCTGCTGAGCGAGACCGGGAGTTCACCGGGACCGCAGCAACCCGGCTGGACCGCCGACCTCTTCCGCTGGATCAAGCGGACGCCCAATGTGATCGGCTTCGTGTGGTTCCAGCACAGCGTGGACGAAGGCGGCCAGTACGACTACCGCTTCGACGTCAATCCGCAGACCAAAGCCGCATTCCGGAAGGGACTTGATTCCCTCACCCTGAGCCCGTGGCCGGTCACTCCCGATGCGCCCCAATAAGGGGAGAAGACACCTCCCGTACATGTCTGACGCTATGATTCACCGAAATGAGTGACGGGAAAGGCGAACTCCTCCGGCCATGAGTACTCCCACGGGGCCCCCGGAAGATCCTCGCATACCGCACCAGAACGGTGCCGTACCGCAGGTCGACCAGCAGCAGACGCCACCTGTGCGGCAGACACCGCCCGTACAACCGGCGCAGCAGACGCAACCGGCGCGACCGGCACAACCGGGCTACGGCTTCCCCCCGACCCAGTTCTCGCAGCCGGTCCACCAGGGTTCTCCGTACGAGATCAGGCCCGGGGTTCCGCAGATCCCGCATCCGCAACCGTATGTGCCCAACCCCAACGAGCCCGACTGGTCGGCGCTCGCGGACCAGCACGTGGCCGAGCAGCGGGCGCGCAAGAAGCGGATGCTGATCATCGTCGTCTCCGCCGTCGTGATCCTGGCGCTGGCGGGCGGCGCCGCGCTGTTCCTGATGGGCGGGTCCAAGAAGGACGACGACACCGTCGCCAAGGACGACAAGGACAAGCAGACGACCGCACCGGCCGTCCAGCCGAGCGATTCCGCCAGCGATTCGCCGAGCACGGAACCGAGCGGATCGCCGAGCGGCACCTCGACACCCACGATGCAGGGCAAGGACCTCTTCTCCGACACGTCCACGCGGGTCAACGGCCAGACCTTCACGCGGAAGACCACCAGCCACGAAGCGCCGTGCTGGAAGGCCACCCGCAGCGGTCTCGGTCCGACGCTCGGTCCGAACAAGTGCGCCCAGGTAGTGCTCGCCACCTACACCTCGGCGAAGTCGTCGGTGACCGTCGGCGTGATGGTCTTCCCCAGCGCCAAGGAAGCGACCGTGGTGAACAGCGCCTTCAAGGGCGAACTGATCCCGCTCACCAACAAGTCGGGCATCCCGAACTTCTGCGAGAAGGTCGCGTGCGCGGTGACCCACGCCGTCCACGACCGCTACCTCTACACGACGATCGCCGGTCCCAACAACGGCACCGCGGGCGTCAAGGACGACGACGCGATCGCCGCCGGCCAGGGCATCGCCGGCTACACCCTGACCCGGCTGACCGAACTGGACTGACTCGCGGGCGTCGTTCACGCCACGCGACCGCACCTTGTGAGCCCGTGACCCGTAACAGGGTCACGGGCTCACGTCGGTTCTTCGCCGATGCGGCGCAACAGGGCGAGGAGGGTGGCGCGTTCGGTGTCGTCGAGGGCGGAGAAGGCGGTGGAGAGGACGTCATCGGCGATGTGGTGGCCGGCGGAGAGGAGGGCTTCGCCGGCGGGGGTGAGGTGGTGTTCGATGCGGCGGCCACGGCCGGGGCGGCGGTCGATGAGGTGGCGGTCGGCCAGGCGGGTGGCGAGGGTGCCGAAGGACTGCTCGGTCTGGAAGGTCGCGGCGGCGAGGTCGCGGGCCGAGGCGCCGGGGGTGCGGGCGACGGCGCGCAGGGCGTCCCACTGGGCGAGGGTGGTGCCGACGGTGGCCAGGCGACTGTCGAGGGCGCGGTGCTGACGGTACTGCGCCTGCTTGACGGCTCGTCCGAGGAGCTGGAGTTCAACGGGCATGGGTACAGCCTAACACTCTGACTAAGCTTGCTTATATAAATATCCTTAGTTAAGGTCGGCGGTATGACGACCTCATCGCAGCTCACCGTTGCCGAGACCGGCCCCACCGACGCGGAGACCGATGCCGCCACCGCCCGCCCCGTACTGCTGCTGCACGGCGGCGGAGGCCCCTTCACCGTCGCGGGCCTCGGCGCCCACCTCGCCCGTACCGCGCGTGTCCTCACCCCGACCCTCCCCGGCTGGGACGGCACGCCCCGGCCCGAGGCGTACGACGGCGTGGACGACCTCGCCGCGGCGTACCTGGAGCTGCTTCGGGAGCGCGGGCTGCGTGACGTCCTGGTGGTCGGCTCCTCGCTCGGCGGCTGGATCGCGGCCGAGATGGCGGTACGGGACGGCGCGGGCCTGATCACCGGGCTCGTCCTGATCGACGCGGCCGGAGTGCTGGTCGAGGGCGAGCCGATGACGGACTTCTTCGCGCTCGACGCGCGGGGCGTGGCCGAGCACTCCTTCCACGACCCCGACCGCTTCTTCGTGGACCCCGCCACCCTCCCGGCCGGTCAACTGGCCGCGCGCCAGGCGAACATGGCCACCATGCGGATCATCGCGGGCGACCCGTACATGCACACGCCCGGCCTGCGCGAACGGCTCGCCGACGTCCGCGTCCCGACCCTCGTCCTCTGGGGCGAGAGCGACCGCGTCTTCACACCGGGGTACGGGGCCGCGTACGCCGCCGCCTTCGCCGACGCGCGCTTCGAGGTCGTCCCGAAGGCGGGCCACCTGCCGCAGATCGAGCAGCCGGAGGCGACCTTCGCGGCGATCGACGCCTACCGCGCCCGCTAAAACCCGGCGCCCGTCAGGACTCCGCGCGGAGCACCATCCCGGTCGGCCCCCCTACAAATGACGGTCCCTAGGGCGCCCCACGCCCCGATTCGGCCCCCCTGCCCCGGACGGCGGCCCGATCCCCCAACTCCGGGGGCGCGCTGCCCTCGCGCAGGACCTGCTTTTAGGAGCGCGGGGAACCGCGCGACCAGCCCCCGCCGGGCTTTCAGGCCGAAAACACACAGCAACTGCCCTGCTGGGGCCGGTTCTTCACCCGCGCCACCGCGCGGGCTGAGCGCGCAGTTCCCCGCGCCCCTAAAAACACGTGGCCGGCACCCGGCCGAAGAACCGCCCAGGGCCGCGCCCCTGAAAACGATCGGCGAACCGCCCACCCGCAAAGATCCCGCCCAGGTCCGCGCCCCTGAAAAGATCGGCCCGCCCCCCGGCAGAAGAACCGCCCCAGGGCCGCGCCCCAAAAACCATCGGCGCCCCCCACAGCAGAGGAACCGTCCCCGCGGCGCGGGGGAGGCTCACTCGTCCACTACGACGACCCGCAGGCGCGAGAGGTGGGCCTCGTCCGCGAGGACGTGAATTTCGGCGACGCGCCCGGACGGGCTGACGGTGAGGGCGAAGACGGCGCGGGCACGGCCGTCGTGGATCCAGGCGAGCTGGGGGACGCCGTCGACGAGGACGCGGCGAGCCCCCTTGGCACGGGTGAGGAAGGTGGTGGCGACGGCGGCGGCGCCGCGGACGGAGGTGGCGCCGGACAGGGCGGCGGCGGGGTCGGCCCGGAGCACGACATCGGGGTCGAGGAGTTCGAGGAGCGCCTCGAAGTCCCCGCCGCGGGAGGCCGCGAGGAAGGCGTCGACCACGGCGCGGCGCCGTACCGCGGAGCGCTCCTCGTCGACGACGGCGACCCCCCGCACCCGGCGCCGGGCGCGACTGGCGAGCTGCCGGGTGGCGGCGGGCGAGCGCTCCACGATCGGCGCGATCTCGTCGAAGGGAACGGCGAACATGTCGTGCAGGACGAAGGCGAGCCGTTCCGCGGGACCGAGCGTGTCGAGGACGACGAGCAGGGCGAGCCCGATCGAATCGGCGAGCAGCGCCTGCTGCTCGGGGTCGGTGTCCTCGGCCGCGGCGGCGCGCGTGACCGGGCCTCCCGACGGCGTCTCCAGCGGCTCCTCGCGGCGGCTGCCGCGCGAGCGCAGCATGCTCAGCGACACCCGGGCCACCACTGTGGTCAGCCACCCGGCGAGATTGTCGACCTCGTCGGCGTCGATCCGGCTCAGCCGCAGCCAGGTCTCCTGCACGGCGTCGTCCGCCTCGCCGGTGGAGCCGAGCATCCGGTACGCCACCGCGCGCAACCGGCCGCGCTGCTCCTCGAAACGCGCCGCCAGGAACTCGTACTCGTCCATCGGGCCACCCACCTCCGTCACCTCGTCGTCGTAGCAGTGACCCGCCGGACGGGCCCGATGTGACACCTGGCGGTACCGCCACGCACCGTACAGACGCATTCACTGGGCGAAACGGCCCCCTGCCGTCACCCGGAAGAGTGGTCTCGGTGCCCGTACGGAGGACGGGACCAATCCGGATGAGCCGCCGCCACGAACCTGTCACAGGAGTGCCCTCACAAGAGCGGGCACCGTGAGAGATGGGGCGTGATGGGCGTAGAGCGCATCGACACCCGGCTGCTCGAAGAACTGACAGAGCAGTCACAAGACCTGAACAGTGACGCCTTGCGGATCACCGCGAGCGCGCTGGACGACTTCCGCGCGGCGGCACAGCCCGCGCCGGCGTCCTCGCGCCGCTGGTGGCACCGCGGCGGAGCGGTCGCCGGAGTGGCGGGCGCCGCCGCTCTGCTGCACACCTCGCGGGTCGCCGCGGCCTCCTCCAGCGACGACATCATGGCGCTGCAGACGGCGGCGTCGATCGAGAACCTGGCGATCAGCGTCTACCAGACGGCCGCAGGACTGCCGTTCATCAAGAACGGCAACAAGACGATCGCGGCGTTCATCGCCAAGACGACCACGCAGCACCAGGCGCACGCGAAGGCGTTCAACTCCGCCGCCACCCAGGCGGGCGGCAAGGCGCAGAACCAGCCGGACCCGAAGTACGCGGCCGTGGTCAAGCAGGCCCTGCCGTCGATCAAGACCCCCGCGGACGTCGTGAAGCTGGCGATCACGCTGGAGGACGTCGCGGCCCAGACGTACACGAAGAACGTCAGCCAGGTCAGCAACGGCGACCTGCGCAAGCTCTTCGCCTCCGTCGCGCCCGTCGAGGCCCAGCACCGCGCGACGCTGCTGGCCGTACAGTCGCTGCTCGCCGGGAACATGGGCGACCTGATCGCCATCCCGACGGACGTCGCCAAGCTGCCGGCCGCGGTAGGCAGCGTCGGCTTCCCCAACGCCTTCTACCCGACCAAGAACGCTTCACCGATCTCTGAGGGGGCCGTGAAGTGAGCACCGCACGCGACGGCTGGGAGCTGCAGATCAGCGAGCGCGAGCTCGCCCGTCTCACCCAGGACATGGAAGAGGCCCACCGCGACACGCTGCCCGCGATGCGTGCGGCGGCCGCGGACCTCGCAGCGGAACAGCGCGACAAGGCACAAAGCGACCGGCGCGGCGGGGTGGCCGACGCCTCCCGGCGGCGTTTCCTGCTCGGCGCCGGCGGGGTGGCGGCGGCGTTCGCGCTCGCGGCGTGCTCCAGCAGCGACAAGAAGACCTCCGCGGACTCCGCGACCGGTGCGCCCGGCGGCTCGCCGACCGCCTCGGCGTCGGCGTCCGGGAGCAGCAAGTACACCGGTGACCTGAAGGTCGTCGCGCTGGCGACGGCTCTGGAGAACCAGGCCGTCGGCGCCTACAAGGCGACGCTGGAGGCGGCCAAGGCGGGCAAGCTCGGTACGGTGCCGCCGGCCGTCGCCACCTTCGTGACGACCGCGATGGCCCAGCACGCGGACCACGCGAAGGCGTGGAACGCGGTACTCACGGGTGCGGGCAAGCCCGCCATCAACAATGTGCCGCTGTCCAACCAGGCCGCCACCCTCAAGGCGCTCGGCGAGGCGAAGACCTACGGCGCCGTCGCCAAGCTGGCCCTGCAACTGGAGGACCAGGCCGCGCAGACGTATCTCTTCGCGACCTACAACGTCACCAGCCCCGCCGGGATCGCGACCGCCGCCACCATCGCGCCGGTCGAGGCGCAGCACGCCGCGATCCTCAACTTCATCCTTGGCCAGTACCCGGTCCCCGACGACTTCCTGCCCGTGGACAAGGCGGCCAGCCCGACCCTGCTCACCGTCTGACCCCACCTGTACGGGACGGCCCGCACCCCCACACGGGCCGTCCCGTGCCCCGCCCGAATTCCGAAGGGAAAACCCCGAGTTGATCGTCACCCGGCTCCACGCACGCACCGCTTCCGTCCCCGTACGGGTGCCTTCGCGCGTCCCCGTACGCGTACGCCGTGCGCCGTTGCTGGCCGCCGCCTGCGCCGCGCTGGCCCTGACCGGTTGCTCCAGCTCGGGTTCGAGCGGCAGTAGCGGTACGAGTACGTCGGCGGCTGCCACGTCGGCGTCCTCGTCCGCGTCGAGTTCCGCGTCGAGTTCCGCGTCGGCCTCCAGCGGCGGTGGCGCGGACACCATCGTCATCCAGAACTTCGCCTTCACGCCCGCGTCGCTGACGGTCGCGGCCGGCGCCACCGTGACGGTCACCAACAAGGACTCGACGGCGCACACGGTTACCTCGGTCAAGAGCGGCCAGTTCAACACCAACGACATCGCCCCGGGCAAGACGGTGACCTTCAAGGCCCCCTCGGCCAAGGGCACGTACGACTACATGTGCACGATCCACCAGTTCATGAAGGGCACGCTCACCGTGAACTGACGCGCCGTCGGATCACCGCGCGTTCCGCTCCCCCCACCGTGGCCGTACGACCCGTACGCGCCGTACGAGGAAACGAGGATCCGTCATGCCGTCAGCCGGGGTCAGCTCCACCGGCCGAGCGCTCGACCTGGCGGCACGCCTCGTCGCCGCTGCCGGGCTCGCCGTGGACGCCTATGTGCACGCCAAGCTCGCCGACCAGTACGACGCGGTCTCCGCCGACATCAGCCAGGGCACGCTCTTCCGGATCGAGGCGGGCATGGCGTCGTTCGCGGCCCTGCTCATCCTGGTCTGGCGCCGCCCGCTCAGCGCCGCCCTGGCCTGGCTGGTCGCCGCGGGCGGCCTCTTCGCCCTGATGCTCTACCGCTATGTGAACGTCGGCGCGCACGGCCCGTTCCCCAACATGTACGAGCCGGTCTGGTTCTACGACAAGAAGCTCGCCGTGTGGTCCCAGATCGTCACGATCGTCATGGCGACCGGCCTGCTCATCCACTGGTACGTCACCCGCGTCACCCGCCGCCGCGACGCGTCCACGCTTCGCTAGGAACACCTCCTGACGACGAACTGCCCGATCCGGCCGGTGCGGCCGGGTCGGGCAGTTCGCTGTGCGGTGCGGTGGGACGGATCAGCCGGGTGCGGCAGATCAGCCGTTGTGCACGCCGTTGCCGGACAGGACCGGGATCTGGTCCAGGATGTGCGAGGCGGGCTCGTCACCCTTGATCTGGCTGCTGTTCTCGGCGCACTGCTGGTTCTGCGGGGAGGCCAGGACGTTGATGTCCTGGACCGTGACCGGCACGAGGCCCACGAGGGAGCCGACGTTGGCCTTGACCGGGACGCCGAGGCAGGGCTTGTTCAGGGTGCCCTGGACGAGGCCGATCTGCGGGCTCTGGGTGCCGCCGGTGTGGGTGTTGCCGTAGCTCTGCTCGGCGCCGTTGCCGTTCACCGTGGTCGTGCCCTGGTCGTCGCCGAGGGCCATGGCCTGCGGGGCGGCGGTGACGCCGACAGCAACAACCGAGGCGGCGAGCGCAGCGCCGGCCAGCATCTTCTTGATCATCTGAAATCCCTTTTTGGTGCTCGATTGCACGGTTCTGGAGCGATCTGATCAACCGCTCACGTGGGGTTTGGTTCCGGCGATTCACTCCGATGGCGGAGTGCTGCCGCGAGGATGGCCGAAGCCGACACGCGGCAGGTGGGGGAGCCGGGGCCGGGTCAGCGGCCGAGCGGGAGTCCGCCCAGCAGCGAGGCACCGGGCACCGCACCGGTCACGGTGGAGGTGGCGGCATCCTTGGTGGCGGAGGCGGCCTGGCCGAGCAGCGCGTCGGTCGAGGTCTCACCGCGCAGGTGGTCGGCGGCGGCGCTGACCGTCCGGAGCGCGGAGTCGACCTTGAGGCCGTCACTGAGCTGCTGCAACGGCTGCTCGTTCAGGGCCTGCTCGACACCGCCGTTGATGCTGGTGGGCATCGTGGCCGCGGTGGGCATCTGGGGCGCCGTCATACCGTCGGCGAAGGCAGGCGCGGCGACGCCGACCGCCATCATCGATCCGGCCACGACTGCTGCGACCTTCGAGTACTTCATTGCCACCCTTTCAGTGCCGGTGTCTGTCGGCATGGTCAACGACCGCGGATAGCAACGGAAACGAGGAGTAAACCGGCCTCTCGACAATCACCCGAACGTGAGAGCCGCCTCGCCCAATTCTCGTATTAATTCCGTTGCCCAGGGTCACGAATACGTGCGGCGAATACGGGCCATGGAGGCCGCGTGGGCGCCCGACGCGGCGTGCGCGCCGTGGGCGGCGGCGTGCGCGACCCGCGGTCCGCGCCCGCGGCGGTAGAGCATGGCGCCGCCGAGCAGCAGCGCGGCGCTGGTCGCCCCGGCCGCCCCGAACTCGCCGCCGGCGACGCCGGTCTCGGCGAGCGACTGCTGGTCAACGCCGTCCAGGACGGCGGGAACCGCGTGGTTCGGCTCGGGAGCCGGCGGAAGCCTCCGGACGTCGATGGTCGGATCGGTGTGCACCGAACTGGTGTCGGTGCCGGTGACCGCGTGCGCGCCCGTGCCGTCGTTGTCGCAGGAATTCCCGGACACCGCATTCAGCAGTGCGAGGGGGTCCACGGTGTTTCCGCACACATTGAGCGGAGCGTGGACCGGAATTTGCACCGAGTTCCCTGAGGCCACGCCCGCGGAGCCCTGGATGCCCGACGAATGGGCGGATGAGGGGGCGCTGGGAACGGTGTGGTGGTGGGAATGCGATTCGTTGGAGCAGTGGTTGCCCAGCGCGGCGTTGTCGGCTCCCACGACGTTCACGCTGTTCCCGCACGCGTTCAGCGGGACGTCGACCGGTGCCTCGACGCTGTTGCCCGACAGCAGGCCGGGTGAGTTGGACGCACCGCCCTGCGCGTCGGAATCCGCGTTCGCATACCCCCCGGTGGCCGCGAGGATGCTGCTGGCGGCGGCGACGGTGAGCAGGCTCCGGCTCAAGATGTGTCGCATCGACTTCTTTTCTCCGCTCGGTTCTTCGGCTGCGCCGAATACGTCCCGCGGCCGTCCCGTGCCCATCCCGTAAGACGGACCGCCCCGGAGCGCGACGCACACACTCCGGGGCGGTCCGCGGTCCGGGATCAGAACCTGACGGCCTGACAGGACGACGTCACTTCACTTCGTCACTTGTTGACGCAGGTGTTGCCGAACGCGGGGTTCAGCAGACCGATGACGTTGACGGTGTTGCCGCACAGGTTCACAGGGATGTGAATCGGCACCTGGATGCTGTTGCCGGACAGGACGCCCGGGGAGTGCGAGGTGATGCCACTGGCGTCGGAGTCGGCGAACGCGGGGGCCGCGACACCCACAGCCATGAGCGTTCCGGCAGCGACCGCCGCGACCTTCGAGTACTTCACGTTGAGCTCCCTTTCCGGAGCGGTGTCTGGCACCAGCACGTCCTTCGTACGGGCCGGACACAGGAAATCCGCGTCCGTGAACACCACTACCGACCGGGCTAACGACGGGTGCCGACCGTAAGCAACTCCCCAGCGTGCGGCGCCTTCCATCATCCACTCGAATGGCTCGGCTTTTTCCGCCCGGAGCGGAAACCCCGAGGCGGCCCCGGTGCGGAAGGCGCGGTGCGGAAACCCCGAGGCGGAAGGCGCGGTGCGGAAACCCGGCGCGGAAAACGCGTACGGCCCCGGCCGTCGACGGAAAGTCGACGGCCGGGGCCGTGCGAAGCCAGGGGAATGGCTCAGTGGTTGCCGGCACCGTTGCCGGACAGCACCGGGATGTTGTCCAGGATGTGCGACAGCGGCTCGTCGCCCTTGGCCTGGGTGGAGTTCTCGGTGCACTGCTGGTTCTGCGGCGACGACAGGACGTTGATGTCCTGGACGGTGACCGGCACGACGCCGACCAGCGAGCCGACGTTGCCCTTGAGCGGCAGCGCGAGGCAGGGCTTGTTGAGCGAGCCCTGGACCAGCGCGAACGACGGGCTCATGTAACCGCTGGTGTACGTGTTGCCGTAGCTCTGCTCGGAACCGTTGCCGTTGGCGGTGGTGGTTCCGTGGTCGTCACCGATGGCCATCGCGGAGGGGGCCACCGACGCCGAGACGCCCGCGATGGAGACGGCGACGGCGGCCGTGGCGAGGAACTTCTTGATCACGGTTGGTCCTTCTGGAGTGAGATTGCCCTGTACATGGGTCTACATGGGTCGCACTGACCAACCGGCTCCCAGGCGATTAGTAATGATGTTTCACCCGAATGGATAGAACCACCGGAGGCCGGGCACCGGCGCGCAACGGAAGGGTGACGGCGGTGACGTGGGTTGACGTCTCGTCAACACCGGTCATGTGATCGTCATAAGACATTCGTCCTGCTCGGCGGGCCGCGCGCCTTACGTGAATCGGGCGCCGAGGTCTGCGACCGTGCATTCCTGTTTCACGAGGATTACCTGACAGGCACGGGATTCGTTGACTCCACGCAACCCGCTCGAACGCGCGGGCGCGCACATGACACGCAGCAAACCCATCGGCTTCTCCTCGGCCCCGGTCGGTCCACCGGAGACGGTCACGGAGATGGTCACGGACAGAGAGACGGCGCGCGATGCCGCAACACCAGTACGAACTCGCCGGGCTGACGGTGCTCCATGTGACCCAGCCCGTCGAGGGCGGAGTCGCCCGCGTCGTCACGGACCTGGTCCGGGCCCAGCTCGACGGCGGTACGCGCGCGGTGGTGGCCTGTCCGCCGCACGGCGCGCTCCCGGGAGCCGTCACCGCGGCCGGCGGCCACGTCGTACGGTGGCCGGCCGGCCGCTCGCCGGGGCCCGGCCTGCCGCGCGAGGTCCTTACCGTCGCCCGGCTGATCCGCGCCGTCCGCCCCGACCTGCTGCACGTCCACAGCGCCAAGGCCGGGCTCGCGGTACGGCTGGCTGTGCGCGGCGGCCTGCCGACCGTCTTCCAGCCGCACGCCTGGTCGTTCGACGCCGTCACGGGACCGACCGCGCGGGCCGCGCTGCGCTGGGAGCGGTACGCCGCCCGCTGGGCCGACCGGGTGCTGTGCGTCAGCGACGCGGAGCGGCGCGCGGGACAGGACGCGGGGGTACGGGGTACGTGGGCGGTCGTGCCGAACGGCGTGGATCTCACGCACTTCACGCCCACCGCGGACGTCGGTTCGGCGCGGGCCGCGCTTCCCGCGCTGTCGGACCTCGGTCCCGACACCCCGCTGGTCGTGTGCGTCGGCAGGCTCTGCACGCAGAAGGGCCAGGACGTGCTGCTCAGGGCGTGGCCGCGGGTCAGCGAGCGGCTGCCGGACGCCCGTCTCGTGCTCGTCGGCGAAGGCCCCGCGCTGCGGCCGCTGCTGCGGGACGCGCCGCCCGGTGTGCTGTTCGCCGGGAGCACCGTGGACACCGCGCCCTGGTACCGCGCGGCCGACGTCGTCGTCCTGCCGTCCCGCTGGGAGGGGATGGCGCTCGCGCCCCTGGAGGCGATGGCCTGCGGACGGCCGGTCGTCCAGACCGACGTCAGCGGCGCCCGCGAGAGCGTGCCGCCCGCCGACGCCGCCGAATCCGTCGTCCCGGTCGAGGACGAACGCGCCCTCGCCGACGCCTTGCTGAGGCTCCTCACCGATCCGGTACGGCGCGCCGACGCCGGTCACCGCGCGCTCGCGCACGTACGCGAACAGCACGACGTACGAAGAACGGCTGCCGCCGTCGCCGACCTCTACCGCGACGTCCTCGCGCTGCCCCAGCCGGGCCGCCCCACCGAGAGGGTCACCCGATGACGTGGGAGAGCGCGCGCGTGCCGCCGCCCACCCCCACCGGCGGCCCCCTGCCCTCAGGGGGCCGCCCCGCCGACCGCGCACCCGCGACCGGGGGCGGTACGGGCGACCGCGCGCCCGCGGCCGGGGGCCGTACGCCCGACCGCGAACCCGTGTCGGGAAGCCGGGCAGACGCACCTGCGGCCCGTACGTCCGACCGCGCGCCCGCGAGCGGGGGCCGTGCCGAGCGCGTGCTGGGCGTCGTCGGCCAGGCTGCGGAGAACACCGCGGTGACGCCCGGCCAGGGCGGTGACCGCGCCCAAGGGGGCGGGCCCGAACCGACGCCCGCGCGCGCCGCCGGGCGCAGGCTCAGCTTCGCGCTCGCCCCGGGCTCCGACACCGCCTCGAACACGCCCCCGAGGTGGGGCGGCGACCGCAGCCTCCGCTTCACCCTCGGCCCAAGCCCCGAGCCCACGACCCCCGCGGCCCCCACCCGCACCCCGGAACGCCCCCGCGCCACCACGCGCGGCCAGGAGCCGGAAACCGCTGCGGGCCCGGCGCCCGGGCGGGCCGTCGACCGCGGGGTCGGTGTCGCGCTCGGGGAGGCACCCGAGGCCAACTCGGTCACCGTGCCCGGCAGGGCGCAGGAGCGCGCGCTCGGGATCGCCCTCGGCCACGCGCCGGAAACCACGTCGGGCGCGGCGCCGAGTCGCGTCGCCGACCACGGACTCGGCCGGGCGGGCGGACACGCCTCCGAGGCCAACTCGGTAGCGGCGCAGAGCCGGGGGACCGACCGCGGTCTCGGCATCGCGCTCGGCACGGCCGCCGACACCGGCTCGGGCACGACCGCCGGCCACACAGCCGACCAGGCACTCGGCGGCGCGCTCGGCCAGCCGCTCGCGGCCAACTCGGGCCCGGCGCCCGGGCGGGCCGTCGACCGCGGGGTCGGTGTCGCGCTGGACACGGGGCCCGGGACCGGCTCAGGCGGGCGGGGCGGCGGGGGTGGGCAGGCGGCTGAGGCGTCCTCGGCCGGGCGGGGCGGCGAGCGGGCGCTCGGGGTGGTGGTGGGGCAGGGCGGCGACGGCGGAGGGCGGCCTCCCGTGTTGGCGTCGCAGCAGATGCCCGCGTCGGCACCGCGGCAGACGCCCGCGACGGTGTCGCGACCGCGGCACCGGGCGTTTCGGCAGCGGGTGGCGGGGCCGCTGGTGGCGGCGGACTGTGCGGCGGCGCTGATGGGGGCGTTCGCGGTGCGGGCGGATGTGGGGCCGCTGCTGCTGGCGCCGCTGCTCGGGTGCCTGGTCCCGGCGCTGCGCAAGGCGCGGCTGTACCGGCCGGGGTTCGCGCCGACGGCGTCGGACGAGCTGCCGGCGCTGGCGCTGTGCGCGACGCTGGCGTGGGGCCTGGTGGCCGTGACGGCCGCGGCCACCGGGCCCGAAAGCGCCCTCGGATGGGGCGAGTTGCTGACGGCGCTCGTGCTGACCGTGCTGGGCCAGTGGGTGCTGCGCGGGGTCGTGCACGGCGCGCGGCGCCGGTACGCGCGGCTGCACCCCGGATCGACGCTGATCGTGGGCGGCGACGGGTCCGTACGCGAGGTCGCCGCCGTGCTGCACGCGCATCCCGAGTACGGGATGCACCCGGTGGGCATCGCGGCCACCGGCCAGGTGCCGGGGCAGGAGCAGGGCCCGGGGCCCGGACACGGCACCGCGCCCGACGACTTCCCGCTGCCGGTGCTGACCGGCCACGGCGACATCACGCGCGCGGTGATCCAGAACTCGGTGCGGTACGCGGTCGTCGCGGGACCGCAGCCGCTCGACGCGCGTACCACCGCGACGGTACGGCTGCTGGCCGCGCAGGGCGCCTGCGTGTGGCAGGTCACCGCCGGTCCCGGCAGCGGCCAGGCGGCCCCCGGCCACCTGTGGGGCTTCGCGTGCCGCCGCCTCGACCCGTATCCGCCCGCGCCGCCCGGCCGTTGGGGCAAGCGCGCCCTCGACATCGTGCTCGCCTCGGCCGCGCTGCTGGCGCTCGCGCCGGTCCTCGCGGGCTGCGGCCTCGCGGTACGGCTGACCGACGGGCCCGGTGTGCTGTTCCGGCAGGAGCGCATCGGCCTGGGCGGACGCCCGTTCACGCTGCTGAAGTTCCGTACGCTGCGGCCGGCCGACCCCGGCGAGTCCGCGACGCGCTGGAGCATCGCGCACGACCGCCGGGTGAGCCCGGTCGGCCGGCTGCTGCGGCGCACCTCGCTCGACGAGCTGCCGCAGTTCTGGAACGTACTGCGCGGCGACATGAGCCTGGTCGGTCCACGCCCCGAACGCCCGTACTTCGTGGAGCAGTTCAGCCAGACCCACCCCGGCTACCAGGACCGGCACCGGATGCCGGTCGGCATCACCGGGCTCGCCCAGGTGCACGGGCTGCGCGGCGACACCTCGATCGCCGACCGCGCGCGGTTCGACAACCACTACATCGACAGCTGGTCGCTCTGGCAGGACGTCAGAATCCTCGCCCGCACGGCGACTTCGCTCTTCCGGTTCGGTGGGAGCTGAATCATGGCCACGATCGCCACGCCCGCGCCCGCGCGAAACACGGCGCCCGCGCACAGAGCCGAACCCGCCCCTCGTATCCCCCCGGGCCTCGCCCGATACCGCTGGCTGGCACCGCTGTTGCCCGCCCTGGCGACCGTGCTGCTGCTCGCGGCGCCGGTCAGCACGGGCGACGTCAGCACCTCGGGCAAGGTCACCCCGGCCGACGCCGCCTCCGCCGTACTCATCCTGACCGTCGCCGTACGGCTGCTGCGCGACCGGGCACGGCCGCTGACCGCGACCGCCGCGGTGGTGCTGGGCGCGCCCGTCGTCGGCTTCGCGCTGTCCGCGGTGACCTCGGTCGACCCGGCGGCCGGACTCACCGGATTCCTGCGCTACGCCCAGGTGTTCGTGCTGGTGCCCGCCTCGCTGGTGCTGCTGCTGCGCGACCGGCGGGACTTCGCGGTGGTGGCGGGAGCCGTCGTCGCGGTCGCCCTCGTCCAGGGCGCGATCGGCGTGTGGCAGTACGCGACCGCGACCGGCGCCTCCTACATGGGCGAGGACATCAGGGCGGTCGGCACCTTCGGCCCCTCGGACATCATGGGGATGGCGACGGTCGTCGCGTACGGCCTGGTCATCGCCACCGGCTGCGCGCTCGTACCGGCCGCGGCGGGCGCGCCCCGCTGGCTGCGTCCCGCCGCGCTGGCCTGCGCGGCGGCGCTGCTCGTACCGCTGGCGGTGTCCTTCAGCCGCGGCACGTGGATCGCCACGGCCGTCACGTGCGCGGCGATGATCGTGCTGTCGGGACGGCGCCAGGCGCTGTGCGTCTTCGGCGTACTGACCGCCTCCGCCGTGCTGTTGGTCGGCGGGCTCGGCGTGGGTTCGCAGATGATCGGGCAGCGGGTCAGCAGCATCACGCGGGTCACCGCGGACCCGGACCCCTCGGTCACCGACCGGTACACGCTGTGGGCCGCCGCCGTCAGCATGTGGCGCCAGCATCCGGCGACCGGCGTCGGCCTCAAGCGCTTCCCCGACGAGCGCGACGGGCACGCCTCGCTCGCGCTGTCGTCGGGCAGCGACACGGCGGGGGCCGGGCAGCGCTTCACCCGTGAACCGCTGCTGTCGCCGCACAACATGTACCTGCTCGCGCTCAGCGAGCAGGGTCTGATCGGCTTCGCTCTCCTCGTCGGCGGCTGGGCCGCCTTCCTCACCCGCGGCACCGACCGCCTGCTGCGCGCCCGCCGCGCGCGCGTCCGCGCACCGGGCGCCGCCGCGAGCGGACTGGCCGCCGTCGGGCTGCTGATCTGGCAGTGCGTCGACTTCCTCTACGCCGACATCGGCGGGCCCTCCACCGTGCTGACCGCCGTGCTGCTCGGCCTGACGGCCTGGTGGGCGCTGTCGCCCGCGGCGGACGCCGCTGCCGGTGCCGCCGCCGACCTCAGTGCCGACGCCACGGTCGGCCGCCGCCGATGACCGCGAGTGCGGCGACCGCCGCCCACGAGGACGACGCGCCGACCGGCCGTACGCGCCGGGCCTCGGGGACGGCCCCTGGCGACGGCACCGGCACTGGCACCGGCCATAGAAGCGGCATCGACACCGGCGTCGGTTCCGACCCGAGCTCCGGCTCCGGCTCTGGTTCCGGGGGCGACCGGGGGTCGAAGGGGCTCGCGCGGGCCGCCTTGGTCACCGCCGTGCTCTCGGTGGCCGGTTCCGTGCTGGGGCTGGTGCGCGACCAGGCCATCGCCCACCTCTTCGGAGCCGGGGCGGCGAGCGACGCGTTCCTCGTGTCCTGGACGGTCCCGGAGCTGGCGGCGACCGTCCTGATCGAGGACGCGATGGCGCTGCTGCTCGTACCGGCCTTCGCCGCCGCCCTCAGCAGGCGGGCGGACGGAAGGACGGCCGACGGCCGGGCGGGGCGGACGGGCGAT
Source organism: Streptomyces sp. NPDC008139 (assembly GCF_042957025.1). Classification (NCBI taxonomy): domain Bacteria; kingdom Bacillati; phylum Actinomycetota; class Actinomycetes; order Kitasatosporales; family Streptomycetaceae; genus Streptomyces; species Streptomyces sp. NPDC008139. The sequence goes on from NZ_JBIBHM010000012.1 coordinate 199,757, forward strand.
CCCGTACGGGCCCTGCTGGCGGCCACTTTGCCGCGGCTGACGCTGCTGCTGGCCGCCGTCGGAGCCGCCATCGCGGTGGCCGCGCCGCTCGTGGTCGACGTCCTCGCGCCCGGACTGACCGACCACCGCCTCGCGGTGGACTGCACGCGGCTGACCGCCGTGACGGTCTTCACCTTCGGCCTCGCCGGGTACTTGAGCGCCGCGCTGCGCGCCCACCGCCGCTTCCTGCCGCCCGCCGCGATCTACGTGGCGTACAACGTCGGCATCATCGGCACGCTGTTCGCACTGCACGCCCACTGGGGCGCGCGGGCCGCGGCGGCCGGTGTCGCGGTCGGCGGACTGCTGATGGTGCTCATCCAACTGCCCGCGTTTCTCGTCGAGTTGCGCACCGCACGGCAGACCGTACCGGCGACGACCGCGGCCATTCCCGAACAGCCGCAGCGCGAGGGGAAGTTGAGGAACGAGGGCCGGTCCGGACCCGAAGTGCCGTCCCTGACGCGCGAATCCGTCCCGGCAGGCGGCCGAGCGAGCGCCGGAGCCCGGTCCCACCGGGCCCCGCGCGTCCGGACCGGGCCCCAACTCCCCTCGCGGCCCAGGGCGTCCCGCCTCGGCCTCGCCCTGGTCGCGCCCGTCATCTTCTTCACCGTCAGCCGCCAGGCCCAGGTGCTGATCGAGCGGTTCTTCGCCGCACCCCTGCCGTCGGGCGCGATCTCGCACCTCAACTACGCCCAGAAAGTGGCGCAGATGCCGATGGCGCTGTCGGTGATGATCTGCACGGTCACCTTCCCCGTCGTCTCGCAGGCGCTCGCCCGCGGCGACCGGGAGCGGGCCAGACGGCAGGTGCAGCGCGACCTGACGGTGGTGTGCGTCGTGGTGCTGCTCGGCACCGCCTTCATCATCGGCTGCGCCCCGCAGATCATCCAGGTGCTCTTCCAGCGCGGCGCGTTCGACGCCTCCGACACCGCGGCGACGGCCGCCGTGATGCGGGTGTACGCGCTCGGGCTGCTCGGCCAGAGCCTGGTGGGCGCGCTGATCAGGCCGTACTTCTCGGCCGCCCGGCCGACCTGGTACCCGGCCGCCGCCATGTCCGCCGGCCTGCTCGTCACGATCGGCGCCGACGCGGCGACGGTCGGGGCGTGGGGCGCGTACGGCATCGCGGCGGGCAACGCCGCCGGGATCACCGTGACCGCCGGGCTGCTGGTCCGCGGCCTCGCGGCGCACACCATCGCGATCGGCGCACGCCAACTCCTCACCGGCGTAGGCCGGATCACGCTTGCCGCGGCGGTGGCCACCGCCGCCGGCTGGGGCCTCGGATCCCTGATCCCCGATCCGTTGGCCGCGACGGCGGTGTGCTGCATCGCCGTGCCCGTCACCTTCGCCGCGGCGGCCGCCGCGGTGCGGGTGCCGGAGGTTCCGCACCTGCTCGCCACAGCGAAACGAAGGCTGTCCCATGCCTAGTTCGAACGCCACGCCCGGCTCCGCGCCGGAATCCGTCCTCCGATCCGTCCGCAGGCCGTCCCCCGGCCCGACCCCCGAATCCGCGCCCGTGTCCACCGACGCACCGACCTCGGTACGTACCACCGCGCGGACGACCGCGTTCCGCCCGTCGCCCGTGCGCGTCTCCGGCCGCTCCGGCTCAGGACCCGTCCCAGGTCCCCGGCCCGACAGCGCCGCCGACCGGGCCCGCGCGCAGAGCGCCGCGCGCAGCCGCAGGCGGCAGGCCGCGCTGCCGTGGACGCTGATGTACCACTCGGTGGGCGACTGCCGGGACGACCCGTATCTGGTGACCGTCTCGCCCGAACGGCTCGGCCGCCAACTGGAGTGGCTGCGCCGCAGGGGCCTGACCGGCGTCGGCGTCGGCGAGTTGATGCGCGCCCACGCGGCCGGACGCGCGAGCCGCATGGTCGGGCTGACCTTCGACGACGGTTACGCCGACTTCCTGGAGTACGCCGTCCCGCTGCTGCTCCGGTACGGCCACACCGCGACGGTCTTCGTGCTGCCCGGCAGGCTCGGCGGCGTCAACGCCTGGGACGAACAGGGCCCGCGCAAGCCGCTGTTGACCGCCGACGGCATCCGCGCGGCGGCGGCGGCCGGGATGGAGGTCGGCTCGCACGGCCTGCTGCACCTGGACCTCACCGCGGTCGACGAGGACGAGCTGACCGTCGAACTCACCGAGAGTCGCGACCTGTTGCGGGAGATCACCGGCCACGAGCCCGACGGCTTCTGCTACCCGTACGGCGCGACCGACGCCCGCACGGTGGCGGCCGCCCGCAGTGCCGGTTACCGCTACGCGTGCTCGGTCGACCCCGGCCCGCTCGCCGGGACGTTCGCGCTGCCGCGCGCGTACGTCGGCCAACGGGACGCGGCGGGACGGCTGAACGCCAAGCGGCTGCTGCACAAGCTGCGGACGGCGACGGCCGCCGGAGGGCCGCCCGCCGCGCCCGCGCCGACGCCCGTGCCGGGAGACGGGATCAGCGTCCTGCCCGACGTGCGGGACGGCGCGCAGTCCGGCCCGCGGTCCGGCCGGGGGACGGCCGCTCCCGAGGAGCCCAGGTGAAGGTCCTGCACGTCATCACCGGTCTGGGCATCGGCGGCGCGGAGCAGCAACTGCGGCTGCTCGTACGCCACCTGCCCGCCTCCTGCGAGAGCGAGGTGATCACCCTCACCAACCCCGGTCCGGTCGCGGACGCGCTGCGCGCCGACGGCGTACGCGTCACGCACCTGGGCATGACCGGCAACCGCGACCTGTCCGCGCTGCCCCGGCTGACCCGGCAGATCAGGGCGGGCCGGTACGACGTCGTGCACACCCACCTCTACCGCGCCTGCGTGTACGGCCGCCTCGCCGCGCGGCTGGCCGGGGTGCGTACGGTCGTGGCCACCGAGCACTCGCTCGGCGACTCCCAGATCGAGGGCCGCCCGCTCACCCGTGGCACCCGCGCGCTGTACCGGGCCACCGAACGGCTGGGCGTGGCCACCGTCGCCGTCTCCTCGACGGTCGCGCGCAGGCTGCGCGAGTGGGGCGTGCCCGACCCGCGTATCCACCTGGTGCCCAACGGCATCGATCCGGCCCGCTTCCGTTTCGACCCGGCGGCACGCGCCGCCGCACGGGCCCAACTCGGGCTGCCCGAGCAGGCGTTCGTCGTCGGCGGGGTCGGCAGGCTCGTACCGGGCAAGAACTTCGACACCGTCATCCGCGCGCTGGCCGGTGTCCCGGACGCCCATCTCCTCGTCGCGGGCACCGGGCCCGAGCACGACGCCCTGCTGCGGCTGGCCCGTTCGACCGGCGTCGGGCCGCGCGTGCATCTGGTGGGCGCGGCGGGCGGGGACGACGGCAGCGGTGTCATGCCCGACATGCCCGCGCTGCTGGCCGCGATGGACGTCTTCGTGTCCGCGTCGCGCGAGGAGTCCTTCGGGCTCGCCATGGTCGAGGCGCTGGCGGCCGGGCTGCCGGTGCTGCACACCGCGTGCCCGGCGATCGAGGACCTGCCGCCGGACAGCGCGCCCGGCGCCCGCCGGATCGGCACCGGCCCGCGGGACCTCGTCTCCGCACTCCACGCCCAACAGGGCGCGGGCGTACGGCGGTTGCCGGTGCCCGCCGCCGTCGACAGCTACCACATCGCCCACACCGCCGACCGCGTGATGCGGCTGTACGCAACGGCAACCGCATCCGCATCCGCCACCGGCGTGGGGCCGGGACAGAAGAAATGAGACCGCTCATGCAGGACACCGCAGTGCAGGAGAAGGCCGCGATCCGCGACGGGGGCCGCGCCCCCGCGGGCAGGCAGGGGCGCGGGCGCCGCGCTTCGTGGCGGACGCCGCCGCGCTGGCTGCCGCTGCCCCTGTGCCTGGGCATCGGCCTCGCGGGCGGCCTCGGTTACGGCCTGACGGCGGCCCCGCAGTACGCCGCCACCAGCTACGTCATCGTGGTGCCGCAGCACGGCGACGCGACGACCACCACCGGTTTCGCGCAGGCGTACGGGCGGGTCGTCACCGGTTCCGCGGTGCTCGCGGGGGCGCAGGCCGCGTCCGGGATGGCGGTGGACGACCTCAAGGGCAGCGTGCAGGCCGCGACCTCGCCCGACGCGCCGATGATCTCGATCACCGGGACGGCCCGGCGCGGGGCGACCGCCGCGAAGGTCGCCAACGCCGTGGCCGATTCGCTGGCCGCGACCGGCAACCGCAACGCCGGCAGCACCGGCGTCCGCCTGCTGGTCTTCTCCCCCGCCACCGCCCCGGCCTCCCCCTCCTCGCCCTCCACCGCCTTGTCCGCGGCGGTCGGCGCGAGCGCGGGCGGCCTCCTCGGCGCCCTCTTCCTCCTGGTCCGCCCCCGCTCGCGCCGCGAGCCCGCCTACGGCGCCTCCCTCCCGGCCCCCACCCCGGGCCACGCCCCGACAGCGATGCCGAGGGAATCCGTATGACCACCCCCGCCTCCGCCCACCCCCAGCCCGCGCCCGCGCCCGCGCCCGCGCCCGAGACGACACCGCAGACCCCGCCCGCCGCCGAGCCTGCGGCAACGACGACGGCTGCGCCCGCGCCAGCGCGGGCACCACGGGCGACCACGGGCGGCACGGGCGGCGGCCCAGGCGCCGACATCGGCGCACCGGCCGGGCACGAGACCCCGCCCGCCTCGGCGGAGGCACCACCGGCAACCACCGGCAGCACAGGCGGCAACGCGGCCGGACGCGTATCCGAGCCACGGGCCACGCCAGGCGCCGACATCGGCGCACCGGCCGGGTACGAGACCCCGCCCGCCTCGGCGGAGGCACCACCGGCAACCACCGGCAGCACCGGCAGCACCGGCGGCAACGCGGCCGGACGCGTATCCGCGCCACGGGCCACGCCCGGCACCCCCGTCGCGCGCGAAGCTGCGCCAGCGCAGGCAACCACCGGCAACGCGGCCGGACGCGTATCCGAGCCACGGGCCACGCCCGGCGCCGACATCGGCGCACCGGCCGGGCGCGGTGCCTCCCCCGCGTCGGCGGAGGCGCCGCGGCCAGTCGTTGATCGCGCGGACCGGCGCGGGGCTCCGGGCGGGGACGGGGACGGGGACGGGCTCAGGGTTGAGGTGTGCCGGGATGGCGAGGCGTTCGGGGGGATGGCCGCGCAGTGGGGGCGGTTGTACGGGCGGTGTGGGGCGGCGACGCCGTTCCAGAGTCACGCGTGGCTGTATTCGTGGTGGCTGTCGTACGGCAGGCGCGGGCGGCTGCGGGTCGTGGTGGTGCGGCGGGGCGAGGAGTTGGTCGCGGCGGCGCCGTTGATGGTGACGTACCGGCCGGTGCCTGTGCTGGTGGCGCTCGGCGGGGCGATCACGGACTACGCGGACGTGCTGGTGGACGACGCGGATCCGGCGTACGCGGCGGCGTTGACCGGGGCGCTGCGGCGGTTGGCGCGGACGGCCGTGATCGACCTGCGCGAGGTACGGCCAGGCGCGGCGGCCGAGCGGGTGTACGGCGCGTGGCGCGGCCCGCGCAAGGACCTGGAGGACTCGGTCTGCCTGGAGCTGCCGGGCCTGCCGATGGACGGCCTGATCGCGAGGGTCGGCAGCTCGCGCGGCCAGCGCATCCGCTCGCAGTTGCGCAAGCTGGACGCGGCGGGCGTCGAGGAACGCGCGGTGCCCGCGCACGAGGTGGCGCCCGCCGTCGAGACGATGCTGCGGCTGCACCTGCTCCAGTGGCAGGGCCGAGGGGTCACCCCCGAGCACGTACGCCCGCGCTTCGCCGAGCACCTGACCCGCGCCGCGCGGCTGATGGTGGCGAGCGGCGACGCGGCGGTCACCGAGTTCAGCCTCGGCGGCGAGGTGGTGGCCGCGAATCTCACCGTGCTCTGCCCGAGCCTGGCGGGCGGCTACCTCTACGGCGCCCACCCGGACCTGCGCACCACCAAGGTCGACGTCACGACGCTGCTGATGCGGCACGGCGTCCGGCAGACCCAGGACGGCGGCCGGGCCGCCCTCAGCCTGCTGCGCGGCGCGGAGCCGCACAAATTCCACTGGCGCCCCGACCACCTCGCCAACCGCCGCCTGCTGCTGACCACCCGCCCGCTGGCCGTCGTCCTCCACAGCCGCGTCGCCCTGGCCGCCGCCCGCACCCGCCTGGCCGCGACCGCCAAGCGCCGCCTGCCGGTGCTGCGCGCCTGGCGGGCCGGGCTGAACGACCGGCTCGCCAGGCGCGGCGGCAAGGCTCAGGGCGCCTGAGCCGCCCGACAGGCCCTAGCCGGCCGGCGGCGTGGGACTCGTCGCGGGCGCGGCCTCCTGCACCGACTCCGGCTTCACGGCGGACGTGGCCGTCGGCGGCAACGTGGGTGTCGGTGTCGTCGGCAACGTCGGTTCCGGTGTCGTCGGCGCGGTCGGAGTCGGTGCCTCAGGCGTCGGCGACTCAGACGTCGGCGCGGTCGGCGTCGGCGATCCAGGCGTCGGCGAACCGAGTGTCGACGCGCTCGGCGTCGGCGTCTGCTCCCCCGGCCCCTTCGGTTGCAGCTTGATGCAGACCTGACCGCTGGCGTACTGCTTCTGCATCTCCTCGCTGAGCTGGAGTGGCAGGCACGCCTCCACCACGGGCGGCAGCGGTGAGGGCCCGGCCTGCGGCACCGGCGTCGGGCCCGGCGTGACGGCCGGAAGCAGAGTCGGTACGGCCACGGGTGTGAGCGCCGGGGTCGGCGTCACGGGCGGCAGCACGCTGGGCGTCGGGCTCGCGCTCGGGCTGACCGCCGGGCTCGGCGACAGGTCGGGGGACGGCGACACCGAGGGCGTCGTCGGCACGGTCTGAGTCGGGCTCGGCGACAGCGACGGCTCCGGGGTGAGCGTGCCGCTCGGCGTCGGCGTCACCGTGGGCGTGTCCGTAGGCGTCGGGGTCTCGGTCGGCGTCGCGGACGGGCTGACCGAGGGGGTCGGCGTATCCGTAGGCGTGTCCGTGGGCGTCGGAATCACCGTGGGCGTATCCGTAGGCGTCGGCGTCACCGTGGGCGTATCCGTAGGCGTCGGAATCACCGTGGGCGTATCCGTAGGCGTCGGCGTATCCGTAGGCGTCGGAGTGCCGGTCGGCGTCGGGGTCTCCGTGGGCGTGGGCGTACCCGTAGGCGTCGGGGTCTCCGTCGGCGTCGGCGTACCCGTGGGCGTCGGCGTCTCCGAAGGAGTGGGCGTCTCCGAAGGAGCAGGCGCCGGCTTCAGGTCGAACAGCGCGTTGCGATACACCTTCGAGGACTTCGGGTTCTCCGTGCACTGCCACACGCCGTGCGGGCAGTAGTCGGTGATGGTCTGGTAGGCCGGCTGATGGTCGTTGATCCACTGGAGCATCTGCCGCATGTAGTCGGGGTTGTCGCCGTTCCTGAACAGGCCCCACTCCGGGTACGAGATCTCCTTGCCGTGCTGGTCGGCGAAGTCGACCTGCGCCTGGAGCCCGTACGCCTCGTTGACCTGGTCGTAGAAGGTCTCGCCGGGCGGCTGGTCGTAGGAGTCCATGCCGACGATGTCGACGGTCGCGTCACCGGGGTAGCACTCGGTCCAGCCGATGGCGTCCTCGCCGCGGTTGGGGGTGAAGTCGAAGCGGAAGCGCTGGCCGGGGACGGCGCGCATGGCCTTGACGATCCGGTTCCAGTACGTCTTCCAGCCGGACGGGTCGGGCCCGCAGCGGTGGGTGTACGTGGTGCCGTTCATCTCCCAGCCGAGGACGATCACGGTGTCGGGCACGCCGAGGTCGACCAGTCGGTGGGCGAGCCGGGTGAAGTGGCCGTCGAAGTCGCCGCGCGCGCCCTCCTGGATCAGTTCGCGTACGTCGCGGTCGGGGACGCGGTCCTCGTTGTGCTCCTGCATCGGCACGTTGAGGACGAAGAGCCGGTCGGGCTTCGCGCGTTTCCAGGTGGCCCACGGCTGGAGCAGCCCGCCGCTGCCCTCGATGCCGGACCAGTCGTCACCGGGCAGATACGTGTGGCCGACCGTCGCCTCCGTACCGCCGAGCCAGGACTCCAGGGCGTCGATCCGTGCTACGCCCTCGGCGCCGGAGTCGGTGAAGGCGCCCATGGGGGCGTACGAGGCGCGCGGCGGGGGCTTGGGCGTGGCCCCGGAAGCACCGGCAGGACCGTTCGAGCCGTCAGGACCGTTCGAGCCGTCCGGGCCGTTCGAGCCGCCGGCGCCGCTCGACCCGTTGACGCCGTCCGCGCCGCCCGGTCCCGTGGCGCCCTCCGCGCCGACGGCACCGGCGAGCGCGGTGACCAGGCGGCGGCCCGCGCCCGGCGGGTCACCCGCGACGCCGGACAGTCCGGACACGATCAAGGCGGCCGACACGAATCCGACGCCCGCACCCGTCAGCCACTGGCGTCGGTTGGCCATGGTCACTCCTCGTTCGCTGTCCGTTGTGCGTGGTGCGGTGTGCGGTGACCGCCGTGCGACCGCACGGAAATCGGACTCCTAACGATCAGTCATAACGTACGAGTAATAGGTACGCCCCCTGGCGTAGACCAAAAGCGGTTCCCGCGACAGTTTTTACCCGACCTCAAACAACCTGGCAGTCCGTCAATACCGGCACCGGGCCGATCGCGATATCACTCGGGCGGATGAAATTCCTTGCATCGCCCACCGATTATCCGGGTGACTCACCCCTACGGCGGCAAGATGAGCCGCGGAAACGGCCGGAGGAGAGGAGTGTGTCGGACATGAGCGAAGCCATCGAGAACGGCAGCGGAAAACACTCACGACCCCGTGTGGCGACGCGCCGGCGGTTGATCAGACGGGGCATCACAACCGTGGCCGCCGTATCGGGGACCACCGCGGCGCTGCGTCCGATGCTGGCCGCGAGGCAGTCGGACACCGTGGTCGCCGAGCCCGCCGCCGGGTACGACAGCGCCGCCGCCGGGTACGAGCCCGCTCCCGTGCCGGGCGCGGGGGCCGCCCTCTTCGACGAGGTCTATCGCGGCCGCCGCATCCAGGGGTTCAGCTCCGCGCGGGACAGCGGCGTCGACATCCGGATCGACGGGCGCCCGCTGCACGTGATGCGGCGTGTGGACGGCAGCTTCATCAGCATGGCCAACCACTACCAGCCCTTCCCCACCGCCCTCGGCACGGCCCGCGGCGCGGTCGACGTGCTCGGCCGCGCCCAGCTGTCCACGACCGCGGAGCACCACCACTGAGCGCCGTCCACGGGCGCCCGCACTGAGCGCCACCACTGAGCGCGGCACCACGCGCCACCACTGACGGCTGAGCGCCGTACGACCGCCGAGGGGTCAGTTCCTGTGTACACGCGAATGAATCAGCGGCATCTGACCAGCAGCCAACGCTCCCGGTTCGTCGAGGCCGTGCTGGAGCTCAAGCGCGTGGGCGGCTACGACAAGTACGTCATCACGCATGGCAAGTACTTCGCCGCCGACGGCGAGAGCGGGCTGCGGGTCGCCCACATGGCCCCGACCTTCTTCCCCTGGCACCGCCGGTTCCTGCTCCAGTTCGAGGCCGATCTCCAGATGTTCGACCCGGGCGTCACCATCCCGTACTGGGACTGGACGTACGACAACGCGCAGAGCTCCTCGCTGTGGGGCCCGGACTTCATGGGCGGCAACGGCCGCGACAGCGACGGCCAGGTGATGACGGGCCCGTTCGCGTACCAGACCGGCGACTGGCCGATCAACTACGGGGTCACGCAGGAGAAGTACCTGACCCGCAACTTGGGGCGGCCCGACCGGCCGATCGTGCTGCCGACGAAGGCGGAGCTGGACAACGCGCTCGCGATGCCGGTCTACGACGTCGCGCCGTGGAACTCCGCCCCGTCCACCAAGGGTTTCAGGAACAAGATCGAGGGCTGGACGGTCAGCGACACCAAGGGCGGCTACCTGCACAACCGGGTCCACCAGTGGGTCGGCGGCCACATGATCGGCGGCACCTCGCCGAACGACCCGGTGTTCTGGATGCACCACGCCTTCCTCGACCTGGTGTGGATCCGCTGGCAGCGGCTGCACCCGAAGTCGGCGTATCTGCCGTCCATGCCGCTGTCGGCCAAGGACCCCGAGCACGGCCGCGTGATCAGCAGCAATGAGCTGATGCCGCCGTGGAACGAGAAGCCGTCGGACTACTTCGACCACCGCCCGTTCTACCGCTACGAGGAGAGCTGAGGCGCTCGCGCCGAGGGTGATGAGCCGAGGGAAAGGAAACGGCCTCCCGCACACAAGGTGACGGGAGGCCGCGGTGGCGCGGAATTACCACTCGCCGCCGTCGTGCCCGGAGACGTTGGCGCACTGGTTGCCGAACGCCGGGTTCAGCAGGCCGATGACGTCGACGGTGTTACCGCAGACGTTGACCGGGACGTGCACGGGCACCTGGATGAGGTTGCCGGACAGCACACCCGGCGAACCGACAGCGGCACCCTGCGCGCCGGAGTCGGCAACAGCCATACCGGCGCCGGCGGCCAGAACGGCACCCGCCGCGGCGGTGACGGCCGCCGCCTTTGCGATACGCGACATCAAGATCTCCCTGAGACGAAACCCAACCGCAAATACCTGCGGCGTTGACGCTGTGCGCAACGGGGGGAGATCACGAATAGTCACGCATGTTGGGCTGAATCGGTGACGGCGTATCAAAATGGGCCGAAGGGGTGAGCGCTGTTCGCGCTCACCCCTTCGGGTGTCACATCCGGCCGGAGCACGGCTCGTAGCGCCGCTCAGGAACCCTGCGAACCGCGACTCCGGCTACGCCCGGCGCTCGGTCAGAGCGGCAGGCCGGGGGCCGAAGGGAGGCCGCCGGGCAGCGACGGGAGGGCGGGCAGGCCGGGCAGGTTCGGCGCCGGCAGGCCACCGCCGAGGACGGTGGCGACGACGACGTTGACCAGGCCGGTGACCACGGCCGTGGCGGCGGTCAGCAGCCCCGCCGGGTCACCGGCCGTGGACGCCTTGACCAGGTTGTCGACGGCCGTCTGGAGCGCGGTGAGGGCGTCGGCCTTCAGGTCCCGCGTGGCGGACGGCTTGGCCGACGGCTGCGTGGCGACCTTGCCCGAGGGGCTGCCGAGGCTCGGCACCGCGGGGGCGGCGGGAGCGGCGGGAGGAGCCGGGGCGGCGGGAGCCGCAGGGGCAGCGGGAGCGGCGGGGACGGCCGGCGCGGCGGCCTTCGCCGCGTCGATCGCCGACTTGGCCCCGGCGGCGTCGGCGGTGATGGTCTCGGGCTTGACGGTGCCGGGCTTGGCGAGCACGTCCTGGACCAGTTTCGTGACCGGGGTGAGCACGCCTGCCACGTCTCCCAGTGACTTGGCCTGCGCGAGCAGCGCGGTCGCGTCCGGCGCGGCCGGTGCCGCCACGGTGCCCGCGGGCTTGGTGTCTGCGGGGGTGGCGGCAGCGGCGGTCGTCGTGAGCGCGCCGCCGGCGATGGTGGCGACGAGCGCGGACGCGACGACCACGCCGGTGATCCGGTGGGTACGCATGGAAAACAGTTCCCTTCGGTGGTGAACAGCTACGCCACCACCGTGAAAAGCAGACGGTATTACCGCAACTGCTGAGAATGGCCGCCGCCCACCAGGGTGGCAGCGCGAACTGCGTGAACTGCGGATTTCCCGTTTTCAACCGCTGCCGATCCACGTCACCCTGATGGGCCGTTAGGGTGCGTACACGCGGCCGACTTCTCCCCTAACGGAGGAATCCGGGAGCCTCGGGTCGCCCGCGGAGGTGATATCCGCCCCGGCCGGGCTCTCCCGGCGGTTAGGGTCCGGCGCATGAGCCAGACCAATACCGCCCTGAATTCCGCCCTCCAGCGCCGACTCGGCACCCTCGTGGTGATTCCGTGGGCCGGTGAACACCACGAGGACGGCCGCGACATGCCGTTCCTGATGGCCTATTCGCTCGGTGACGGGCCGGACGGCCCGGAGTCGGGGCAGGAGGCGGCGCTGGCCGTCGCGGAGGAGGTCGGACTGCCGGTCGGCGGCGCGATCCTCGACGTCAAGCAGGCGCCGAACGTCCCGGTGAAGGTGCTGGTCGAGGGCGGCAAGGCCGTGCTGACGATGCCGTACCTGCACGCCGCGTGCCCGGTGCCCGAGCAGTGGGTGGCCGCGGCGCAGGACCGGGGCGCGGTGTACTTCATCCTCGCCACCCGCCCGTGGCCCGAGGCGAAGCCGGGCACCCCGGTGACCGAGGAGACCCTCCAGGGCTTCGCCGGGGACACCGACGTCCTGGGCACCGCCGCGCACTGCCTGGTGCCGGTGGGCACCCTCAAGGGTTAGGGCCTGTAACTCGCGCAAGGGCGCCCCGCCGGACCGGAGAAGTCCCGCGGGGCGCCCCTGCGTGTGGTGGGTCTGTGCCTACGCCCCCGCACGTGTTCCGTGCGTACGGCGTCCGGCTCGGGTCAGTGGACCAGGTCGTTGGCGGCGGTGACCGCGTCGGTGCCCGCCTGGGCGACGTTCTTCACGTCCTGGACCTTCTGGTCGACCTTGTAGTCGCCGAGCACGCTGGCGGTGGCGCCCTTGGCCTGCTCGCCCGCGGCGCTCGCGGTGATCGCGGTGCTGCTCAGGGTGGAGCCCAGGTCGGCGGACTGCTCGGCGGCCATGGCGGCGGGGGCGCCCGCCGCGATCAGGAAGGAACCGGCGGCGGCAGTGGTGAGGATTCGGCTTACGTTCATGATCGATACAACGCGCGAACCGCCCGCAGGGCACGCGGACCGTACCGGTCCTGGTCGGCGCGGGACCGCGGGCCCTCCCGCCGCGCGCGCCCCCGCTGTTGCACTGGCGTGACAACGGCAGCACAGGAGACGGACGTTGCGGGAGCACTCTTTGTGTCACCGGCAAGAACAGCCGGAGCCGGCCGGAACAGCGGGAAACCGCCGCGAGCGGCCGGAGAACGCCGCACCGCATCCGTTCCTGGGGGGAACCCGATATGTCCGTTCGTGCCAGTGGCCGTCGCAGCACCGCCGCCGCCATCGCGCTCACCGCCGGGATCACGGCGGGTGCCGCCCTGCTCCTGACGGCCTGCGGCCCCACGGACGGCACCGCCTCCGACCCGGCGCCCTCGGCGACGAGCGGCGCGAGCGGTCAGCCCACCCCCAGCGGGAAGGGCGGCAGCGGCGGCACCGGGGGGAACGCGGGGGACGACGGCGCCAACGGCTCAGGGGCCAGCCCGGTGGGCAGCAGCACCAAGCTCAACGGCACCGCGCACTCCGGTCTGACCATCAGCGACGGCACCCGCTACGTCGTCATGAACGGCACCCGGGTGGACTTCGGCACCGAGGTCCGCGACCTGGCGTGGTCGCCGAACGGCGCGAAGGCCGCCTTCATCGACGGCGACGGCGACCTGGCGGTCAGCGACCCCGACGGCAGCGGACGCGTGATCGTGGCCAGGAACCCGGGCAACCAGAACTGGTCGCACCCGACCTGGCAGGTGCGCGCGAAGGACCCGCAGAACGGCCTTCCCGCCCTCAACAACATCCTCTTCGCCGGCCGCCAGGGCGGCACCGCCCGGCTGTACGGCGTCCCGGCCACCGCACACGGCGGCACGCCCAAGGTGCTGAGCCTGAACCACGAGTCGGACGACAACGTGAAGCCGCTGCCCCAGACCGGCAACGTATGGCCCAGCTCGGCGGGGAAGTACGGCACCGCCGTCTACGCCAACACCGGCGACGGCAAGGTCTACATCCGCGACGACTACCTGCGGCAGCAGGGCTACGCGCTCACCCCGGGGTCCGAGCCCGCCATCGGGCCGACCGAGGACGACGGCATCGTCTTCGTCCGGTCCGTCGGGGGCCACGACCACCTGTTCCTGGAGACGCCCCATGACGGCGCGCCCGTGTACAAGGACCTGACCCCGCAGGCGACCACCGACTACACCGAGCCCGCCTTCGAGCCGAACGGCAGGACGGTCGTGGCCCGTACGCCCAACGGCATCGTGCGGCTGCCCGTGGACGGCTCGCAGGCGCCGGTCAAGGTCTCCGACTACGTCGGGCTCCCGGCCTACCGCGCCTGAGCCAACTCGGCCCGCAGCGCGTCCAGATGGGCGTCGGCGGTGTCGTGCGGCAGGAATTCCACCACGTCGACGAAGCGGAACAGCACCTGTGACGAGGTGACCGCGAACTCGTAGTCGGCGAAACCGACGACGGCGCCCAGCGTTCCGCGCACCGCGCCCCGGACGACATGAGCGGTCATGTCGTCCGGGTTCCGCGCGTCCAGGCCGCGCCGCGCGTTGGGCCGCGCCAGGTACGGGCAGACCATCGAGGCGTAGAGCATGCAGGCGCGGTGGCCGGGCCCTTCGAGGGTCGGCGCGAGATTGCGGTACGGGCGCCCGGCGGCCAGCGCCTCGCCGATCGCGGCGCTCTCGGAACCGCCCACCACCCGCCACACCGGGCCGCGCGGCATCAGCGTGTCGCACACCGAACACAGCCGCTGCCGGGCGCAGTTGGCGCTGCGGTCGTAGTCGGTCAGCGCGAACTGCGGCTGGTCGTCCTGCCACGGGGTGATCGCGGGCACCGGGTAGCCGCGCGGGTCGCGGGGCCTGACCTCGACGGTCGGCGGCATCGGCACGGAGTCAAAGCGCACGGCCCATCCCTATCAGGCGGAACGGTCCCTGCGGAACAGCCGTCCGAACCCCGTCCGCCGCCCGCCCCGGCCGGAATCGGTATCGGTAGCGGTATCGGCGGCCGTACCCGTACCCCTAGCCGTATCCGTATCCGTATCCGTATCCGCGCTGTCGTCCGTTCCCGTACCGACGGCCCGCGCCGCGTGCCAGTCCGCCACGACCTTCTCGACGTCGAACAGGCCGAGGTTGAGGGGCGGTCCCTCCGGGGGGCGGCGCAGGGCCTCGCGGATGCGGTCGTTGATCTCGGTGAGGATCTGCCGCACCTGCCGCTCCGAGCGCGCCTGCGCCATCGCGGCCGTCGCGTCCTCCGCCGCCTTGCGCAGCACCAGCGTCGGCGGCAGCGCGGACAGGCCCTCACGGTGCATCTTGCCCTTGATCCACCACAGTTCGTCGTACGGGGTGTCCAGCGAGGCCAACGGCTTTCCCGCGCCCGGCAGTTCGGCGAAGTCGCCGCGCTGCTCCGCCTCGCGGATCTGCTTGTCCACCCACGTCTCGAAGGAGACACCGGCGGGTTTGCGGTCGGTCATACCTCGCTCCTCACGTGGGCGCACGCAGCGGGTGGCGTACGTACCAGGTTACGGCCGCGCCCGCGCGGCCAGCAGGGCGACGTCGTCCTCGGCGGCGGAGGGCGCGAGGCGGTGCACGATCCGGGCCAGGAGCGCGTCCAGCGGTTCACCGTCGTGCGGGAGGACGAGCGAGGCCAGCCGGGCGAGCGAGGCGTCGATGTCCTCGGTACGGCGTTCCACCAGCCCGTCGGTGTAGAGCAGCAGCGTCTCCCCCGCGCGCCACGGCACGTACACCGTCTCGTAGGTGCCCCGCAGGTCCGCGCCGAGCGGCGGTCCCGGCAGTACGGCGAGCAGCCGGACGCGGCCGTCGGGGGTGACGACGGCGGGCGGGAGGTGGCCCGCGCTGGCGAAGAAGCAGCCGCCGCGCGCCGGGTCTGCGAGGCCCAGCAGGCAGGTGCCGGGCCGCTGGGCGCCCGCGGCGGCCAGCAGCGCGTCCATCCGGCGCAGGACGCGGTCCGGCGCGTCGCCCTCGCCCGCGACCACGCGCAGCATCGAGCGGTAGTGGCTCATCTCGACGGCCGCCTCGACGCCGTGCCCCATCACGTCGCCCATGGCCAGCAGCGTCACGCCGCCGGGCAGCGCCAGGGTGTCGAACCAGTCGCCGCCGACCAGGTCCGTGGCGCCCGCCGGGAGATAGCGGGTGGCCACCTCGACCCCGGGGTGCGGGGTGCCGGGCGCGGCCAGCAGGGCGCGCTGCAACTCCACCGCGATGCCGTGCTCGCGGGTGTAGCGGCGGGCGTTGTCGAGGCTGATCGCGGCCCGGTCGGCCAGCGCGCGGGCGATGGCGGTGTCCTCGTCGTCGAAGCCGGGCGAGGTCCCGGCCCTGATCAGCGTGACCGTGCCGATCCGGTCGCCGCGGGCGCTGAGCGGCACGACCAGCACGGAGTGGATGCCCGCGGCGCGGTAGGCGGCGACCCGCTCGGCGTTCGGCGCGGAGTGGGCGATCTCCTCGTCGCGCGGCAGATTCTGCACCACGGGACGCCCGGTCTCCAGGCAGGTCGGGATCGCCGAGCCGCGCTGGTAGACCACGTACTCCCCCGGCGTCCCGAAGATCCGCACCCGCTCGCGCAGCGATGGCCGCGCGGCCATCGCGGCCCTGCGCAGCCGCAGCGCGCCGTCCGGCGGGGGGCGGGGGTGGGCGCGCGGGCCGCTGTCCAGCACCTCGACGGTGGCGGTGTCCGCGATCACCTCGACCAGCAGGTCGGCCAGTTCCTGGCAGGTCGGGTCCATCTCCAGCGTGGAGCCGATCCGGACGGCCGCCGCGTCGAGCAGCAGCAGCCGCTCCTTGGCCCGTTCCAGCTCGCGCTGCGCCTCGTGGTCCTCGCTGACCTCGATGATCACCGCGCCGACCCCGCCCACCCCGCCGTCCCGGCCCTGGAGCCGGTGGTAGGTGCACTGCCAGTAGCGCGTGGTGTGCGGCGAATCGGCCCGGGTCTGGCCGCTGGAGAGCAGTTCGCGCGGGGTGCCGTCGGCGAGCACCATCCGCAGGACGCCCTCGCCCACGTCCACGCCCGGCACCGTCTCGGCGATGGTCCTGCCGATGTGCGCGGCCGGTTCGACGCCGTTCATCCGGGCGAGTGCCGGATTGACGTACCGGTAGCGCAGGTCGGGGCCGAGTACGGCGACACCCGCCGCCGTCCCCTCCAGCAGCGCGCGCCACAGCGACTCATCCGCGTTCACCTGTTCCACAGTGCACGCAGGGTCGCGGGGCCGCGAATCGGGACGGCGGAGCAGCCGGGTGGCGGACGTTCCCAGGGCGTCCGGGGATTCGGGGGGGCGGGGGGGCGGGGAGGCGCGGCGGGGTCGGGGGCGGGGAGGCACGGGGCACGGGGCACGGGGCACGGGCTGATATAACAGCGCTGTTAGATTAGCCGCCCGGCGCTTCGACGGTTGAGGCGTCGCGCCCGTCGAGAGGAACGGATCGCCATGACCGAGCCGCAGCGGAGCCACCCGCCGATCGAGCCGTACGACCGGGGCATGCTCGATGTCGGCGACGGGAACCTCGTGTACTGGGAGACCTGCGGCAACCCCGAGGGCAAGCCGGCGCTCGTCGTGCACGGCGGCCCCGGCTCGGGGTGCAGGCCGTCGCACCGGCAGGACTTCGACCCGGAGCGGTACCGGGCGGTGCTGTTCGACCAGCGCGGCTGCGGGCGCAGTACGCCGCACGCGAGCGACCCGGCGACCGACCTCACCCACAACACCACCGACCACCTGATCGCCGACATGGAACGCCTGCGCGTCCACCTCGGCATCGACCGCTGGCTGCTCACGGGCGGCTCCTGGGGCTCGACGCTGATCCTGGCGTACGCGCAGCGGCACCCCGAGCGGGTCTCGGAGATCGTCATCAACGGCGTCACGACCACCCGCCGAGCGGAGATCGACTGGCTCTACCGGGGCGTCGGCCGCTTCTTCCCCGAACAGTGGGCGGCCTTCCGCGCGGCGGCCGGTCCGGCGTACGACGGCTCCGCGTCCGGCACGGCGACCGGCTCCGCGTCCGGCACGGCGTCCGGCATGACCGGCATGGCGTCCGATACGTCGGGCGGCATCGCGGGCGGGCTCGTCGCCGCGTACGCGCGCCTCACCGAGGACCCCGATCCGGCCGTACGGGCCAGGGCCACCGCCGACTGGTGCGCGTGGGAGGACGCGGTGCTCTCCCTCGAACCCAGCGGCTCCGCCCGCCCCTACAGCGACCGCCCCTCCGCCGCCCGGCTCGCCATGGTCCGGATCTGCGCCCGCTACTTCTCGCACGGAGCCTGGCTCGAAGAAGGCGCCCTCCTGCGCGACGCGCCCCTGCTGCGGGGCATCCCCGCCACCCTGCTCCACGGCCGCCTCGACCTCAGCTCGCCGCTCGACACCGCCTGGCGCCTCGCCGCCGCCTGGCCGGGGGCCACCCTCACCGTCGTGGACGACGCGGGCCACAAGGGCAGCGCCACGATGTCCCGCCACGTACGGGACGCACTGGACGGGTACGCGCGAGCGGTCCAGGTGTATTGACTCGCAGGGTTGTTGACGCGGGTGATGGGTGGCTGGCCGCCGAGCGGAAGGCGCCGGGATGCCCGCACAGCGGAGCTATTCGGGTATTCCGGCAACGCGG
This sequence comes from Streptomyces sp. NPDC008139, assembly GCF_042957025.1. Lineage (NCBI taxonomy): Bacteria > Bacillati > Actinomycetota > Actinomycetes > Kitasatosporales > Streptomycetaceae > Streptomyces > Streptomyces sp. NPDC008139. The sequence continues at coordinate 217,940 of NZ_JBIBHM010000012.1, forward strand.
CGGGCGGGCGGGCCAGGGGCTGAAGGAGCCGTTCGTGATCCGCCGGACAGGCCCCAGGGGCGGGCCCGGTCAGCCGCGTACGGGGACCGTCGAGGTGGTGAGGAGCTGACGGGCCTGGCGCTCCGGGGTCTCGGGCGGCACGACGAGCAGGTCGCAGCGGCCGACGCCCCGGCAGAGCAGGCACACCGAGTCGCGGTGACCGGTGGTGGTGGAGCGGTGGATACGGAGGGTGTGGCCGCCGAGCAGCAGGGCGGAGGACCCGTCGAGCCAGTTCGCCGCGTCGAGGGTGATGTCGGTGATCCGGCCCCAGCGTCCGTTCAACGCGGCGAGCAGCGGCGGCAGTTCCTTGGTCACGTCACGGGTCCGCGGCCACCAGGCGCCGTCGATCCGTACGGGGCTGCCGCCCGGGTGGATCAGGGACAGCCGGGCGGGCGGGCCGTCCCAGACCGGCAGGGCGCAGGCGGGCGGCGGCGGTGTCTCGGTCACGGTGGTGATCGTCATGATGTCGGCCTGTCTCCGGACGGTTCGTCCGGGGTGGTGGGTTGTGCCAAGCGCGTGTTCGGGGCGGGCCGCGGCGGGCGGGGCGGCGACGGCGGGCGTACGGGCGGCGGTACGTCATCGGCGGCTGTGCCCTCGGTGACGTCCGTGCCTCGGCTGACGTCCGGGCCCTGGGTGACGTCCGCGTCTTTGGCGACGTCCGCGTCCTTGGTGACGTCCGCGTCCTTGGTGACGTCCGCGTCCTTGGTGACGTCCGCGTCCTTGGTGACGTCCGCGTCCTTGGCGGCCTCGGTGACGCCGGTCACGCCGGTCACGCCGGTGACCCCGGCCGTCCCGGTGCCGTCCCGTACGCGCTCCTCGCCGCCGACCAGGCGGAGCTGGAAGGGGCCGGCGTCGGGGAAGTGGACGGTGTCCACGGTCAGCCGCAGCCGGGTGCCGCCGTCCTCGTCCACCACCGGGCGGCCCGGGGGCGGCTGCTCGGTCGCGGCGAAGCGGAAGCGCAGCACCTGCGCGATCCTGCGGGCCGCCTCCGGGGTCGCGGCCACGATGCTGACCTCGGCGAAGCCGGGCGCCGGCAGCGCCCGCTCCGCGCCGTCGGCGCCGGTGGCCGCCGCCGCGTCCCGCGCCGCGTCGTCGCGCCCGGCCCCGGCGCGGCCCCGCGGCGGCCCGGCCGTACCCGCCATGCGCGGATCGGCCCCCGTCCCCGCTCCGGCCGCGCGCGGTTCGCCCGACTCGTTCTCGCGCGGGGGCATCAGGCCGCCCGCTCCGGCCGGGCCAGCCCCGCGGGGCCGCCCTCGGCCTCCCAGGCGGCGTCGGCGCCGCGGTCGGGGTCGGCCTGGGCCATCAGCTCGCTCGCGGTACGGACATTGGCCGGATCCGCCGCCGCGGCCATCAGCCAGGCCGCCGTCGCCGCCGGGGTCTGCGGCGGGACGATCAGCAGATCCCAGCGGCCCGTACGGTACGAGAGCACCAGCAGCTTGTGCGGGTCCTGCTCCTCGACGAACCAGCCGACGTGCACCACGTGCCCGGCGACCGGCACCTTCTTCGGCACGGTCGGCCAGTACAGGGGATTGACGGTGACCCGGGTGATCCGTCCCCACAGCAGGTCCAACGCGCCGACCAGGGACGGCAGTTCGAGGGAGAGGTCACGGGACTTGGGCCACCAGGCGCCGTCCAGCGGGCCCGGTCCGTGGCCGAGCTCGGCCGAACCGATCCGCAGGGCGCTGACGCCGGGCGACAGCGAGAGCCGCGGCGCGGGGGGCGCGGGAGGGGGCCGCGGGACCGTACGGGCCGCGGTGGGGTGTGCGGAATCCTGAGAGGAGAGCATGGAACAAATCCGTCCACGGGCCCGCTGGAACGGGTCCGGCACCGTCGCTCACCGCGAACGACGCCGACTTGAGTGCCGGTGTACGGAATGCCCTCGGTCCGTTCACCCTACTCCGTCCGGGGTCTCTGGGACGATGATGGAAGGTCACCGTCCCGGACCGCCGGGACACGGGCCGATGGGGGAGGGAACACGTGGCCGAGGTCTTCACGCGCCGCATGTCCAGATGGCAGGCGGAGCAGCAGCGCGAGGCCGTCGCGGATGTCTACGTCGAGGCGTACCGAGGTGTGCCGGGCCAGGAATTCCACGACCGGGAGGATTTCCTGCGGCGCTTCGCCGAGGCCACGCAGCGGCCCGGCTTCGACATGATCGTGGCCAGCGAGCGGCGGCTGACCGGGGTCGCGTACGGCTACGTCCTCGACCGCGCCGACGGCTGGTGGCGGGACTTCACGGTCGCGGGCACCGACGGCGCGGGGCCCGACGGCACGGACATCGAGGAGCTCACCGCCTCGGGACAGGTCTTCGCGCTCGCCGAGCTGATGGTCGTGCCCGCCTACCGCAGGCAGGGCATCGCGACCGGTCTGCTCGACCAGCTCCTGCTGCGCAGCGACGCGGCCCTCGTCACCGTCCTCACCGCGCCCGACGCCGACGCCGTCCACGCCCTGCGCGCCTGGGAGTGGACCTACCTCGGCGACACCCACGGCCCCCGCCAGGCATGGAGCCGCCCGCTGCGCCCGTGAGCGTCGCCGCCGCCATGTCCCCTGGCGTCGCTACCGCTTGCGGACGCCGAAGAGCGAGCGGCTGATCTCGCGGCCGAGCTGCGTACCCATGGAGCGGGCGAGGGACTTGAACGCGCCGCTGTGGACGACCTGTTCGACGATTCCGGCGTCGGCGGCGGCGCCCTTGGCGGAGGAACGGCCGCTCTTCGGGGCGGCCTTGGGCGCGCTCTCGGCGGCTTCGGCCCGCGCGGCGGAAGCCGCTTCGGCGGCGGCCAGCTTCTCGTAGGCGGACTCGCGGTCGACCGCCTCGGCGTACCGCCCGTACAGCGGCGAGGACTTGACGGCGGAGTCGAGCACGGCCGCGTCCACGGGACCCATCAGCGACTCGGGGGCGCGCAACCGGGTGGCGGCCACCGGCGTCGGCGCGCCGTTCTCGCTGAGGACGGTGACGACGGCCTCGCCGGTGCCGAGCGAGGTGAGCAACTCGCCGAGGTCGTAAGCGGAGTTGGGGAAGGTGGAGACGGTGGCGCGCAGCGCCTTGGCGTCGTCGGGCGTGAAGGCGCGCAGGGCGTGCTGGACGCGGTTGCCGAGCTGGGCGAGCACATCGCCGGGGACGTCCTTGGGCGTCTGCGTGACGAAGAAGACGCCGACGCCCTTGGAGCGGATCAGCCGTACGGTCTGGGTGATCGCGTCGAGGAACGCCTTCGAGGCGCCGTTGAAGAGCAGGTGCGCCTCGTCGAAGAAGAAGACCAGTTTCGGCCGGTCGAGGTCGCCGACCTCGGGCAGGTCCTGGAAGAGGTCGGCGAGCAGCCACATCAGGAAGGTCGAGAAGAGCTGCGGCTTGGCCTGCACGGCGGGCAGCTCCAGCACGGAGACCAGCCCGCGCCCGTCGGACGCCGTACGCAGCAGCTCGCTCGTGTCGAATTCCGGCTCGCCGAAGAACGCGGCGGCGCCCTGCGCCTCGAAGGCCGTCAGGGTCCGCGTCAGCACCCCGGCCGTCGCCGACGAGATCCCGCCGATCTCCTTCAGCTCCGGCTTGCCCGCGTCGGAGGTCAGGAAGGCGATGACGGCCCGCAGGTCCTTGAGGTCGTACAGCTCAAGGCCCTTGGTGTCGGCGTAGTGGAAGATCAGGCCGAGCGACTGCTCCTGCGTGGTGTTCAGGCCGAGCACCTTGGACATCAGGACGGGGCCGAAGGCGGTGACGGTCGCCCGTACCGGGATGCCGGGGCCGAGGCCGCCCAGCGCGTAGAACTCGGCCGGGAAGCCGGTGGCCGTCCACCTCTGGCCGACTTCCGCCGCCCGCCGCTGGACCTTCTCACCCGGTTGGCCCGGCGCCGACACGCCGGAGATGTCGCCTTTCACGTCCGCGAGGAAGACCGGGACGCCCTGCGCGGAGAGCTGTTCCGCGATGAGCTGGAGCGTCTTGGTCTTGCCGGTGCCGGTGGCGCCCGCCACCAGGCCGTGGCGGTTCAGCATGCCGAGCGGGATGCGGACCGGCGCGTCGGCGTGGCACTCGCCCTCCCACAGCAGCGCGCCGAGGTCCAGCGCGGGGCCGGTGAAGGCGTAGCCGCGGGCGATGTCGGCGGCGGGGGACGGCACTGTCGGCCCGGACGGTGCGGCTGATGGCCCGGACGGCACTGTCGGCCCGGACGGTGGGGCTGTCGGCCCGGACGGTGCGGGAGTCGGCCCCGGTGTCACGGCCGCCTCACCCGTGACGGCCTCACCGGCGGAACTATTCGGCTGGGGATCGGTCATCACATGCTCCCGATTTATACGACGGTGAGGCTTTTGCTACCATCGCACCCCGGCAGCGGTGCTGCGCCCGGACAAGCCGGGCCGGTAGGCTTTCCGTGTGATCTTCAAGCGCATCGGAAACACCCGGCCGTACCCGGACCACGGCCGGGTGAGTACGCGCGAGTGGGCCGACGTCGCCCCACGTCCCGTGCGGCTGGACCAGTTGGTGACCACCAAGGGACAGCTCGACCTGGAGACACTTCTCGCCGAGGATTCCACCTTTTACGGCGACCTCTTCGCCCATGTCGTGAAATGGCGGGGCGACCTCTATCTCGAGGACGGACTCCACCGGGCGGTACGCGCCGCGCTCCAGCAGCGCCAGGTGCTCCACGCCCGGGTCCTGGAGATGGACTGACAATCCGCTTACGCTGCGCTCATGAGCATGCTGACCCCCTCCGGTATGGGCGGGAAGTACCGGGTCACCGGCAAGCAGTACCCGAGGATGCGCCGCCCGCGCCGCCGCGGCCGTGTCGTAACCGCCGTGATCGCCTCGGTCGTCGTGCTCGGCCTCTTCGGTTACGGGGCGCTGCAACTCGTCCATGTCTTCCGCGGGGACGACAACGGCGACACGAAGGCGAACGCGGCACCGCAGAACCGCCCCTGCGTCACTGTGGCCCCCACCGCCCCCACGGGTAAACCGGCCCCGCTGCCGCAGCCCGCGGGCGTCACGCTGAACGTCTTCAACGCCACCGCCAAGGGCGGCCTGGCCAAGACCACGGCCGACGAGCTGGCCAAGCGCGGCTTCAAGGTCAACAAATTCGGCAACGCGCCCGACCCGTACGACAAGAAGGTCGGCGAGTCCGCGCTGATCGTCGCCGGGCCCGCGGGCGAGGCGGCGGCCCGCACGGCGGGCACCCAGGTGGCGGGCTCGACCGTGAAAATCGACCCCAAGCGGACCGACAAGACCGTCGATGTGATGATCGGCACGGCCTTCACGGCGCTTTCCGGTCCGACCGACGTGGCGAAGGCCCGGATCGTGGCGGCGAACCCGCCGCCGCCGAAGCCGGTGTGCGTGACGCCGAGCCCGAGCGCGTCGGGGGGCGCCCCCGGCAAGACGGGGGCCACGACGAAGGCGGGCGCGCCGGCGAAGCACTGAGCCGCCGTGGTGGGCGCCGCCGTGGCCCGGGCGGCGCTTGCGCGGACGGCCTGGCCCGGGTGACCTTGCGCGGTGGCCTGGCCCGGGTGACCTTGCACGGACGGCCTGGCGGCCGACAGCGTACGTGCGAGAGGGGCGGGCCCTGAGCCAGGTCCCGCCCCTCGCTTGTCAGATCAGCGGCCGGTCACCGTTCAGGGTGTCCGGTCGTTCAGCCCTTCCGGACCGTTCAGCCTGTCCGGTTGTTCAGCCCTTCCGGACCGTTCAGCCCTTCCGGGTCATCCGCGACACGCCGGGCCGGGCCGATTGTCAGCTCACCGTGCCGTACATCCGGTCGCCCGCGTCGCCGAGGCCGGGCACGATGTAGCCGCGCTCGTTCAGCCGCTCGTCGACCGCGGCCGTGACCACGGTGACCGGCTTGCCCGCCAGGGCCCGCTCCATCGACTCGACGCCCTCGGGCGCGGCCAGCAGGCACAGCGCCGTGACGTCGTCGGCGCCGCGTTCGATCAGCAGGTCGATCGCCGCCACCAGGGTGCCGCCGGTCGCCAGCATCGGGTCGACCACGTACACCTGCCGTCCCGACAGGTCCTCCGGCATACGGGTGGCGTACGTCGCCGCCTCCAGCGTCTCCTCGTCGCGGACCATGCCGAGGAAGCCGACCTCGGCGGTCGGCAGCAGCCGCACCATGCCGTCGAGCATGCCGAGCCCGGCGCGCAGGATCGGCACCACGAGGGGGCGCGGGTAGGAGAGCCTGACCCCGGTGGTCGGGCCGACCGGGGTGCGGATGTCGACCTGCTCGGTCCGCACGTCGCGGGTGGCCTCGTAGGCGAGCAGGGTGACCAGCTCGTCGGCGAGCCGCCGGAACGTCGGCGAGTCGGTGCGCTCGTCGCGCAGGGTGGTGAGCTTGTGCGCGACCAGTGGGTGGTCGACAACATGGAGACGCATGAATATGACTGTATCCGCCGGGTGGGGGGCGCGTCGCCAGTGCGATGAGCAGCCCGGCTGCGCGCACCTTCTGCGCCTGGCGTGGGGTAAACCGCGCGAACGAGGGAAACTGGCCAGATACGCCCGGTGTGCCTTCCGGGTGAAGCGAGCCCCAGGGATGGTGCCCGAGATGCCGGAGCCCGACCGAGCAGCCGAGCGAGCAACCGACCGAGCCATCGACCGTGACGCGGATCGCACTGACCGCACTCCGGATCGCGCCCCCGACGGCGCTGCGGACCGCACGGCTGACCGACCCGCGGACCGGTCCGCGGACCGATCTCCCGGACGTTCCCCCGCCCGCGACACGGACGTCGAGCGGCGCCGCAAGCGCGCGCTGTTCCTGCGGGAGCTGAACGAGGCCAAGGAGCTGCGCGAGCGGGTCCAGCCGCGACGCGCCCGGGTCGCCCGGCTCCGTCAGCAAATGCGGATGCGCACCTTCCGTTGGTGACCGCGCCGCGCGGGTGACCGGGTACGGATCACGTATAGGCCGCGTACGCGCCGCGTACACAGCGTGACGGATCAGTGCCGTACGGGTGACCGTTCCGGGCCCCCGATGGCCGGACTTTCCAGAGAAGTGACGAAGACCTGGCACGTCGCGGTGCAGAAGACCCTTCGCAACGCCCCGGTTTCTGCCACGATGCCGAGTGGGTGGGGCCAACGGAAGTCGAAAGCGGCCCCCATCCGGTCCGGACGGCCTGAGACCCTGTGGGAGAGTCACGGTGTACTTCGCCGCACTGCTCGCGCGCACCGAGGACGGTTGGCAAGCGAGCGAACCCGATCTCGACGATGTGGAAACCCTCGCCGATCTGAGCGATCTGGCCCGCGCGGCCGGCGACGAGGAGGAAACGGTTCTGGTCTTCATCGAACAGGAGGACGCCTGGTTCGGCGTCATCCGTGTGGACGGTGAAGAGGATCCCAGGATCTATGTGTCCGACGCGGCCGCCGCCGCCCGCAGTTCGTACGGGGAGATCCTGCTCACCGACGAAGTGCTGGGCCGCGACCCCGAGGACCTGGACGAACTCGTGGACCTCGACGGCACCGAGGACGGCGAAGACGACGAGACCGAGGACGCCGTGGCGGGCCCCTCGGAAGACCATGTGCCGACCGGTCCGCTCGGCGAAACCGACATCCTCACGGATCTCGGCATGAGCACCAGGGAACTGCTGGCGCTCAGCGGTGACGGCGCGCTGACCGGTGAGGCGCTCGGCGAGATCGCCGAGGCGCTGGGGTGCGGGGACGTGCTGGAGGCGGTCCGCTGACAGACCCTCTGAAGGACCCCTGGGTCGCCGCGATGCGGCTGGCCCTGGAGGAGGCGGCACAGGCCCCGCTCACCGGTGACGTGCCGGTGGGCGCGGTCGTGCTGGCCCCCGACGGCACGGTGCTGTCCCGTGCCCGCAACGAGCGCGAGGCCACCGGCGATCCGACCGCCCACGCCGAGGTCCTCGCCATCCGCCGCGCCGCCGCCTCCGTCGGCGGCTGGCGCCTGACCGGCTGTACCCTCGCGGTCACCCTCGAACCCTGCACCATGTGCGCGGGCGCGATCGTCCTCTCCCGGCTCGACCGCGTCGTCTACGGCGCCGCCGACGACAAGGCGGGCGCCGCCGGTTCCCTCTGGGACGTCGTCCGCGACCGCCGCCTCAACCACCGCCCCGAAGTCATCCCCGACGTCCTCCCCACCCTCTCCGCCGCCCTCCTCACCCGCTTCTTCCGTACAACCGATTTCTGACCACCCCCCCGCGTGGGCTAGGATCTCTCTCGGTAGCGTGTCCGAGCGGCCTAAGGAGCACGCCTCGAAAGCGTGTGAGGGGGCAACTCCTCCGTGGGTTCAAATCCCACCGCTACCGCCATGAGCTGAACGAAGAGGGCACGTACCAATTTTGGTATGTGCCCTCTTTCGCGTGCCGGCACCTGCTCTCGTCCCGCTGCCGCGGTCGGCGGGAGAACCGCCGGCGGGGTACGCGGTCGACGTCCGCGAGGCCGCAGACGAGGCTGGCCGCGCCGAGGCAACCCCTTGAGTGACCAGCGGTTACTCAATAAACCCGGCCCGCCCCCCAGGTAGAGTCGGAGCCATGCCCTCCCCCGTGAATGCCACGACCGGCGAAGGCCCGGCGCCGAGCGCGCCGCGGCGTCCGGCCCGGGGGCGGCCCGCGCCGGAACCCACGACCCCCCGCCCGTAACCGATGCCCACCACGTCGGAGCGCCTGGTCTGGTACGTGTCGTACGGCTCCAACATGTCGCTGGCGCGCCTGCGTTGCTACCTGACCGGCGGCACGGCCCAGGACACCGCCGACTGCGGCGGGCGTACGTATCCCGGTTGCCGCGACCCGCGGATGCCGGAGCGCTCGGTGGGGATCGAGCTGCCGGGGACGGTGTACTTCGCCACCTGGTCGCCGGTCTGGCACGGCGGACGCGCCTTCTACGACCCACTGGCCCCCGGCCGCGCCTGGGCCCGCGCCCACCTCCTGACCCTCGGTCAGTTCTCGGACATCGTCGCCCAGGAGATGTACGCCGCCCCCGGCCACGACCTCGACCTCACCCGGGTCCTCACCGAGGGCCGCGACCGCCTCGGCCCCGGCCGCTACGAAACCCTCCTCCACCTCGGTGACCTCGAAACCCGCCCTCTCCTCACCTTCACCGCCCCCTGGCACGCCCCCGACGCACGGCCGGTCCCCCCGTCCCCCGCCTACCTCGCCCACCTCGCCGCGGGCCTCCGCGAAGCGAACACCTGGCCCCCCGAAGCGATCACGACCTACCTCGCGGGGCTGGCCGGCGTGGCCTGATCTCGTCGCGCGGGGGGCATCCGGCGCGGGCGGGGGCGTTCCCCTTTGGGGGGTGGACTCCGTACGTTCGTACGGAGTCGGGGTCGCGTTCACCGAAGGGCGGATCGGCGAAGGCGGCGTGACGGTCGATGTGTCCTGATATGTCTGATGTGGGGCGGCACGAGAGCGAAGGTGGGATCGGGAGCATGGACCTGGCTGAGCGGACGAGAAGCCGAGGGCGGGTCCGGCGCGGACACGTACACCGGGGATACGCACCCCGCGGACACGCGCACCGGCGGCGGATCGCGCTGGCCGCGACGGCCCTGACCGCCACCGCCGTGCTGGCCGTGGCGCCGGGGGCGTCCGGCGCTCCGGAAACCGAGGCCGCGACGGCCACGCCGGTCAAGCACCTCGTGGTCATCTTCGACGAGAACGTCTCCTTCGACCACTACTTCGGTACGTATCCGCAGGCCGCGAACACCGACGGCACGCGCTTCACGGCCGCCCCCGGCACCCCGGCCCCGGTGAATCTGCTCAGCGACGGCTCCCGGCTGCTGACGCACAACCCGAACCAGTACCAGCCGCGCCGCCTGAGCCCGTCGCAGGCGCTCACCTGCGACCAGAACCACAGCTACACGCCCGAGCAGCAGGCGTACAACGGCGGCGCGATGGACCAATTCGTGCAGCACACGAGCAGCGACAAGTGCTCGGGGCTGTACGGGAGTCCGGGCCTGACGATGGACTACTTCGACGGGAACACCGTCACCGCGCTGTGGAACTACGCCCAGAACTACACGCTGGGCGACAACAGCTTCGGCGATGTCTTCGGCCCCTCCACGCCCGGCGCGCTCGGCCTGGTCTCCGGGCAGACGCACGGCGGCGTCTCGATCGATCCCAAGACCGGCGAGCAGGTCCCGGTGGAGCGGTCCACGACGGTACGCAGCCCCGACCCGACGACCGGGGTCGGCACGGTCGTCACCGACCCGGACCCGGCGTACGACGACTGCTCGGACAACAACCACACCGCGAGCGGCCAGCTCACCGCGATGCGCGGCCGCAACGTCGGGGACCTGCTCAACGACAAGGGCGTGAGCTGGGGCTGGTTCCAGGGCGGCTTCGCGCCGACGTCCTCGCCGGGCGGCACGGCGGTCTGCGGCGCGACCCACGCCAATGTGGGCGGCAACGCGTCGGTGGACTACTCGCCGCACCACGAGCCGTTCCAGTACTACGAGTCGACGGCGAACCCGCACCACCTGCCGCCGACGTCCGCCGCGATGATCGGCCGCCAGGACCGGGCCAACCACCAGTACGACCTGACCGACTTCGACACAGCGCTCGCGGCCGGGAATCTGCCCGCCGTGTCGTTCCTGAAGGCGGCCGAGTACCAGGACGGGCACGCGGGCTACTCCGACCCGCTGGACGAGCAGCACTTCCTGGTCCGCGAGATCAACGCGGTCCAGCGGTCGCCGCAGTGGGCGAGCACGGCGGTAATCCTGGCGTACGACGACTCCGACGGCTGGTACGACCAGGTCGCCGCCGCGATCACCAACGGCTCCACCGACGCGGGCGCGGACACCGCGATGTGCGCCGACGGCCCGCCCGCGGCGGGCGGCTACCTCGACCGCTGCGGCCCGGGACCGCGGCTGCCGCTGCTGGTCGTGTCCCCTTACACCCGGCGCAATCACGTCGAGCACGCGCTGACCACCCAGTCGTCCGTCCTGCGCTTCATCGAGGACAACTGGGGGACGGGCCGGATCGGCGACGGCTCCTTCGACGCGACCGCGCACCCGCTCGACCCGATGTTCGACTTCGCCCGGCCCCAGCAGCGCGCGGTGCTGCTGAACGCGGACGGCTCGGTCGCGAAGACCGTTCCGGTGCGGGTGCCGCCCGGCCGCAGGACACCCCTGCCGGAAGGCGCGTCGGGCGGTACGGCGAGCGGTACCAGCAGCGGTACGAGCAGGGGTAGGACGTCGGCCGCGGACGCCATGACGGCGGGACCGGGTACGCGCGCGCCCGCCGCCTCGGGGCCGGGCACCCGGCTGACGGGCACGGAGATCGCCGGCGGGTCCGCCCTGGTGGTGCTGCTGGCGGCGGCGGGCGGCACATGGCTGCTGCTGCGGCGCCGCAGGACGTGACGGCCGGCGGGCGGCGGCAAAGCGACGGCAAAGCGGCGGTAAGCGGCAGCAAGCGGTGCCGACAGGCCGATCCCACGCTCCGGACCTGCCACAAACCCGAGCCCGACCTTCATCTTCTAAGAGGATGATTGGGACAACAGGCCGTCTGATTACGCCATCTGATGGATAGACTTCCGTGATTGCACACTTGTGACCGTCGGTGCGGGCTGCGGGCTGGGGAGGGCAAAGGCGCATGGCGCAGGCGAAGAAGATCACCATGTACGTACTGGTGATCTTCATCCTCTACACGATCATCAATCAGCCGGCCCGAGCCGCTGATCTCGTCCAGGTAGGCTTCCAGGGCATATCGAACGCCGCGAAGAGCATCGGGAAGTTCATGCACGACCTGGCCAACTGACCGGCGGGCCGTCCCGGCCGCTCCGGCGGCGCACCACCAGTACCCAGCGGCACGCGGCGGCATGCCGGCGGCGAGGGAGTCCCATGATCCGGCATCTGGTCCTGTTCAGGCTCAACGAGGGCGTGCGGCAGGACGAACCGCGTGTCCAGGCGGGCGCGCGGGCCTTCGCCGAGCTCGGCGAGAAGGTGCCGGAAACGCTCTCCTGGGAGTGCGGCTGGAACATCACGGACCGCCCGATCGCCTACGACTTCGCCATCAATTCCACCGTCGCGGACACGGCGGCGCTGACGGCGTATCTCGAACACCCGGAGCACCGGGCGGCCGTCGCGCTCTGGTCGGAGTTCGCCACCTGGGTGATCGCGGACCTGGAGCTCTGACCCCCCGGCCGAGCGCACGACGAGCCTTCGCGCGCCCCCCGCCGACCGGTGGGGGGCGTTTTCGCGCCCTCTGAGCCCCCTCGCGCGCCACCTCCGCGCACCCTTCGCTCCGGATTCACACCGCCGGACGGGGGACTTCCGGGCCGCCGGTTCGTACAACACGGCAATATGCGGTGCTTGCACAAAGCGGACATGAATTGTGATGCTATGACCGCTTTTGCCGGATGAGTGGACCGATAAGGGGTGTGGTGTGCCGGTGTCGGCCCATACGGCGTCAACAACGTATCCCCGAGGCAGAACCCGTACGCCCAGTGCCAACGCGGCGGACGCGAGAGCGCTCACACAGGTGCTCTTCGAGCAGATCACCAAGCTGGAGCCCGGCACCCCCGAGCACGCACGGGTGCGGGCCGCGCTGATCGAGGTGAATCTGCCGCTGGTGCGCTACGCGGCGGCCCGCTTCAGGAGCCGCAACGAGCCGATGGAGGACGTGGTCCAGGTCGGCACGATCGGCCTGATCAACGCGATCGACCGGTTCGACCCGGAGCGCGGCGTGCAGTTCCCGACCTTCGCGATGCCGACCGTGGTCGGCGAGATCAAACGTTACTTCAGGGACAACGTGCGGACCGTGCACGTGCCGCGCCGCCTGCACGAGCTGTGGGTCCAGGTGAGCGGCGCGATCGAGGACCTGACCGTGCTGCACGGCAGGTCGCCGACCACGGCCGAGATCGCCGAGCGGCTCAAGCTCGCCGAGGAGGAGGTGCTGGCCTGCCTGGAGGCGGGCCGCGCCTACCACGCGACCTCACTGGAGGCGGCGCAGGAGGGCGACGGGGCGCCGGGGCTGCTCGACCGGCTCGGCTACGAGGACCCGGCGCTGTCCGGGGTCGAGCACCGCGACCTCGTCCGCCATCTTCTGGTCCAACTTCCCGAGCGGGAGCGGCGGATCCTGCTGCTCCGCTACTTCGGCAACCTGACGCAGTCCCAGATCAGTGCGGAACTGGGGGTTTCGCAGATGCACGTGTCCCGTCTGCTGTCCCGGAGCTTCGCGCGGCTGAGGTCCGCAAACCAGCTCGAAGCGTAGCTGAAGAGGATTAAGTCACCTGCACAGATATGTCGACATGGCGCTACAGCGTGTTGCCGACATGTGACATTCTGCGGGTACCGCGTTTGTCGCGAGCCGGCCTCCGGTATTCCAGTGGAGGAACAACCGTCGCTCGCGACACCCGTCCGCGACCTCAAGGGGGTGGCATGTCCGTACAGGTGGGCAGTCCCAAGGTGCTCAAGCCCGACACGGCGACCGCACCGCACGATGCTCTTCACGGCGAGGCCATCGACACCCGCACGCTGTCCCGATCGCTGTTCCTGCGCCTCGCGGAACTGCCGGTGGACAGCCCGGAACGCACCTATGTACGTGACACGCTCATCGAGCTGAATCTGCCACTCGTGCGGTACGCAGCCGCTCGCTTCCGCAGTCGGAACGAGCCGATGGAGGACATCGTCCAGGTCGGCACGATCGGCCTGATCAAGGCGATCGACCGCTTCGACTGCGAGCGCGGGGTGGAGTTCCCGACCTTCGCGATGCCGACGATCGTCGGTGAGGTGAAGCGATTCTTCCGCGACACCTCCTGGTCGGTCCGGGTCCCGCGCCGCCTCCAGGAGCTGCGGCTGGCGCTCACCAAGGCCAGCGACGACCTCTCCCAGAAGCTGGACAGGTCGCCGACAGTCGCCGAACTGGCGGTCTGCCTCGGGGTGTCGGAGGAGGACGTCGTCGACGGCCTCGCGGTGGGCAACGCGTACACCGCCAGCTCGCTGGACTCCCCGCCGCCCGAGGACGACGGCGGCGAGGGCACCCTCGCGGACCGCCTCGGCTACGAGGACACCGCGCTCGAAGGCGTCGAGTACCGCGAGTCGCTCAAGCCGCTGCTGGCCCAACTGCCGCCGCGCGAACGGCAGATCATCATGCTGCGGTTCTTCGCGAACATGACGCAGTCGCAGATCGGCGAGGAGGTCGGCATCTCCCAGATGCACGTCTCCCGGCTGCTCACCCGCACCCTCGCACAGCTCCGTGACGGCCTCACCGCAGAGGCATGAGGTGGCACTGACGGGGTGGTGACGACCTGACACCCCGTCAGTAAACTGACGTGATGGTCGCGTTGGTCTCGTACGTCGCGTTGAGGAAGACCCAAGCCCTGCTGCGCACCACGGCTCCGGCGCTCGCCGCGCTGGGCCTGCTCGTCATGGCCACCGGCTGCGCGGGCGACGGCACCACCGGCCATGTCGCGATCGGCGGCGTCGGCCCCTCCCCGAGCGCTCCCCACGACGTCCCGCCGGACGGCGACGTGGTCCTGGTCCCGCTCGACGGCCCGGCCCCCGGCGCCGCGAAGCCGTCCCGTACGCCCTCGGGCACGGACACCGGCACGGGGCCGCGTACACCCTCCTCCGGAGCGCCCCGGACACCCTCCTCGCCCTACGGGACTCCCGCCACCCCCGGCGGACCGGCCAGCGGCTCGACGGCCCAAGCGGGCGGCGGCACGGACTCCGGTACGGGCTCGGGTACGGGACCGGGCTCGGCTACGGGCGGCGGCACGGGTTCAGGCGGTACGGGCTCGGGCGGCGGGTCCGGCGGGGCCACGACGCCGCCGCCGACGGCCGCGCGGCTGACCGTGAGCGCGCCCACGCGTACGGCGGACGCGGACCGCTGGTGCGAGAAGGTCGCCGTCACCTTCACCAACGCCGGGGGTCTGCCGGTGACGGCGGGCACGATCACCTTCGGCACCCACATCATCGGCGGGCTCGGCATCGACTGGGCGACCGTGGAGACGGCGAAGCCCGTGCCGGTGCCGCTGGCGGGCGGGGCGTCGCGCACCGCGTCCTGGGACCTGTGCGTGGACGCCTGGCGGGTGCCGCTGGGCATGCACATCGAGACCAGGGACGTCACGCTGTCCTGACCGGCGCCGTCCTGGCGCCGACCCGGTCCCGGCCTGTCCCCCGATCCACCCCTGGACCCGATAACAGCCCCGACGACGGACCCGTCCACGGAGCTGCCCACCGACCTGTCCACGGACATCCGTGGCGATATGCCCCCGTTGGCACATCCTGCTGCGTAGGGACGGGCAGGGCGGGCGGTCAGCGCATCGCGAGCGCGACCACTCCGATGACCACGGCCACCGCCACGATCACACCGATCACCAGGCCGACCTTGCTGCGGCCCTGCGCCCGCTGCACCTCGGCGGCGGGCGGCTGCTCGTCGACGAAGGCGCGGAACATCTGGGTGTTGCCGGCCGGGTCGTAGTTGTTCTCAGGGTTCGACATGCCGCCTGACCCTAGCGTCTCGACGGAAGGCCCCGCACCCCCGGGCCGCCCGGCGGCCACGCGGCCTCCGGCCCGAGCCGTTCAGGCAACCCGGACACGTACCTCTTGGGCGGATACAGGCGGTTCCTTTGCTGAATCTTTGCCGCGATTCCGGGCAAAGAATTTGTCTGGCACAACCAACTACTTTACAGTTGCTTCAGGCAACCAAAGATCACAGCGGACTCACAGGCCGCTCCCGCAGCGGAAGGACAGGTGACCGTCGCATGGCGGACCGCGAGCAGTGCGTGGAACTCGCACACCAGCTCCGCACCACCTTCGTCGTCAGCCGCGAGATCGCCCGGGGACTGCCGCCCGAGACCCCGCTCACGGCGGTCATGGTGCTCGGCGCCCTCGACCGCCACGGCGAGCTGCGGATGAGCAGGCTCGCCGAACTCCTCGACGTCGACATGTCCGTGACGAGCCGTCATGTCGCCTTCGGCGTCGAGCGCGGCTGGATCGACCGGGCCCCCGACCCGCTGGACCGCCGCTCGCGGTTGCTGCGGCTCACCGAACACGGCACGCGGACACTGCGGTCCTCGTCCGACCGGGCCGCCGCCGTGGTCGCCGACCATCTGGCCGACTGGCCGGACGCCGACGTGGCCCGGCTCTCCGAACTGCTCGCCCGGCTGCGTGACAGCTTCGGCGACTGCCGCTCCGCCGCCTCGCGCGGCGGCGCCCACCACATATCGCGCGCCCAGACGGGCTGAAGAGGACTGAAGATGGCAACAACAACCCAGGCCGGCAAGCGGGACGGGCAGGCGCCGGAACCGGGCCACGGCGGCCAGGAATCCGCGCCCATGTCGCACCGGCAGATCATGGAGGCGCTGTCCGGGCTGCTGCTCGGCCTGTTCGTGGCGATCCTGTCGTCCACGATCGTCTCCAACGCCCTGCCCCGCATACTCGCCGACATCGGCGGCGGCCAGAGCGCGTACACCTGGGTGGTCACCGCCTCGCTTCTCGCGGTCACCGCGACCACCCCGATCTGGGGCAAGCTCTCCGACCTGTTCAGCAAGAAGCTGCTGATCCAGCTCTCGCTGGTGATCTACGTGGTCGGCTCGATCGTGGCCGGCTTCTCCACCAGCCCCGGCATGCTGATCGCCTGCCGCCTGGTCCAGGGCGTCGGCGCGGGCGGACTGTCCGCGCTGTCGCAGGTGATCATGGCGGCGATGATCTCGCCCCGGGAGCGCGGCCGTTACAGCGGCTACCTCGGCGCGACCTTCGCCATCGCGACCGTCGGCGGCCCGCTGATCGGCGGTGTCATCGTCGACTCCACGCTCGGCTGGCGCTGGTGCTTCTACGTCGGTGTGCCCTTCGCCGTCGCCGCGCTGGTCGTGCTCCAGAAGACGCTGCACCTGCCGGTGGTCAAGCGGAAGGTGCGGATCGACTGGACCGGCGCCTTCCTGATCACCGCGGCCGTCTCGCTGCTGATGGTGTGGATCTCGCTCGCCGGTGAGAGCTACGCGTGGGTGTCCTGGCAGAGCTACGTGATGGTGCCGCTGTCCCTCGTGCTCGGCGCGCTGTTCGTCTACACCGAGACCCGCGCGGCCGAACCGATCGTCCCGCTGCGGCTGTTCCGCAACAAGACGATCACCCTCACCTCGATCGCGAGCCTCTTCGTCGGTATCGCGATGTTCGCCGGCACGGTCTTCCTGAGCCAGTACTTCCAGCTCGCCCGCGGCAAGACCCCGACGATGTCCGGCATCATGACGATCCCGCTGATCGGCGGCCTGTTCATCGCCTCGACCGTCTCCGGCCAGGTCATCACCCGCACCGGCCGCTGGAAGGCGTTCCTGGTCTCCGGCGCGGTCCTGCTCACCGCGGGCTCCGCGACCCTCGGCCTGATCCGCAACGACACCCCGTACTGGGAAGTCGCCGTCTACATGGCCCTGTTGGGCCTCGGCGTCGGCATGATGATGCAGAATCTGGTGCTCGCCGTGCAGAACCAGGTCTCCGTCGCGGACCTCGGCTCGGCCAGCTCCCTGGTCACCTTCTTCCGCTCGCTGGGCGGCGCGGTCGGCGTCACCGCGCTCGGCGCGGTGCTCGGCAACCGCGTCACGCACTTCGTCACCACGGGCCTCGCCGACCACCACATCACCGGCGCCGGGACCGGCGGCGGCATCCCGGACGTCGAGCGACTGCCCGCCCCCGTCAGGGGGATCGTGGAGAGCGCGTACGGCCACGGCATCGGCGACGTCTTCCTGTACGCCGCGCCCTTCGCCCTGCTCTCCTTCCTGCTGGTGATCTTCGTCAAGGAGACCGCCCTGCGCACCCGCAGCGGTTTGCAGCAGGCTGAGGCGGGTACGGGCCGGGCGGCGGAAGTCGCCGTCGCGGAGCTGGCGGCGGCCGAGACCGGCGCGGCGGACATCGCCGCCACCCAGACGGGTACGCCCGAGGCGGAAGCCGTCCGGGACCGGTCGGGCGACCAGACCCGGTAACCAGGAGGGCCGGTCACCCGGCCCGCGGGAACTCCCGGCCGACTGTCCTGTTCCCACAGCGGAGAGGTCCAGGGCGGCGGACGGGACCGGGTCCCGGAGGACGGCCGGAGCAGGGGACGGCCGAGGCCGTCCACCGGGACCCAGCACGAAGGGCGTGCCGCCGGAGCCGATGTCACGGCACGGCGGCCCGCCCCCTCTCGTCGGACGCCGTTCCGGCGTACGGCCGAAGGCGCCTGCGGCCGCATCCGCGGGTGCCCGACGTAGGGTGCTGGCATGGCTCCCAACATCGCCACGAATACGTCCGTCACGCTGGATGAGCTGCTGGAGTTCGTGCGCCCGCGGCACCGCGCGATCCTGCTCACCACCCGTTCCGACGGCCGCCCGCAGGCGTCCCCGCTCACCTGCGGGGTCGACGACTCCGGCCGGATCGTCGTGTCGACCTACCCCGAGCGGGCCAAGACGCGCAACGCCCGCCGCGATCCGCGCGCCTCGCTCGTGATCCTCTCCGACGAGTGGAACGGCCCCTGGGTGCAGGTCGACGGCACCGCCGAGGTCATCGACAGCCCCGAGTCCGTCGAGCCGCTGGTCGAGTACTTCCGCAACATCTCGGGCGAACACCCCGACTGGGACGAGTACCGCTCCGCGATGGTGCGGCAGGGCAAGTCCCTGATCCGCGTCACCCCGGAGCGGTGGGGCCCCATCGCCACCGGCGGCTTCCCGGCCCGGCTGGCGTAGCGCGGACTCCCGGTCCCGTCGGGGGTTTCGACTCCCGTGCCCTGAGGGGTCGTTGACCTCAGCCGCTCAGGGCGGCGGTCGGGTGGGTGCGGGCGGCGCGGATCGCCGGGTAGAGCCCGGCCACCGCGCCGATGAACGAGGTCGCGCCGACCGCGATCAGCAGGGTCACCGGCGGCACCGACAGCGGCCGGCCCTTGATGACGGTGAAGCCCGCGGTCACCGCGACGCCGAGGGCCGAGCCGAGGACGCCGCCGAGCGCCGAGAGCAGCAGGGCCTCCGCGAGGAACTGCGCCCGGATATGGCGGCGGGTGGCGCCCAGCGCGCGGCGCCGGTTCGTCCGGTAGACGCGCTCGGCGACCTCGCGCGGTTCGGGGTGGCCGACCTCGGGGTCGGGCTCGCGGTCGGCCGGCGCGACCTCCGGCATCGTCTGGTTGGCCGCCAGGGGCGTCCGCAGCTCGTGGGAGGCGTCGGCCGCGATGCTCTCCCGGCGCAGGCCGGTCTGGATCGCTTCGGCCAGGAACACCTCGTCCTCGACGATGAGCACCCGCGTGGCTTCCTCGCTTCCGCCTGTTCCGCTGTTCCGTACGCCTGGCGCGCTCGCGCGTGTCGCGTATGGCACGCATGCCGCGTACGGCGTACGTGGAGCGCACGTCGTGCGTGGGGGCGCGTCGTGCGTGAGGGCGCGTCGTGGCCGTCGCACCCGTCGCGCCGGATTCAGCTGAACATGGGGTGGATTGCGAAGCCGTAAAGGAATGCGCAGCGGCGGCGCCCCCCGGGGGTGCGGGGCGCCGCCGCGCGGCGCGGTCGGGGGCCGAGGGCCCTGGGGGTCAGGACGTGGGCGCGGTCAGGTCGTAGACCGTCGTGCCGCCCACGGTCTTGGCCGTGTAGTGGGCCTCGACCCAGGTGGTGAGGGCGGACGCGGTACCGCTGCCGCCCATGCCACCGCCGCCGCCCTGGCCGCCGCCGAGGAAGTAGTGGATCTTCCCCGCGGCCACGTACTTCTGGAACTGGGCGAGGGTGGGCGAGGGGTCGCTGCCGTTGAAGCCGCCGATGGACATCACCGGCTTTCCGGTGGCGAGCTGGTAGCTGGCCTGGTTCTGGGAGCCGATCGCGGCGGCGACCCAGGTGTAGTCGCCGGAATCGGCGAGGAGCAGCTTCTTCATGGCGGAGCTGACCTGGGTGCCGTTGAGCAGGCCGCCCATGCCGCCGCCGTTGCCGCCGGGGGCGCCGTCCTGGCCGGTGCGGCCGGTGCCGGGCATGGCCTGGCCGTTCTGGCCGTTCTGGCCGCCGCCGAAGGGGCCGCCCTGGCCTGTCTGACCGTTCTGGCCGCCGGGCATGCCCTGGCCCTGGCCCTGCCCGTTGGTGGTGCCGCCGCCCATGCCGGGCGGCATGCCACCGCGGCCACCGCCACCGCCACCGGGACGTCCGCCGCCGAAGCCCCCCATACCGCCCTGGACGGCGGGCCCCGCGGTCACGATGGAGCCGGAGTGGCCGGTGTTCACGGTGTTGAGGGTGTACGCGACGGGCCCGCCGAGCGCCGCGGCGACGCCGACGAACGCGGCGATCACGCCGAGCCGGGCGGCGACCCGTACCCCGGGCATCGCACCCGCGAGCAGCCCCGCGGCGGCGACGAAACCGCCGATCAGGACCGCGCCGCGCAGCCACGGGAGCCAGTCGGAGGAACGGTCGAGGAGTACGTACGACCACACGCCGGTGCCCGCGACGGTCACGGCGAGCACGGCCGCGGCGGCGATGTGCGTGCGCCGGGCCCACAGCAGTGCCGTGCCCATGCCGACGACGGCGGCGATGTAGGGGGCGAGGGCGATGTTGTAGTACTGGTGGAAGATCCCGGACATGAAGCTGAAGGTCGCGAAGGTGATCAGCAGCGCGCCGCCCCACACCAGGAACGCCGCGCGGACGGTGTCGGTGCGCTTGGCCCGCCGGGTCAGCCACAGTCCCGCGGCGAGCAGGACGAAGGCCGCGGGCAGCAGCCAGGCGATCTGGCCGCCCATCTCGGAGTTGAAGAGCCGCCCGATGCCGGTCTCGCCCCACATCCCGCCACCGCCGCCACCGCGGCCCCCGCCGCCTCCGCCGACGCTGCCGGTCTCATTGCCGGTGATGCGGCCGAAGCCGTTGTAGCCGAAGGTCAGCGACAGGAAGCTGTTGTCCTGCGAGCCGCCGATGTACGGGCGGGACGACGTCGGCCACAGCTCGACGACGGTCACCCACCAGCCGCCGGATACCACCATCGCGCCGCCCGCGGCGAGGAGTTGGCCGATACGGCGGCGCGGCGTCGTCGGCGCGCAGACCGCGTAGACCAGCGCGAGCGGCGGCACGATCAGCCACGCCTGGAGAGTCTTGGTGAGGAAGGCGAAGCCGAGCGCGACTCCCGCGATCAGCAGCCACTTCATCCGGGCGTCCTCCAGCGCGCGCAGCACGCCGTAGACGGCCACGACCATCAGCAACGCCAGCAGCGCGTCCGGGTTGTTGAAGCGGAACATCAGCGCCGCGACGGGGGTGAGCGCCAGGACGGCGCCCGCGATCAGGCCCGCGCCCGCGCTGAACCGGCGGCGTACGGCCGCGTAGAGCACGCCGACCGTGGCGACGCCCATCAGCGCCTCCGGCACGAGGATCTGCCAGGAGCCGAGGCCGAACAGCCGTACCGACAGGGCCATCGGCCACAGCGCGGCGGGCGGCTTGTCGACGGTGATCGAATTCGCGGCGTCGGAGGAGCCGAAGAAGAACGCCTTCCAGCTCTGGCTCCCGGCCTGGACGGCCGCGGAGTAGAAGGAGTTGGCGTATCCGGCGGCGTTCAGATTCCACAGGTAGAGGACCAGGGTGCCGAGCAGCAGCGCGAAGAACGCGGGGCGCACCCAGGCGGCGTCCTCCGCCCGGCCCCGCCAGGTCCGCCGCGCGAGCCCTCCCCGGCGCCCCGCCGGCCGCCCCGCCGGCTCCGCGACCGGATGCCCGAACACGTCCGCCTCCACTGTGGTGTTGCCCGGCGCGCTCATCGCGCCCTCCTCAAGTCGTCGCGGGGGGAAGGGGATTCGTGGGCCGGGAGCCCGGCGGACCGGGTCTCGTACGAGACGGGGCCGGCCCCGGTGGCCGTCTCACCGTCGCGGAGGGCCGCCGTGGCCGTCTCACCGTCGCGAAAGGCCTCCGTGGCCGTCTCACCGTCGCGAAAGGCCTCCGTGGCCGTCTCACCGTCGCGAAAGGCCTCCGTGGCCGTCTCACCGTCGCGGAAGGTCGCGCCGCAGGTCGCGCCCTCGGGGAAGACCCACGCCCGGAAGAGCAGGAATCTGAGCACCGTCGCCGCGAGGTTCGCCGCGATCAGTACGGCCAGCTCCGTGCCGTGGTCCGGGTGGGCCGTCGCCGCGTGCAGGGCGGCCAGTGAACCGCTGGTCAGGGCGAGGCCGATGGCGAAGACGACGAGGCCCTGCGCCTGGTGACGTACCGCCTGGTCGCGCCCGCGTACGCCGAAGGTGAGCCGCCGGTTGGCGGCGGTGTTGCCGAAGGCGGAGAGCAACAGCGCCAGGGCGTTGGCCACTTGGGAGCCGGTGCCGAGCCGGAAGAGCGAGAAGAGCGCCAGGTAGACCAGCGTGCTGAGCACCCCGACGACGCAGAAGCCGACGAGCTGCCGCGCCAACCCGGCGGGCACGCCGGTGAGTTCGCGGTCGCGCGGGTCGTCCCCGAAGGGCCGTCGCAGCCGGTCGAGCGCCAACTGCCCGGTGGCCAGGGCCCGGCCGACCCGCCAGACGCCGCGCAGGTCGTCGGTGGCGGTGCGGACGAGGTCGACGCTACTGTCCGGGTCGTCGACCCAGTCGACGGGCACCTCGTGGATGCGCAGGCCCGCGCGTTCGGCGAGCACCAGCATCTCGGTGTCGAAGAACCAGCCGGTGTCCTCGACCATCGGCAGCAGCCGCTGGGCGACATCGCCCCTGATCGCCTTGAATCCGCACTGCGCGTCGGAGAAGCGCGCGGCCAGCGAGCCGCGCAGTATCAGGTTGTAGGCGCGGGAGATGAACTCCCGCTTCGCGCCGCGCACCACCCGCGAGGAGCGGGCGAGCCGCGAGCCGATCGCCAGGTCGGAGTGGCCGGAGATCAGCGGCGCGACCAGCGGGAGCAGCGCGTTGAGGTCGGTGGACAGATCCACGTCCATGTACGCCAGCACGGGCGCGTCGGAGGCGGACCACACCGTCCTCAACGCCCTTCCGCGGCCCTTCTGTTCGAGTCTGAAGGACTCGACCTCGGGGAGTTCGGCGGCCAGCGCCTTCGCCACCGCGGACGTCAGGTCCGTACTGGCGTTGTCGGCGACGGTGATCCGAAAGGGGTAGGGGAAGGTGCCCGACAGATGCGCGTGCAGGCGGCGGACGCAGGGCTCCAGGTCGTTCTCCTCGTTGTACACGGGGATGACGACGTCGAGGACCGGGGCCGCCTGGGCGCCGGGCCCGGCCGGGTGTTCCGGAGCTGTGCCCGCGGCCGGCAGGTGCTGCCGGGCGGGCAGATCGCCGAGTTGGGTTCGCATGTTCCGACCCTCGGCGGGCGCGCTGTCACGACGTTGTGGCGAGCCTGAGCGGCGGCTGTGAGTGTGCGGCGCGCAGCCGGACGGTGAAGACCGTACGTCCGGGCACGCTGTCCACGGACACCTCGCCGCCGTGCGCGGTGACCACCGAGCGCACGATCGCCAGGCCGAGCCCCGTACTGCCGGACCGCGCGGCGGCGGCCGTTCGGGTACGGGAGGCGTCGCCGCGCGCGAACCGCTCGAAGACATGGCGGCGCAGGTCGGCGGGGATGCCGGGGCCGTCGTCCTGGACCTGGAGCAGGACGCCGGGCCCGTCGCGTACGACGCGGGCGGTGACCGTCGTACCGGCCGGGGTGTGGGTGCGGGCGTTGGCCAGCAGATTGGTCAGCACCTGGTGGAGGCGCTGCGCGTCGCCGTGCACGGTCGCCGGGTCGTCGGGCAGGTCGAGCCGCCAGATGTGGTCGCGGCCCGCCGCGCGGGCGTCGCTGACCGCGTCCACGACCAGCGGGGACAGGTCGGTCTCGGTGAAGCTGAGCGGGCGGCCCGCGTCCAGTCTGGCCAGCAGCAGCAGATCCTCGACGAGGGTCGTCATCCGTCCGGCCTCGGACTCGATCCGGCCGAGTGCGTGCCGGGTGTCGGGGCCGACGGGTTCCCTGCCGCGGCGGGTGAGTTCGGCGTAGCCGCGGATCGAGGCCAGTGGCGTACGCAGCTCGTGGCTGGCGTCCGCGACGAACTGTCTGACCCGTGTCTCGCTCTCCTGCCGCGCGTGCAGGGCCGAACCCACGTGCCCCAGCATGCGGTTGAGCGCCGCGCCGACCTGACCGACCTCGGTCCGCGGGTCGGTGTCGGAGTCGGGGACGCGTTCGTGCAGCGCCACCTCGCCGCTGTGCAGCGGGAGTTCGGACACGCGAGTGGCGGTCGCGGCGACCCGGCGCAGTGGTTGCAGGGCGATCCGCATCAGCGCGGCGCCCGCGAGGCCCGCCGCGACGAGACCGGCGGCGGCGACCGAGAACTCCACCCAGATCAGGGTGTTGAGGGTGTCCTCGATCCCGCTGGTGGACAGGCCGACCAGTACGGTGCTGCCGTCCGAGGACTGCGGCGCCGACTCGACGCGGTACGTGCCGAGGCCGGGGACGCTGAGGGTGTGGGCCTTGCCGTCCCTCGGTACGGAGGCGAAGGCGGCGGTCTGCCGCGCGGTGAGCGGGTCCGCTTCGAGCAGGCCGCCGCCGGACGGTGTCGCGCTGACCGCGGCCCGCGTGACCGTGCCGTTCGCGCCGACGATCGCCCCGACGGTCTCGCCGGGCTGGCCGCCGCCCGCCAGGAATCCGAACGGCCGCTCGTTGAGCGGACTCTGCGGAAGCCGTGACGCGCGGTTGGCCTCCGGGCCGTCCCCGGGGCCGCCGTGCGGCCCTGCCGCCCGTACCGCCACGTCCTGCACCTTGCCGTCGAGCTGCCCGTACAGGAAGTCGTGCAGCGCGAATATGGTGACCGCGCCGATGACCGCGCACACGACGGCGACGAGCGCGACGCAGGACGCGACGAGCCTGCGACGCAGGGACCAGGGGCGGGACCAGGGGCGCTTGCGGGTACGGGAGTTGGGCTTCGGGTCGGCGCGCGGCGTGGGGGGCGGGGAGGCGTGGGGCATCGTCTCGGCTTCCGGGGTCGTCAGGCGGCGGGCTCGCCGGGCTTGATCAGGTAGCCCGCGCCGCGCCGGGTGTGGATCATCGGAGCGCGGCCGGCGTCGAGCTTGCGGCGCAGGTAACTGATGTACAGCTCCACGACGTTGGCCTGACCGCCGAAGTCGTACGACCACACGCGGTCGAGGATCTGCGCCTTGCTCAGCACCCGGCGCGGATTGCGCATCAGGTACCGCAGCAGCTCGAACTCGGTCGCGGTGAGGTGGACGTTGTCGCCGCCGCGGCTGACCTCGTGGCTGTCCTCGTTCAGTACGAGGTCGCCGACGACCAGCAGCGACTCGTTGCGTACGGCGGCGGCGCCCGAGCGGCGCAGCAGGCCGCGGAGCCTGGCCACCACCTCCTCCAGGCTGAACGGCTTGGTGACGTAGTCGTCGCCGCCCGCGGTGAGCCCGGCGATCCGGTCCTCGACCGCGTCCTTCGCGGTCAGGAACAGCACGGGGACGTCCGGGGTGTCGCGGCGCAGCTTCGCCAGCACCTCCAGGCCGTCCATGTCCGGCAGCATCACGTCGAGCACGACCGCGTCAGGCCGGGTCTCGCGGGCCGCCCGCAGCGCGCCCGCGCCGTCGGCCTCGGTGCGTACCTGCCAGCCCTCGTAGCGCAGCGCCATCGACAGCAGGTCGGCGAGCGGCGCCTCGTCGTCGACGACGAGGACGCGCACCGGCGAGCCGTCGGGGCGCGCGAGGTCGGTGGCGGTGGCGGTGGTGGCCGCGTGCGCGGTCGCGGGGGCTGCGGTGGCGGTGCTCATCGATGTGGAAGGCATGGTGTTCACCCTGTGCGCGCGCTATGAGAGGAGCCTTGGCCGATTCTGTGAATCGTCTGAGAATCGGGGTGGGGGTTGTTTGAGGCGGTACGCGCGGCGGTGTGTACGGCGGTGCGCGCGGCAGTTGTACGGCGTTGCGCGCGGCGGCGGGTGCCGCGCGGGACCGGGTGCCGCCTCCGGCGCGGAGAACGATCAAGGGGTGAACGGTCGCAGATGGACGGTTCAGCGGTCGTTCTGGGCGTCTTCCTGGGCACGTTTCGTCATCGGCGGCCGATATGCGATGCGCGGGCCGGAAGGTTGGTGCGGGCGGCGTACGTTCGGTCCATGGGAGGTGGAATGGCGGGCGGCGGGGGTGGCCGCGGCGAACCCGTGGGCGCGGAGCGCGACCGGTCGGTCGCGGAGAGTGGCCTTTACGGGAGCGGGGCCGGGTGTACGTCGGTGGCCGAGGCGATACCGCGGGCGGTCGCTGTCGACCGTATGGGCCCCGGTGACCACGCCTGCCTCGGATTCCACAGCGACGACGACCGGTGGGCGGTGCGCGCCGCCTTCACCGTCGCGGGCCTCGCCCTCGGTGAGCGCGTCATGATCTTCACCGACGGGGAGACCGCCGCTCCGGACGCCCTCGCCCATCTCTCCGCGCACGGCGTCCCCGCCGAACGCTGCGCGCGCACCGGGCAGTTGGCGCTCTCCTCCGAAGCCCCCGGCTACGACCCCGCGTCCGGCGCCTTCGACCCGGCGGTCCGTACGGCCTTCTGGGCGGCGGGCACCAGCACCGCGCGGCGGCGCGGCTTCACCGGCATGCGGGTGGTCGGCGACATGACGTGGGCCGCCGCCGCGCACTCCGGCCTCCCCGAGTCCGAACTCTCCTCCTACGAAGCGGGGTTGACGCCCTTCTCGGCCAGGACCGGCTTCACCGCGATCTGCGAGTACGACCACGGCGCCGTCCCCGCCCCCCTGCTCTCACGTATTGCCGCCCTGCACCCGCTCGCCGTCCTGCCCTCCCTCGACACCCTCCACGCCGACCGCACCGGCTCCTGCCTCCGCCTCACCGGCACGGCCGACCTCGCCACCCGCCTCCACTTCGACCTCACCCTCCGCGCCGCCTTCACCAGCGACCCCCCGCCCGCCCTCCTCGACCTCACCCCGCTCTCCTTCCTCGACGCCCACTGCGCCGGCGCCACCCTCCGCCTCCCCCCGGGCACGACGGTGCGCTGCACCCCGTCGCAGCACCGCATGCTCCGCGTCTGCGGCGCGGCCGAGGCCGAAGGGGTCACCTTCCAGGTGGAAGATCCTCCGGCGCGGGGTCGGTGAAGAGCGCCGGGTCGAAGGGCTGGGTGCCCTCGTCCGGGGTCCAGAGGGCGGCGAGGGGCATCAGGTCGGTGATGCGGGCGCTCCGGACGCCGTCCGGGGTGGGCAGGAGGACGCGGATGGACGGGTGGTAGTCGAAGAGGATCTGGCGGTCGCGGCCGCACGGGCCGACGGGGCCGCGGCCGAGGTTGCCGACGGCCACGATGGTGGTCAACTGCCGTGCCCCGCAGGCTCGGGCGTGGCCGAGGGCGACGAGTTCGGCGCAGGGCCCGCCGGTGAAGTGGTAGAGGTTGATGCCGCCGTGCATGCGTCCGTCCGCGTCGCGGACGGCGGCGCCCATGGTGTGGACGCCGCCGTCGCCGTCGGTGTTCTCGTCGACGATGGCGCGGGCGTACGCGATGAGTTCGTGGTCGGCGGGGGTCAGTTCTCGACTGGGGATCGTCAGCACGGGCCGGATGCTACGGACCCGGGAGGGCGGGGCGCGAGGGCTTTACGGGTGGTGCGCGGCGGGCAGGGGCCGGACGCCGAGGCGGCGGGCGAGGGCGCCCGTACGGCGAGACAGCCGACGACGGCGTCCCAGTCGTACGACTACCTGACCGTCCCGCGCGCCACGGTGAACTGGCTCCCCGGACTCGGCCACAGCCCGCTCATCGAGTCGCCGCCGCGGACCGCGGCTCAGCTCCTCCCGTTCACCACGGCGCGGTCCACGTAGCGGCGGGGGACGCCGGGGCCGCCGTGGCCACGGGAGACGCCACCGGGGCGGGAGAGGGCGGGCCGACCTTCGTGAGGTGGGCGTAGACGACGATGTTGGCGCTGTAGCTGGTGGCCCGGGAGTAGGTGCCGGCGCAGGTGATCAGGCGGAGTTCGGGGCGGCTGGCCTGCTGGTAGACCTTCTTGCTGGGGAAGTCGCTCTTCTCGTACTGCTCGACGGCGTCGACCGTGAAGACGGCGGTGCGGCCGTCCTGGCGCTGCACGGTGAGGGTGTTCTGCTTGTGGAGCTGGCCGATGCGGTAGAAGACGGCGGGGCCACTGTGGGTGTCGAGGTGTCCGACGACGACCGCGGTGCCGGTGCTGCCGGGCGTGGGGCCGTTCTCGTACCAGCCGGCGAGGTTCTTGTCGTCCGGCGGCGGGGGTTGCAGGGTGTGGTCCTTGTCCGTGGTGAGACCGGTCATCGGCGCGTCGACGCCGATCTCGGGGATCGTGATGCGGGTGGGCGGCGACGGCGGCAGCGGGTCCACCGCGGGGGCCGGGACGGCCGGTGCGACGGGGCCGGAGAAGGCGTCGGCGGCCGAGGGCCTCGGCGGGGTGAGTCCGGTGCCGGAGGCGCTGTCGACCACGAGGAAGCCGCCCACGGCCGTGCCTGCCAGGAGCATTGCGAGTCCCGCCTGGCGGGAGCGGTGGACGGCGCGGGGGTGCTGCATGCGGGGCGGGCCTTTCTCGAGGTCTGCGTCCGTCCGCCTCTGGCCGGGGCCCAGCGCCCAGTGCTTAGCGCATAGCGCTTAGCGCTTAGCGCTTAGCGCCTGGTGCCTGGTGCCTGGTGCCTGGTGCCGAACGAGGTGCGGACGTATGACGCCCCCTGCGGTCGCGCGCTCCGCTTCGAGCGGGGCGCGCGGCCACAAGGGGCGGAGGTGGAACCGAGGTCAGCCCTCGACCGAACGGCGGCGCATCATCACGACGCCACCGGCGGCAGCGACGGCGAGTACAGCCGCGCCCGCGGTCATCTCGGTGCCGCTGATCCCGCCCGCCAGACCACCGGAACCGGCGTGCACCGGACCGGTGACGCTCGCGCAGGCGTCCCGCTCGCCGACCTGCGCCTGCTCCAGGATCTCCTCGGCCGTGGCGATCTGCTTACGGATCTTCGGCGTCTTGTTCGGCAGCTTCTCCAGCCGGTCGAGCTCCTTCTGCGCTTCATGGGTCTTGACCTGGGCCTGCTCACAGATCTCCGAGTGGGGACCCGTCTCGGCGGACGCCATCGGGGCGGAGAGCGCCAGAGCGCCGCCGCTGAGGGCAATGCTGGAGATGGCGAGAGCGGCGAGAGCACGAGCGGAACGCATGGGACTCCTTCGCGAGGGCACGCCCTCGGTCCCTGGTGGCCCGAGGAGAGGGAAGTGCGTACCCAACGAAGTCATAGATACGAATAATGTGACTTATTCACACACCTTCACATCATTTATCCCCTGTTCAGACCACACCCCCCGGCGCGTCGCTCACCCCTTGCCGCCCCCGACTGTGCTTACCCCTCTTCGGATCTGCCGGGCCGTCATTCCGCCGCACCCCAGGGCCTGCGTGCCAACCGGGGCGACCGGTCGCGAGGGCCGAACGTCCGCCCCGACGGCGACGGCTACTCGGCGCCGTCGGACAGCGCCCGGGTCTCCTCGATGAAGTCACGCACGACGGTCGCGTTGCGGACCCGGACCCGGAGGTCCTTCGCACCACGCGGGCGTATCAGCACTTCGGTGAGGCCGTTCGCCCTGGTCTCGTCGAGTTCCGTCCAGCGCAGGGCGACCGCCGGGCTGCCCCGGAGCGCGCTCGGCAGGAGCAGACCCGCGTCGGTCACCGCCAGTCCCCCCAGGTCGACGCGCCCCTCGGTGTCCAGTGTGCCGCGCAGACGCTCCAACAGCCCCGGACGCAAGGCCTGTTCGATGTCCTTGGCCAGGCCGTACTGCCCCACGACGTGCATGAGCACCACAGGCTGCGACTTCTTCTTGAGGTGCACGGTGATGGTCGCGAACCGCTCGCGCCGCTCGACCTTGCCCAAACCGCCGCTGATCTCCGTGCGGCCATGGTCCACCTCGGTGGACTCGATCGCGTCCCACCGCAGCGGCACGGCGGGCACCCCGGCCTGAGCGAGGACCAACCCGCCCTCGTACACGACGACTTGCCGCAGCCCCTTGCGCGGCGGGATACGTCGCACACCGACAAAGCCGGCCACGAAGACGACCACGACGGTCAGCGCGGTCACCCACCACGACCTTGTCGCCGCGTACACCCCACCGCCGACCCCGGCCAAGGGCAGCACCAGCAAGTCCCCGTGCTTCCACGGCCGGTGCACCCGATAGAGGCGCTCCCGGCCCCCCATCCCCTTCGCCTCAGCTATCCCGTCATACCCCTTCGCATCGCTCACCCCGGCACTGTATCCCCGGGCGCGTCGCGACCGGCCCCGAAGCCGCCGTACAGGAGGAGCGCGACGTCGACCGGCTGCCGCATTACGGAACGGCGGCCCCGACAACGGCCCGGACGGACAGGCACGGCCTGTGTCAACGGCAAAGGCCCCCAGGAACGAATCCCTGGGGGCCTTTGACCTGCTGTGCACTCGGCAGGATTCGAACCTGCAACCTTCTGATCCGTAGTCAGATGCTCTATCCGTTGAGCTACGAGTGCGAGCGCTTCGCGGGGTTTTGGGCCGGTCGGCGTTGCGGGAACAACATTACATGAGGTGTGGCGGGAGGTGAAATCCATAACCGGAAGGCGGGGTGACCTGCGGGAATGGGGTGGGGCCGGGGGGTGGAACGGGAGGAGCCCCGCCGTCGGTGGAGGACGGGCGGGGCTCCGGGGTGGTGGCGGAGGCGGAGGGATTTGAACCCTCGATGGACGGTAAAGCCCAAACCGCATTAGCAGTGTGTTGGGTCCCATCCGACGGCGACCACCGCCGACCTGGCTCTACATTCCCGCGCAGGTCAGGCGCCATGGGCTACCTAGTCCAGACCTGCGCCCGCCAACCGTCACCGTGCCTCTTGGTGCCAGCAGTGTGCCAACCAGGGCATCACTGGTCGGCGCCGTCCCCGGGCTCAGCCGCAGGCTGCCCGGTCTTCGGCCGACCGCCCTTGTTCTCGCGGTCCCAGTTGGCCATCCACGCCTCGATGACGTCGAGGTCCCAGGTTCGCCCAGCCTTGCTGGTAGCGACGGGCACGGGGAAGTCCTGGCGCTTGGCGAGGGTGTATGCGCGCTGCCGGGAGACCCCAAGGATCTCGCCGACCTCGGTGAGGCCGCCTGTTCGGGGAGGAGGTGTGGTCATGCGTACATCATCCGCGATACGCATTGCCAGGGTCAACATGTTGCACGTGTAAACCTGTTGACAGAGTCAGTGAGTTAGACGCAGACTGAAGCCAGACGCAAGCGGCCCCAGGCCGGTGTTACGAGCACCGACCCAGGGCCTACGGACCACCTGCCTTCACAGGGAGACCGCTGTGCTGAATGTATCGACCCCCAGGCGTAGGCGTGAAGTTGCCGCCCCGCGCCGCATCTTCGCCGCCCGTCACCTGGCCGCCGCTGCGGCCGTGAACGAGGGCCTGGCCTACATGACCGTCTCGGCTGGCATGCTGCTGGCCCGCAAGTACCTCGTCGGCCGTGGCGTCGACCAGGACTTCGCCGACCGCTACGGCAGCGCCTACGGGCGCACCGCGGCAAAGCTGTACCGCACCGACCACGGCACGGAGCCCCGCAAGGCGTGGTCGAACGTCAACGGCCGGTGGCGCCGGGTGAACGGCTACCTGCCCGCCGAGGCTGCGGTGCTCGACAAGGCGTTCGTCACGTACCCGCGGACCGCCGAGTACGTCGTGACCGAGACGGACACGACTGCCGACGAGCCGATCGCTGACCAGCACCGCATCCCCGGCTGCGACGGGCGGTGGCACCACACCGACGGCGGGTGCGTCGCCACCGTCGCTGAGATGCCGCTCGGAGACCAGGGCAAGGTGTACGCCGACCTCGTCGCACTCGATGACGAGCCGGTGAACATCGTGGTCTACAACTTCGACCTGCACACCGACGACACCCAGGGCCGGTTCACCACCTCCGACGAGGTGCGCACCATGGCGGCCCGCTACCGGGCCTTCGCCGACGCCCTGGACGCCAGCGCCGACCTGCTCCCCGCCGCGGCCGCCACCCAGACGGCGGTGGCCGCATGAGCGCCGTGGATCACGCGGCGCGCTTCGCGGCCCTGGACGAGTACCGGCTGTTTGCGATCGAGGACGAGGCGAGGGACTGCACCCCGTCGGCGGACTTCATCGAGTCGCTGCTGCTCGTCCTCGCGGACTGGCGGCCCCGGATCGTGGCCCTGCTGGAGACCGCCCCCGCCTGGTCGATCCCGGAGGTGGCCGCCTACGAGCGGGCCGTGAACCGCACCCAGGAGGCGTGGCTGCTCTACAGCTTCCGCTGGGAGGGCGGCCCGGCCCTGCCGGAGACGTTCGACCTGCCCGCCGGGCAACCCTCGCCCGTCGCGAGGGTTGCCCGGATCACTTCCCCCGGCCGCCGTGACCTGACCGTGCGGGGAGCCGCCGCGTGAACATCACCGGCACTGACTTCTACCGGGCGTTCGCCGACCGCGTCCGCACCACCGTCACCACCGCCCCGGAGGGGAGTCCGACCATGAACACGACCGCCGAGACCGTCGAGGCCCCCGCCGCACCCGCCACCTTCGCGGGACCCGCCGCCGAACTGGCCGAGCTGCTCGCGGCCCACGACGCGCAGATGGTCGAAGGGGACTTCGACGCCAACGTCCACGGTTGGGCCGCTCACGTCAACGGCCGCATCACCCTCGTCTTCCCCCAGGGCCAGGACCGGGCCATGCGCCTGGACGTGGCCCGCAAGATGATCGCCCGCCTGACGGCCGTACGGACCGGCCCCTGCGGCAACGCCTGGTGCCAGGAGACCGAGCAGCACACCCACTGCTACGGGGACAGCATCGAGATGCCCTCGGGCGTCCTGCACGGGCACCTGATGCACGACCGCCGCACGGGCGTGACGACCGTCAACTACGGGCCCACTGACAACGACGACATCACCTTCGGCACAGGTGACGAGGTGCGGGCGGAGACCGCCCGGGTGCGCGCCCACCTGGCCCGCCTGGACCTGCTCGCCGACCAGCTCGACGCCATCAACGAGGCCGGCGGCACCGCGCCCCGCCCGGTTGACGACGCCCACTTCCCGTGGTGCGCCCCCGGCGAGTGCATCGAGCACGCCACGTCGCCCACCGAGCACCAGGGGCCGCGGAACGTGCTGCCCGACACGCGGGACCGGCACGCCGAACCGATCGGGTACTCGCGCCTGTCCCACGTCCCGAACATGGACGACGACACGCAGATCAGCGTCACCTTCCGCGGCGAGGGCACCACCTACGACGCCCCCCAGCTGACACGCTGATCGCTGACCTTGAGCGCTTCCTGCACACCCTCAAGGCGCAGCGCACCCAGCTCGACGCGTTCCGGGACCAGGTCGCCACGATGGCCGTGCAGCTCCGCCAGGACGAGGCCACCCGATGAGCGGGGGCCTTCAGCCCGAGGCGGTCACGGTCCTCACCGCGATCCTCGACCACCTCGACATCCCGATGTACGTCGAGGGTGACATGGCTGGCCGGAAGCTGTGGCGGGACCGCATCGAGCAGCGTGTCGCTGACGTTGTGGGGATGCTCCACGGCCTGCTCAGCATCGCCGTTGAGGACGCGGCCGACGTGGCGCAGGAACTGCGCACCCTCGCCAGTCAGGACCGCACCAGCTACGCCACGACCGACGAACGGGGCGCGTGATGGCCGGTACCGCCATGGTGCCCCGGCCGACCGAGGGGGCCGCGCTCGATGCGGCCTCCCGGTCGCCCCGGCCGCTGCCCCCGTTGGGTCGCATCGCTGACCTTCTGATCGCCGCCCGCGCCACCGACGACCGTTACGGCGCCCGCCACTTCGACCACATGCTCGACCGCGCCATGGGAGGTACCCGATGACCGAGCGCCCCGACCCGCTGGAGTCCGCGCTCCGCTCCGCCTGGAACCAGGGTGAGCCCGTCGTCGACGAGCCGATCGTGCTCCCCGCGAACCCCGACGCCCCCGTGCCCTACGCGGTCACCGCCGACGACACCGCCAGGAAGGGCACCCGCAAGGGCGAGCCCGCCTTGGACAGCAGCGTCCTCGACCTCCTCGCCGCGATCCGTGACGCCCTCACCGTGCCGCGCCCGGCCCCGGCCCCGGACTTCACCGGGGTCATGGAACGGCGCCGCCAGCGCGAGCAGTTGATCGCGGACCGGGCCACCGCAATCCGCATCGCCGCCGCCGTGGCCCTCGACCTTCCCCACCGCCACCTCGCGGACGCCCTCGGCTACCTCACGCAGACGATCCGGGACAACACCGACGCCTGGCCCGTCGAGTACGAGGTGCGGCAGGACGCCGCAGACGGCGGTGAGCAGGCGTGACCGCGTCCCGCACCGTCACGGTGCCCACCAGCGACCACGGTCCCGTCACCATCCCCGAACCCGCCTGGTGCACCGGTGCCAGCCACCGGCACGGCCCGGTGTTCCGCGCCGACATCCACCACGACGGGGAGCCCGCCACGATCACGGTGGACACCACGCGCGGCCCGATGGCGCTGATGTCGCTCTACCTGAACCAGAACCCGTTCGTCACAGACCCCGATGCCAGGGGTGTGAACGTCATCGCCGTGTTCGCTGACGGTGACTCCTGGCCCGCTGGCATCGGCGAACTGGGCGAGATTGCCGGGCGGATCATCCGCGCGGCCCGGCTGATCGTGCCCGTCGCCCGCCGTCTCGATGCCGTTCGTGGTGGTGAGCCGTCGTGAAGCACCTGTTTCCCGGTGTCCTGCTGGGCCTGTGCGGGGCGTTCCCGCACCTGGCGCAGCAGGGCGCCGCCCCGCTCGGTACAGCCGTCCTGTGGGCCACGGCGCAGCCCGCCGTTTGGCTGCTGGTCGCTGCTGTCGTGGCCCGTCCCCGGCATGTCCGCCGTCTCTTCCGGAGTCTCCGATGAACACCGCCGTACTCGCCGACTGGCTGCGTACCCCGCTGCACGCGGTGCCTGTACTCGCCGTACTCGCCGCCGTACTCGCCTTCGCCGCAACACGCGTCCGCCGGTCCGCCGGTCACCCCCCGGCCGCGGTCGTCGTGGCCGCCCTCGGTGCACTGCTCTGCACCGCGTACTCCGGCGACACCAGTTGGAACTTCGCCGCCGACCACCTCGGCATGAGCAGCGCGGGGGAACGCTCGATCATGTTCGCCGCCGCAGAACTGGGCCTGTTCTCGATGGCGCTGATGGCCCGGCAGAACCTGCGTACCTCCGGCGCCCCGGGTACACCCGGTGCCCTTGTCTGGGTCATCACCGGGGTGCAGGTCATCCCGGCGTTCTCCGAGTCGGGCATCGTCGGCGGGTTCGTCCGCGCGTTCGTCGGCCCCGTCCTCGCCGCCCTGCTCTGGCATCTGGCCATGGGCATCGAGCTGCGGCACGCCAAGCCGGGCGCGGCGTCGCAGTCGCTGCCCGCCGTGCTGGTCAGGGAGCTGCGGGAGCGGATGCTGTCCCGCTTCGGCCTGGCCCAGCGGGGGCGGGACGCGGCGCAGATCACCCGTGACCGGTGGACCCGGATTGCTACCCGGCGGGCTGCTCGTCTTGCCGATCTCGAAGCCGCCGCCCGTACCCGGGGCCGCACGGTGGCCCGTGCCCGGCGGCGCCTGGCAGTGGCCGTGGACCGGACGGACGCGGGTGTACTCGACGGGCAGCGGGCCGTACTTCTGGACCGCATCGCCGCATACCGGGGCGCCGGGGAGCTGGCCTCGATGGCGCTCCCCGCACCTTGGGCCAACCGAGTCGGTATCGACACGACTGACGCCGAGCCGGTGCCCGCCGAGATCGAGGTCGAGCGTGTACCCGAGGCTACCGAGCCTGTACCCGACGAGGCGTACCCGGCGATCGGGCCGGGCGTACCCGATGTACCCGAGGCCGTACCCGCAGGGGCCCGCCCCGCGGCCTCCCCGGGCCGTCAGTCGTCCGCCGCGGGGGCGCAGGCCGAGTACCCCAAGGACCCCCTGCACGCGCTCCGCGACCGCATCGGCGACACCGCGTTCCACGACCTGTGGCCCGACGTGCAGCACGAGCCGGACGACGACTCACCACCGCCGCCCGGCGAGGACACGCTGACCCCACTGGCCCGCCGCGACTACCTCGCCGACCTGCTGCACGGCACCGTCCCGTCCATCCGCACTCTGCGCGGCCGGTACTCCATCGGCCAGGACCGCGCCGCCCGCATCCAGTCGGAACTGAAGAAGGCCATGGCATGAGCCTCAACCCGAAGCCTCACCACTACACAAACCCGGTGCCGAGCTTCGAGCCCCGCCCGCTGCCCGCCCGGCGCCCGGAGACCTCCGTTGCCGGGCAGGCAACGCAGGTCCCCCAGCCCTACGAGCAGTACGCGGCCCCGCCGCAGATCGTCCACATCCACGAGGCCGCCCAGCCTGACCGTGTCCTTCAGCGCCTGGCGCTCGGCGCGGGTGTCGGAGCGGGCGCCACCACCGCGGCCGTCTACTACGGGCCGCTACTGGTCGCCTCGATGGAGATGGTCGCCATCACGTTCCTGGTGGGCGGCCTGGTCATCGCCGTACTGGCCTGGTCGGTCGTGTCCGTTGTCGGCTCCCTCAAGCCCGAGCCCGGCGGGAAGCGCCGCCGCTGACAGCCCTTCCGTCCTCCGCCAGTTGCCTCCAGCCGGAGGCGACTGCGGGGGTGCGGTGGGGCCGGATCAGCCGATCCGCCCGCCACTGGACACACGAAGGAGCAGCAATGCCCGAGCAGGCCCCCGGCGGCTTCGTCACCACCGAGAAGACCGACGACGGCACCACCACCGTGATCGTCACCGACCAGGGCGCGACCGCCTACCCGTGCCCCGGCGGCCTCACCGAAGACGAACTCCTCGACTGACCAGGACCCGCCTGCACCACCGACCCGAGAGGAACCCGCCATGGGCCAGACCAACCCCGAGACGGGCATGCCCCGCTGGGAGTGGGACCTGCGAGGTGCCGTCGACTACTACCGGCGCGGCCTCATCGACCTCGACACCGTCACCGCCTGGATCGCACCCCACATCTGCCAGCACACCACCACGAACGGAGAGGACGCCATGCCCGACGAACCCGCCTACGTCGTCAGCGCCACCCACCCGGACGGCACCCCCTACACCGACGCCATGGACACCGCGCTGCACCGCCAGGGCGGCACGTCCGTCACGGCCTACGGCGACGCCGACCGCGACCGGCGCACGGCCGCCATCGAGGGCGCGGGCCTCACCGCCCAGGTCCGGCCCGCCTGATGGCCGCCGTCGACCGACTCGCCGGCCTCAGCCCCCTCGACCTGGTCCGTGTCGCGCGCATCGCCGGAATGGCCGCGATCCGCAACGACACGCTCACCACCCGGCAGGAGAAGGCCATCGACCGCATCGCCGAGCGGGCCCGCCAGCGCCGCGAGCAGAAGGAGAACACCAAATGAGCAGCTACGTCTTCTCGCAGTTCGCGACCCTCGGCGGCGCCGTCGTGAAGGTCACGACGGCCGCCGAGGGCGACCAGGAGTGGAAGTGCCTCGGGTGCCGTGACCGCTCGCTCTTCCCCAAGCCCGAGCACCTGATCCGCGCCGAGGCCAACGACCACGCCGCGATCTGCCGGGCACTGCCGACGGACTGACCAACCCCGCGGCGGCCGTGCATCCGCCAAGACAACCGGCCGCCGCGGGCCCCTGCCATGAATCACGTCACGAAACAGGAGATGACCAGGATGACCGACCTGATGACGGAGGTCGAGGACGTGGGCACGCTCCACCGGCTCGACGACCACCGGACCGAGGCCGTACAGCTCGCCAAGCCCCCGGCCGACGAGGCCGGTAAGGACACTCAGATTGCGGGTGCCCCTGGTGCCGACCAGCGGGTATGGCGTCGTGCTGCCCGAAAGGCCCGCATCGTCGCCACCCACGACCGCACCCGCAACGCCAGCCGCCTGGCCGTCCGGCACAGCGCCTACGTGACCGGCGGCGCCACCACCCTGACCCGGCGCGCCTGGGACAGCCGGTCCGCTGCCCGCTACGAGCGGATGATCCGAACCGCCGAGGCCGCAGGCAACCGCGACGAGGCCAAGGAGTGGGAAGACCGAGGCCGGGCGTTCCGTGCCGCCCGCCACCAGCGGCGCATGGACCTGCTCACCGCCCCCCAGCGCCTCGCCAAAGCCACCCTCGTCGGGAGCGCCCTGGCTGGGGGCGGACTCGTCAGCCTCGGCGTCCTCATGGCCGTCGCGGACAAAGACCCGGCGCAGATCCTGGTCCCGGTCATGGCCACCATCGAGGCAGTCCGATGGGCTGTGGTCATCGCCGCAGTGATCTGGAGCGTGGCCGTGTGGCTCGTGCCCGCACTGCTGCTGGTCGCCCTGTGGAACACCGGCCGCCAACGCCAGACCGCGCCCCGGTGGGCGCTGCCCGCGAAGCTGCGCGGCGAAGGCGACCCCATCACTCCCTCGATCCTCGTCACCGCCCTGCGTGACCTGGGTATCTCGTCGCTGCGGAAGTCCATCCAGGCCATGGAGGACAGCGGCGCTGGCATGCTCTCCCCGATCAAGACCGCCGGGTGCGGTGTCGAGGTCGACATGACGCTGCCCTCGGGCAGCAGCACCGAGGAGGTTATGAAGCGGCGCCGGAAGCTGGCGGAGAACATGGGCCGCCATGAGCACGAGGTGCACCTGGCCGTGGCGCCCGCCGCCCGCACAGTGCGGGCGTGGATCGCGGACAGCGGTGCGCTGGACGAACCGATCGGCCCGTCCCCGCTGGTCACCGACCCCGACACGTCCGCCGACTACGCCAAGGGCCGCGCCCCCTGGGGTGTTGACCTGCGCGGGGACGCCGCCCTGATCAGCCTGTATCAGCGGCACATGCTCATCACGGGCCTGTCGAACCAGGGCAAGACCGCGTCCCTGCGGGCGCTGGCACTGTGGCTGGCCCACGACCCGGCGGTGCGGTTCTGGATCGGCGACCTCAAGGGCATGGGCGACTGGCGGATGTTCGACGGCATCGCCGAAGTCCTGATCGAGGGCCCCACCGACGACCACGTCATCGACGTGACCGAGATGGTCGAGGCGGGCGTCGAGGAGATGAACCGGCGCCTGCTCGCCCCTGCGGGCACGGTGTTCGAGCCGCTGGTCATCGTCGTGGACGAAGCGCAGGTCGCCTACGGCTCGGGTGCTATCGGACCGGACAAGCGCCCTTACGGCGGCTCAAAGGCCACCAGCCGGTACTTCCGTGCTGTCAAGGCGATCCACGACCAAGGGCGCGCGGTCGACGTCACCACATGGGAAGGCACGCAGGACCCCACCGACCAGAACCTTCCCGTGCGGTCCCGCGCAGGCAACCACATCAGGGCCGCCCTGGTCCTGGGCACCGAGTCGCAGGCGAAGATGGCCCTCGGCGAGACTCCGGTCGACGCTGGGGCCGCCCCGCACAAGCTCCGCCAGGGCCTCGACAAGGGAACCGTCGTCGTCGCCGGGGACGGCGTCAAACTCGCCCCCGGACAGCCCGCGATCACCATCCGCACCCACTACATCGACGGCGACGAAGCCGGTACGGTCGCCGACCGCATCAAGGCCCGGCGCGGCAACACGCCCGCCCCGGCCGTCGAGTCCGCGCCCGCCGACCACCTCACCGACATCTTCACGGTCCTCGCCGACGAGCCCCGCGTGCAGTCCCAGGAAGTGCTGCACCGCCTCAACGCGCTCAATCCGACCGTGTACGGGGCGTGGGGCTTCGCAGATCTGAAGGCCGCACTGGAGCCCTACGCGGCCGAACCGTACAAGTCCAATGGTGTCTCCACTGTCGGCCGCGACCGCGTCCAGGAGGCCGTCACAGAACGCATGAGGGACGCCTTCAACGCCCTCGACGCGTAGGGAGGCATCAGGGAGGCGGGGAGTTCTCCCTGCCCGCCTCCCTGATCCGCATCCCCCGGCCTCACCTGCGGGAACCGCGAGTAAGGGAGGCAGGGAGGCGCCTGATGCGCCGGTCCTGACCCCCCGAAAATGACGCTTTCCACAGGCCGTCGTCCCCTGTCTCCGCACGCCACCCCGTCAGAACGGAAAGGAACCCGTGTCCACCCCACAAGAGGCGCTGCGGATGCTGCGCGCCCCCGATCAGCGCCACCAGGGCCGTGCGGCCGAACCCGACGTCGGAGAGGTCACCGCTGAACACCTCGCGGCCATCGAGGCGTTCGCCGTGACTGTCCGCGCCTGGAACCCGTCACTCGTCCCCGGGCCGGTCCAGACGACCCGCTACGCCGCCGGAGCGATACGCACAACCGCCCCCGCGATACCGCCCTCCGAGGTGCAGCGCAGGGCCCACCAACGGGCCGCGCGCGCCGACCAGTTCCTCACCCGCTGGAGCACTGGCGCGGTCAACGAGGCCGTGTTCGTCATCGGCGAGCGGGCCCTTACCCAACCTCTCGTCCACGCCGACGCCCACCGCGCCCAGCTCCGCCAGTTGCTCGCCGTCTCCGTATTGCCGAACGTCCACGTGCACGTGGTCCCGGAGGGCCGCGCCGTCCCCGGACGGCTCGGACAGATGAGCGTGTATGCGCTGGAGCCGACGGCGCACGGGGGCGGCAACGGCGTGCGCGTCGGCTACCTGGAGACCCCCGTCGGCGGCTGGTACACCACCCGAACCGAGGACATCGCCCGGCTCCACGGCGCGTTCGCTGAGATCATTGGGGCTGCGCTCGACCTCGATGGCACTCGCGCTTTCCTTACGGAGGTTCTGATCAGATGAGCGGCTTGGGCACCTATCGCGGCGCCAGGTACGTCACCAGCACCCACAGCAACCCCGGCGACTGCGTTGCCGTCGCCCGCCCCGCAGGCCACGGCGTGGCGGTGAAGGACAGCAAGGACCCGCACGGGCCTGTCCTGGAATTCACCCGCGACGCGTGGGCCGACTTCCTCACCGACCTGCCCCAGGCGGTTTCGGGACTGTCAGGCTGACAGCCCCGATCGAGCGCCCCGCCCGGCCACGTGCCGGGCGGGGCGCTCATGCGTGTCGGGGCCTACCTGGAGAACATGCCCTTCTCGCGCACCGCTCTCTCCTGCGAGACGCGCTCCTGTACAGCTCGGAGATCCGGCATCAGCCTCTCCAGCGACTCGTGCCAGTCGACGTGCCGGGCGTAGTTGCCCACGAGCGCACCGCACTTCCCGCACTCGCTGTAGTTGTCCCTGCCCATGTATCCCTCGTTCCTCTGTCGGATCAGCGCCGCAAGCGGCGCCCTCACCCACTGATGTAACGAGAGGTCTGTCCGACAGCGGGGACCCCAAGAATCCTTGGTGCGCCGCTTTCCCCACTCGGTCTCAGAGCGCATCGATCGCCTTGACGACCAGGGCCCGCGCGTCGGCCCCGTACACGGCGTGCTGGCGCAGGCGGGTGAAGGCTGCGAGGTAGACGCTGACTTCGTCAGGGGCTGTGATCTTCACTGCGGCGGACAGGGGTTCGTGGTCGACGCGGGCGTCGTCGAAGACGGTGAAGGACTCAACCGCCCATATCGTGCGCTCGACGGTTGCCGGAATGACGCCCAGCGACACGGCGGGCAGGTCCATCGCCGACAACAGGTAGCCAAGCTGACCGGCCATCACGCCAGCATCCCCGAGGCGGTAGCGCAGCACCGTCTCCTCAACGAGGATCGCGAAGGCCCGGCCGTTCTCCCGGATGATCCGGGATCGGTCCATACGGGCCGCTACGGCGTCCGCCACGTCGTCGGGGAGTCCCCGGAAGGTGGCGATGGCCCGCAGCAGCGCGGCGGCGTAGCCGGGTGTCTGGAGGAAGCCGGGTACCACGTTGGAGCAGTACACCTTGAAGTTCTTCGTGCGTTCAAAGAGTGGCAGGTTCGCGCCCTGGAGCTGCTTGAGGCCGGTCCTTTGGAGCCGTCGCCACTGGACGTACATGGAGTCGTTCTGCCGGTTCGCGGCGACGAGCGCCAGCGCCTGGTCCTCGGCCTGGCACGCACGGCACCACAGCCGGATGTCGCTGTCTGATGGTGCCGTGCGTGCGTTCTCGATCCGCCCGCTCTTCGCCTCACTCCACCCGCACAGGGCCGCGACTTGCCGTTTGGTGAGGTCCGCGTCGAGGCGGAGTTCGCGGAGCCGCCCGGCGAGTTGTTCGCGGGCCGCTTGCACGCTGGCAGAAGGAGAGGTCGGAGGCATGTGGGTCGGTCGCGCTCGTCCTACTTGATCGCGTACTGGTCGTGCGGGATGGCCCGCTCCCACACGCGC
Organism: Streptomyces sp. NPDC008139; assembly: GCF_042957025.1. Classification (NCBI taxonomy): domain Bacteria; kingdom Bacillati; phylum Actinomycetota; class Actinomycetes; order Kitasatosporales; family Streptomycetaceae; genus Streptomyces; species Streptomyces sp. NPDC008139. The sequence continues at coordinate 259,857 of NZ_JBIBHM010000012.1, forward strand.
TCGAACGCAGCGGTGTTCAGGTCGATCAGGTCAGCATCGTCGGTGAACTCCTCACCGAGGAAGTCACCGTTCCCCGCGAAGTCGTGAACCCGCATCACCCGGCCGTCGAAGATCCAGAAGTCCCGGCCGGGCATCAGCAGGTCCGCTGTCTCCCTGCGCGGCAGCCACCGCACCTGCTCGCCCGCCTCAACGTTGGCGCGGGTGACGTAGTGCTCCCACCTGATGTACTCCGTGACCGGCTCCGACACGACCCGCGCCCGCCGGACCAGCACACCTCGGGCGACCGCGCCGGCGATCAGATCGTGGAACGGCCGCCACCACGAAGGCCGGTCGGCCCAGTTGACGCGATCGCCGTTCTGCCACGCCTCAAAACGCGGGTTCGAGTAGTACGTGTCGCGCATCTCCAGGTGAACCGCAGACCGTTTGGCGCCAGCCATCAGGCCATCAAACGTCAAGGCGTTCGGCCGCATCGCATGCCTCCCTCAGAATGTGGACCATCCGCACGGGAATACGGACGACACCTTCATGGTCCGGAAGCGGGCCCGTCGACCGCACCTGCTCCTCCAAGTCGTCGCCTGCCTTCCAGCCCTGGAACACGAACTCTCCGGCTTCCTCGTCGACCCAGACCCGCGGACAGTTCTGCTCGTCGGTGTTGGGGTCGATGCCGATGAACCGTAGTGCCATGGTGCCCTCCAACGCGTCGATGCTTTCACGGACTTGCATCACGGTCCGGCGGGCCCGTGGCGGCGTCAAGTGGGCCTTGGGGTCGTCGACCTCATCAGGTGATCGTGGTGCTAGTCGGTGCAAGTTAGTGGCGCGAGCGAATGCCTGCTTTCTAGCGTCGAAGGGCGCCCGCCGCGTCGCCGATGCGAGGCGGGCAGCAAAAGCCCCGCGACCGCTGACACGGCCCGGGGGTTTGGACGACCGCGAAGGGGTCGACATGACACAGACTACCGGCGGGCACTGGCTGGACACAGGTGATGGTCCCGTCTCAGTGGACCCGCCCGGGACGGAACCCGAACGTGCCCCACGCAGATGGACCTCGACCGAGCGCCCGCTGGTCATCACCGGAGCCGACGGCACGACCCGGACCCTGACCGTCCGGGTCGTGCACCTCCGCGGCACCACCCCGCCGGACACCCCGATCGTTCACCACTGCGACCCGGCCCGGTGCCTGTCATGACCCGCTGGTGCGGCCCCGGCCGCCACGTCGTGCCCGATCACGAGGCGCAAGTCGTATCCGCCACAGAAGTAGGCTCCGGTCCGGGCGTGCCCTCGTATGCCTGCCACCAGTGCGTCCGCGACCACGGGATCATCCCGCGCCCGCACACAGGCCGCCGCAACGCCGCACCGGAACGGCCCGCGGGCAGGGCGTCATGACGGCCCCCGCGGTCCGGCCGCTGTGCGCGCACTGCGGGCAGCCCGTCGAGGCCGAGGACGCCGAAGAGACCTTCGTCCCCCAGGGAGGGGCGCGTGGCGGCGCCGACGTCGTCGTCCATCGCGGCCGGCGGCGCTGCGGGCCCGTGACGCCAGTGCGCCGGACACCGCACCCGATATCCCACTGACCGACCGCCGACAGGACGGCAAAGGGCCGTCGGCGGCCTGCCCGAGCGTGCTGACGCGCTCGGCGTCCACACACCCGACCCGTACGAAGGAGCGCCATGCCCGATCCCACCGACGATGATGCCGACGACGACGCCCTGTTCGAGCAGGTCGCCGGTCTCGGCGCCCTGACGAACCTGGCCCGCGACGACAGCCTTCCCGCGGGCATCCAGGACGCCGCCCAGACTGCGGCTGAGAACGCCGCCGCCCAACTCGCCGCCGAACACCGGCGGAACTAGGCCCGGTCCGGACTCCGCAATTCGCGACGCCGCTCGTCCAACTCGGGAAGACGGACCTCCGTTAGAAGGTCCATCCCTCTGGCCAGGGTTCTTCTTGGCGCCGCGCAAAAGGGCCCGCACCAGTGCGGACCCTTCGGATACATCAGAACCAAGGGTGGGAGCTGTCTCCCACCCCTTCTCGGCATCGCGCGAGGCTGACCCTCGCAGTCTCCGTACCAACCCGCAGGGGTACTCAGACCGGGAGTACCCCTGCGTGGCGTCGTCCTACTGGTCGTCGAGCGCAGCGAAGTACGCATCCCGAGCGGCCACGTAAGCAGCCTGGGCCTCCACTTCCGCCTGTCTGGCCGCCTTCCACTCGCCGGAGATTTCCGGCGTCGGGCCACCCCCCAGCGGCTTGACCTCGCCGAGCGCGGCGTGGCTGCGCTTGACTGCTTCGGCGAACGCTCGGAGCGCCGACAGGTATCTCTGCTTCAGGGTCTCGATGTCGCGCTTCGTCATGTCCGGCTCCCTCGCCAGGTCGCGTCCGCCGGCGAACCGGGCGGCTGGGAACTCTTATACATGCGCACGCCGCCGCAGGGGGTATGGCCGCGGCGGGGGCCTTTTGCGTCCGTCAGGCTGACGTATGCAGTTCAACCGCGGTGCAGAGCCCCACGGTTGCGGCGGGCAGCGCGCCCCTCACAACTCGGGTGTCGGTCACGAGTCGGCAACACACCTGAGGCGAACCCGCCCGATCCGGTGCAATAGGCGCTCACATCAACAGAGGGGGCACCCCGTGGGGTTCATCAAGGACGTCAAAGTTCAGACGATGAAGACCGAGGCCCAAAAGGCCATCGACGCCGGCCAGCACGTGTTCGTCTGCCGCATCAACCAGGGTGCGCTGCAACCGAACTGGTCCGGCCCGCTCGTCGCCGTAGCCGAGCAGATTGAGGCAATCGAAGGGCTAGGTTGGGCCCTCGACCAGTCGACGTTCGCCCACGACAACAAGGGCCACGCCTCGGCGTTCCTCATCTTCCGGCGCCCCAAGGTGCCGGAGCTTCCGCAGCAGCAGGCGCCGGGCACCAGTTGGGGCGCGCGGGGATAAGGCCGCCTACAGTCCACTCACGGGGTTGTCTTCCCAGCGGTCGCCGTCCTCGAAGTAGCCGATCAGTGCCTTCGAGCCGTCCGCCCAGCCGCCGTGCCGCCCGATGCGCACCATGTCGTGCCCGGCCTTCCTGGCGGCCGTGGCGAACCCGCGGCGCAGGCTGTGCCCGGACCACTGGCCCTCAAGCCCCGCGGCGTCGGCGACCTTCTCCACAACCTGGGCGGCGGCCTGTGGACTGAGCCGCCCGGAGGCGTCGCCGATCGGCTGCCCGTGCCGGAACATGGGCGGGGCTACACGGCTGTGCCGGTCAACGCGGACGAACAGGGGGCCCTCGGTGCGCCCCGCGTCCTTCATGGCCTCCCGCAGTGCCCGTACCGCCCGCACGGGGCACGTCGCCGGGTTCGAACCGTAGGGGACGGCACTGTCGGTGAACGCCTTGATCTTCCGCCGGTACACCGCGGCGTCGATGCCCTGCTCGGTCTCGATGACGTCGGCCAGGTCCAGGGCTACGAGTTCGGAGACGCGGGCCGCGGTGGAGTAGCCGAGCAGCAGCAGCGCCGCGTCCCGTTTCCCGATCAGGGTGGCGCGGTCGAGGGTGGCGAGCATCTGCCGCAGGACCGCGGGGACGGCGGGCTCCGCCTTGCGGGCACGGGCGGCCGGGTCCTTGGCCCGGGCCAGCTGGTCGCGGTAGCCGCGGAGCACGATGCGGGCCCCCTTGGTCGAGGGCGGCATGCGGTTGGCGGCCGTGTGCGCGGTGCGGATTGCGGCGACGGCCCGCTCGATGCTCGACGGCGAGTACGGGCGGCCGGTCTTTGGCCGGGGCTCCGTCGTCAAGTGCGTCACGTACTCGACGACCGTCTCGGGAGTGGCGGGCAGTGGGACCAGTCCGGCATCACTGCACCAACTGGTGAAGTGATGCCAGTCCGTGGAGTACGCCCGCCGGGTGGAGTCCGCAGTGCCGGCGGCGAGCGCGGCCCGTGCGGCGTCCGACAGGATCAGCGGGGCGTCGGCGACGCGAACCGGCAGGCCGTTGGCAGATACAGCTACCTCTGAGTTCTGACTCACGAGAAGGAACATTATCAGTAGTCAGAGTGGTGCCCATGGGCACCGGAGCGGTTTCCGATCGGGGAGCCCGGAATACTCCGCTTCGGACTGTCGCGGCCCGCATCTTCGAGCGCAGCAGCAAGCAGTTGGGCCCGCTCGTCGTCGTCCAGTCGGAGCACGTCGGCGACCGCTTCGGCCACCGAACGGGACGGCACCCGCTGGCCCGTCTCCAAGCGCAGCAGGTACTGATGCCCGATGCCGATCAGCCGGGCCGCCTCGCGCAGCCGGAGCCTGGCCCGAAGCCGCGCGTTCGCAAGCATCGGGCCAAGGGCCACCGGCGGGGTGCGGCGGGTGCGGATCGTGGTCACCGGCCGGACCCCCAGAACGGTGACCGCCCGCGGTGCCGCTGGGCATACCGGGCGGCGGCGACGCTCCGGAACTGCTCGGTGTCCATCTCCCACAACTCGACCACCTGAGCGGGCTGCACGAACCCGTCAGGCGCCGACTCGTAGATCAGGGCACGGCCGCTGTGGGACTCGGCCGCCAGCGTGTCCGCAAGGTCGACGCGTTCAACCGCAGCACCGAGGACACCGGGCTTCCGTGTGTAATCAAGGCCGTCCAGTTCCAGCGCGCCGGTCTCGACAGTCTCCCCGTTGTAGATGACCCGCTGGATCGGACCGATCCAGGCGCCGCGGATGCTGACGCCCTTCAGCACCGGGTTCTCCCCGGAGACCAGGGCGAGGATGTCCCGGCCGTGGCTCGTGTCGGCGATGTCCGCCTCGTACTTGGCGGTGCCGTCTGCCTCCTGCCAGATCCGGCGGATCGCGCCGACGATGCGCGTTGAGTCGTCCCCGGCTTCGTGGTGGGTGAGTGTGGTCAGGGGTGCGGCGCCGCTGTCGATGCGGGCCTGCGCACGCTGTACCGCCTTCCCGATGACGTCGGCGGTGTAGAGGCGTCGGTTACGCGAGACGCCCGGCACGAGCGCGGTGCCGGTGACGGTGGCCAGGGCCATGTTTTCCTGCCTTCCTTCGGGTCAGCGCTTGTACGGCTGGTACGTCTGCGGATTGCGGGCACCGAGCTTGAGGAAGCCGCGCTCGACCACGTCGACCAGCTTCTGATCGCTCATCACCGAACCTGCGACCTGCACATTCAGGTAGTTGTTCACGACCGTGGCGCCGCCCGCCCCGGCCAGTGCCGCACCTCCCAGGCCGCCGACAGCCGCACCCGCAAGCCCGCTCACCGCCGCCGTGGCGTGGTGAGCACCGTCCTGGATGCCCTGCGCCAGCCCCTGCGGGATGAACTGCCCGAGGGCCGCGAAGACCCTCGACGGGCTGTGGATACCGAGGGCCTTCTTGATGGCCTTCTGCATGGCCAGAGCGATCCGCCTCATCTGCCGCTCGATCGCCGCCTCTTGCGACTGAAGGCCCTTCACCAAGCCCTGCGCCGACTTGATCCCGGCGGAGTACATCGAGTCCGCAACAGCAGTACCCGTCGAGTTCGCCGCCGTCTTCAGACCGGCCTGGAGCTTGTTCATCTCCTGGATCTGGCCCGACGAGGCCGCGGCGAGGGCCTGCGCAGTCGCACCGCCCTGGTCCACACCCGAGTTGGCGAGCTGCTCGATCAGGTCCGAGCCCAGCCCCTTCTTGCGGAGCTGCGCCAGATTCGCTGCGAACTGCACAGCCTGCTGGACCTTGTCCCGCATCTGCGCCACCACGTCGAAGGAGTTGACGGCGCGGCCCTCATCAGGGCTGGTGGTGACGATGCTCGCGGACTGCATGACGCTGCTGGCCACCGACGCCTTCTCTGACGCCCAGGCCTTCTGGAGATCGGAGAGCTTCTTCTGGGCCGCCTTCAACTTCGCGGCCACCGAGTCCCGGTGCTTGGCCAGCGACATGAGCTGCGCATTGTCCCTGGCCACAGCCTTCTGCAAGCCCTTGTGGTGGGTGCCGAAATCGACGTACAGGTCACGGGCCAGCCGCGACGTGGCCGCCTTCACGCTTGCGGTGCTGCCGGTCAGACCGTCAACGAGGCCGTGCATCGCCCACGCGCCCAGCGCCTTGAACTTCCGGCTCGGGCTGTTGATCTCCAGTTCGGAGGCGAACGCCGTGACGGTGCCCTTGGCAACGTCGGTGATGGCCCGGTGTGCCAGGTGTGCGCTGTTGCCGATGCCGACGGCGATGCCCTCCGACATCGGAGAGCCGACCTGGTCGGCGAACACCTTCGACGGGGAGTTGACGTGCAGGAAGGACTTCGCCGAATCGAGGGCGCCCTTCGCGACGTCCTTCGCCGCGCCCGCAAGGTCGCGCGCCTTGTCCTTGACTCCCTGGACGATGCCCTTCACGATCGCTGTGCCGATGCCGAGGAACTTGTCGCCGATGTGGGCGACGGCGTCGTATGCCTTGTCGAGGCCCGACTTGATCGCGGTCTTGATCTTCCCGACGGTGGTGGTGATGGTGCGCCATGCCGACGAAATAGGCCCCGTCATGGCGTCGCGGATACTCGCCCACACCGACGAGGCCACGCCCCGGATGCCCTTCCAGGCGGCGGACAGCCAGCCGGACACGGTGCGCCACAGCGACTGCAAGCCGTGCCACACCGACATCATCGGCCGGATCACCGAAGACTCAATGGCACCCCAGAGAATGCCCGCGGCCGTCTTGATGCCGCCCCAGATGGCTGACAGGAAGCCGCGGATCGCGTTCCAGACCGTCGTGACAGCCCCGAGGATCTGGGTGTGGCAGCGGTTCCAGACCGCGACAAGGATCGCGATCGCAGGCAGGAAGATCACCAGCAGTAGCGGCCACCACTTGCGGAAGAACCCGGAGATGCCGTTCCAGACGGTGGACGTCACGCTGGCGACGGCGTTCCAGGCGGACACCATCGCGTGCCACAGCCAGGTCACACCGACGACGAGGCCGTTCCATGCGGCTTGAACGGCGTGCCACACCGCGACTGCGGCGACCTTGATGCCCTCGAATGCGGCCTGCACGATCTGCCGGAACTTCTCGCAGTGGAAGTACGCATAGACCAAGCCCGCAACGAGGGCCGCAATGGCGATGACCAGGAGCACCATCGGGTTGGCGTCCTGTGCGGCGTTCAGTGCCCACTGGGCTGCGGCCCAGAGGCGCGAGGCGACCGCGGCGACCTTCTCCGACGTTGCGAAGGCCCTGACGGCCAGCGTTGCCGCCTTGAGGCCCTTGCCTATGTCGATGAGTCCCTTGACGGCCCCCACCACCGCCCCGGCTGCGAAACTGGTGACGGCCGCGACCAGCACGGTGCCGATGACAGCGGCCAGCGCGAGGGCGGCCTTCCGGTGCTGCTCGAAGAAGTTGACGGCCTTCAAGATGACCGGGATGAGCTTGAGGCCGATCGTGATGGCAGCCGTCGTGATGGCCTCTTTGAGGCGGCCCATCTGGACGTTGAAGCTGGCCTGGGTGATCTTCCAGCCCTCAACGTCCTTGGAGGCGTTGTTCATCGAGGCGGAGACCTTGGCGACGCGGTCCTTGAAGCCCTCGGTGTTCTCCCCGGTGAGCTGGAGGGTGGTGTTGAGGCCGATGGCGCCGCCGGTAAGCCGTTTGATGGCCTCGGTGTAGGTCTGGGCCGACGGGCCGCCCTTCTTCAGTTCGGCGGAGAACCCGTTCGTCTTGTTCTGCAACGTCGCGTACTGCGACAGCAGGTTCGCCTGCGCCGGGGGCAGCGTCTTGAGGGTCTGCCGCCAGTCCCCGAGGCTGATGGTGCCCTTGGCGTACCCCGTGGCCAGCTTCTGGAGCGACGCGGGCATGGACTTGACCATGGCGTCCGCGTCGGCGGCGGCCTGCTTCGTCTTGTTGAACGTCGACAGCAGCAGTGTTCCGGACGGCCCCATCTTCGACAGCACTGCCCGGCTCAGCATGTCCAGGGTGCCGGTGAGGCCGCGCTGCCCGAGGTGCGTGGACACGTCGACCGAGGACAGCCCCAGGCGCTGCATCTCGGTGATCGCGGGCCCCTGCGCCGAGGCGAGGTTCTTGATGGTCGACGCGAGTTCCTGAGTGGCCTCACGGGCGGAGGTGCCGTGCTGCGAAAGCGTGGCGATGGCGCCGGCGACTTCACCGAACGAGATCTTGTTCGCGGATGCGATGGGCAGCACCGTCGACAGAGAGCTGGAGAACTCCTGCATGGTGACTTTGCCCTCACCAGCAGCGGTTTTGATCGCGTTCATGACGCGGACGGAGTCTGCGGCCTTGAGGTGGTACGAGGCCATGACGCTGGTCATCGCGCTGGTGACCGTCTTCAGATCAGCGCCTTCTTCGCGCGCGCCCTGCGCTGCGGCGCGGAGGACTTTGAGGCCGTCGGCGCCCCGGTAGCCCGCTTTCTCGACCTGGTACATGCCGTCGGCGAGCTGTTCGGTGCTGGTACCCGTGGAACGGGCCAGGCTCATGACGCCGTCGGAGACCTTCTTGAGGTTCCCCGCAGACTCCCCGCACGCCGTTACCAGCAGGTTCATGGACTGCTGGAAGTCACCCGCCGCCTTCACGCCGTAGGCCACGAAGCCGACGCCCACCAGGGTCGTGGCCGCGCCGAGCTTGACCATGGCCGCACGCATGCCGCCCATGCGGGACGTGAACGACTCGCCTTCCTCCGCCGCGGTCCGCATGCCGCGCGTGAAAGGGGCGGTCTCCGCGCGGAGGGTGATGAAGAGGTCGCTGACTGCCGTGGCCATCAGGCGGTGCCGTCGTCCTCGTACCGTCCGGCGATCAGCTCACTGACGGTCATCGGGCGGCGCGGGGACCACGTCGGGGAGGCAAGCCGGCGGCCCTGTTCGGTCCAGGCCGCCATTGAGGACGCGTGGAACTCGTCGTTTGACAGTTCGTGCAGCGGCCTCTCTGCGGCCGGTTCCGTGCCAGAGTCGGTCTCGGTGAACGCCCGCGCCAAAGCCTCTGGCAGCGCACAGCGAACCGCCTCGTCGATGGCCGCACGGAGCGCGCTCTCAGGTACCCGGTGGCGGGTCTCCACGACTGCGGAACGGTCATGGGCCAGGTCAGCCACGGCTGTTCACCGCCTGCCGCTCGCGGACGGCGGTGCGGGGCCGCGCAGCGTCGTGGCGCAGGCCAGATCCCTGCCGGGGAGAAAGGATGAGCCCAGCTCCCTGACCTTCGATCCCACTGCGGCCAGCCCGCGGCCCGTAGGTGACGTTGACGCCCTGAACGGGCGCGGCCCCTGCGGTCACTGCACAGTCCGCAGGAGTTCGCCGAGCATCTGAGACTCCTCGACGCGCGACCTCACGTAGTTCGGGGACGTCACCGGGAAGCGCGAAGGCTCACGGACACCGGCATCTACCATGGCCTGTTCGGCGGCCTGCCGGTGCTGACCGGCAACGGACTCCGCGGCGAGAGCCGCGCTCAGCGACTTCTTCACCGCGCTCAGCGCCGCCTGCGCCTCGTCGAACAGCCGGCGCGACTCCCCGACTGCCTCATTCTCGGCGGCTGTCGCCGCCGCCCAGGCGGCCTCGCCGCGCTCCCGGCGCTCCTTCTCGATGGCCTCGGCGTTCTCGCGGGCCTCGTGCTCACGCAGCGCCTGGACGGTCTGCTGAAGGGCCGTTACCTGGTGCTCGGCGAGCAGCGCGGAAGGCCGCAGCTCGTCGGCGCGGGCCTTCAGACCAGCGGCGCGCTCGTAGTCCTTCGCCTCGACGGCCTGGGCGAGTTCGCCCAGTGCCTGGCCGAGTTCGGTGCGCAGCCGGCCGGAGTCAAGCTGCGCCTGCGCCAACTGCTCCGTGATGCCCGGGGCTGTCATGACGGTCACGGGGGCTCCTCTGGTAAGCGCGAACGCTCGACCGGTTGAGGAGCCAGGTGTTACGCGGGCCCTTGCGGCCCTCGATCAGTCCGGCGGCGGCTAGCTGCCGTATGCGGCCCTCGGTCAATCCGGTGAGCGTCGCGGCCTGTTCGGTCGTGATCTCTTCCGGGGAGGGTGTGCGCGCTATCGCAGAAGCAAGAACTGCGGGCGCCGGGCGGCTATCGCGTGCGAAAGCCACCGTCCGGGACTGGCGCCGCATGTAGTCGTCGGCCGCGTCCCTGGCCGTTATCCGCAGCGCCCGCACCCAAGGGGGCATGCGGGCCTGCCGGACCGAAGCGGGCGGCGGGGCCCCGCTGATGAACGCGGTGAGCAGGTCCATCAGCCCGACCAGGTCGGCGCACAGTTCGCCGGGCACAACGATCCCGTCGTGGATCTGCACCGGGGCCGTCCTGCCGTCGTGCTCCGGGCGAACCTGCGGACTGGTCAACGCCCGCTCCCGGTGTCCGGGGTGTCGACGTGCGCGAGCATCAGAGCCGCCCAGGAGGCCGTGGAAGACCCTGCGGCGGCCACGGGCCCGGCGTCGAGCTGCCAGGCCGCCAGGAGCAGCTTCCTGGCCTGTTCCACGGCCTTCGGGGTGCGGCCGATGATCTGGACCTGCGCGGCGTCACGGACCCGGTGCGCGTAGGCGACGAGCGCCGGAAGGTCCGCGGTGGTCACACCGTCGCCGACACCGAGCCGGACCATGTGTCCGGCGCCGACACCGGTGACGTCCTGGACAGCGGCCTTACGCCGGTAGCGGCCCGGCTTGCTGCCCACGAACGTCGTCACCTTCGGGTGCGGGCGGGGCTCAGACTCCGTCATCGTGCACCTCCAACCGGCTGGCGAGGCTGCCAGCGGTCCGCAGGGCGGTCGTCAGACCCGATGGGGCGGTGACGTTCAGGACCGACGCCACAAGGACGGTGAGCGCGAACAGGGCCTCGCTGGCGGGCGTTTCCCCGAGAAGCTGTTCCTGCGGGACGTCGAGGCCCGCAACCCGCGCGGTGACCACGGCAGTCGCACCCTGCAACCCGCGGGTGGTGATGTACTCGTCGGCCATGTCAGGCACCCGCAGGGTCATCGGCGGCAAGGGGGCATACCTGCCGTGCGTAATGGTTCTGGTTCATGTCGTTCCGATCAGGCGGCGGTGAGCGTCGGGGCGGTGTGCGGGGTGCTGATGACGTAGTGCTGGCCGCAGGGGGAACGTCGGAGGCCGAGGCCGAGGTGGCGGTGCAACTCGCCGCAGCGGGGGCACTGGACAACGAGCTGCCGGGTGCCGGAGGTGGCCAAATCGGTGGCGGGCACGGTCGGCACGTCGTGGGCTATGGACGTGTACTGGGGGGCGGGGATGGTGCGGTTCATGGGTGGCTCCGGTTCGTGTTCTGGTGTTGCGTTCGGGCGGTAGGCGTTCGGGCGGCTGGCGGGCGAACGCGGCGGGGTCGTGCGGCGCGTCTCTTTCAGGCGGCGGCTGGGTCATCCGGCGGCTTGCTCTGCGCGAGATGCCGGAGCTTCGCGGCGTGGCGTTGGGCGAGGCCGCGGGCTCGGGCTTTGCGGCGGGCGAGCCGTTCGGCGCGTTCGCGTTCGGCCTTCCTGCGGGCCGCCGCGATGCGCTCGGCGATCACGTCCTCGACGTTCATGTGGTCCTCGGTTCGGGGGTGTTCGGACGGCAAGCGTTCGGGCGGGGACGGCCCGACCGGCCGCGGTGACCGTGGACGCGGTCATGTGGACATGTGGACGTGGACATGTGGACGCGTGTCCACACACCCCCCTCGCGCATTGCGTGAAAGCTCTCGATGTCCATTTTGTATATGTGTGTATAGATATTGAGAGCGCGTTTGCTTACCGGACAGGGGGTTGTGGACAGCTGTCCACATGTCCACATCGCAGGGGCTGTCCACACCGTCCTCACACCCCCGCATCCGTCTTGACCGAGACCTTGTCGCCCTCGATCACGACCCAGTCGCGGGACTCCGCGAGGTCGACGGCCTTCTCCAGAAGCGGCCGGTCGCGGCTCGCCAGGGCGCGCTTGAGATAGCCGAATGTGATCCCGCCAACCTGGGATGCGTGCTTCTTTACGAGCCCCGCCACTCGCTCAAGAGAGCGGTCGGCGTCGGACTTGGCGAGGTGTGACCGGAGTTCCTGCTGCACCTTGGCGTCCTCAACGCGCTGCCGCTCCGCTTCGGCCTCGCGCTGGGCGCGGAGTACGAGTGCGTCGCGGACTTCGCAGGACGCCTGCCAGACGGTCTCGGCGAGAGCCCAGTCGTCCTCAGTGACGGCGTACCGGCCGTCCAGGAGCGCGAACAAGGCGGCGACCTTGCACTTGATCAGTCCGGCGTGGCCGTCGAGCTCGGAGACCTCCACCTCTCCGCGGCCTCGGGCTACTCGGTCGCGCCACAGCATTTTGCGGATGCGGTCGGGGAAGGTGACGTCGATCGGGTCGTTCGGGCGGCGGTGCCAGACACTGACGTCCAGGGCGCCTGGCCATGCCGGCGGTTCGTCTGGGATCGAGGGATCTTCGGCCCACCCCCACAGGAATCGCTGAGGGGTGCCGGTGTGGGCGTCGGCGAGCAGGGGCGCCGCAATGCTGGGCTGGAAGCCCGCGAGGAGGCCGAGGCTGTATGACCCGGCGGGGATGTACCGGGTGCGTTCTTCGGAGGCGTTGGTCTGGCCGAGCGTTTCTCCGATGGCGGCCCGCCGCAGGGTCTCGGCGAGGGTGGCTCCTGTCCGCTCGCCAAGCTTGGCGAGCGTCTGCCCCTCATCGACGTAGAAGAAGGCATTGTGCCGGACCTGCTGGCGCTTCTTCACGGTGACGGGGTCGCCCTTGTAGCGGCCGTGTTGGTGGACCTCTCCGGTGGGCTCGTCGACGGTACCCATGAAGGTCTCGGCGATTCCCTCGCCGGTTCCAACAGGAAGGCCGTCGCGGAAGTCGTCCGGCGCTGGCAGGAGATCGCGGGTGCATTCATTGGCGATGGACTTTCCGCCGCCGGAGTTGCCGACCGACGCGACGAAGACGTTGAGGGAGGCCCGCCCGCCGATGCCGGTGACGCCGCGGATGTGGTGCGAGACCATGCCGGATGCGCGGGCGAAGACTCCGAGCAGCACTGCGTCAGCAGAGCATCCGCGGGAGTGGGCCCCCCGCCGGATGTCGCCCAGCACCTTCCGCTCGTTCCAGAACGTCTCGGGCAGCAGACCGCGTCGCCGGGCGGGCTTCTCCGCGTCTGGACCGTCGCCCTCCGGCGGTCCGTTGAGGTCACCCCAGTCGATACCTTCGCCGTCCGAAGGTGCCAAGCGCGTCGCCTCGTACTCGGGCATGCATCGCTGCCGGACTGCGTCGAGGACGTTCTGGGGAAGGCGCGCGGCCAGGCCGCTGGTGGGCCGCCCTGCGGCGGCGCGCATGATGTCCTTCGCTGCCTCGCTGATGTCACCGCTGTAGTTGAGGTGCGCGTACAGCGTGGCGATCGTCAGCTTGCTGCCGGAAGGCTGTGCGCCCACGGGCAGATCCGACCGCTCCGACCAGTTGATTGCCACGTGGTCGTCGCAAAGCAAGCTGTAGTCGCTGCTCGCCCGGTCGCCCCCCGCAGTGGGGCGCAGCCACTTCTGACGGCCGTCGCCATGCTGGCCCTCGTAGGTGAACCCGGCTGGTTCGAGGACATCACGGAACTCAAGGAGGTCGGAGAGCACATCGAGCGGTCCGTCGGTCCCGCTCCGCCGGGGCGCTTGGGGCTGGGGAGTACGCGGCGGGAGGGAGGCGCGCCCGAGACGTATCCGCTGGCGCTCCTGCCGCTCCCAGGCAGCCTGAGCAAGGGTTTCACGGGCCGCCGGGGCGAGTTGCCGTGCGAGGACACCGAGGTCAGCGAAGTCATAGAGCACGCCGCTGCCGGGGCCGATTGCGGTGGGGCGTTCCAGGTTCTCCTTGCGGTTGACACTGCCCGGGAGCTTCATCAGCCGGTCAAGGTTGCCGACCTCGGCGTCCCAGGACCAGCCGGACCGGTACGCCTCGGCGGCGATAACCGCTTGCCAGGCCGTGGTGATCTCTTTGACCCGTGCGCGGTCTTCATCGGAGCTAATAATGTGCGGCTCGGCGAGCATCCACACAGGGTTGTAGCCGCCGCCCGATTCGACCCAGCCGCTGGGCTCGGGCAGTTGGCTTCCTGCGACAACCTTGGCGACGCTCTCGGGGTCGGGTGGCGTCGGCAGGTCATCGAGGCCGGGCTTGTGTCCGATGGTTCCGTAATCGCCGTCGGCCCACAGGTGGGTGAGGGCATGTGCGAGGTCTTCACCGCCGCGACCTTGTGCCGGGTCTTCGCGCATGGTGGTGACCTGCGCATAGATGCCCTTCGGGCGCTTCCTGTCGAGCCTGATGGCGTAGTGGATGGCGGCTTTAATGCCCGCCTCATCGGTTGGGAACCGCCGCCCTGCCCATCCGTCCGCGTCGGAGCACACGCTGATGTAGCCGGGCCGTCCTGCATACAGGTGGCTGAGCCACGTGCGCATGGTCGCCGGGTCGGCCATGAGGCGCTGCTGCGCGGGGGCAGTCACTCGGTGGTCTCCGTCGTTGCGCTGAGCAGGTTGTGGATGATGGCGTTGGCGCGCGCGCAGGCGTGTGCTGCGCGGCGGTTGCGGAGCAGGATTCGTGCGGCTCCAGCGACGCAGACGACGGTGTCCATGTCGTCGTCCAGGGGCCCGCGTCCGCGTCCCTTGATGGCTTCGTCGAGTTGCTGCGAGAACCTCTCAAGGTGTTCGTCGTCGAGCTGGTGAAGGCGGCTGATCGCCGCGTCGAAGTCGGTGTCGTTCACGGTGCTGTCCAGTCGCGAGGCGAGGGGAAGGGCGTGGCGGCCGTGGCCGCCCCTCGCGGAAGTCAGGTGGGGTGTAGCCGCCGCCCCGGCGGTCGAGGGCCCGGCGGGGCGGCGGCCGGTCATCAGTGCTCTCCGCGGCGCCACTTGGCGGTGCCGGGGTATCCCGCGGCGACCATGCCGAGTTCCCGTTCGTCGGACACCGACGGGAAGTCAGCCCAGGAGCGGGCCCACCCGTCAGGGAACGGCTGGGGTGCGGGGAGGTCGAGCTGTGCGGAGATGACGACCAGGGGGCAGACGGTGGCGTCGTGCAGGCCGCGCTCCGGGTTGGCGATCCACAGCCCGTGGCCTTCAATGCCGCCGCAGACACGTTCGGCCCAGTAGTCGCACTCCTCGCGGTCGCGGCCGGTCCCGGAGGTCATGGACTCGGCGACGAGGTTCCCGTCAGCCCAGGGCCGCCCAGTGACGTCGGCGAAGGTGCCGCGCACGCGGATGGGCCCGAGCAGGTAGACCTGCCCCTGGTCGCCGAGGTGGGTGAGCCCGGTCTCCGCGCAGAACTCCGCGATCGAGTCGCGGGTGATGCGCTCGGCGGCCTCGACGTACTCCCGGTAGGCGCTCACTGGCCCCCCTCGTCGTTGCCGTCGAGGTCGGCCTTGAGCTGCGCGTACAGGGCCTGTACGGCTTCCTCGGTCATGGGCTCGGTGGTGCGCAGCATGTGGAGCAGGCTGATCCGGTGACTGAGCAGCCGGAGTTCTTTGACGGCCCGCCACAGGGAGGCGGAGTCGACGGGGACTTCACCGCGGGCGGACACCGCCGCGTGCGCGAGTTGGTCGAGGTCGCCCGGGCGGAGATATGACGAGCCGGAGGTGATCTCGTCGTGGTGCAGGGACTCGTCTGCTTCGCGGCGGTGGTCGCAGAAGTACGTGAACAGCAGTGAGTCGAGTGCACGGTCCTTCTGTGCTTCGTTCAGGCTGTCCCATGCTTCCCTGCCGGGCGCCCGGGGGCTGAAGCCCTCGGGGTGCGTCCGTCCGAGCTTGACGAGGGACTTGTTGAACAGGGCCTCGAAGCCGCCGTCGTCGGTCGCGTACTTGGCGAACAGGGCGATGTGGTCGAACTCGTCGAGCCCGCTCATCGGGTCACCGCCGTGCGCACAAGGTGCGGGACCTTGCCGGTGGGGGTCCGGTCGACCGGCGGGACGGGCGGCGGGGAGGTGGCGACTGGCGCCGTTCCCGTGGGAGACTTCATGCGCTGAGTCCGTTTCTGTAGTGCAGGCCCCGGGTCGCTGGCGAGCGATGTGCCCGGGGCTTCTGCATGTGGATGAGGCGACGGCCCCTGGCACCAGGCGTTGGAGCGCCTGCTGGGGGCCGCTTGCGTCAGGTGACGCGACGCAGCGGCTGGAACGGCACCGAGTGGGCAGGGCTGCAACCGCATTGGCTATGCGGTTTACTGTCTGTGACCTGCATGTTTTCGGCGTGATGGCACGGTGCGGGCACGGCGGTAACCGGTGCGGAAACCTCGGCTTCCGGCGCGTAGAGCAGCCGGATGACGTCGAGCGTCGGAAGCTTGATCGTCCGGCCGAGGTGGAGAACCCGTGTCGCCGTCCACTCGTTGCGGCGGATCGCGGCGTAGACCGTTTCCGGGTTGACGCCGAAGATCGCAGCGACGGTGGGCACGTTCGTGGTCGGACCGAGGGCTTCGACCGCCTCCCGCGTCCAGGCGGACATCAGGCAGCCACCTGACGCTCGGTAAGCCACTGCTCAACATCCCGACGGCGATAGCGGATACGACCGCCACGGCCAGGCGTGAGCTTGATGAATGACGGCCCGGTGCCCTTCCAACGCTTGTCCTTCAGCGTGGAGACACTGAGCTTCACGATAGGTGCGGTCTCTTTGGGCGTCAGAAGGTCGGCGTCTGTGCCGTCGACCTTCTGACGGTCGGCGTCTGTGCCGTCGACCGCCCATCTGACCCCACTGGCACTATTTTCGGCGTGACTGCTCACACTGATCTCCATGTCTTACAGATCTTTCTGCGACAGTCGCAACTGTACGTAGATGGCGTTGCGTGTGCAAGACCTGCATGAGACGCTGCGCTTGTGGCAGAAAATCCGGAGACCAAGAAGCGTCGCTCAGAGGCGTGGGGCCCCATCAGCGGCTATGTGAGCGAGAACCTGAAGCGGCTCCGCAAGGCCCGCGGGCTCACCACTACGGCCCTAGCCGCAGCGCTGGCGGATGACGAGATCGAGCACCCAATCCCCGCCAGTGGCATCACCAGGATCGAAAAGGGCGACCGCCGCGTCGATGTCGACGACCTCGTCGCGCTGGCTGTTGCGCTGAACGTCTCCCCGCTCACGCTGCTTCTGCCTGACTCAATCGGAGAGGAGTTGGTTCACCTCTCAAGGGGATACGCCGTCCCAGCACGGATCGCGTGGAGTTGGGCCGAAGGGCAACGGACAGCCCTGGACTGGGACGGAGGAGAGGGCACGAGCTTCGCTGGTCCTGGCGTTGACCACGCAGTCGCAGCAGAGGCATACGAGCGCGAGCAAAGGTTCGACCGGTTGCAGTATGAGTACCAACAGCTTGCTCGACCCGAGGGGCGACGGCGCGCGGACAGCCATCCGACCGTCCGTCTTATTCGCAACCTTGGCGAGGTGGTCGAAGACCTGGTACTTCCCGAACCTGATGCCGACCGGGCGACGCTCGCAGCTCGCGGCCGTATGGCTCAGCGTCGACACGCCCAGGTTGAGCTCGACCTTGAGGAGATCATCGAGCAACTGCCTCCCGTGCACCCCGGGGTGCCGCTGGCGGACGATGCGGGAGGCGACCAGGCGTGAAGCCGTACCGCGCATGCTCATGCCGCGACCCGAAGTCGAAGCGGCTACTCGGGAAGCAGTGCCCGGACCTGGCCAAGAAGGGTCACGGTGCCTGGTACGCCCGGTACGAGGCGCCGAAGTCTGCGGGCGGAAAGCGGCGGCAACCGCGTGTCGGCCCGTTCGACACCGAGCGGGAGTGCAAGGTCGCGCTCGGCAAGGTGCTGGGCACGGCCGCCAGCCCGAAGGCGCACGACGAGCGGAAGACCACGTTCGGTCAGTACCTCGAACGGCGTTACACCTGGCGGACGTCGGAGGCCGAGACCGGCGAGGGCCTGAAGAAAAGCACGCTGGACGCCGAGCGCGAGACGATCGACCTGTACGGCGCGCCGGGCCTCGGGCACATCAAGGTCGTAGACCTGACCGACGAGCACTTCCGCGAGCTGTACGCGGCCATGCGCAAGCTCAACCGGCCCGAGGAGCAGGGCGACCGCTCCGAGGTGCTGCGCCGGCTGAAGGAAGCGCGTGCGACCCGGGACGGGAAACGGCTGCACTCCCGCCCGATCTCCGAGAGCCGCATCCGCCGTGTGCACGCGGTCCTGCACGGCGCCCTGGTCGACGCGGTGAAGCTGTCCAAGATCCGGCCGGACAACCCCGCAGACGGGGTGTGGCGAACCAAGGGCGGCAAGCGGAAGCAGGGCCGCGCCAAGCCGCTCCTGTGGACGGCCGAGCGGGTCGAGCAATGGGAGAAGACCGGGGTCATCCCAGCGAAGGTCATGGTGTGGTCGTCAGACCAGTGCGGCGCGTTCCTCGACTTCGCCGAGACATCGGCCGAAAGGATGTACCCGGCGTTCCACCTCGATGCCTACTACGGTCCGCGGCGCGGAGAACTGGTGGGCGCGGCCGAACAGGATCTCAGCCTGTCCCGGCGCCGGCTGCACATCCTCCAGTCGCAGTCCGATGACGAACTGGACGACACCAAGACCGAGGCCGGTTACCGGCAGATCCCGCTCGATGACGAGACGGTCCGAGTGCTGAAGGTCTGGCACAAGCGGAAGCTCGAAGAGCGGATGCAATGGGGCGAGGCGTACAAGGACGCCGGCCGAGTGTTCTGCTACGAGGACGGGACGGCGCTGAAGGCCGAGTACCTGTCGAGCCGCTTCCGCATCCTGATCGAGCGGTACGCCAACCTCCGGGCGCGGGTGCTCAAGGACGGCTGGTCAGTCGAGCGGACCGCCAGGAAGCACCGTACGACCGAGGCGGCCGTCGAGGTGGCACTGACGATGACGCTGCCACCCATCCGCTTCCACGATCTACGCCACGGAGCGGCCACCATGCTGATCGCCGCCGGAGTGGACGACAAGTTCGTGTCCGACGTCCTGGGCCACGCCTCCAGTTCCTTCACCAAGGACGTGTACGCCGTCGTGGCCGACGAGATGGCCACCGACGCCACCAAGCGCATCGCCGCCTTCATCCCCCGCCAGAACCGCCTTGCGGCCGTTGGTGCCAACACCGTGCCATCTGGGGCCAAATGAAGACCCCCGAGACGAGTCAGGGAGCCCGTGCCTGTTGGCACGAACTCCCTGGTCAGGTGGCGGAGGCGGAGGGATTTGAACCCTCGATGGACGGTAAAGCCCAAACCGCATTAGCAGTGCGGCGCCATAGACCGGACTAGGCGACGCCTCCTGGTACGTGCCCGGGTGAGCGGGCGCGTGTGCAGATGATGACACAGCCGTGCGGGCCGCGACCAATCGCAGACTACGGTACAAGGCCGCCGGTGGGCAGGGCAAAGGGGTAGTGCGGAGACGCGCCCACGAAGGAGTGGGTTGCGGGGGCGGGCGGGCCCGCGCGGGTAGGGAGGGGCGCATGCGAAACCCCCGAGCCACCGCACCCCGTACGACGCGGAACCGTACCCCGAAGAGCACCCGCACCGTCCTCGCGTTCCTCACCCTGGCCGCGCCCCTCGCCGCGCCCCTCGTGGCCGCCGGCGGCGCCGCGGCGGTCGGCGTCCCGCGCCCCACCCCCGTCGAGCGGCTGATGGAGAGCCGCCTGACCGTGACGTACGCGGCGGCGCCCGACGCCCAGCCGCGGACGTACACCATCGACTGCGGCCCCGCCGGGGCGAAGGAGGAGACCGACCCGGCGTGTGAGCATCTCGTGGAGATCGGGGGACCGGAACGTGCGGTGCCCGCGGGGCAGATGTGCTCGATGATCTACGGGGGACCGCAGACGGCCCACGTGACGGGCGTGTGGCGGGGCCGGACGGTCGACGAGGAGTACAGCAGGACGAACGGCTGCGAGGTGTCGCGCTGGCAGCGGATGGTGCCCGCGCTCCCGGCCGCGAACGGCGCGAACGGCCTGAACGGCGCGAATACCGCGAGCGACGCGGTGAACAGCGCCGACGCGAGCGCCGGAGGTACGCGAACGGACACGACCGTACGTTCGTGACGTACGCCACACCCGCGCGCCCCCGGCCGAACACGGCGCCCGAACACCCCGCCCCCAAGGGGCACATGGACATCCGGGGCCGCGCGACGGGGCCCGACCCGTACAATCGGTCTAGTGACATGTCCCGGGGGTGGCGGCAAGATGGGCCGCCCGTGACAAGCCGCCCGCCCGTGAGAGCTGGCAGCACAAGAGCGGAAACGAAAGCGCAAGCAAGAGCGGACATCAGCGCGGGAAAACGGCGGCGCAGGACAGTGCGGCACGTGCGGTAACAGGGAGGACGCGTCTCGTGAGCAGCAGGCCATCCAGAGGCGCTGCTCGCCTCGCCTCGATACTCGATGCCCTGCCCGACGCGCTGCTGCTGGTCGACGTCAACGGCACGGTGGTCAACGCCAACGCGATAGCGATCGAGACGTTCGAGTCGCCGGGTACGGCGCTGGTGGGGCGGGGCCTGCTCGACCTGCTGCCCTCGTTCGACTCCAAGCGGATCCCCGGCTCGATGCGCAGCCCGCGCGAGGCCGCGGAGGACACCCGCACGAAGCCGACCCGGATGGTGGCGCGGCGCACCGACGGCACGGAGTTCCCCGTCGAGGTCACCAGCGCCAATCTGGAGGACCCGCGCACCCCGTACGCCGACTTCGGTGAGCCCCAGCCGCCCCACTACACCGGCGACGAGCTGCTGATGCTGGTGGTCCGCGACCTCACCGGCACGCTCGACACCGAGGCCGAACTGGCCCGCCAGCAGCGCCAGACGGAGATGATCCTGCGCGCGGCGGCCGAGGGCGTGGTCGGCGTGGACACCGCGGGCAAGGTCGTCCTCGTCAACCCCTCGGCCGCGCAGATCCTCGGCCACCGGGCGACCGACCTGGGCGGCAAGGAGCTGCACCCGCTGGTGCACCACTCGCGCAGGGACGGTTCTCCGCTGCCGTACGAGGAGACCCCGCTCGCCGACACGCTGCGCTCCGGGCGCAAGCACCGCGTCCGCGGCCAGGTGCTGTGGCGCAAGGACGGCCGCGCGGTGCCGGTGGACCTGACGACGGCGCCGGTACGGGACGGCGACCAGCTCGTCGGCGCGGTGATGACGTTCACCGACCGTACGGCGTACGACGCGCTCGCCGCCCGCGCACTGCAACTCGGCGCGCTGCTGGACACCTCGCTGCGTGGGCCACTGGCCGAACTGCGCGGCGAGCTGACGGGCCTGGCCGCCGACCCGGCCGGGCAGCTCTGGCCCGAGGCCAACCAGATCCTGCACCACCTGTCCGCCGGCTACTCCCGCATCACCACGCTCATCGACAACGTGCTGGCCTTCCAGCGGCTCGACCGCGGCGAGGACAAGCTGCGGCGCGAGACGGTCGGGCTCGACAAGGTGGTGGCCGCGGCCGTGGAGGGCGCGGTCGAGCTGATCGGGCCGGGGCGTGCGCAGTACGCGGTGCACGCGCCGCCGGTCGAGGCGTCCCTGGACGCCGAGCGGATGGCGCAGGCCCTCGCCCACCTCGTCGCCGATGTCGCGGGCGTCGACTCGGCGGGCAACGCCATCGCGTACGCCGGTGACTCGACGATCGTGGTCGCGGCGGCCCAGCGGGGCGACGTCATAAGGATCGACGTCCGCGGCCCCCACGCGGGCGGCGACCCCGTCCATCTCCCGCTCGCCCGCGGCATCGTGGAACGGCACGGCGGCGTGCTCCAGACCCACGAGGTGCCCGGCGGCAGCGCGTACGTCCTGGAGGTCCCGGTCGGCCGCGCCCGTCAGAAGAACGGTTCGGCCGCCGCTTCCGACTCCTCGGGTACGGGTACGGGTACGGATTCGGCCACGGGTGGCCGTACGGACGGCGGTACGGAATCAGGTACGGGCACGGGTACGGGCTCGGGTGCGTCGGGGTCGGGCGACGCGTCGGAGCAGCCGCGTGAGTCAGAGACCACCGTGATGCCCTTGCCGACCGAGCCGATGCGCGGGACCACCGGGCAGGGGTCGAACGCGGCGCCGGGCGCGGGCAATGGCGCCGGGCCGGACTCCGGGAGCGGCGTACGGCGGGCACCGCACCAACGGCAGGCGCCGCAGGACAGCGGGGCCGCGGTCGCGCCCTGGTCGATCCCGGCCGCGCCCGACCAGGACTCCGCCCCGACCGGGCGGCGCCGCGCGCTGCGTCGGCCGGGCGACGAGTCGGACGGCGGGAGCGCGGGCGGCAACGGCGGCGCGGGGCGCGAGATCGCGCCCGCCGACGGGGCGCAGCCCACCGGCCGCAGGGCGCGGCGGGCCAGGACCGACGACCAGGAGCAGGAACGAGGCGGGGGCGCGGCGGGTCGACCCGCCCTCCCGCAGGGGCAGTCCGCGCTTCCGCAGGCCCAGGCGGGACTTCCGCAGGGGCAGTCCGCGCTTCCGCAGGCCCAGGCGGGACTTCCGCAGGGGCAGTCCGCGCTTCCGCAGGCCCAGGCGGGACTTCCGCAGAGCCGGCTCCCCCAGGCCCACATTCCGCAGCCGCAGATTCCGCAGGCCCAGGTCCCGCACGCCCTGCCGCCCGTCCAGCCGCCTGTTCAGCCGAGCCCCGGCCAGGACCCGCGCGGGCTTTCCGCTCCCGAGGCGGGCACCGGCCGTCGCGCGCGCCGCGCCATCGAGACCGCCGCGCCGGACAGCGGCGCGGCCGTCGTACCGCAGCAGCAGGGCCACGCGCCCGAGCCGCCGCGGCAGCCGCAGCCGCAGACCTGGCCGAGCCCCGGCCAGAGCGCCGGTCAGGCGGCGGACGAGGAGCCGGAAGGCCCCGTACCGCCGCAGTCGTGGCCCGCGCCGTCGCAGCAGCCCCCGCAGCCGCAGCCGACCGCGTGGCCCGCGGCGCCGCAGAATCCGCAGCCGTCGACCTCGCTGCCGTCCCAGCAGCAGGCGCCGTCGTCGCAGCCGCCGTCGCCCGGCCAGGGTCAGCCGCCGCAGGCTTCGGCCCAGTCGGCGGCCGGACCGGGCACGGCGGGACCGTCCCCGCAGCGCGGCGGCCCGGCGCCGCAGCAGGACCCGTCGCAGAGCAGCCACGGCCGTGCCATAAGCGTGCGTACGCTCGGGCAGGGCATGCCGTTCGGGCAGCAGGCGGGCGATCCGCAGACCCAGACGCAGGCGGTGCAGGCCCAGTCGGGGCTGCCCGCGCAGGTGACGGCGAGCGGTTCCGGCCGCCGCCGCAGGCTCAACCCGCCGCAGCAGCCGCAGCCCGTGCAACCGGGTCAGCCCGTCCAGAACGGCCAGCCCGTCCAGAACGGCCAGCCCGAGCAGAACGGTCAGCCCGAGCAGCAGCAACAGCACGGTCCCGGCGGCGAGACGCAGGCCCGTCAGCACCCGCAGGCCGACCCGGACAGCGGTCAACTCCCCATCCGCCGCCCCGAACCCCAGCCGCAGCGCGGCGCGGGCCGGCCCGCGATCCCCGGCCAGGCCCCGGCGCCGGACAACGACGACCGCGAGACGGCGCTGCTGCGGCCGATCCCGGCGGCCGATCCCGTTCCGACGTCCCAGCCGCCGGTGCCGCGTGAGGCGGGCGGCCGGGCGTACGCCATAGGCGCGCCCGCGGAGGGCGCCGCCGAGGGTCCCGAACCGCTGGACGGCCCCAACGGCGCGGTCGACGTCACCGACATCGCCGACGACCGCATGGAGGAGTCCTTCGACGAGCCGCGCCGCCTGCTGGTGTGGCCCGAGCCGGACACCTCCACGCGCCAGGCCCTGACCGACCGCGGCTACCGGCCGGTGATCGTGCGCTCCCGCGAGGAGGTCGACGCGCAGATCGCCGAGCCGCCCGCCGCGCTCTTCGTGGACCCGCTCACCGGGCCCATCACGCGTACGGCCCTCCAGTCGCTACGGCAGGCCGCCGCGGCGGCCGACGTGCCCGTCCTGGTCACGGCCGGTCTCGGACAGGCCACCCGCGAGGCCGCGTACGGCGCCGACCCGGCCGTACTCCTCAAGGCGCTCGCCCCGCGCGACAGCGAGCAGCACCCCCCGCGGGTTCTGCTCGTCGAGAGCCACGAGCCGATCGCCGTGGCGTTCGCCGCCACTCTCGAACGGCGCGGCATGCAGGTCTCGCACGCCGACTCCGAGTCCGACGCCATGTCCAAGGCCGCCCAGATGCATCCCAACCTGGTCGTCATGGACCTCATGCTCATCCGGCGCCGCCGCCAGGGCATCGTCGACTGGCTGCGCGGCAACGCCCGCCTCAACACCACCCCCCTGGTCGTCTACACCTCCGCCGACATCGACCCCGCCGAGCTCCCCCGCCTCGCCTCCGGCGAGACCGTCCTCTTCCTCGCCGAGCGCTCCACCAGCCCCGACGTCCAGTCCCGAATCGTCGACTTGCTCGCCAAAATCGGAGCCTGACCCCTCCGGGGAGGTCCCCCATCTTTGGGGGCGCGGCCCCAGCGCGGCTCTCTCCTCCGGGCGGCGAGCCGATCCTTCAAGGGGCGCGCCGTCCTCGCTGAGGTCCGCCGAGCCGACCAGGCTCTTCCCGCCGCACCAGCAGATCGTTTTACCTGATCATTGCGCAACCGGGAAAGTTGGCGAAGCGGCACGGCCCGCCGGGGCGACAGGCGTACGAAGGACGGTCACTTCGTAGGAGCCGCCCGTCGCCAAGCGGTCGCACTCCGGGGCTCAACACCCCCCGGCCGGGACACCCTCAGAGCTGCGTGACGTCCAACTCGCCCTCGGCGAACGCCTTGCGGATGACCTTCTTGTCGAATTTGCCGACGCTCGTCTTCGGCACCGCCGGAACGATCGCCCAGCGCTCGGGAATCTGCCAGCGCGCGACGCGCCCGGCGAGGAAGTCGTGCAGGGCCGCGTAGTCGGCGGTGGCGCCCTCGCGCAGGACGACGGTGGCGAGCGGGCGCTCGCCCCAGCGCTCGTCGGGGACGGCGACGACGGCGGCCTCGGCGACGTCCGGGTGGGCCATGAGGTGGTTCTCCAGGTCGACGGAGGAGATCCACTCGCCGCCGGACTTGATGACGTCCTTGGACCGGTCGGTGAGGGTGAGGAAACCGTCGTCCGAGATGACGCCGACGTCACCGGTGCGCAGCCACCCGTCGGGGCTGAACTTGTCCTCGGGCCGCGCCGGTTCCTCGCCGACGCCGCCGTAGTACGCGGCGGCGATCCAGGGCCCGCGCACCTCCAGCTCACCGGCGGACTCGCCGTCCCACGGCTGGACGGAGCCGTCCGGGCCGATCAGCCGGGCCTCGACGGAGGCGGGGAAGCGGCCCTGGGTGATCCGGTAGGCCCACTCCTCCTCGGGGGTGACCCCGGCGGGCGGCTGCGCGACCGTGCCGAGCGGCGACGTCTCCGTCATGCCCCACGCGTGGCACAGGCGCACGCCGAGCTGCTCGTCGAACGCCTTCATCAGGGCGGGCGGGCAGGCCGAACCGCCGATGGTGACCTGCTTGAGCGAGGTGATGTCGCGCGGCTTGGCGGTCAGCTCGGCGAGCAGCCCCTGCCAGATGGTGGGGACGGCGGCGGCGTGCGTGGGCCGCTCGCTCTCGATCATCTCGGCCAGCGGGCCGGGCTGGAGGAAACGGTCCGGCATCAGCAGGTTGATGCCGGACATGAAGGCGGCGTGCGGCAGCCCCCACGCGTTGACGTGGAACATCGGCACCACGGGCAGCGAGGTGTCGTGCGAGCTGAGCCCCATCGACTCGGTGGAGTTGACC
The DNA here is from genome assembly GCF_042957025.1 of Streptomyces sp. NPDC008139. Taxonomy (NCBI): domain Bacteria; kingdom Bacillati; phylum Actinomycetota; class Actinomycetes; order Kitasatosporales; family Streptomycetaceae; genus Streptomyces; species Streptomyces sp. NPDC008139. The sequence continues at coordinate 285,330 of NZ_JBIBHM010000012.1, forward strand.
TGCATCGAGTGCAGGTAGATCGACCGGTGCGAGAAGACGACGCCCTTGGGGTCGCCGGTGGTGCCGGAGGTGTAGCACATGGCCGCGGCGGTGCGTTCGTCCAGCTCGGGCCAGGCGTACGTGGTCGGCCGCCCGTCCAGCAGCTCCTCGTAGTCGTGCACGGAGGGACGTACGCCGTCCAGCACCGAGCGGTCGCCGGGGCCGACCACGACGACGTGCTCGACCGAGTCGAGCTGCGGCAGCAGGGGCGCGAGCAGCGGGAGCAGCGAGCCGTTGACGAGGATCACGCGGTCGGCGGCGTGGTTGATGATCCAGGTGAGCTGCTCGACGGGCAGCCGGAGGTTCAGGGTGTGCAGGATCGAGCCCATGGCGGGGATCGCGAAGTACGCCTCAAGGTGCTCGGCGTTGTTCCACATGAGGGTCCCGACCCGGTCGCCCTCGGCGACCCCGAGCCCGTCACGCAGCGCGTTGGCGAGCCGGACGGCGCGCAGACCGACCTCGCGGAAGGAGCGGCGCTGCGGCTCACCCTCCCCGGTCCAGGTCGTGACCTGCGATTTTCCGTGGACCAGCGTCCCATGGACCAGGATGCGGGTGACGGTCAGCGGTACGTCCTGCATCGTGCTCAGCACAGGGGGCCTCCGGCGGCTACGCGAGGGTAATGTCCTCGCGATTCTGCGTGCATACCGATCGGTACGTCACTACCCCGCGCGGTATTGCCGCCGGTTCGTTCCGGGCGGGGCGGCGGTCGCGGGGACCGGGGCGCGGCCCGCCGGATGGCGTGGCACGTGTCGTGGGGATGTGTGCGGCGGCCGCCCTAGGGCCCGGACAGGCCCTACGCGACGCACAGCTCCAGCTCCGGATCGTCGCGCAGCTTGCCGAGGGCGCGGGAGACCGCGCTCTTCACCGTGCCGACCGAGACGCCCAGCGCCTCCGCCGTCTGCACCTCGCTCATGTCCTCGTAGTACCGCAGGACGACCATGGCCCGCTGGCGCGGCGGCAGCCGTCCGACCGCGCGCAGCAGCGCGTCCCGCTGGGCCTGCTGCTCGGTGATGTCGGGGGCGCCGGTCGCGGCGGGCTCCGGCACCTCGTCGGTGCTGAACTCGTCGACCTTGCGCTTGCGCCACTGCGAGGTGCGCGTGTTGACGAGCGTACGGCGGACGTAACCGTCGACCGCCCGGTGGTCGTCGATCCGGTCCCAGGCGAGATAGGTCTTGGTCAGGGCGGTCTGGAGCAGGTCCTCGGCGTCGGAAGGGTTGGGGGTCAGGGAGCGCGCGGTGCGCAGCAGCGTCGGGCCCTTGGTCCGGACGTAGGCCGTGAACTGCGTCGTATTGGCGCTGGTGCACACAGGCGTGGTCATGGCTTCACGTTAGGAGCCGACACACCCGTGGCGGATCGGCCGCAGGTGCCGAAGCGGGATCACTCTCAGGTCGTAGGACGGGGGTTGTCCCCACCCCCCGAGGGGGGAGTCGGGGGTCGGGGTCCCGCAGGGGTTCCTCCGGAGAAGAGCGGGGTCCGGGGGGGCGGACACGGTCCCTGAGCGGCCCGTGCCCGCCGTACGGGCGCTGCCCCGGTGGCCGTACGGGGCGGACCGCCGCTTTACGTGTGCGGGCTGCCGCCGTACGCGGGGGGCCGTCGCCGTACGCGTGCGGGCCGTCGCCGCCACGGGCCGCGCCGGGGTCGGCCCTGACATCCGCCCTGTGGCGGTCCCGGTGTCATCCCCGGGTCAGCCCCGTACGACCTCGGCGTCAGCCCGTGGTCGTACATCAGCGCGGCCCGAGCGTCCTGGAAGCTCGGGCCGGCCTCGGACCGGTGCTCAGGAGTGGGCGCTCAGCAGTGGGCGCTCACGACTGGGCGCTCAGAGCTTGGCGACGGGCGCGTCGATCAGGTCGCGGTCGATCGACAGCTTGTGACCGCCGTGCGTCTCGGTGACGGAGCCCGTGTACTGGTGGATGCGGCTGTGCGAGGCCCAGGCGGAGGGGCGCAGGACCGGTTCGGCGGTGAGGGTGGGGGCGACGCCCCAGCGGGCGTACCAAATGGCGCCCGGGAGGTCGGACGTACCCGCCCGGCGGGCCTTCTCCATGTGCGCGATGCCGGAGTCGGCGCTGCTGTAGAAGCCGGGCACATAGCCGCGCGCCCGCACCCGGCGGTCCCAGGCGCGTACGAAGGACAGCGTCGCGTTCGCGCAGCTCGCCTTCCTGAGGTCGTACGCCTCCATGTCGAGGTACAGCGCGCTGCCGCGCTTCATGCCGAGCGCGCCCGCGGCCTTCGCCGCGTCCGCGCCCTCGCTCGTGCCCTGGGCCGTCGCCCGCTGGGGGTCGATGCGGAACGGGTTCTTGTTAGACCCTCTCACGCAGGGGCTCTGCGAACCGACGTAGATCGGCAGCAGGCTCCAGCCCGCCGCGGTGGTCTGCTGTACCCAGTTGTTCGTCAGATTGCGCTGCGTCTTGCAGGCGCGGGCCCGGCCGCCGAAGTAGATGCCGACGGCCCGGTACGGGGAGGAGGCGCGCCAGGCGCGCATCGTGGCGAGGTCGGGGGCCTGGCAGGTGTCGAAGCCGCGGCCCTTGAAGACGCGCGGGGCGACGGCGGCGTCCTCGGGGAAGGTGGCGGCGTCGTCGGACGCGTCGTCGGTGCCGGGGAATCCGGTCTCGTCGGGGGCCTGGGCGCCGTCGGGAGCCTGGGCGCCGTCCGGAACCTGGCCGTCGTCGGAGGCTTGGCCGTCGTCCGACGCCTGGGCCTGGGCTTCGGCGTCCGCGGCCTGGGCTTCGGCGTCCGCGATCCAGCCGGCGGGGTCCGTCCTGTTGTCGACGGGGTCGATGTGCCCGTCGACCGCCGCTGCCCCCGCGCTCGCGGGGCCCGCGCTCGCCACCGGGACGTCGCTGTCGGCGACGGCCGACACCGCGGGAAACAGCAGACCGGTCAGCGTCAGCGCGGCGGCGAGGACGTAACGAGTGCGGCGCGTACGGCGCACGCGGTGCGCGTAACGGATAAACCTACTTGTTTCGGTCATTCGCCGAGTCAACGTGGCGGGCGGCCCGCACTGGCGGAGACACGCCGCCGGGTCGGGCCGTACGGGCCCCGAACCGCTCGGGCGGCGGGCACTGCCGACGCCGTGGTTCCGCCGAGCCTGGCGCCGGGCCCGAGGTCGGGCGCGGCCCGGACCCATCCCGGACCCGTCCCTGACCCGCCCCGGGCCTGCCCCGGACCTGCTGATCCGCTACCGCGCTCGGCTGCGTGTGCGCGCTTCCCGGCACTCGGATACGCCGACGACACGCGCGTCCGATACGCAAATTACCGTAGTAGGTGGGTTATTTGCATGATGGCGTCGGATTGCTACGGTCACCTCGTCGCTATTTGCACCCACGCGGGCGGGGCCGCTTCGGCGTCGACCGCGTGGCCCAGTAGGGAGGACCCTCTCGTGCTCCGTGCTCGTATCGCCGCCGCGGGCGCCGCCGTGGCGCTGGCCGCCGCAGGGCTTGTCGCAGGCACCGCCCCGTCCGCTCAGGCGTCGACCCCGCCCACCCCGTACATGTGCCCCTACTTCCTCAACGACGGCGCGCACGGTCTGTACGGGTGGACGTACGGGCAGGGCTGGCTGGTGTGCAGCTACAGCCCGCACGCCGAGCTGTCCTGTCGGTACAACGCGTTCAGCGGCGACGCCTGGTTCAACGCCCCGAATCCCGACTACTGCCCGACGCGCGCGATTCCGACGGCCTGACACGATTCCGGCGGCTGGCGACGGCCTGAGCCGGTCGGCCGCCGCCCTGCCCTCCGGGGGTCCGGAACCCCGATCCCACCGGGCCCCCGGACCCTTCGGACCTTCGGAACCCCGGACCCCGTGCCCGCCTCAGGCCCCGTGACCCGTGCCCGCCTCAGGCCCCGTGCCCCGTGACCCGTGCCCGCCTCAGGCCCCGTCCGCCGACAGGATCAGGCCCGAGGTGGGGACACCGGTGCCGGCCGTGACGAGGGTGTGGCCGACGGAGGCGACCTGGTTGACGCTGCTGCCGCGCACCTGGCGGACGGCTTCCGCGATGCCGTTCATGCCGTGCAGATACGCTTCGCCGAGCTGGCCGCCGTGGGTGTTGACCGGAAGGCGGCCGTCGATCTCCAGGCCGCCGTCCGCGGCGAAGTCCGCCGCCTCGCCGGGACCGCAGAAGCCGAACTCCTCCAACTGCATGAGCACGAACGGCGTGAAGTGGTCGTAGAGCACCGCCACGTCGACGGCGGCCGGACCGAGGCCGCTCGTACGCCACAACTGCCGTGCCACCACGCCCATTTCGGGCAGCCGGGCGAGGTCGTCGGCGTCCCGGTAGTAGCTGGTCATCTGCTCCTGCGCGCGCCCCGCGCCCTGCGCGGCGGCCGTGACGACGGCGGGCGCGTGCCGCAGGTCGCGGGCGCGTTCCGCGGAGGTGACGACGATCGCCTGGCCGCCGTCGGTCTCCTGGCAGCAGTCGAGCAGCCGCAGCGGCTCGACGATCCAGCGCGAGGCGGCGTGGTCGGCGAGGGTGATCGGGCGGCCGTGGAAGTACGCGGCCGGGTTGTTCGCCGCGTGCCTGCGGTCGGCGACCGCGACATGGCCGAAAACCGACGGTTCCAGTCCGTAGACGGACAAATATCGGTTTGCCGACATTGCCACCCACGAGGCGGGGGTGAGCAGACCGGGGGGCAGGTTGACGCCGAGCGCCGCCCCTTCCGCCGACGGCTCGCGCCCGAGGACGCCCGAGCCGAAGCGGCGGCCGGAGCGTTCGTTGAAGGCCCGGTAGCAGACCACCACCTCCGCGATCCCGGTCGCCACCGCCATCGCGGCCTGCTGCACCGTCGCGCACGCCGCGCCGCCGCCGTAGTGCACGCGTGAGAAGAAGGACAGCTCGCCGATTCCGGCCGCCTGCGCCACCGTGATCTCGGGGCTGGTGTCCATCGTGAACGTCACCATGCCGTCGACGTCCCCGGGCGTCAGCCCCGCGTCGTCCAGCGCCGCCCGCACCGCCTCGACGGCCAGCTTCAACTCGCTGCGCCCGGAGTCCTTCGAGAACTCCGTCGCCCCGATTCCGACGACGGCCGCCCGCCCGCCGAGCGCGTCCCGCCGCCGAACGCTCATGACCCCTCCGGGAGTTGGGGGATCTCCACGGTGATCGTGCCGGTGACGTGCCGGCCGAGCGCGTTCACGCCCACCACCTCGACGGTCGCCGTCCGGTCCGCGAGCGCCGTGACCGTACCCGTCAACTCCATCGTGTCTCCGGGGTAGTTCGGCGCGCCGAGCCGGATGCGTACCGCCGTCGTCACCGTGTCCGGGCCGAAGTGCGCGGCCACGTAGCCGCCGACCAGGCCGTTGGTGGTGAGGATGTTCATGAAGATGTCGGGTGAGCCTTTGGCGCGGGCGAGTTCGGGGTCGTGGTGCACGTCCTGGAAGTCGCGCGTGGCCAGCGCCCCGGCGACGACGAGGGTGCGGGTGACGTCGATACGGCGGGGCGGCAGGGTGTCACCGACGGCGGTCATGCGGGAGGCCTCCGCTTCAGGGGTGGTGACCGAACTGGCGGGTTCCGTGTCGAGGGGCCCCGTGTCGGCAGGTTCCGTATCGAGGGGTTCCGTATCGAGGGGTTCCGTATCGAGGGGTTCCGTATCGGCAGGTCCCGTATCGGCAGGTCCCGTATCGGCGGGTTCCGTGTCGACGGCGCGGAAGGCCGGCACGGTGAGGTCGTCGTCCGCGTCCAGGAAGTCGAGCACGACGGGCGCGCCGATCCGGACCTTGTCGTACGGGACGCCGATGACGTTCCCCAACAGCCGTACGCCCTCGGCCAGTTCGACGAGCGCGACCGCGTACGGCGGATCGAAGGCCGGGAACGGCGGGTGGTGCATCACCACGTACGAGAAGACGGTGCCGGTGCCGGAGGCGGGGACGGTGTCCCAGTCGGGGGAGCCGCAGGCGTTGCAGCCGGGGAGCCACGGCAGACGCAGGGTGCCGCAGGCGGTGCAGCGCTGGATGAGGAGTCGGCGGTCCTCGCGGATGGCTTGCCAGTAGCGGACGTTGTCACGGTTGACGACCGGGCGGGGGCGGGTCGCGGACTTCGTACGCGCGGGGGCGGGAGCCGGGTCCCGAGCCGAAGTGGCCCGTGCGGGTGCGTACTTGAGGATGCGGAAGCGGTGGGTGCCCGCGAGTACGCCGTCGGCGCGGATCTCGGTGCGGGTGGTGACGAAGTAACCGGCCCCGAGCTTGGTGGACTTGCGCGGCGAGACGGATTCGACGACCGCGTCGAAGGTGACGAGCTGGCCCGGCCGCAGCGGCGTCATGTACTCCTGCTCGCAGTCGGTCGCGACGACGGCCGCGTAACCGGCCTCGTCCAGCCGTCCGAGCAGGTCGTCGTAGCCGGGAGTGCGTCCTTCGTGACCGGACAGCCCGCCCATCGTCCACACCTGGAGCATGGTGGCGGGCGCGGCGCCGTCGGGGGGTACGGGGTGGCCGAGGACTTCGCACCAGTGGCGGATCATCGGGGCGTTGACGGGGTCCTTGCCGATGCCGCCCGTGGCGGCCGGGGTGCCTTCGTAGCGGCGCAACTCGGCGTGGAGCGGGTCGTTTTCTGCCGTTCCGTCCGATCTACCCATGGCGGCGCCACCCTCCCTCGACAATCTGACTGTCCGTCAGATTCGGTTGGGAGGGCGGTTGTTGTCAATGGGCGTGCGGGGGTGACGGGTTCAGGCCGGGGGCTCTTCCGCGCCGGGAGCGGGGGCGGGCCCGGGGGCGGGCCCGGGGGCGGGCCCGGACGCGGGGGCGGGATCGGGGACAGCGGCGGGGGCGGACTCCTGTGCGGGTTTCCCGTCCGGCCCGCGATCTCCCTCGCTCTCGGCCAGAAGTTTTCCACAGGCTGTGGACGAAAGCTGGGCACCGGATTCGCCGACCGCCGCCGCCCCGACGCGTACCGCCCAGCCCGCCGCCTCGACCAGCCCGTCCCCCTCCGCCAGCCGCCAGGCCAGCGCCCCGGTGAAGGCGTCACCCGCACCGGTCGTGTCGACCACCTCGACCGGGACGGCGGGCAGTCGCGTCGTACGCCCCCGAGGTGGCTCCGCGTCCGCGCGTACGTCCTCGCGTACGCCCGCAGGTACGTCCCCCCTTACGTCTTCGCGTACGCCGCCGCTTACGTCCTCGCGCTCGACGACGGTCACGCCCGCGCCGCCCAAGGTCACGACGGCGGACCGGACACCAAGCCGGAGCAGGTCACGCGGGTCGGCCTCCGCGGCGGAGGCAGCGCCGAGCAGGACGCGCATCTCGTGCTCGTTGACCACCAACGGGTCTGCGCAGGCGAGGAGTTGACCCGAATCGGGGTCGTCCCTGACGGCTTCGGGCGGTGAGGGGTTGAGCACCAGGCGGGCGCCGTGCCGCTCGGCCGCGCGGGCGGCGGCCCGTACCGCGTCCATCGGGACCTCGCACTGCGCGGACACCACGCGCACGGCTGGCCCGACTGCGGCGGTCACTTCGGCCGCCGTGAGCGCGGTGTTGGCGCCCGGTACGACCACGATCGCGTTCTCGCCGTCGGCCGCGACCGTGATGAGCGCGATGCCGGTGGGCACCGTCTTCTCGGTGCCGAGCGCGGTCGTGTCCACGGCGGCGGACCGTAGTTCGGCAGTGAGCCGTTCCCCGTACGCGTCCGCCCCGACCCGCCCGCAGAAACCCACCCGCGCACCCAACCGGCCTGCGGCGACGGCCTGGTTGGCCCCCTTGCCGCCCGCGTGCACGGCCACGCCCGACGTACCGAGCACCGTCTCGCCGGGCGCGGGATGGCGGTCGACCCTGACCACCAGGTCCGCGTTGGCCGACCCCACCACCAGCAGCGTCACGCCGTCCGCCGTGCTCCTGCCCACCGTTCACCGTCCTTGCCGTTCCCCGCTTCGATCATCCTGCCGTGGAACGCGTGCGCGCGGCGGCACATGGCGTGCCGCCGCGCGTACGCGTCACCGGTCACGAGTGGCGGGGCGCCCCCTCACGCCGCCGCCGAACCCGCGGCGCGGGTCACCAGAGCTGCGAGAAGTGGATGCTGACGTTGTCCTGGTGGATGGCGGTGAAGCCGGAACCGGCCACGCTCGCCGTGTTGTTCTGGTTCGACGCCCCGGCCCCGGTGGCCGCCTGCTGCGTCGTCGTCACATTGCCGAAGTTGCCACCCCCCACGTTGCCGCCGGAGTTGCTCACCACCGTCGCATTCGAGTGGCCACCCGCGAACGCGCCGTCGTCTGCCGAGGCCGTGCCGGCGAACAGCACGGCCGCCAACGGCAGTGCGGCAACGACGGCCAGGGCACGGACGGTACGGATGCTTGCCATGGTGTTCCCTCCAAGGGGGACATGTTGCGGGACTAGTTGAACTGTCCGGACTTGTGGAAGCCCGGTCCGATCCGGAGCACCGCGGTTGGCCGACCGCGGTGCCGTCTTGCTTCTTCGAGCGACGTCGCCGAGACCAGAGTTGCCCACCCCACCCCTCCCGAACCCGCCCCTCCCCCTCTTTTCCCCCGCAAGCGTGACGATCTGTCGACAAACCCCCCATCCCCCACCTTTCCCCCACCCTCACTCCCCTCCCCCCTCCACCCCCCAGTCCCCCCAAGCGCCAAAACGTTCCTGCCCCTTTTCAGCCATTTTCCGATCACCACCGGGAATCAGCGCCACAGGGGGCGCGACGGGACGCGCAAAAGGTGGGGCCGGGGGGGGGGGGATTAGAGGGACCCCCCCCCCCCGGGGTTTGGTGGCCGCCCGCGGCGGGCGGGGGTTTTTTAACAACCCGGCCAACACTCACGCCCCCGGGTT
>NZ_JBIBHM010000013.1:0-272134 GCF_042957025.1 Streptomyces sp. NPDC008139
CACACTCGCGATCCCCGCATCCCGGCAGGCACGGGCAACGCGGACAGCAATTTCACCGCGGTTCGCGATGAGCACCTTGCGCACGATGGCTCCCTCCTTGAAACAAGCCGAGTTTAGGTACTGGCCACACTTGGTGCCGAGGCACCCCTGCACGTGAGCTTCCCCACACGGAGGGTGATCCATGGGCCTGAAGAACCCGTGAACGCCTGCTCAGTCCACGGTACGGCCCCGCTCGCGCCGATGTCCCGCACTCATCGGTGTGGGGGAGATCTCCCTGTAAGTCTGCGAAGAGACCTGACGTTCTTTTGTGGAAACCCTACGAATAGCGAGCGGAATCTTTGCCGTCGGTGTTTCCCGACCGGCCGCCGGTGTCCCCGAACGAGTGGGGTGACGTTCCGGATCGCGCGCGCCGGACTCCCCGTACGGGTGGAACGACCGGCGTGGCCAGACCCCTTGCCGCCGGTTGTACCGGTGAGTAGCCTGCGACAGGCGGGGGTACCAGCGGTAACTGGGCCCCGGACGACGGCCGAAGGGGACAGTGTGCGCAGAGGTATAGCCGTCGGCACCGCCGTGGTCCTTGTTCTCGAAGCCCTCACCATCGCCTTCGTGAACTGGATACTCGGCCTCGCCGTACGCCATCAGTCCATGTCGCTCGCCGGTCTCGACTCCGACGCCATGGCCATCGGATCGTGGGTGGGCGGCGCGTTGTTCGGCCTCTTCCTCATCCTGTGCGCGGTGCTCGTCGTGCGGATAGTGCGCCGCGACGAGATGACCGGCCGGGTCGCCAGGATCGTGCTCATCGTCTGCGCGGTGGTGCACGGCGTGGTCGGCGCGCTGGTCGTGGGCCTGATCGGCTGGTACGCGTTCGTGCTGATGATGGTGATACTGGGCGGCCTCGTCGCCACGCTGCTGATGTACGCGCCCGAGGACCGGCCGCGGGAGGCCGCCGAGAGCGGGACCGCGAACGGCAACGGCGGCGAACTCCCGCCGCCCGCCACGGCCTGAGCGACCCGGACCCGACCCCGGACCCGACCCCGGACCCGGCCCCCGGAACCGGCCCCGCCTCCCGCGCCCGCTGACGGCGGCTCAGACCCACAGATCGGTGATCCGTACCCCCAGCTCGGCCAGCAGCCGCCGCAGCAGCGGCAGGGACAGGCCGATCACATTGCCCGCGTCGCCTTCGATGCCCTCCACGAAGGGCGCGGAGCGGCCGTCGAGGGTGAACGCGCCCGCCACGTACAGCGGTTCACCGCTCGCCACATACGCGGCGACCTCGTCGTCGTCCGGCGTCCCGAACCGTACGGTCGTGGACGCGGTCTCGGCGACCTGCTTGCCGCTCGCGGTGTCGATCACGCAGTGCCCGGTCCGCAGCACCCCGCTGCGCCCGCGCATCGCCTGCCAGCGCGCCACCGCCTCGGCCGCGTCCGCGGGCTTGCCCAGCGCCTGGCCGTCGAGTTCGAGTACGGAGTCGCAGCCGATCACCAGCTCGCCGCCGTCGAGCGCGCCGCTCCCGGCCACCGCGTTGGCCTTCGCCTCGGCCAGTACGCGGGCCAGTTCGGCGGGCGTGGCGGCCGTGATCGCGTCCTCGTCGACACCGCTGACGATCACGCGCGGGTCGAGGCCCGCCTGTTTCAGCAGCCCGAGCCGGGCAGGTGAGGCGGACGCGAGGACAAGGGTTCTGGAGCTGCTCATCGGCCCATCGTAGGCACCGACACCCGTACGGGGGACGCCGGTTCAGGACGCGGGTTCACGGCCGCGTCCGGGGCGGCTGCCGGAGCCGGCGCCGGTGCCGTCCGCCGGGCCGGTCCTGGCCAGCGCGGGCCGTTCTCCGCGCCGGTCCTGGCCGGAACGCGCGGGTTCACGACCTCCAGGTCGCCACCAGCATGACCACGGCGGCTGCCAGCGCGATCACCAGCATCGCGCGGCGCAGCATCGCCTGCGCCTTGCGCATCTCCTCCGGCGGTTCGTCCCGCGGGTCCGACCACAACATGTCTCCAGGGTTGCGCCCCGGCGAACCGGAGCGCCTGAGTACGGATACTCAGGATCACCCTGTTACTGGTGTGACATCCGCCGCCGATCCGGCATTCCGCTCACGCGGGCCAGGCCGACGCCCGCCACGCGCCGGGTCCCGGCGCCGGTACGCCGCGCGGCACATTGCGGGCCGGATCGGCCCAGCCGTCCAGCGGGGCCGGGCCGTCGGCGCTCTTCCCGGCCGCCGCGGCCCGCGCCTGGACGAGGGCGACGACGGCCGCCAGTTCCTCGGGGGTCGGGCTGCCCCGCTCCACCTTGATCACCATGAGCGCTCTCCTCCTCGGCTCGCGGGTCCCTGCCCGGCGGGTCCCGCGGGTCCTCGACCCCGGGCCCCGCGCGGTCCGTCTACAGCGGGATGTTGCCGTGCTTCTTCGGCGGCAGGCTCTCCCGCTTGTTGCGCAGCGTCCGCAGCGCCTTCACGAGCTGCGCGCGGGTCTGGGAGGGCGCGATGACCGCGTCCACGTAGCCGCGCTCCGCGGCGATGTACGGATTCAGCAGCGTGTCCTCGTAGTCCGCGATGAGCCGCGCCCGCAGCTCCTCCGCCTCCTCGGGGGTGGCCGCTTCCGCCAGCGTGCGGCGGTGCAGGATGTTGACGGCACCCTGCGCGCCCATCACCGCGATCTGGGCCGTGGGCCAGGCCAGGTTCAGGTCCGCGCCCAGGTGCTTGGAGCCCATCACGTCGTACGCGCCGCCGTACGCCTTTCGAGTGATGATCGTGATCAGCGGAACTGTGGCCTCGGCGTACGCGTAGATCAATTTGGCACCGCGGCGGATGATGCCGTCCCACTCCTGACTGGTGCCGGGGAGAAAACCGGGAACGTCGACGAAAGTGACCACGGGGATGTTGAAGCTGTCGCAGGTCCGCACGAAACGCGCCGCCTTCTCGGAGGCGTTGATGTCGAGACAGCCCGCGAATTGGAGCGGCTGGTTGGCGACCACACCCACGGGACGGCCTTCGATACGGCCGAGACCGGTGAGGATGTTCGGCGCGAACAGCGCCTGGGTCTCCAGGAATTCGCCGTCGTCCAGGACGTGCTCGATCACCTTGTGCATGTCGTACGGCTGATTCGCCGAGTCCGGGATCAGCGTGTCCAGTTCGAGGTCCTCGTCCGTGACCGCCAGATCCGTCTCGGCGGCGAAGGACGGCGCCTCCTGGAGGTTGTTGCTCGGCAGGTACGACAGCAGCGCCTTGACGTACTCGAAGGCGTCCTTCTCATCACCGGCCAGGTGATGCGCGTTCCCCGACGTCGAGTTGTGGGTACGGGCGCCGCCCAGCTCCTCCATGCCGACGTCCTCGCCGGTCACGGTCTTGATCACATCGGGACCCGTGATGAACATGTGCGAGGTCTGGTCGACCATCACCACGAAGTCGGTGATCGCGGGGGAGTACACCGCGCCGCCCGCGCACGGGCCCATGATCAGGCTGATCTGCGGGATCACCCCGGAGGCGTGGGTGTTGCGGCGGAAGATCTCGCCGTACATGCCGAGCGAGGTGACGCCCTCCTGGATGCGGGCGCCACCGGAGTCGTTGATGCCGATCACCGGGCAGCCGGTCTTCAGCGCGAAGTCCATCACCTTGACGATCTTCTCGCCGTAGACCTCGCCGAGCGCGCCGCCGAAGACCGTGAAGTCCTGCGAGAACACCGCGACCGGGCGGCCCTCGACCGTGCCGTAGCCGGTGACGACACCGTCGCCGTACGGCCGGTTGCTCTCCAGGCCGAAGTTGGTCGAGCGGTGCCGCGCCAGCTCGTCCAGCTCGGTGAACGACCCCTTGTCCAGGAGCAGTTCGATCCGCTCGCGGGCCGTGCCCTTGCCCTTGGCGTGCTGCTTGTCCACCGCGCGCCCGGAGCCCGCGTGCGTCGCCTCCTCGATACGGCGGCGCAGGTCCGCGAGCTTGCCCGCGGTGGTGTGGATGTCGTGTTCCTGCTCGGACATGGAGGCGGCTCTCCTGCTCTCGGCGGGACTTGCTGACTGGCCGGTAACGCTGTTCCGTAGCGTAGTGGCGACTCTGGGGTACGAGCAGTGCGGCGTTGGACACACTCCGGTACCCGCCTCATAGGGTGAGGACATGACGCCCAGCCGCTGGTCCGACCTGGAACGACCGCCGCTCAACGCCGCCGCCCTGCGGCGCGCCGTGGTCACCCCCGACGCGCTGTGGACCGCGCTGGACGTGGTGGACGCCACCGGCTCCACCAACAGCGACCTGGCCGCCCGCGCCGCGCGGGGCGCCCCCGAGGGGGCGGTCCTCGTGGCCGAGGAGCAGACCGCGGGCCGCGGACGGCTGGACCGCCGCTGGTCGGCGCCGCCGCGCTCCGGGCTCTTCTTCTCGGTACTGCTCCGACCGGGTGGCGCCATGGCCGCCCGTACCGCGCCCGACGGCACGCCGCTCCCGGCGCACGGCCCGGTGCCGGTGCACCGCTGGGGCTGGCTGCCGCTGCTCGCCGGGGTCGCCACCGCCACCGCCCTGTCGCGGTCCGCGGGCGTCGACACGGCACTCAAGTGGCCCAACGACCTGCTGGTCACCGTGGACGGCGAGGAACGCAAGACGGGCGGCATCCTCGCCGAGCGCGCGGGTGACGACGGCGTAGTCATCGGCATCGGACTCAATGTGTCGCTGCGCGCCGCCGAGCTGCCCGTCCCCACCGCCGCGTCCCTCGCCCTGGCCGGGGCCAAGGGCACCGACCGCGACCCGCTGCTGCGGGCGGTCCTGCGCTCGCTGGCCGACTGGTACGGCGCCTGGCGCGCGGAGGACGGCGACCCCGCCGCGTCCCGGCTCCAGCAGACCTACGCGGCGGGCTGCGCCACCCTGGGCCGGGAGGTCCGCGCGGAGCTGCCGGGCGACAAGGAGCTGGCCGGTACCGCGGTCGGGATCGACGGCGACGGCCGCCTGGTGATCGCCACCCCGGACGGCGCCGAGCAGCCGGTCGCCGCGGGCGACGTCGTCCACCTCAGGCCCGCGCGCTGACGCGGCGGGACGCCGTCGCGGAGACCGGCTTCCGCGCCGTTCCGTTGCGCGTCACGGGTGTCTCACGGGCGCCCTGGTGAGAGTGAGCCACGGCACACCTGCCGTATCGTTGAGGGGCTGCGTCGTCTCGATGATCGGAAGGGCTGTGCGCAGGGATTCCTCAAGGGCTGGGCGGTGAGCGTGGAGAACGCGGGCACCCCGCCAGACGAGCCGCACGACTCGGATCCGGGTGCCGCCCCGGAGCCGGACGGCGTCGATCCCGCCGACCCTCCGATCGCACCGGACGCCGCGGACGTACCCGACCCCGTGGACGCGCCGGATCCGGCCGATTCCGTCGACGGCACGGACGCGTCAGATCCGGCTGATCCGGCCGATCCGGCTGACCCGGCCGATCCAGTGGACCTGGTCGATCCCGACGAGTCGGGCGAGTCGGGGGAGCACCCGCTGGCGCTGCGCCTGGAACAGCTCATCCTCGGCGCGCCCCGCCGCTACACCCCCTTCCAGGCCGCCCGCACCGCGGGCGTCTCCATGGACCTGGCCTCCCGCTTCTGGCGGGCCATGGGCTTCGCCGACATCGGCCAGGCGCGCGCGCTCACCGAGGCGGACGTCCTCGCCCTGCGGCGGCTGGCCGGTCTGGTCGAGGCGGGGCTGCTCAGCGAGTCGATGGCCATCCAGGTCGCCCGCTCCACCGGCCAGACCACGGCCCGGCTCGCCGACTGGCAGACCGACTCCTTCCTCGAAGGTCTCACCGAGCCGCCCGAGCCGGGGATGACCCGCGCGGAAGTCGCGTACCCGCTGGTCGAACTCCTCCTGCCGGAACTGGAGGAGTTCCTCATCTACGTCTGGCGCCGCCAGGTCGCCGCCGCCACCAGCCGGGTCGTGCAGTCCGACGACGAGGAGGCCGTCGACCGGCGGCTGGCCGTCGGCTTCGCCGACCTCGTCGGCTTCACCCGGCTCACCCGGCGCCTGGAGGAGGAGGAACTGGGCGAGCTGGTCGAGGCGTTCGAGACCACGGCCGCCGACCAGGTCGCCGCGTACGGCGGACGGCTGATCAAGACCCTCGGCGACGAAGTCCTCTTCGTCGCCGACGACCCCGGCACCGCCGCCGAGATCGGCATACGCCTCATCGAGACCATGACCGGCGACGACAGCATGCCCGCCCTGCGCGTCGGCATGGCCTTCGGCACCGTCACCACCCGCATGGGCGACGTCTTCGGCACCACCGTGAACCTCGCCTCCCGGCTCACCTCGATAGCGCCGCGCGACGCCGTCCTCGTCGACGGCGACTTCGCCGAGGCGCTGGGCGAGGCCGGTGACGCGCCGCTGTCCGAGGCGGACGTGGACGCCACCGAGGCGGAGAAGTACCGCTTCGCCCTCCAGCCGATGTGGCGCCGCCCCGTGCGTGGCCTCGGCATCGTCGAGCCCTGGCTGCTCTCCCGCCGGGACTGAGGTCCGCTCCGCCCCGCCCGCGCCACGGGCGCGCGCCGCGGCCTGCCCGCGCGCCGCGTCCCTGACGCCGTAACCCGCTTCCGCCGGGTCACCCGACATCCCTCCGCCTCATTTGGCGTGCCCCCTTGCCCGCCCCATTGGTTCCTTAGTACAGTAGGGAACCACCAGAGCAACGGAGGCAGGATGTCACTCCTGGAAGAGGGCGGGCCGATCTTCGCCCAGATCGCGGCCGAGCTGGCGAACCAGATCGCCGACGGGACGGTGGGCGAGGGCGAACGCGTCGCGTCGAGCAACGAGCTCGCGGTCTTCTACCGGGTCAACCCGGCCACCGCGGCCCGCGCGCTCACCGTCCTGTCGGACGAGGATCTGGTGGAGAAGCGGCGCGGCGTCGGCATGTTCGTCGCACAGGGCGCGCGGGACCGGCTGGTGCGGGGCAGGCGGCGGCGCTTCGCGGACCGGTACGTCCGGCCGCTGGCGGTCGAGGCGGCGCGGCTCGGGATCGGGCAGGACGAACTGCTCGGCCTGGTGCGCGACGAGCTGGCCTCGGTCGCGGTGACGTCGCAGGCGGCGGGCGCCTCCGCGCCGCACTCCACGCCGTCCGCCGGAACACCGGCCGCCACGACCGCCTTGCCTGGTACCACGACCGCCACCACGACCACGGCGGCGACGGGCGGGGGCGACGTATGAGCCCGGTCGTCTCGCTGACCGGCGTCGGACGCGGCTTCCGCGACCACCAGGCGCTCACCGACGTCAGCTTCGAGCTGGACACGCCGTGCATCGCCGGACTGGTGGGCCGCAACGGCGCGGGGAAGACGACGCTGCTGCGCATCCTGGCGGGCCAGGAGATCGCCACCTCCGGGACCGTGCACGCCTTCGGCGCCCGGCCGTGGGAGAACGACGCGGTGCTGCGCCGGATGATCCTCGTCCGCGAGGACCAGACGTACCCCGACCTGAAGGTGCGGCACGCCGTCGCGGCGGCCTCACTGCTCTACCCGAACTGGGACAAGGAGCTGGCGGGCACGCTGCTGGACGCGTACGAGCTGCCGCCGACCCGGCCGATCAAGAAGCTCTCGCGCGGCATGCGGACCGCCCTCGGCATCATCGTCGGGCTGGCCGCCCGCGCCGAACTCACGCTGTTCGACGAGCCGTACGCGGGTCTCGACGCGGTCGCCCGCTCGCTCTTCTACGACCAACTCCTCGCCGACTACGCCGCTCACCCCCGGTGCATCATGCTCTCGACCCACCTCATCGACGAGGCCGCCGAACTCCTCGACCGCGTCCTGGTCCTGGATCGCGGCCGGCTGGTCCTCGACGCGCCGACCGAGGAACTGCGCGGCACCGCCACGACCGTCACCGGCCCGGTCACCGCCGTGGACCGCTTCATCGCCGCCCGTGCGACGCTGAGCCGCCGCACGATGGGCGCGCAGACCAGGGCGGTGATGGTCGGCCGCCTGGACGACCGCGACCGCGAACTGGCCGCACACCTGCGCCTGCGCCTGGAGGAGTGCACCCTCCAGCAGCTCGCGGTCCACGCGGCCGAGCGTCACGGCGCGCCCGACGCCGGACCCCACGCCCCGTCCGGCCTCACGACTGCGAGGGCATCCTGATGCGTCCCACCCCGGTCCTCTCCGTCGTCCGATATCTGCTGCTGGACCGCTTCACCTACCTCGTCCTGCCCTGGGAGTGGGCCGCCTTCGGCTTCGTCCTGGACGTGGTGATCCTGCGGCTCACCCCGGCGGCCCACGCCGACCACCGCTGGGTCGGCGGCCTGGCCGCGGCCTTCCTCGTGATGTTCGCCGTGGGCCTCCAGACCGTCGCCCGCGCGCTGCCGTTCGCCCTCACCCTCGGCGTCAGCAGACGCACCTACCTGCGCGGCGTCACCGCGCTGGCCGGGGCCCTCGCCGTGACCTTCGGGCTGGTCGTCGCTGTCGGCCAGGTCCTCGAACGCGCGACCGGCGGCTGGGGCATGCGCATGGCCTACTTCCGCGTCCCGTTCCTGCTGGACGGCGCCTGGTACGTCTCGTGGCTCACCGCCGCCGTTGCCTTCTTCCTGCTGTTCGTCTACGGGATGTGGTACGGCCTGGTCTTCCGCCGCGCCGGGTTGCCCGGCGCCACGGCCTTCGGCGGGGCGCAGCTCGGGGTGCTGGCCCTGGTGGCGCTGATCGCCACATGGGCGCACGGCTGGAAGGGCATAGGCCACTTCTTCGCCGGGCTCACCGCCCTGGGGGTCACCGGGGTCCTCGCGGCCGTCGTCGCCGTGCTGCTGGCCGGGGGATTCGCGACCGTCCACCGTATGACCGTATGAATCCGACGTAAGGCGAGCGCCGTCCGGACCTGTGCGGTGCGAGCGCCGTCCGGACCTGTGCGACCGTGCCGTCCCCCGCGGGGAGGGGGATGGCAGGATGGGGGTTCACGGTCGTTAACCGGAGGGCGGGCGAATGGAAGCGCAGGGGACGGCGGAACGGCGGTTCGGGGAGTGGGTGGCGGTCCGCAGGCACGGCGACCGCGTCGCGGAATTGGTGCTCGACCGGCCGAAGGCGATGAATGCCGTCTCCACGCGGATGGCCGTCGCGATCGGCGACGCCTGCGCGGCGCTGGCGGCCGACTCCGGCGTCAGCGTCACGGTCCTGACGTCCACCCACGACAAGGCGTTCTGCGTGGGCGCCGACCTCAAGGAGCGCAACGCGTTCACGGACGCCGACCTCGTACGTCAGCGCCCGCACACCAGGGCCGCGTACACCGGGGTCCTGGAGCTGCCGATGCCCGCCGTCGCGGCGGTGCACGGCTACGCGCTCGGCGGCGGCTTCGAGCTGGCGCTCGCCTGTGACGTGATCGTGGCCGACGAGACGGCCGTCGTCGGCCTGCCCGAGGTCTCGGTCGGCGTCATCCCGGGCGGCGGCGGTACCCAACTGCTGCCCCGCAGGGTCGGCGCCGCCCGCGCGGCGGAACTGGTCTTCACCGCCCGCCGCGTACCGGCCGCCGAGGCGCTCGCTCTCGGCCTGGTGGACCAGCTCGCGGCCGGGAACGACGCCCGCGCCGAGGCGCTGGCGCTGGCCGACCGGATCGCCGCGAATTCGCCGGTCGGCCTGCGCTCGGCCAAGCGCGCGCTGCGCCTGGGCCAGGGCCTCGACCTGCGCGCCGGGCTGGAGATCGAGGACGCCGCCTGGCGCGCCACCGCCTTCTCCGCCGACCGCGCGGAAGGCGTGGCCGCCTTCAACGACAAGCGGCCCCCGCGGTGGCCCGGCGCGTGATCGCCGTGCGCGGCCACTGTGCGTAGTCGCCGACGGGCGGGCGCAGCGCCGAACGGGCTCCGTTCGGCGCAGCCAGCGCTCCAAACCGGGCAAACCTCCCTAGCCTGGACAGATGGTGGACGGGACGGCCGATCTCCGGCTTCGAGCGGTCGTCGAGCTGGCACAGGCACTGGCGACCGAACAGACGCCGCTGGCCGCGGTACGGGCCGGGGCGCGGCGGGCGCGGCTCGCGATGGACGCGTCCTTCGCGGCGATCTCGACGTGGGAGCGGGAGACCGGGCGGCTGCGGGTCCTGGTCAACGACGGGGAGCTGGCGCCCGGTGAGAAGCCGGAGCCGGACGACGAGTCGTACTCGGTGCACGACTTCCCGGAGATCGTGGAGTTCCTGCACGGTGAGTGGGCGCGCGGTGGCGAGCCGCACGCCTGGGTCGAGACCGCCGAAGGAACCGGCGCGTCGCCCGGCGGCAGCAGTTGGGGCCGGGCCGCGGCGCTGCGGCGGCGCGGACGCGGCTCCTGCGTGGTCGCGCCGATCGTGCTGCACGGCAGGGCGTGGGGCGAGCTGTACGTGGCCAGGCGCGCCGGGGTGTCCGGCTTCGACCGCGGGGACGCCGACTTCGCGACGGTGCTGGCCGCCGTCATCGCGTCCGGGATCGCCCAGACCGAACGGCTCGCCGAGGTGCAGCGGCTGGCCTTCACCGACCCGCTGACCGGGCTCGGCAACCGCCGGGCCGTGGACGTACGTCTCGACGAGGCGCTGGAACGGCACCGGGCGGACGGGGCCGTGGTCAGCCTCGTGGTGTGCGACCTCAACGGTCTGAAGAAGGTCAACGACCGCCTCGGGCACGCCGTCGGCGACCGGCTGCTGGAACGATTCGGCTCGCTGCTCTCGCTGTGCGGCGCCATGCTCCCCGGCAGCCTGGCCGCCCGCCTCGGCGGTGACGAATTCTGCGTCGTGGCCGTCGGGCAGGGGCCGGACGAGGTGGTCGCGGCGGCCGACGAGCTGTGCGGGCGGGCCGCACAGCTCGAAGTCGGCGAGGGCGTGGCCTGCGGCGTGGCGTCCACCGGCGATCCGATCGGGCCCGTGCGCTCGGCGCGGCGGCTGTTCCGGCTGGCCGACGCGGCGCAGTACCAGGCCAAGGCGCTGCGCGCTGCGCACCCCGTCGTCGCGGGGCGCGCCGGGCCCGAGGACCCCGTCGTCCGGCTCGCCGACTCGCCGCCGGCCCGCGAGGGCGAGCGCCGCCGCATCCGAGGCAACCGTCCTTAGGGCGTGTCCGCGACGTCCCGTCCGGCCGGGACTCGCGGGGCGGGGCCGGAGAGTGCTGGTCGCAGGGGGGAGTGACAGGGCGGCTTTCAGTGCTTAGGGTGCGTGAATATGAATATGCATAACGTGGTCATCGGTGCGCACGGCGCCCCCGCCGACGACGTACTCGCCGTGGCGCGCGACGGCGCGCGGGTGGAGCTGGCGCCGGAAGCGGTGGCGGGGATCGCCAGGGCGCGTGAGGTGATCGAGGCGCTGGCGGCGAAGCCCGAGCCGGTCTACGGGGTGTCGACGGGCTTCGGGGCCCTGGCGGTCCGGCACATCAGCCCGGAGCTGCGGGCCCAGTTGCAGCGCAGCCTCGTACGGTCGCACGCGGCGGGGATGGGCCCGGCGGTGGAGCGCGAGGTGGTCCGCGGGCTGATGTTCCTGCGGCTGAAGACGCTGGCGTCCGGCCGTACCGGGGTGCGCCCGGTGGTCGCGCAGACGATGGCGGCGCTGCTGAACGCCGGGATCACGCCCGTCGTCCACGAATACGGCTCGCTCGGCTGCTCGGGCGACCTCGCCCCGCTGGCGCACTGCGCGCAGGTGCTGATGGGCGAGGGCGAGGCGGAGGGCCCGGACGGCACGGTGCGCCCCGCCGCGGAACTCCTCGCGGAGCACGGCATCGAGCCGGTCGTCCTGCGGGAGAAGGAGGGCCTGGCCCTCATCAACGGCACCGACGGCATGCTCGGCATGCTGGTGATGGCCTGCGCCGACCTGGCCCGGCTCTTCACCGCGGCCGACATCACCGCCGCGCTGACCCTGGAGGCCCTGCTCGGCACCGATAAGGTCCTCGCCCCCGAGCTGCACGCGATCCGCCCGCACCCCGGTCAGGCGGCCAGCGCCGAGAACATGCGCCGGGTGCTGGAGGGTTCCGGGCTCACCGGCCACCACCAGGACGACGCGCCCCGCGTGCAGGACGCGTACTCCGTCCGCTGCGCCCCGCAGGTCGCGGGCGCGGGCCGCGACACCCTCGCGCACGCCCGCCTGGTCGCCGAGCGCGAACTGGCCGCCGCCGTCGACAATCCGGTGGTTCTTGTCGGGGATACCTCCCAGGCCGAAGGCTCTGGGGGAGGCCGGGTCGAATCCAACGGCAACTTCCACGGCGCGCCGGTCGCGTACGTCCTGGACTTCCTCGCCATCGCCGCCGCCGACCTCGGCTCCATCGCGGAGCGCCGCACCGACCGGCTGCTGGACAAGAACCGCTCGCACGGCCTGCCGCCGTTCCTGGCCGACGACCCCGGCCTCGACTCCGGTCTGATGATCGCCCAGTACACGCAGGCCGCGCTGGTCAGCGACATGAAGCGGCTCGCGGTGCCCGCGTCGGTGGACTCGATCCCGTCCTCCGCGATGCAGGAGGACCACGTCTCCATGGGCTGGTCGGCGGCGCGCAAGCTCCGTACGGCCGTCGACAATCTCACCCGGATCATCGCCGTCGAGATGTACGCGGCCACCCGCGCGCTGGAGATCAGGACCATGACGGGCGAGCAGCGCCCGGCGCCAGCTTCGGCCGCGGTCCTGGCGGCGGTACGCGCCGCGGGCGTGCTGGGCGCGGGTCCCGACCGCTTCCTGTCACCGGACCTGGAGGCGGCCTACCGCTTCGTACGGGCCGGAGAGCTGGCGCGCGCGGCGGAGTCGGTCACCGGCCCGCTCGCGTGATTCCGTGAGCGGAACGGCGACCGTGTGAGCGACCCCGTCAGAAGCTCTGGCGGGTGCGGCGGCCGGCGTTGACGATCAGCCCCGCGCCCGCCACCAGGAATGCGGCACCGCCGATGAGGTACGGCTTGGTGTCGATGCTGCCGGTGTCGGCGAGGCCGATCTGCTCCGCGGCGGAGCGCGTGGTGGCCGTACTGGCCGTGCTTGTCGTACTGGTGTGGGCCGCGGTCTTCGTGTGCGCGGAGGTCGCGGCGTCGTCGGGACTCGCGCTCGCGGACGGGACGAAGAACAGCGCCGCGAGCGCGGCGGCGGCTGCTGCGGCGACATAGGGACGGGGCGAGGTCAACGGATCCCCCAGCTGGTGCGGCGAATTGACCGTAGGGGCAGATGGTAGTGACTTGGTGTGGCTCGTGGGAAGCCGCAGCGAAGGCGCTTACGCTCCGTGGCATGAGCACTACTGAGATTCCCCGCGGTGAGAGCGGCCCGCGGTACGTACGACTCCAGGTGGAACTCGTCCTGGAGGTCTCCGGGCCCGACGAGCTGCGCGGCGCGGCCCTGGACCACATCGGCGCCGACGAGTTCATGCCGCCGCAGGAACGGCTGCACGCCCGCGACGCCGTCGGCAAGGACGAGTCGGAGGCGCTGGCGTACCTCGTCGACCCGGCCGACCTGCTCTCGGCCGTGCCGGGCGTCGACCTCGTCCAGGCGTCGTGGTCGTGCGCGCACACCGAGTACGACCCGGACTCCGACGAGTGGGACCTCGATGAGGAGGACGCGGACGGGGACGCCGAGGACTAGGCGGGGGGCCGGCGGCGCCGGAAGCGGAGCCGGACGCTCCGCGTCGACCGGCCCGGAGGCGGGGCCCGGACAACCCCTCCCAGCTGCGCGAACGCACCGCCTCCCGTCCCGTGCGGCCGGACGCGGCCCGCGTGCGTTACCCCACAATTCCGGCACTCGGGGCACGGATACCGGTGTCGGCCTGTTTTCATGGCAGCTGGACGAAGCTCGTCAATCACCCGCGAGCGACCCCAGCCCATTGGAGACACGCGTGACGCCGCCCGACAACGCACCTGCCCCCGCCAAGCGCTCGCCGTTCACCCGCCGCCGCACACTCGCGGCCGCCGCGGTGCTGATCGGCGGTGCCGTCACGCTCACGGCGTGCGGCGGCGGCGGAGGCGGCGACAAGGCCGCGGGCGGCGACAAACCGACCAGCTCTGCCAGCTCGTCCCCGTCGGGCGGCCAGTCCCCGTCGGCCGCCGCCCAGTCCAAGGAGGACGCCGCGGCGGCGAAGCAGGCGTCCGACGCGAAGATCACCATCACGCCCAAGGACGGCAGCACCGGCGCGAGCATCCATAACGACGCCAAGGTCACGGTGGCGGGCGGCACCCTGACCTCGGTCACCATGACGTCCAAGGCCACCGGCAACAAGATCGCGGGCACCATATCCGCCGACCGCACGAGCTGGACCCCGGACGTCGCGCTGGCCCGCGGCACGCAGTACGCGATATCGGCCGCCGCCACCGACTCCCAGGGCCGTACGGCCGTGGCGAACGGCACCTTCTCGACCGTCTCCGCCGCCAGCAGCTTCATCGGCTACTTCACGCCGGAGGACGGCTCCACCGTCGGCGTCGGCATGCCGGTCTCGATCAACTTCGACAAGGCGATCACCAACCGCGCCGCCGTCGAGGCCGCGGTCTCGGTGACCTCCAGCAGCGGCCAGCGGGTCGAGGGCCACTGGTTCAGCTCCACCCGGCTCGACTTCCGCCCCCAGCAGTACTGGCAGGCGGGCTCGCACGTCTCCCTCAAGCTCACGCTCGACGGCGTCAAGGGCGGCGCGGGCATCTACGGCGTCCAGAACAAGACGGTGAACTTCACCGTCGGCCGCTCCCAGGTCTCCACCGTCGACGCCGCGACCCACCAGATGACCGTCGTCCGCGACGGCAAGGTCCTCAAGACCATCCCGATCTCCGCGGGCGCCCCGGACCACAGCACGTACAACGGCCAGATGGTCATCTCCGAGAAGTACCAGACCACGCGGATGAACGGCGCGACGGTCGGCTTCACCGAGAACGACGGCAAGGGCGAGTACGACATCCCCGACGTCCCGCACGCCATGCGGCTCAGCAACTCCGGGACCTTCATCCACGGCAACTACTGGGGCAGCAAGTCGATCTTCGGCGCCATCAACACCAGCCACGGCTGCGTGGGTCTGAGCGACACCAAGGGCGGCAAGGACCCCAACACCCCGGGCGCCTGGTTCTACAACAACTCCATGGTCGGTGACATCGTCATCGTCAAGGACTCCGCCGACAAGACGATCCAGCCGGACAACGGGCTCAACGGCTGGAACCTGTCCTGGGCGGCGTGGACGGCTCCGCAGGCGTAAGGCTTTCACGCCTCCTGCTGGAGGGCCCAGCTCGCCGGGTCCTCCAGCACCGTGCGTACGGAGCTGTACGCCGCGCCGCGCAGCACCCCGTCGCGGCCCAGCCTGGACGTGACCACGTCCTCAGGGCGCCACTGCCGGTCGGTGACGCGGGCCGCCAGCTCCCGCCGGACGCCCGGCAGCAGCCACGGCGCCAGTTCGGCCAGCGGGCCGCCGACCACCACCGCCTGCGGGTCCAGCAGGTTCACCGCGCCGCTCAGCGCGATGCCGAGCGCCGCGCCCGCCTCCTCCAGCGCCTTCAGCGCCGCCGGGTCGCCGTCGGCCGCCGCCGCCCGCAGTGCCGGGCCGCCGCCCGCGCCCACTCCCGCCGCCCGCAGCAGCGCCTCCTCGCCCGCGTACGTCTCCAGGCAGCCGTGCGCGCCGCACGAGCACAAGGGGCCGTCCGGGTGCACCGGTACGTGGCCCAGCTCGCCCGCGAAGCCGCGGGCGCCGCGGAACAGGCGGCCCTCCACGACGAGGGCGGCGCCGATGCCGATCTCCGCGGAGACGTGCACGAAGTCCGCGAGCCTCTCGTGGCCGCCGAGCCACAGTTCGGCGAGCGCGCCGAGATTCGCCTCGTTCTCCACGACCGTGCCCTCGCCGAGGGGGGCCGCGACGGCCACGTCCTCCCAGCCCAGGTTCGGGGCGCGCAGGACCGTGCCGCGGTCCTTTCCGACCAGGCCGGGGACCGCCACTGTCGTGGCGACCGGACGCAGGCCGCTCCCGGCCGCCTCCCTGGTCACCTTCGCCGTCAACTCGGCCAGTTCCGCCAGCACTTCGGCGGCCGGGCGGCCACGGTTCGCCGCCTTCGCCTCGGCGTGGCAGCGGACGGTGCCGCGCAGGTCCACCACGCAGGCGGCCAGGTGGTCGACGCCGACCTCGGCGCCGAGGCCGGCGGGGCCGCGTTCGCTCAGGGCCAGGGCGGTGCCGGGGCGGCCGACGGTGCCGGGGCGCTGCGCGCCGCGCTCTTCCACCAGGCCGGCCGCCAGCAGTTCGTCCACCAGCGTCGAGACGGTCGCCCTCGTCAGGCCGACCTCTGCCGCGACGGCGGCGCGCGTGACGTTTTCGCCTGCGGCGAGGGCCCGCATGACCAGTGCCATGTTGCGGCGCCTCAGGCCTGCTTGCGCGCCCATTCCCTTACCCACGCCGTCCTCCATCCCATCCCCCCAAGTATGTGCGGCTGGGCCGCGGCCGTGTTCTCTGCCCGCCCGCCCAGGCGCAGGTGGCCGCAGGTTCCTCGCCCGAGGAGGTGCCCCGGGCCGGGACCGACCGGGCACAGGCGGCACCCGCAGACGAAGAAAGCACCCGCACGGCATGGGGGTCCCCCCGCCGAAGGTAGGGGGAGGGCGGGAAAAAACGGGTGCCGCCCCGGAGAGGGGGCGGGTTCAGTGGCCGGCCGCCAGGGGGAGGGCGGAGGAGAGGCGGGCGAGGGCAGCGTCATCGCGGGGAAGGGGCGGGTGGAGAGCCCCGGCCGCGGTACCCCAGCGGAGCGCGATGGCGGAGGGAGACTCCTTGGTGAGGAGAGCCGCGGCCTGCGCGGCGGCGCCCAGTGCGACCAGCTCCGCGGCACGCGGCACCTGAACGGCCCGCCCCGAAAGGCGGCGGACGGTGTCGAGCCAGGCCGCGCCGCGGGCGCCCCCGCCGATGAGGAGAAGGGGCTGGTCGGAGGGGGCGGAGTCCACGGCGAGCACCTGGTCGAGGGCGGCGAGAAGCGCGAAGACGGCCCCGTCGTAGGCGGCCTGGAGCACCTGTCCGGCGGACGTGTCGTGGCGCAGGCCGGTCAGCAGCCCCGAGGCGTACGGCAGGTTGGGAGTGCGCTCACCGTCGAGGAAGGGGAGGAAGGCGACGGAGCCGCCGGGCTCCACCTCCTCCCGGTCGAGCCGCAGGAGCGCGGCCACCTTGTCGACGGCCAGCGTGCAGTTGAGGGTGCAGGCCAGCGGCAGCCAGCCCCCGTCGGCGGCGGCGAACCCCGCCACGGTCCCGGACGCGTCGGTGGGCCGCCGCCGCGAAACGGCGTAGACCGTACCGGAGGTACCGAGGCTGAGGACGGCGCGTCCGGGTTCGAGGCCGAGGCCCAGCGCGGCGGCGGCGTTGTCGCCGGTGCCGGAGGCGACGAGGGTGCCGGGCCGCAGGGGCAGGCCGGCGGAGACGGTGCCCGCCTCCTCGCCGGGCCCGAGGACGGTCGGGAGCAGCGCGGGGTCGAGCCCGATCTCGGCGAGCAGCCCGTCGTCGTAGGTCTCGGTGCCCGAGGCCCACCAGCCGGTGCCGGAGACGTCGCCGCGGTCGGTGACGGCCGCGCCGCCGAGCCGCTCGGTGAGGAAGTCGTGGGGGAGGCGTACGGCCGCGGCGGCTGCCGCGACCTCGGGCTCGTGCTCGGTGAGCCATGCCCACTTGGCGGCGGTGAAGCTGGCCGCGGGGACGGAGCCGAAGCGTTCGGCCCACCACTGCGCGCCGTGCCGTTCGACGAGCGCGGCGGCCTGCGGCGCGGACCGTACGTCGTTCCAGAGCAGCGCGGGCCGCAGCGGGCGCCCGGCGGCGTCGAGGACGACCAGCCCGTGCTGCTGGCCGCCGACCGATATCGCCTCGGCGCGCGCCGCGTACTCCCCGGTCTGCCCGATCGCGTCGCGCAGCGCCGTCCACCACACCTCGGGGTCGGTCTCGCGTCCGGCCCCCGAGCTGACCGTGTGCGGCGCCTGCCCCCCGGCCAGCACGGCGCCGCTGTCCACGTCGACGGCCAGCACTTTCGTGGACTGCGTGGAGCTGTCCACCCCGAGCACGACCCGTCCCGTCCCTGCTTTCGACCCCATGCGATTCCCGATCCCTTCGCGAGCGCCACTTCCCATCGCTGGCCTCGCATACTAATTTGTTTAACAGTCTGACGAATAGGAGCCAGTCGCAATGACTTCCGAGAGTCTTACCCCGGCCCCCGAGCACAAGTTCACCTTCGGCCTGTGGACCGTCGGCTGGCAGGGCCGCGACCCGTTCGGCGACGCCACCCGCGCCCCGCTGGACCCGGTCGAGTCCGTCAACCGGCTCTCCGAGCTGGGCGCGTACGGCGTCACCTTCCACGACGACGACCTGATCCCGTTCGGCTCGACAGACGCGGAGCGCGACGCGCTGGTCAAGCGGTTCCGGCAGGCGCTGGACACCACCGGGATGACCACCCCGATGCTGACCACGAACCTCTTCACGCACCCCGTCTTCAAGGACGGCGCCTTCACCGCCAACGACCGCGACGTCCGCCGCTTCGCCCTCCGCAAGACCCTCCGCAACATCGACCTCGCCGCCGAACTGGGCGCGGAGACGTATGTGGCGTGGGGCGGCCGGGAGGGCGCGGAGTCCGGCGGCGCCAAGGACGTACGGCTGGCGCTCGACCGGATGAAGGAGGCGTTCGACCTGCTCGGCGAGTACGTCACCGAGCAGGGCTACAACCTGCGGTTCGCGGTCGAGCCGAAGCCGAACGAGCCGCGCGGCGACATCCTGCTGCCGACCGTCGGCCACGCGCTGGCCTTCATCAACTCGCTGGAGCGCCCCGACATCGTCGGCGTCAACCCCGAGGTCGGCCACGAGCAGATGGCCGGGCTCAACTTCCCGCACGGCATCGCCCAGGCGCTGTGGCACGGCAAGCTCTTCCACATCGACCTCAACGGCCAGACCGGCATCAAGTACGACCAGGACCTCCGCTTCGGCGCGGGCGACCTGCGCTCCGCCTTCTGGCTGGTCGACCTGCTGGAGACCGCCGGATACCAGGGGCCGCGGCACTTCGACTTCAAGCCGCCGCGTACCGAGGACTACGACGGGGTGTGGGCGTCGGCCGCGGGCTGCATGCGCAACTACCTGATCCTCAAGGAGCGCGCCGCCGCCTTCCGTGCCGACCCCGAGGTGCAGGCCGCGCTGCGGGCCTCGCGCCTGGACGAGCTGGCCCTGCCGACGCTCGGCGCGGAGGACACGCTGGGCGGACGGCTGGCCGGACTGCTCGCCGACCGCGGCGCGTACGAGGACTTCGACGTCAAGGCGGCTGCCGAGCGGGGCATGGCCTTCGAAGCGCTCGACCAGCTCGCCATGGACCACCTGCTGGGTGTCCGCTGACCGCCGGCAGGCGGCCCGCCCCGCGGTGAATCCCGCGGGGTGCGGGTCGCACCCCGCGTCAGACTTCCCGAGCGAACTGTCACGGGCCTGTGCAGGGCCCGTGGGAGAGCTATTCAAGGAACCCCTGACCCGGGCTTTAGCCCCGGCTCATCGCGGCACCCTCGTCACCCACGACTCGGGCATCGCCAAGAGGGCGCCGCGGCTGGCGACGATCGGAAAGGGGACGCTGACGCTGCGCGAGCGCACGGCCGCCTGAGCCGGGAGCGCGGCGGGCCCCACGCGTCCGGGCCCCCGCGAAAGACCGCCGAAACCCTGCGAGTACCTGCGAAGACCTGCGAAGCACCTGCGAAAGCCCTACGAAAGGCCCCCGCCGCCTCCCCTCCGCCGGTCGATCCGTCCGGCGGCGGAGAGGCGGCGCCGCGTTGTCGGTGCCCGGTGACACGCTGGACCGGAGACGGGCCGCACGCCCAGGAGCCGGGCCGTCCCGCCCGGGGACCGTGCCGCCCGACCCGCCGCGACCAGGGGAGACCGATGTCAGAGCCGACCGCACCACTGCGTACGACCTTCACCGCCGTCGTCCTCGACGCGCCCGACGCGACGGCGCTCGCCGACTTCTACCGGCGGCTGCTCGGCTGGGAGGTCACCGCGCGGGAGCCCGACTGGGTCAAGCTCAACCCGCCCGGCGGCGGCACGGGCCTGTCCTTCCAGACCGAGCCCCTCTACACCCCGCCGACCTGGCCCTCCGCCCCCGCCGCGCAGCAGATGATGCTGCATCTCGACTTCGAGGTCACCGACCTCTCGGCGGGCACCGCCACCGCCCTGGCCTGCGGCGCCGTCCTGGCCGCGTACCAGCCGGAGGACGACACGCGGATCTTTCTCGACCCGGCCGGTCACCCCTTCTGCCTCTGGGTGCGCACCGACGTCTGAGCCCCGCCGGGACCGGGGCCGCGGAGCCTCGGAACCCGGCCCCGTCCCGCTCCCGCCGACCCGCGCGGGAATCTCCCCGAGAAGGTCCCGGATTCGCGCGTGAGGTCTTCGGATCAGCGGTGTCTTAAGAATGTCAGGGCCCATGAGGCCGCCACACGCACCGTAGGGTCGGCGTATTCGTACGATCCACCGTCGTGCGATCCGCGCCAGTGGATCCGCGCGACCCGGCCGGTGTACTTGCGAACACCAGGAGACCCGGTATGACCACGACGAAGGCCGAAGCGCCGGTTTCGCCCCAGCGCACCAGCACGGACCGCGACGACGACGGCAGCAAGGGGCAGGGCCTGGACAAGCGGGCCGACGGCGCCTTCCGCGTGCCCGCCGAGCGCGGCCGTACGTCCATCGCCAATTCCGTCGTGGAGAAGATCGCGGGCATGGCGGCGCGCGAGGTGCTCGGCGTCCACGACTTCGGCGGCAGCCTCGCCCGCAGCATGGGCGCCATCCGCGACCGCGTCCCCGGTGGCCGCCCCAACGTGACCCGCGGCGTCAGGGTCGAGGTCGGCGAGCGGCAGACGGCCGTGGACCTGGAGCTGGTGGTCGAGTACGGCGTCGCCATCACCGATGTGTCCGCCGACGTACGGGAGAACGTGATCTCCGCCGTCGAGCGCATGACCGGCCTCGAGGTCGTCGAAGTCAACGTCTCGATCGTCGACGTGCACCTGCCCGACGAGGACGACGACACCCCCGCCGAGGGACGAGTGCAGTAGCCGTTCTCCGGGGGCGCCGGGGCTGTCCCACCCCGGCGCCCCCGCACGCCGCTGCCGCTCGCACGAACCCGGTGCCGTACGGCACACCCCCGTGGACCGCGATCCCCTGTTGGACGGACGACGTTGACCTGCTTGTACGTGCCTCTGCTCGCCGCCGAGGACCCGGCGCGGTGCCGTGTCCGGTGAGGCGTCCGACGGGGCGCCGTCGCATGTGCCCCCGCCCGAGCCGGAGTCCCCGGCGTCCGGGCGGGAGGAAGACCTGCTGGTCGCCCGCGCGAGCGAGGGCGACGACGAGGCGTTCGAGATCCTGGTACGGCGGCACAGCGGCGAACTGCTGCGCCTGGCACGCCGGTTGCTCGGCAACGACGCCGAGGCGGAGGACGCGGTGCAGGACGCGTATGTCAGCGCGTGGCGACGGCTGCCGGAGTTCCGCAGGAACGCGGCCTTCGGCACGTGGATGTACCGCATCGTGACCAACCGCTGCCTCAACGTCCTCAGGGGCCGCCGCCCCACCCAGCCGCTGGACTCGATCGTCGAACCCGCCGCGCCCGAGTACCAGTCCTCGCCCGTCCGCGCCGCGGAGTCCGCCGCGTCGGCCGAGGCGCTGCACCGCGCGCTGGCCGGGCTCACCCCCGAGCAGCGCGCGTGCTGGGTGCTGCGCGAATTCCACGGCCTGTCGTACGACGAGATCGCCGCCGCCGTGGGGATCGGCGGACCGGCCGTCCGGGGACGGATCTTCCGCGCCCGCCGCTATCTGACGGAGGCGATGGACACATGGCGCTAGACGACGAACTCCTGCCCTGCGACGCCTCGTTGGCCGATCTGTGGGAGGGCGGCGCGCCCGCCCCCGGCCATGAGGACTGCCCGCACTGCCGGGACTCGCTCGCCGAACTGGCCCAGCTCGACCAGGCGGTGCACCAGGCGCTGGCGGCACGCGACCTGCCCGCGCCCGATCTGGCCGCCCGCGTGATGGACCTGGTGCGGACCGAACTGCGGCCCGGCCGCCTCGTACCGCTCGGCGACCCCGCGGCCGACGACTGGATCACCGAGACCGCCGCCGCCCGGCTCTTCCGGCAGGCCGCGGACGCGGTTCCCGGTGTCGTGGCCGGGAGCTGCCGGATCACCGCGGCCCGCGAGCCCGCGCGCTACGTGCTGCCCGGCCTGCCGCTGCCGCGCGTGCCGCTGCGGGTCCGCCTGGAGGTGGCAGTCGGCCTCAGCCGTACCGTCCCCGAGGCCGCCGCGGCGGTCCGCGAACGCGTCATGAACGCGGCGCACGCCGTGATCGGCCTGGACGTCGCCGCGGTGGACGTGTCGGTGGTGGACGTCCTGGACGACGGGGCGGCGGCGCTTCCGGGCGACGCCCCTGCGACCGACCGGCTGCTCAACGACGACGCGACCTCTGGGGAGGGCTGACCCGATGAACCCGCTGACCCGCACACCGGAAGAGCGCGAGACCGCGACCGCGGCGGGCGCCGCCGCGGTCGACGTCCCCGGCGTCGCCTACCTCAGCCCGCGCCTGACCGACCGCCTGCGCTCCCGTACCGCCCCCGGTGTCACCGTGCGGTGGCGGACCGACCCCGCGCAGTGCGCGGTCACCGTCTCGCTGGCCGTACGCACCGGCTACCAGGCGGCCCGGGTCGCCCAGCACGTGCGGGAGGCGGTCGTCGAGGCGGTCTACGCGACGTATCCGCAGACGCTGACCACGCCGGTCACGGTGTCGGTGACGGTCACCGCGATCGTCTGAGACCGCCCGTTCCCACCGGGTACGTCCCCGCGCGTGATGTCCGTCCGCCGACGGTGTCCAAGGGTGCAGACCCTTCGAGATTCGAGAGAGGACACAGACCGCCATGGACGCCACGGCTCCCTTCACCTGTCCGACCGCGCTGGGCGACGACGGGACACTCACCCTCCGGCCGTGCGGTGACATCGACCTCGAAGCCCACGCGGCCCTGACCCGGGCCCAACTGGCGCTGCGCCCCGGCCTGCGGGGGGTCCACCTCGATTTCGACGCCGTCCCCTTCATGGACACGACGGCGCTGCGCTTCCTGAGCAGCCTGCACGCCCGCTGCACCGCCTTCGCGCTCCCGCTCCACATCACGGGCCTGCGCCCCCAGCACCGCCGCATGCTCTCCCTGTCCGACTACCGCCTCCCCACCTCCCCGACCTCCCCCACCACAACCGCCTGACCCTCCGGCGGCGCCCCGAATTCCGGCAACGGCGGGCGGTGGGAGGGGGGGTTGGAGGACAATCACGGCGCATGGCGATTGACTACCGTAAGTCCTCCCGGATCGACTACCGCAAGAGACCGAAGCCGGCCGCCGGCGCGGCGATCAGTCTGGAGAAGGTCGCCGACCGGGCTCCGGGGCTGGTGAGTCTGTACAAGACGGCGGCGGTGTCGCTGGCCAAGCACCGGGTGGGCGGGGAGCGGGCCGCGGTGTATCTGGTGCTCGACCGGTCGGGGAGCATGCGGCCGTACTACCGGGACGGGTCGGTGCAGCACCTCGCGGAGCGGACGCTCGCGCTCGCGGCGAATCTGGACGACGACGGGGTGGTGCCGGTCGTCTTCTTCTCGACGGAGATCGACGGGACCGCGGACATCGGCCTGGACGCGTACCGGGACCGGATTTCCCCGCTGCACGAGTCGATGGGGCACATGGGGCGCACCAACTACCACGTCGCCATGCAGGCGGTCATCGACCACTACACGGCCTGCGGGGCGAAGGACCCGGCCTTCGTCGTCTTCCAGACCGACGGGTCACCGTCGTCGAAGACCGCCGCGGAGCATGTGCTGTGCACGGCGGCCCGGCTGCCGATCTTCTGGCAGTTCGTCGGCTTCGGGCACGACGAATTCCGCTTCCTCCGCAAGCTGGACGACCTGCCGGTGCCCGCCCGCCGGGTCATCGACAACGCGGGTTTCTTCGCCGCGGGGCCCTCGCCCAAGGCCCTCTCGGACGCCGACCTCTACGACCGGTTGCTCAGCGAATTCCCGCAGTGGCTCACGGCCGCCCGCGCGGCGGGCATCGTCCCCACCGGCTGAGGCGGACGTCAGCGCGGGTCCGGGGCCGGGACCAGGCCGTCGGCGACGAGACCGGCGAGGATGGCTTCGCCGAGGGTCTGGACGGCGGACTGGGGGCGGACCATGACGGTGATCTCCTTGATCAGCCCGGCCGGGTCGAACTGGAGCATGTCGATGCCGTGGATCTCCTTGCCGTTGACGGTGGTGCGGAAGAGCAGGATCGCGGACGGGGTGTCGGTGCCGTCACCGGTGGTCTGGGCGGAGCCGTCGAACCGGCCGATGTAGCGGAAGTCCTCGAAGGTGCGCACCAGGACGTGGAAGAGGCCGACGACGAGCGGCTTGCCCTCGAACGGGGTGAACTTCACCGGGCTGTAGAGCCGGATGTCGTCGGTGAACAGGCGGCTGAGGGCCTCGACGTCGCCCGACTCGGCGGCGGCGCGGAAGGCGGAGGGGTCTGCTGAGGTCACGGCGTCCGTTGCGGTCACGGCATCTGCTCCTTCGGTCCTGGAGGGCTGCCCTTGGCGGACCCCCTACTCGTGCATCTGATTAGTCACTTTCTTGAGTATCATGTCGAGCGTACAACGGACCGGGCGGACGGGAGGAGGCCGGGCGATGGCTTTGCGCCACGCGGTGCTCGCGGCACTGCTGGACGAGGAGCTGAGCGGCTACCAGCTGGCCAAGGCGTTCAACGTCGGCGTGGCCAACTTCTGGCACGCGCTGCCCCAGCAGCTCTACGCGGAACTGACCAGGCTGGAGAGCGACGGCCTGGTCACCGGCCGGGAGGTCGTCCAGGACACGCGGCCGAACAAGCGCCTCTTCCAGGTGACCGACGCCGGCCTCGCCGAACTGGAACGCTTCGCGGCGGCGCCCGCGAAACCGTCCTTCATCCGTGATGAACTCCTTGTGAAGGTTCAGACCGCCGACCGCCTCGGCACCGAGGCCGTCATCGCCCAGCTCATGGAGCGCGCCGCCTTCGCGGCGGCGAAGGCCGAGCTGTTCACGACCCTGCTCGGCAAGCTCCGCGGCGACCGGGACGAGGAGGACTTCCTGCGCCACGGCACCCGCATCGGCCCGTATCTGACGTGCCTGCGCGGCCTCGCCTTCGAGCGGGGAAACGTCGAGTGGTGCGAGCGCAGCGCGGCCGTGCTGCGCGCGAGGCTGTCGGCGCGGGCCTGACGGCGGCACTACGCTCGGGGCCATGAGCGACAAGCACATCGGGCACCAGGACATCGGCCACCAGCACTTCGAGACCCTCGCGATCCACGCCGGCCAGGCGGCGGACGCGCAGACCGGGGCCGTGGTGACGCCGATTTACCAGGTGTCGACGTACAAGCAGGACGGTGTCGGCGGCCTGCGCGGCGGCTACGAGTACAGCCGGTCGGCCAACCCGACCAGGACCGCCCTCGAAGAGAACCTGGCGGCGCTGGAGGGCGGCAGCCGCGGCCTCGCCTTCGCCTCGGGGCTCGCGGCCGAGGACTGCCTGCTGCGTACGATGCTCGCGCCGGGCGACCACGTGGTGATCCCGAACGACGCGTACGGCGGCACCTTCCGGCTCTTCGCGAAGGTCGTGGAGCGCTGGGGCGTGCGCTGGTCGGTGGCCGACACCTCCGACGTCCAGGCGGTACGGGACGCGCTCCGGCCGGAGACCAAGCTGATCTGGGTCGAGACGCCCTCGAACCCGCTGCTCGGCATCACCGACATCGCGGCGGTCGCCGGGGTCGCCCGGCAGGCCGGGGTGCGGCTGGTGGTCGACAACACCTTCGCGAGCCCTTACCTCCAGCAGCCGTTGGCGCTCGGCGCGGACGTCGTCGTGCACTCCACGACCAAGTACATGGGCGGGCACTCCGACGTGGTCGGCGGCGCGCTGGTCACCTCGGACGCGGGCCTGGGCGAGGAGTTGGCGTACCACCAGAACGCGATGGGCGCGGTCGCCGGGCCGTTCGACGCGTGGCTGGTGATGCGCGGCGTCAAGACGCTCGCGGTACGGATGGACCGGCACAGCGCCAACGCGACGCGGGTGGCCGGCATGCTGGCCGCGCACCCGAAGGTGGCGCAGGTGTACTACCCGGGTCTGCCGGAGCACGCGGGGCACGAGGTGGCCGCCAAGCAGATGAAGGCGTTCGGCGGCATGGTGTCCTTCCGCGTCGTGGGCGGCGAGGACGCGGCGGTCGCCGTCTGCAACCGCGCGGAGCTCTTCACGCTCGGCGAATCCCTCGGCGGCGTCGAGTCGTTGATCGAGCACCCGGGCCGTATGACGCACGCCTCGGTGGCCGGTTCCGCGCTGGAGGTGCCCGCCGATCTGGTACGCCTGTCGGTCGGCATCGAGGCCGCGGACGACCTGCTGGCCGACCTGGCGCAAGCCCTCGGCTGAGGTCGTGACGCGGTCCTGAGAACGTGAACTCCCGGGCCCGTACGGTCGCGCGCGCCGCGTACCGTACGGGCCCGACGCCTTTCACACGAAAGGCGTCAGCCCGTCGCCGACCACCAACTGCCGTCCGTCGGCGTCGTAGGGGCCGAGTGGTCGGGCCAGGCCACCGCGGCCAGTACGAGACCGGCCACGACGGCCGCGAACAGCACCAGCCACAGGGCGAGTCGGACGACCCGGCGACGGCGTACGATCCGGCGCCCGCGGGCGGCGGCGCGGGCGGTGAGGTCGAGCGGGACCACCGGGTGCGGGGTGTCCAGCAGGCGGCGCACCTCGTCGTCGCGGCGGTTGGGCAGGCGGCTCATGGCGCCACCGCGCTGGACTCGGCCAACTCCGGTGCCTCGGAAGCCGGTTCGGTCTCCCTGGGGGCTCTGCGGGCCCGCGCCGCGGCGGCGGCCACGGCCCTTGCCGCCGCGTCGGCCGCGGGATCGTCCCCTTCGGGCCTGCTGCGCAGCGTGGCCGTCCCGCGGGCGCAGATGGCGCGCACCCGCTCGACGGGCAGGCCCAGTTGGGCCGCGGTCTGCTCCTCCGCGACGCCCTCGAAGTGCCGCATCACGACGATCAGCCGCTCCTGGCCGCTGAGCCGGTCCAGGGTGCCGCCGCGGGGCCGCCGCCACCACGGGCGGTAGGCGAACCGCCGTACCAGCTCGCTCCTGGCCCGTTCGTACGGGTCCTCCGCGCGCATCGTGAGCCAGTTGGCGTAGACGTGCGCGAGCGTCGCGGTCAGGAGGCGGTCGGCGGCCTCCGGGTCGCCCGCCAGCAGTGTGGCGGCGTGCAGCAGACGGCCCGCCGCTCCCGCGGTGAACGCCGCGAATTCGGCGTCCCGTCGGTTTTCCGCTGCCGCCCGGCGCTTCCCCACGCGGCCATGGGACGGCAACCGGGTGTTCCGGGTCAAGCCCCTTGCGTGTCTCCCCGCGACCCCGTCGCGCCGCCGGTCCCATCGGTCCCACCGGCCTCGTCGGACTCCGGCTCTTCGCGCTGTCCCGCCCCGGTGTGCCAGTCGGCGAGCGAGGTGTTGAAGCGGGCCAGCAGCTCGGTGAAGATCTCCCGCTCCTGCGGGGTCCACTCGTCGGTGACCTCGGCCATCAGCCGGCGGCGGGAGTCGCGTACCGCGTCGAGCCGGGACCGGCCGCGCGGCGAGAGGGCGAGGACGACGGCGCGGCCGTCCTCCGGGTGCGAGGTGCGCTTGACCAGGCCGGTGTCGACGAGCGGGGCGACCTGACGGGTGACCGTGGAGGAGTCGATGCCCATGGCCTCGGCGAGTGCCTTGACGCCCATCGGGCCTTCGCGGTCGAGCCGGTTGAGCAGCAGGTAGGCGGCGCGGTCCATGGAGTTGCGGGCCTTGCCGACTCCGCCGAGCCGCGTCTGTTCCGCGCGACGGGCGAAAAGTGCGACCTGGTGCTGGAGGCGCTCAAGGAGTTCGGTCGAGGTCTCCGTGGGGTTGGACATGACCTTGAAGCTCGCGTTCTGTCGGTCCTGTGAAGGGGAACGGGAAGGCGGGAAGTTGTGGAGAAGAGTACGCGGCGCGGAAGGCCCCGTGACCCTTCACCGGCAATACGCGGCCCGCCACGGCCCCGGCCCTGACACGTATTCCGGCCGCCGGTGACACCCTTGGCCCCCGGCGGTGGCGGTCCGCCGGAGCTGGGAGACTGGGCCCATGGACAGTTCGGTGCCCGCAGCGTCCCCTTCGATCACCCTCGATGACGTGCGAGGAGCGCACAAAATGCTCTCCGGGGTGGCCCGTATCACCGCGATGGAAGGCAGCCGCCATCTGTCGTCGCTGGTCGGAGCACCTGTGCACCTCAAATGCGAGAATCTTCAACGCACAGGTTCGTTCAAAATTCGCGGCGCGTACGTCCGCATCGCGGGGCTCGGCCCGGAGGAGCGCGCGGCCGGGGTGGTGGCGGCCAGCGCCGGGAACCACGCCCAGGGCGTGGCCCTCGCGGCCTCCCTGCTCGGTGTCCGCTCGACCGTCTTCATGCCCGTCGGCGCCCCGCTGCCCAAGGTGGCCGCGACCCGCGACTACGGCGCCGAGGTACGGCTGCACGGCGCGGTCGTCGACGAGACGCTGCGGGCGGCCATCGAGTACGCCGAGCAGACCGGGGCGGTCTTCATCCACCCCTTCGACCACCCGGACATCATCGCCGGGCAGGGCACGGTGGGCCTGGAGATCCTTGAGCAGTGCCCCGAGGTCGGCACCATCGTGGTCGGCATCGGCGGCGGCGGTCTCGCCGCCGGTCTCGCGGTCGCCGTCAAGGCGCTGCGGCCCGATGTGAAGATCGTCGGCGTGCAGGCCGCGGGCGCCGCCGCGTATCCGCCCTCGCTCGCCGTCGGCCGCCCGGTGGCGCTCGGCACGGTCGCCACGATGGCCGACGGAATCATGGTCGGCCGTCCCGGCGACATTCCGTTCGCCCTGGTCAGGGACCTGGTGGACGAGGTCGTGACGGTGACGGAGGACCAGCTCTCCTCCGCGCTGCTGCTCTGCCTGGAACGGGCGAAGCTGGTCGTGGAACCGGCCGGGGCCAGTCCGGTCGCGGCGCTGCTGGCCGCGCCCGAGGCGCTGCGGGGGCCCGTCGTCGCGGTGCTGTCCGGCGGCAATGTCGACCCGCTGCTGATGCAGCGCATCCTGCGGCACGGCATGTCGGCCGCCGGCCGTTACCTGTCCCTGCGGCTGCGTCTCACCGACCGGCCCGGCGCGCTCGCCACGCTCCTGGGGGTGTTGTCAGTGGTCGACGCTAACGTCCTCGATGTCAGCCATGTGCGCACCGACCCGCGGCTCGGCCTCACCGAGGCCGAGGTCGAGGTGCACCTGGAAACCAAGGGACCTGAGCACTGTGTCGCCGTGGGCGAGGCGCTGGAGAACGCGGGTTACACCGTCATCCGGTGACCGCCCGGCGGGCGCACGCTCGCCGTCGTACGACCCGCCGCCGCGGGGGATTCGCTCGCCGAGCCCCGCGGCGGCGCGCCGTTTACCAGGTTCCGCGGCGGACGCGAAATTGGCTTGACGCGATATATCGCGTCTGTCATCCTCGCGTTCTATCGCGGTCCGCCGCGCGGTCCGCCGCGCGGTCCGCCGCGCGGTCCGCCGCGCGGTCCGCCGCGCGGTCCGCCGCGCGCTGAGCGATGAGTTTCGGCCGTTCGGGCGGTCGAAGTCATGAAGCCGCACACCGCACCAGTCGTGAGAGCTGCACACCGCACCAACGGACGGAGTGACAAAATGCCGGGCGCCATCTATGCAGAGGGTCTTGTGAAGACCTTCGGCGATGTCAAGGCACTGGGGGGAGTGGACCTCGACGTGCCGGAGGGCACGGTCCTCGGGCTGCTCGGGCCGAACGGCGCGGGAAAGACCACCGCTGTCCGGGTCCTGACCACACTCCTGCAACCCGACAGCGGCAGAGCCGTCGTCGCGGGCATCGACGTACTGAAGCACCCCAACGAGGTCCGCAGGCACATCGGCCTGTCGGGACAGTTCGCCGCGGTCGACGAGTATCTGACCGGCCGGGAGAACATCCAAATGGTCGGCCAGCTCTACCAGATGAGCGCCAAGGCGGCCCGCGCGCGGGCCGACGAACTGCTGGAGCGCTTCAATCTGGCGGACGCCGCGAACCGG
This sequence comes from Streptomyces sp. NPDC008139, assembly GCF_042957025.1. Lineage (NCBI taxonomy): Bacteria > Bacillati > Actinomycetota > Actinomycetes > Kitasatosporales > Streptomycetaceae > Streptomyces > Streptomyces sp. NPDC008139. The sequence goes on from NZ_JBIBHM010000013.1 coordinate 29,906, forward strand.
CCCTCCAAGACCTACTCCGGCGGTATGCGCCGCCGCCTCGACCTCGCCGCCGCGCTCGTCGTGAGCCCGCCGGTGATGTTCATGGACGAGCCGACCACCGGACTCGACCCGCGCAACCGCCAGCAGCTCTGGGAGGTCATCCAGGAACTGGTCGCGGGCGGCACCACCTTGCTGCTCACCACCCAGTATCTGGAAGAGGCCGATCACCTCGCGCACGACATCTGCGTGATCGACCACGGCAAGGTCATCGCGCGCGGCACCTCCGACCAGCTCAAGGCGCAGACCGGCGGCGAACGCGTCGAGGTCGTCGTGCACGAGCGGGACCGCATCTCCGACGCCGCCCGCGCGCTCGCCGGATTCGGCAAGGGCGACGCGAAGATCGAGGAACACCAGCGGAAGATCACCGTCCCGGTGACCGGCGGCGCCAAGCTGCTCGCCGAGGTGATCCGCGACCTGGACGCGCAGGGCATCGAGATCGACGACATCGGCCTGCGCCGACCCACCCTGGACGACGTGTTCATCTCCCTGACCGGCCACGCGGCCGAGCAGGACAACGCCGCCGACGAGGAGACCGAGGACCCGGGCGCCCACCAGGCCGACGCGTCCCGCAAGGAGGCAGTCAAGTGAGCGCCACGACCGACATCGTGACCACCGCCGCACCCAAGGGCGCGGGCGGCGTCGTCCAGTCCGTCAGGGACTCGCTGGTCGTCGCCAAGCGCAATCTGATCCGGATGCTGCGCATCCCCGAGATGATCATCTTCGGGCTGATCCAGCCGATCATGTTCGTGGTGCTGTTCAGCTACGTCTTCGGCGGCTCGGTCGCCGTCGGCGGCTCCCTCAGCGCCTCCGACTACCGCAACTTCCTGATGGCGGGCATCTTCGCCCAGACGGTCACCTTCGCGACCGCCGGCGCGGGCGCGGGCATCGCCGACGACATGAACAAGGGCCTCATCGACCGCTTCCGGTCGCTGCCCATGGCGCGCGGCGCGGTGCTCACCGGCCGCACCCTTGCCGACCTCGTCCAGACGACGCTCACCGTCGTCGTCCTCGCGGTGGTCGGCGTGCTCGTCGGCTGGCGCATCCACAACGGCGTGCCGAAGATGATCGGCGCGTTCCTGCTGCTGCTCCTGCTGGGCTACGCCTTCTCCTGGATCGGCGCGCTGATCGGCCTGTCGGTCCGCACCCCGGAGGCGGCCACCTCGGGCGGCCTGATCTGGCTCTTCCCGGTGACGTTCGTGTCGAACGCCTTCGTGGACTCGTCCAACATGCCGGGCTGGCTCCAGGCGGTCGCCGACTGGAACCCGTTCAGCGCCACCGTGCAGGCGTGCCGCGTGCTCTTCGGCAACCCGGGCGTCTCGCAGTCCGGGGCCTGGCCGATGCAGCACCCGGTGTGGGCGTCGCTGATCTGGTCCGTGCTCATCATCGTGGTCTTCCGCACCCTCGCGGTCCGCAAGTACCGCTCGGCGACCGCTTAACGGCCGGTCACCGCGTAGGGCTCGACGATCACGCAGAGCTCGACGATCGCGTACCGCCCGGCGCCTTCGCGGAGAGCCGCGTCACATGTGCCGCCCGTGCCACGGGGACGGGCGGCACACCGCTGTCCGCTCAGCCCTGGTACGGCTTCACGTCGAGGACCTTCACCGACGCGCTCTTGCCGTTGGGCAGTTCGTACGTGGCGTCCTCGCCCGGCTTCTTGCCCGCCACACCGCGGCCGAGCGGCGACTGCGGCGAGTACGTGTCCAGGTCGCTGGAGACGCCCTCGCGGGAGCCCAGCAGGAAGGTCATGGTGTCGTCGGGGTCGCCGTCGAAGGCGATGGTCACCACCATGCCGGGCGCCACCACACCGTCGTCCGCCGGGGCCTCGCCCACCTTCGCCGACTCCAGGATCTGGTTGAGCTGGCGGATGCGCAGCTCCAGCTTGCCCTGGTCCTCACGCGCCGCGTGATAGCCGGCGTTCTCCTTGAGATCGCCTTCCTGGCGGGCTTCCTCGATCTTGGCGACGATCTCGGCGCGCGCCGGACCAGACAGATGCTCCAGCTCGGCCTTGAGCTGGTCATACGCCGCCTGGGTCAGCCAGGTGACGTTCTCGCTGGTCTGGGTCACAGGTGCTCCTCGTCGGTACTGGTCATGCCGTGTGCCTGTCCCGCGGACTCCCCGCGGGGCGGTGTGTGCCGTCGCGCCCGTGGGGCCGACGGCTCGTCCCACGGCCGGTGCCGGGGTGCGCCCCGATGAACAAGTCCATTGCCACCGGTCGCCGGGACGAAACCACGAGCCTAACAATTACTCGTCGGTCAAGGGGACGAGAAACGAACGCGGGTGCCGGGGTCCGGGGTCAGCCGCGCGGGGCGGTCTGGCAGCTGACCAGCTCACCGGTCTCACCGCGCGAGGTCGTCCGCACCGTGACGACGGTGTCGACCTGCCGGGCGTGCTGCGCGAGGCGGACGTCCTTGCGGCCCACCTCGTTGTGGTCGACGTCCACCGAGCGCAGAGTGCAGACGGCGACGGTCCCCGGGTCCTTGTGGACCTCCAGGTGGATCTCCACCGCCTGGTCCGACACGGCCTTGAAGGCGATGACCTGACCGCTGACCTTGGTGCCGGTGAGGGCGTGCCAGCCGTACCAGCCGACGCCGACGACCATCAGCGCGCCCAGCACGACGGCGGCGATCCGCAGCTTGCGGTCCGCCCGCGCGTCGGCGCCCGGACCGTACCTGCCGTCGGGCAGGGCGGGGCGGGCGCCCGGCTCACCGGGCCGCACGGCGGTCATAGGCTTTTCCTCCCGAGCGCGGGAACGGCGGAATTAATCGTCCCCTCACTCGGTCACTATAGGAGGCGCCCTCTCGGCCGACGGAGGGGGCTTAGAAGACGGGGGCTCGGCGCCGCTCGGACCCCGAAGACCTGAGGACCCAGCCTTGACTGAGCAGCTTCGACTGATGGCCGTTCACGCCCACCCCGACGACGAGTCGAGCAAGGGCGCGGCCACCATGGCCAAGTACGTGTCCGAGGGGGTGGACGTACTGGTGGCGACCTGCACCGGAGGCGAGCGTGGCTCGGTGCTCAACCCCAAACTCCAGGGCGACCCCTACATCGAGGAGAACATCCACGAGGTACGCGCCAAGGAGATGGACGAGGCGCGCCAGATCCTGGGCGTCCGCCAGTCCTGGCTCGGCTACGTCGACTCGGGACTGCCCGAGGGCGACCCGCTGCCGCCGCTGCCCGAGGGCTGCTTCGCCCTCCAGGACGTGGACGTGGCCGCGGGCACCCTGGTGAAGCTGATCCGCGAGTTCCGGCCGCACGTCATCACCACCTACGACGAGAACGGCGGCTATCCGCACCCGGACCACATCATGACGCACAAGATCTCGGCGGTGGCCTTCGACGCAGCGGGCGACCCCGAGCGCTACCCCGAGGCCGGGGAGCCGTGGACACCGCTGAAGCTCTACTACAACCAGGGCTTCAACAAGGAGCGCACCCTCGCGCTGCACGAGGCGCTGCTCGCGCGCGGCATGGAGTCCCCTTACGGCGAGTGGCTCAAGCGCTGGGAGGAGTTCGACCGCCCGGAGCGGCAGCTCACCACCCACGTGCCCTGCGCGGACTTCTTCGAGATCCGTGACAAGGCGCTGCTCGCGCACGCCACGCAGATCGACCCGGACGGCGGCTGGTTCCGTATCCCGATGGACCTCCAGCGGGAGGTCTGGCCGACCGAGGACTACGAGCTGGCGCAGTCCCGCGTGGACACCTCGATCCCTGAGGACGACCTCTTTGCGGGGATCGAGAGGGCCTAGGCGACAATGGGCGGGTGAACGCCTCCCACGGATTCAATACGCTGGTCCCGCTCGCCTCGAACGCCGCCGGCGAGCTGAACCAGGACAAGGTGACGCCGGGGCTCCTCGGTTTCGTGATCTTCGCCGCCATCGCCATCGGGCTGTGGCTGCTGATGAAGAACATGGGCAAGCAGATGAAGAAGATCGATTTCACCGAGGAGCCTGCGGCCCGCCAGCCGGATGAGCCTGCGGCCCGCCGGCCGGATGAGGTCCCCGCGGCCTCTTCCGCCGCTGCCTCCGCCACCCCGGAGCCGCCACGCCCCTGACGGGGGCGGCCCCCGTACGTCCACCTTGCCCAGGTGGGTACGCCCCAGGGGCGCGGGGAACTGCGCGAGCAACCCGCCACCGGCCGGTGGTCCGGAGACAACCGATCTGCCCCGCCGGGGCGGGTGGTGACCTGCGGGAGCGTCGTGGCTGGCCGCGCAGTTCCCCGCGCCCCTGACGGGGCACGTCTTGCGCACGGGTGAACGCACAGAGGCCGCGTCCCTGACGGGGCGCGTCTTGCGCACGGGCGGGGTCAGACGGGGACGGCCATGACCATGCGGGCGGAGCGGCCGGGGGTCATGCCGAGGCGCCAGGTGTCCCAGGGGCCGCCGGGGGCGACGGTGCCGCGCTCCAGGAGGAGGGCGTACGCCTCGACGTACTCCTCAAGGTCCGGGTCCCGCCCCGGATAGGCGTCGGCGAGGAGCGCGGCGAGGGCTGAGCGGGCCAGGGGCAGGCCGTCCTCGGAGAGCAGCGGCTGGACGGTGGCGCGCAGGAAGACGGCCCAGTCGTGTCCGCGCCGGTCGCCGAGCCCCCGGAAGAGCTCGACGGCCTCGTCGAGGAGGGCGAGGGCCTCGGGCAGCCGCCCGTTCCCGGCGTCGATGACGGACAGCTCGACGCACGACCACGCCTCGCCGTGCTCGACGCCGATCCGGCGGAAGTCCTGGCGGGCGTCCTGGAGGAGCTGCCGGGCGAAGCCGCTGTTGCGCAGGTTGCCGGTACGGGCCGCCCGCTGGTCGCGGGTGACCCGCGCGGAGTGGTGCCGGGCGCAGGCCAGCCCGTAGACGTCCCGCATGCGGGAGAACATCGTGCGGGCGCGTTCCAGGGTGCGCAGCGCCGAGTCGGTGTCGCCGGACTCCTCCAGCGCGTGCCCGAGGTAGTACAGCGTCCACGCCTCGCCGCGCGCGTCCTCGCAGGCGCGGTGCCGCTGCACCGCCTCGTCCAGGTCCTGGGCGGCCTGCTGGGCCTCGCCGCGCAGCAGCAGGGCCCGGGCGAGCTGCGTCGCGGTCCACGCGCCGCCGCGCGGGTCGCGGGCCAGCGCGTACGACTGTCCGGCGGCGCGCAGTTCGGCCTCGCCGAGGTCGAGCCGGCCGAGCCGCAGATACACCTGGCCGAGCTGGAGGTGCGCCCACGCCTCGCCCTGCACGCTCTCGTTCTCGCGGTGCAGCGCCAGCGACTCGCGCAGCAGCTCCAGCGCCGTGCCGACCTGGCCCATGTCGCGCAGCACGGCGGCCAGCGCGTGCAGCGTCCAGGCCCGGTCCTCGTCCAGCTCGGGGGCGGACTGGATCTCCAGCGCCTCGCGCAGCCTGCGCTCGGCCTCCTTGAGGTTGCCCTGGTGGTGCAGGGTGATGCCGAGGCTGTCCAGCGCGCGGGCCGCGCCCGACGGGTGCTGCGCCTCGAAGTACAGGTCGACCACCGATGTCAGCGTCGACCGCGCCTTGTCCAGCTCGCCGAGCTGCCGGGCCGCGATGCCGGTACGCCACTGCACCGACCGCACCAGCACCGAGCGGTCCTCGTCGGGGCCCGACTTCTGCTGCCTGGCGGCCTGTTGGGCCTGCGCCATCTCGCTGATCTCACCGAGCCGGTAGAGGTCGCCGCGCAGCAGGCAGTAGTCGCACAGCGCGCCGAGCAGCGCCTGTACGGCGGCCCGGTCGACGCCCTCGGTGTCGCGCAGCGCGGCGGTGATGAAGCTGGACTCCTCGTCCAGCCAGCGCAGCGCCAGCTCCAGTGAGGCGAAGCCGTGCTGGCCGAAGCGCCCGGCGCGGGTGGAGGTCTTGCCCTCGACCAGCCGGATGACGGTGTTCGCGAGGTCCGCGTACGAGCGGATCAGCCGCTCGTGGGCGGCGCCGCGCTCCACCGGGTCCTCCTCGTCCAGCAGCCGTTCGCCCGCGAAGGCGCGGACGAGGTCGTGCGGGCGGTAGCGGCTGCCGCGGACGTTCTCGATCAGCCCCGCGGCGGCGAGTTCGTCGAGCCTGCGGGCGGCCTCGCGTTCGTCGGTGGCCATCAGGGCCGCCGCGGCGGCGGCGCCGAAGCTGGCGCGGCCGGCCAGCGCGAGGCGGCGCAGCAGGCGGCGGTTGGGCTCCGGCTGGTCGTGGTAGCGCAGGGCGAGGACGCGGTCGACCGGGTCGCGCGGGCCGAACACCTCCAGGTCTGCGGCGAGTTCGGTCGCGCCGTGGTGGTCGGGGAGCGCGGCTCCGGCGATCCGCAGGGCTATCGGCAGGCCCGCGCACAGGTCGCGCAGCCGCTCGGCCTCCTCCCGCAGCGGGGCGGCGCCGCCGCCCGCCGCAGCCAGTTCGCCCAGCAGTTCCAAGGTGTCGTCCGCGTCGAGCGCGCCGACGTCCAGACTGTGCACGAAGGCGCCGGGCAGGGCCAGTTCCTCCGGGTCGAACGGCGCGCGGCTGGTGACCAGTACCAGGCTCTCGGACCGCTCGGGGACCAGCGTCCTGATCTGCGCCGCGTCGGTGGCGTCGTCCAGCACGATCACCACGGGCACGTCCCTGAGGTGCTGCTGGTACTGCTCGCTGAGCCGTCGCAGGTGCTGTTCCTGATTCTGCCGCTCGCGGAAGAGGAGCTGGTCGCGGGGCGCGCCGAGCCGGTTGAGCAGGTGCAGCAGCGCCTCCCTGGTGGGCAGCGGCGTCCTGCCGTCGCTCGCGCCGCGCAGGTCCACCACGCACGCGCCCCGGAACTGGTCTCTCAACTGCCGTGCGGTACGCACCGCCAGCGTCGTACGGCCGCTGCCCGCCGGGCCGTGCAGGACGACCACGGTGGGCCGTACCGCCGTGGACACCCGGGCCTGGTGCACCCACTGGGCGATCCGCGCGACATGGGCGCGACGCCCGGCGAACGGGCCTTCCGCGTCCGGGAGATGGCCGAACGACTGCTCCAGTACGGCGCGTGTGCGGGCCGCCGCGCTGCGGTCGTTGCCCGAACGGCGTGGTGGGGAGGGCTGGTTGGGTACCTTGGCGGACTGCTTGCGCGGCGGCGCGGGGACGACCGCGCGCTGCGCCTCGATGAACGGCCGTACGCCGCGGCGGTCGAGCGCGGCCAGCCAGAGCAGCCGAAGTTGTTCTGGGCCGCCCGGTAAGCCCTGGTCGGCGCCCGCGCGCCGCGCCTTTCCCTGCTTGCCCGCTCCGGTCAGCGTCACCGCTCCCGCCGCGCCGACCGCGAGGCCGGTCACCAGCGCGGGTCCCGCCGCGAGGCCGTAGCCGAGGTCGACTCCGAAGGCCACCGCGGCCGTTACGCCCGCGACCAGGCCCTGCACTCCGGCGGTGGCGCGCCCCGAGCGCTCCTGCGGTCCGGCCGCCTGACCGGCCTCCAACGCCCTGACGTACGCCCCGTACTCCTCGTCCGCCGCGGCCGCGATCTCCTCCAGCCGCTCCAACCCCCGCGCCAGCAGCGCCTTTCCGTCCACGCCCTGCCCCTGCTGGGCCACCGCCCGCTCCAGCAGGCGCACCACCTCGGCCCGATGCGGGGCGCGCAGCGCGGTCCGTGACTCCGGCACATGTCCTCCCGCGTACGGCTTCGACAACTTCGACGTGCGGACAACCCATGAGTGGGTTTGGTGCCCACCCAGCGCCCGCGTCAAGCCCCCGCGGCCCTGTGGATCCCACAGCGCCGCCCCCGCACGCCCCTCCAGGGCGCGGAGCCGCCGTCGCCGCCGCGCGCACGCGCGCGGTTCAGATCCGCGCGGGGGAGGCGGGTTCCGGCCGCGCCCCGCCGGTGAACAGGCCGATCAGGCCGTAGGGCGCGTTGTCGCCGACGCAGAGGTCGAGCATCTCGTGCGCCTCGGCGTAGACGGGCTCGGCGCGCGTGAACAGCGCGGCCTCGTAGGCGGTGAGCGCCGCCTCGACGTCGCCGGGGTACGCGGCGACGGCCTCGCCGAGTTCCGCGCCGTCGAGCATCGCCAGATTCGCGCCGTCGCCGACCGGCGGCATCAGGTGGGCGGCGTCGCCGAGGAGCGTCACGCCCGGCACGCGCTCCCAGCGGTGACCGTCGGGGAGCGTGTGGATCATACGGGCGACGGGGGCGGTCTCGCCGTCGGTGATCAGCGCGGTCAACTCCGGTGCCCAGCCGTCGAATTCGGCCGCGATCCGGGCAGTGGCCGCGGCGGTGTCGGTGGCCGCCAACGCCCGCCTGCTGCCGCCCGGCACCGACCGTACGGCCTCCCTCGACGCCGTCGCCCGGCAGCGGGCCGACCTCGACCCCCCCGAGTACCCCTTCCTGGGCCGGGCCGCGTCCCGGCTGGCCACCACGACGACCGCGAGCAGTTCCTGACGGGCATCGACCTGATCCTCACGGGCGTCATGGCCGCCCGTCGGCCTTAGGCCGCCTGAACCGCCCGGCTCACGGGGAGTGGTTCCAGACCAGCAGCAGATAGCCGCCGAAGTACCCGGACACCAGCGTCAGCGTCGTCACGACCGTGACGGCCGTACCGGTCCTGGCCTTGGCCAGCGCGACGGCGGGCGGGATGAGCAGCGGGAAGGCCGCGACGAGGAAGCGCGCCTTGGAGTGGTAGTAGCCGGAGCCGCCGATCGAGGTGGCCAGCAGCAGGAAGCTGAAGAGCAGCAGCGGCCAGGGCTGCCGGTCGAGCACGCCGAGGACGAAGAGCGCCACGGCCAGCAGCAGGACGACGGTCACCGCGTACAGGTCGAGCGCCGACGGCGTGCTGAGGATGTGCCGGGCGCTGTTGACGGTGAACCGGCCGCCGTCCCACGACGATCCCCAGCCGTCCTTCTGGATGTGGAACCAGCCGTCCAGCCGGTGCACCCGCAGGCCCACCCACACCAGATAGCCGATCCAGCCGGCGGGCGCGATCAGCAGCGCCGCCCACGGGCGCCAGGCGCGCGGCGCGCGGACGATCGCGAACAGCGCGGCCAGGCAGACCACCGGCACCAGCGCGGAGGCGGTCGGCCGGGTCAGCCCGGCGAGCAGGCACAGGAAGGAGCTGGTCAGCCAGTGTTCGCAGAGCAGCGCGTACAGCGTCCAGGCGGCCAGCGCCGTGAACAGGCTCTCGGTGTACGCCATCGACTCGACGACGGCGTGCGGGACGACGCCCCACAGCACGGCGAGCACCACTCCGGCGCGCTGGCCGTACAGCTTCGCGCCGACCGCGTAGATGCCCCAGGCGGCGGCCAGCGCGAAGAGCCAGCCGAGGACGACGCCGGTGGTCGCGGGCCCGGTGGGGGACAGCGCGGCGGTGCCGCGCACCAGTTGGGGGTAGAGCGGGAAGAACGCGAGGTTGCTCTGCGCCGGGGTGCCGTGGTCGTAGCCGTGCTCGATGATGCCCAGGAACCACAGCGAGTCCCATTTGTGGCCCAGCAGCCCCAGCAGGCTCTTGTGTTCCGACCGCGCCCACATCCACAGCATCGCGGTCGCGGCGAGCCGCACCAGCAGATAGCCGAGGACCGCGGGCGCCGCCGCGCGGGCCGCGCGCCGCAGCGCGTCCCCCCGGCCGGTGGCCTCCGCCGCGGGCGTCGGCCGGGCGTGGTCGAGCAGCGCCACGACGCTCCCTCTTTGGCGTGAAAAACGGTGCATACGGGTGAGGTGCAGAATTGCGGCAGTCTATCCGGTCGGTGTACGGCGGTTGTCCCGCACCTGTCCGTCAGCTGTCCCGGCCCCTCGCCGAAGAGCGCCCCGAGCGCGTCCCGCCGCGCGCCCCGGCCCCTCGCCGAAGCCCGCCCCCGAGCGCGTCCCGCCGCGCGCCCCGGCCCCTCGCCGAAGAGCGCCCCGAGCGCGTCCCGCCGCGCGCCCCGGCCCCGCTCCGGGTCGCGCCGCTCCGGGCCGCCCCCGCCTCTCAGCTCGCCAGACAGCTCGTGGCCGCCGGGGCCAGCCGCAGCACGACCTCCCGGCCGGGCCGCAGGTCCTGACCGGCCCGCGTGGAGACCGTGACCGGCACGTTCGCCGACCTGACGACGAGTTCGAGCCGGTCGCCCAGGCACTCCGCCGATTCCACCACCCCCGCGTACGCGTTGTCGGCCGGGGCCGCGCGCACCTCGGACCGGGGCGTGCGGTGGCGGCGACCGCCGGGTGCGGATCGGGGGGTGCGGTGGGGGCCACCGCCGGGTGACGGGGGCGGGGGGTGCGGTGGGGGTTACCGGCGGGTGACCGAGCGGATCCAGGCGAGCTGCTGACCGACGTCCCCGGCCTCGGCGACCTTCTCCCGGTCGGAGCCGTCGAAGACGCCGAGGAGGGTTTCCGCGCCGTGCGGCGCGACGCTCATCACCGGGCCGCCGGAGTCCCCGCCCGCGGGGATCCCGGACACCTTCACCATGCAGAAGTCCGAGCCGCCCGGCGCGGTGGCGCCTTCGCACCGCGGGTCGTCCGGCCGGACGACCCGCAGCCGCGACTGCTTGAGCACCGGTGACTGGCAGGAGTTCTCGTCCCCGGCGCACGTCGCGCCCCACCCGTACACCCGCACGCTCCGGCCGGGGCGGACGGGCGCGGTGGACAGGCGCGCCGTGCGGACGTTCATGGCCGGCACCTCGACCAGCATCATGTCGGCGACGGCGCTTCCCACGCGCCCGCCGGGCACCGGCCGGACCGTCGTGCCCTTGCGGACGTCGAGGCTGCCCACCCGGAACGTGATCCGCTTGTCCGCGACCGGCCGCGCCTGCTCGAAGAAGCAGTGCGACGCGGTCAGAATCCACCGGCGCGTCACGGCCGTCCCGGTGCACACCGGCTTTCCGTCGACGAACATCCGCACCGCCCACGGCCCGTACGTGCTCTTCGACCCGCCGATCACCGCGGAGGCCGGCGCCGACGCCATCACGATCCCCGTCACGGCCACCAGCACGGCCGTCAGCAGCACCCGAATCCGCCCGGCCATCCGCGACCACCCCTCACGCTCACCCGGCATCGCTCCCGCCGGCGCCACTGGCACCACTTCCGCCACTTCCGAAACTTCCGCCCATGAGCGTACGCGCCGACCCCCGGCTTTCCGGGCTCACTCCGTGCCGTCGGCGGGGTGCGGCGTGAACCAGAACGCGTGAACCAGAAGGCGTGAACCAGAACGTCGGGACCGGATGCGTACCGGGCGCCACGTCGGTCAGCCGCCACCCGGCGCATCCGGCCCGGAGTTCGTCGGCGGTGACACCGGAGACGGGGGGATCACCCAGTCGGGGCGCCAGGTCCCGGCGGCGTCGTGGGCGGTCGTCGCGGCGGCGAGGTGGGCGCGCAGAACGGCCAGCGCCGGGTGGGGGTTGTCGCGGTGCCACAGGAGGGCGTGCGGGTAGACGGGGGTGGGATCGGTCACCGGGATACGGCGCAGGCCGTGGCCCGCGGGCCAGATGAGACGGGTGGGCTCGCCCATGAAGGTGGCCAGCGCCGGGGTCTCGGCGATGGTGTCGAGGAGCGCGTCGGAGCCGAAGTTGGGGCCGGTCGCCTCGATGGTGAGGCCGAACTCGTCGACGAGGTCGTCGTAGTAGGCGCCCCACTCGGAGCCGGGGACGATGCCGGGCATCCAGATCCGGTGCCCCACGAGCCGCTCGACGGTCACCGACCGGGCGCCCGCCAGCGCGTGGGCCGGGCCGGTGAGGAGCTGGAGCGGCTCGTCGAGCACCCGTACGGATACGACGTCCTCGGGGAGCGGCAGGCCGGGCGCGGCGACGGCGCGGAAGGTCGCGTCGATCGCACCGGACCTGACGGCGCCGACGGCCGTGCCGAATTCCAGCAGCATCACCACGTCGAGGTCGATCTCGGGGTGCGCCCGGTGGAAGCCGCGCATCAGGCCCGCCTGCGCGCCGCGCGAGGCCATCACGTCGACGCGCAGCGGACGGCGGCCGGGGCGTACGGACGCGACCGCGCGTTCGGCGACGCGCAGCAGTTCGCGCGCGTGGGGCAGGAACGCCTGGCCGTCGATGGTGAGTTCGGCGCCGCGCGGGGCGCGGGCGAACAGCCGCATGCCCAGGGCGCGTTCCAGCGCGGCGACCCGCTTGGAGACCGCCTGCTGAGTGATCGACAGGTCGGCGGCGGCCTTCTGGAACTGGCCCGCGTCCGCGACGGCGACGAAGGTGCGTACGGCTTCGAGGTCCACGTCGATTCACCTTAGTGAACAACGAATGGTTGTGGATCGCGGGCGGTGCGGTTGTTTGACCTGCGGTTGTGCCGCTCGCTTAGCTCTCACCGGTCCACGTCGGCCTGTCGAAGGGGGAGCGCCGCGCATGAGGGGCAGGAGAGCGCTGGGCCGGCCGTTCGGCTGGCTGTGGACGGCGTACGCGGTGAGCGCCTACGGGTCGGGGCTGGGCTTCGGCGCGCTGCCGCTGATCGCGGTGCTGGCCCTGCACGCAGGCCCCGCCGAGGTGTCCGCGCTGTCCGCCGTGGGGCCCGCGGTGGGAGCGCTGATCGCGCTGCCGCTCGCGCCGTGGGTGGAGTTCCGGCGCAAGCGCCCGGTCATGGTCGCGATGGACCTGACCCGGTTCGCGGTCATGGCGACGGTCCCGGCCGCCTACGCCCTCGGCTGGCTCAGCTTCGTCCAACTGCTCGTGGTCTCCGCCGTGTCCGCCGCGGCCAAGATCGCCTTCAACGCCTCCAGCGGCGCCTACCTCAAGGCGCTCGTCCGGCCGGACCACCTGCTCGTGGCCAACGCCCGCTTCGAGTCCACGAACTGGAGCTCCATCGCGGTCGGGCCGCCGCTCGGCGGAGCGGCGATCGGCCTGTTCGGGCCGGTCGTCACCGTCGTGGCCGACGCGCTCAGCTACCTGTGCTCCGCGCTGTGCATCACCGCGATCCGCGGCCGGGAGGACGCGCCGCGGCCCACCGGCACACCGACGACCCGGGCGGGCGCGCTGCTCGACGGCTGGCGGCACCTCCTGGGCCACCCCGGCCTGCGGGCGCTCTACCTCAACCAGCTGCTCGTCGGCGGTCTGATCATGGCCACAGAACCGCTGCTCGCCGTGCTCCTGCTGCGCCAACTCGGCTTCCCGCCCTGGCAGTACGGCCTCGCCTTCGCCGCGCCCTGCGTCGGCGGGCTCATCGGCTCGCGGCTGGCCCGCCGGGTGGTCGCCCGCCACGGGCAGCAGTGGGTCTTCCGGACCGTCGGCACCCTGCGAGCCGTCTGGCTGATCGGGCTGGCCTTCGTCCGGCCCGGCGTCGTCGGCCTGCTCACCGTGATCGCCGTCGAACTGGCGATCATCGTCAACATGAGCCTGTACACACCGGTGCTCGCCACCTACCGGCTCGAACACACTCCCCGGCACCTCGTCGCCCGGACCCTGTCGGCCTGGTCGATCGGCCAGCAGACGGCCATCGCCGTCCTCACCGCGCTCGCCGGGCTGCTCGCCGACGTCACCAGCCCGCGCACCGCCCTCACAGTCGCGGGCCTGCTCATCCTGACCACCCCGCTCCTGCTGCCCCGCCGCGACCTCACCCCGAGCCCCGAGCCGGCCTTGGCCCCTGGCCGGCCGTGACCGATCGGGCCCGGGCGGGGGTATCGGCGGATCGCGGCGCCGCCGCCCCGTCGTTGCGGACCGGAACTGACCGCAATCGCGCCTAGCGTCGCGGTCGACAACCGATGTCAGCGAAAGGACCGCGATGCCCGAGAAGACCAATGCCGCGCCCGAGGGCTACACCACGGTGGCGCCCTGGGTGGTCACCGACGACACGGGGGCGTTCCTCGACTTCGTGGCCGCGGCGTTCGGGGGTGAGGAGCTCGGGCGGGTGGCGACGGAGGACGGCCTGATCGGACACGGCGAGATCCGTATCGGCGACACCGTGGTGCTGGCCTTCGACCGGCACGCGGACTGGCCCGTCGTGCCGAGCCTGCTGCGGGTGTTCGTCGCCGACGCCGACGAGGCGTTCGCGCGGGCCGTCGCGGCCGGCGGCCGTATCGTCACGGAGCTGGCCGACGACGCCTTCGGGCAGCGCGGCGGGCGGATCAAGGACCCCTTCGGCAACATCTGGTGGGTGGTCAGCCGCGTGGAGGAGGTCTCCGCGGACGACATGTGGAAAAGGCTGGAGGACCCCGTGTACGCCGAGGCCATGCGCGTGGCCCAGGAGACCCTCGACGCCGAGCTGAGCGGCCGGGCCGGCCGCAGCAGCGCCCCCGTCAGGACCTGGCCCCGTGGCCAGGATGCGTAAGGCGTACGTCAATCGGCCGTCGTCAGCGCGTCGGCGGTGAACCTCCGGCGCCAGGCGAGCGCGACGTGGACGAGGCCGATCAGGACGGGGACCTCGATCAGCGGGCCGACGACCCCGGCCAGCGCCTGGCCGGAGGTGACCCCGAAGGTGGCGACGGCGACCGCGATGGCCAGCTCGAAGTTGTTGCCCGCCGCGGTGAACGCGAGGGTCGCGGTGCGGTCGTAGGCGAGACCGACCCCCTTGCCGAGGAGGAAGGCGCCGAAGAACATGACCGCGAAGTAGACCAGCAGCGGAGCCGCGATCCGTACGACGTCCTGCGGGCGCGAGGTGATCGTCCCGCCTTGGAGGGCGAAGAGGACGACGATCGTGAACAGCAGCCCGTACAGCGCCCACGGGCCGATCCTCGGCAGGAACGCGCTCTCGTACCGCTCGCGCCCCACGCGCCGCTCGCCGACGCGGCGCGTGAGGAACCCCGCGAGCAGGGGCACGCCGAGGAAGACGACGACGTTCAGTGCGATGTGCCAGGCGGAGACGTCCAGGCCCTGGCCGTCGCCGAGATTGAGCAGACGCGGCAGCAGGTCCAGGTAGAACCAGCCGAGCAGCCCGAACGCGAGCACCTGGAACACCGAGTTGAGGGCGACCAGGACGGCCGCGGCCTCGCGGTCGCCGCACGCGAGGTCGTTCCAGATGATGACCATGGCGATGCAGCGGGCGAGTCCCACGATGATCAGACCGGTGCGGTACTCGGGCAGGTCCGGCAGGAAGAGCCAGGCCAGCGCGAACATGATCGCGGGCCCGACGACCCAGTTGAGGACCAGGGAGGACGCCATCAGCTTCCGGTCGCCGGTGACGCGGTCGAGCCGGTCGTAGCGGACCTTGGCCAGCACCGGGTACATCATCACGAGCAGACCGAGCGCGATCGGCAGCGAGACCCCGCCGATCTCGGTCTTCGCGAGCGCGTCGTTCAGCCCCGGGACGGCGCGGCCCAGCCCCAGACCGGCCCCCATCGCGGCCAGGATCCAGACCGCGAGGTAGCGGTCCAGGGCGGAGAGCTTCCCGACGACCGAGTCGCGCGGGGCCGGACCGCCGCCCGGTGAGTGGGCGGCGGCGGGCTCCGCCGAGGTCACGGGCCGGGGCTCAGCGGCGGTCACGGGCACGCCCGCTTGTTCTCGGCGGCGGCACGCGCGGACTCCGCGAGCGCGGCGAACCGCTCGGACAGTCCGGCCAGCACCTCGGGGCGCAGCTTGTAGTAGACGAACCGGCCGCAGGGCTCGGTGTCCACCACGCCCGCCTCACGCAGGACCTTCATGTGGTTGGAGAGATTGGTCTGCCTGGCTCCGGTCTCCTCGACCAGGTGCGTGGTGCACAGGGTCTCGCGGGCGAGCAGGGTCACGATCCGGAGCCTGAGCGGGTCGGCCAGCACCCGCATCAGATCAGTGTCGACTGATGTCAGCATAGACTGATACTGTCACACATCAGTCGCCGCTGATACTAGCGGGGGCTGAACCGTTCGTTCGCCCCGCCAAGTCGCCTCACCAAGCCGTCCCATCACGCCGTTCAACCGAGGAAGGAACAGGGAAGTCCCATGTCCGACAAGCCTTCCGTCCTGTTCGTCTGCGTCCACAACGCCGGCCGCTCGCAGATGGCCGCCGCGTGGCTCACCCACCTGGCCGGGGACCGCGTCGAGGTCCGCTCCGCCGGGTCCGACCCGGGCGCCGCCCTCAACCCGGCCGCCGTCCAGGCCATGGCCGAGGTCGGCATCGACATCTCCGCCGAGGCCCCGAAGATCCTCACCGTGGACGCGGTACGCGAGTCCGACGTGTGCGTCACGATGGGCTGCGGCGACACCTGCCCGGTCTTCCCCGGCAAGCGCTACCTCGACTGGAAGCTCGACGACCCGGCCGGCCAGGGCGTCGAAGCCGTGCGCCCGATCCGCGACGAGATCAAGTCCCTGGTCGAGACCCTGCTCCGCGAGATCGCCCCACCCCCCGCCCCCTGACCCCGCCGCCCCCCCGCCGGACGCCGTCCCTCCCGCTCCCACTCCCGCCCCCGCCCGGTGCGCCGAGAAGCCCGAACGACAGCCCTCCGCCGCCGCGCGCGATCGTCTCGCGGGCCTTGCTTTGTGAGAGGCTAGGCCGCGTGAACCGGTTGGCTGACGCGACCTCGCCCTATCTTCTCCAGCACGCCGCGAATCCCGTGGACTGGTGGCCGTGGGGGGCGGAGGCGTTCGCGGAGGCGCGCAAGCGCGGTGTGCCGGTGCTGCTGAGCGTGGGGTACAGCGCGTGCCACTGGTGCCATGTGATGGCGCACGAGTCCTTCGAGGACGAGGTGACGGCCGCGTATCTCAACGAGCACTTCGTGTCGGTGAAGGTGGACCGCGAGGAGCGGCCGGACGTCGACGCCGTGTACATGGAGGCCGTGCAGGCGGCCACCGGTCAGGGCGGCTGGCCGATGACGGTGTTTCTGACGCCGGAGGGCGAGCCGTTCTACTTCGGTACGTACTTCCCGCCGGCCGCGCGGCAGGGGATGCCCGGGTTCCGGGACGTGCTGGAGGGCGTCGTCGCGGCGTGGCGGGACCGGCGCGAGGAGGTCGCGGATGTCGCGACGCGGATCGTCCGGGACCTGGCCGAGCGGGCCGACGCGTACGGCGCGGCCGTCCATCCGGGTGAAGGCGAACTGTCGGCGGCGCTGCTCGGGCTGACCCGTGAATACGACGCGCGGCGCGGCGGGTTCGGCGGGGCGCCGAAGTTCCCGCCGTCCATGGCGCTGGAGTTCCTGCTGCGGCACCACGCGCGGACCGGCGCCGAGGGCGCGTTGCAGATGGCCCGCGACACCTGCGAGGCGATGGCGCGCGGCGGGATCTACGACCAACTCGGCGGCGGCTTCGCCCGGTACGCGGTCGACCGGACCTGGACCGTGCCGCACTTCGAGAAAATGCTCTATGACAACGCGCTGCTCACCCGCGTGTACGCGCACCTGTGGCGGGCCACCGGCTCCGACTTCGCGCGCCGCGTCGCGCTGGAGACCGCGGACTTCATGATCGCCGAACTGGCCACGGACGAGGGCGGGTTCGCGTCCGCGCTGGACGCCGACAGCGACGACGGCACCGGCAAGCACGCCGAGGGCGCCTACTACGCGTGGACGCCCGCGCAGCTCACCGAGGTACTGGGCGCGGCCGACGGGGAGTTCGCGGCGGGCTACTTCGGCGTCACCGAGGAGGGCACCTTCGAGGAGGGCGCCTCCGTACTCCAACTCCCGCAGGGCAACGGCGTGGTGGACGCCGACCGGGTCGCCTCCGTACGCGAACGGCTGCTCACCGCCCGCGCGTCGCGCCCCCGTCCGGGGCGCGACGACAAGGTGGTCGCCGCGTGGAACGGCCTGGCCATCGCCGCGCTCGCCGAGACCGGCGCCTACTTCGACAGGCCCGACCTCGTACAGGCCGCGGTCGACGCCGCCGACCTGCTCGTACGCGTCCACATGGACGAACGCGGACGGCTCTCGCGCACCTCGCGCGACGGCGTCGCAGGGGCCAACGACGGTGTGCTGGAGGACTACGGCGATGTCGCCGAGGGCTTCCTGGCGCTCGCGTCGGTGACCGGCGAGGGCGTCTGGCTGGACTTCGCCGGACTGCTGCTCGACTCCGTCATCGTCCACTTCACCGCGGACGACGGAGGGCTGTACGACACCGCCGACGACGCCGAGACCCTGATCCGCCGCCCGCAGGACCCCACCGACAACGCGACGCCGTCCGGCTGGACCGCCGCCGCCGGTGCGCTGCTCACGTACGCCGCCCACACCGGCTCCGACGCCCACCGCACCGCCGCGGAAAGGGCGTTGGGCGTCGTCGGCGCGCTCGCCTCCCGCGCCCCGCGGTTCGTCGGCTGGGGTCTGGCCGTCGCCGAGGCCGCCCTCGACGGGCCGCGCGAGGTCGCCGTCGTCGGCGCGGTCGGCGATCCCCTGACCGATGAACTCCACCTCACCGCGCTGCTCGGCGCCGCGCCCGGCGCCGTGGTCGCGGTCGGCGAGGAGGGCAGTACGGAATTCCCGCTGCTGCACGCCCGGCCGACGCGCGCCGGGCAGGCCGCCGCGTACGTCTGCCGCAACTTCGTCTGCGACGCGCCGACGTCCGACGCCCGCACCCTGCGCTCGCAGCTCCGCTCCGACGTGTGGACCGGACCCCGGCCGAGCTAGCCGGTCCCCCTGCGGGGGTGCGCGCTCAGCCACGACGCTCCTGCGGGTCACCGGCCGCCGCGGCGGGGCAGTTCGGTGGTGTCCGGACCACCGGGCGGTGGTGGGTTGCTCGCGCAGTTCCTCGCGCCCCTGACGGGGCGCACCGTCTTTCGCTCGGACGGCGAGCCGATCTTTAAGGGGCGCGGGGCTGTGTGTGATCTGCGGCTGCCGCCGCGTGGGCGCGGTCAGCCACGACGCTGCCGCAGGTCACCGCCCGCCCTGGTGGGGCGGTTCGGTGGTGTCCGGACC
Organism: Streptomyces sp. NPDC008139; assembly: GCF_042957025.1. Lineage (NCBI taxonomy): Bacteria > Bacillati > Actinomycetota > Actinomycetes > Kitasatosporales > Streptomycetaceae > Streptomyces > Streptomyces sp. NPDC008139. The sequence goes on from NZ_JBIBHM010000013.1 coordinate 48,541, forward strand.
ACGGGGCGGTGGGGGCCGGGGGGCTCAGTCACAGGGCTTCGCGCCGGGGGAGCCGCGCGTGGTCAGAACTCCAGGCCACCGCGCAGCAGGCCGAGGGCGCGGTCGAGGAGGGGTAGGAGGTCTTCGGTGCGGCCCTGCTCGACCCAGTACATCGTCGTCTCGTGGATGACGCTGAAGACGGCGGCGGTGAAGACGCGTACTTCGAGGTCGTCGGCCGAGCGGCCGGACCGCTCGGCGATGATGCCGCCGAGCAGCCGACCGGTCTCCGACATGCTTTCGTGGGAGCGGGAGCGGATGGCGGGGACGTCGCGGACCAGTTCCTCGCGCTGAACCATCTCGGCCTGGCCCTCGGGGTCCTGGAGCAGCAGGCTGAGCGATTCGTGCATGACCATTTCCAGCGCCGTCAGCGGTGACTCCTCGGCGGGCCGGGACCGCAGCATCTCGGCCATGCCCGCGTCGTACTCGTCCGTGAGGACGATGTCCTCCTTGGTGGGGAAGTACCGGAAGACGGTGCTCGGTGAGACGTCCGCCTCGGCCGCGATCTGGTCGACGGGGGTGGCGTCGTACCCCTGCTCGGCGAAGAGCCGGTAGGCGGCGGCGCGGATGGCCTGGCGGGTCTGGGCCTTCTTGCGTTCGCGCAGACCGGTCTTCGCCGGGATGATGCCGCTGGAGCGAGGGGACATGGCGTCATTGTCCGGCATCCGTGGTGTGTTCTGCCACGGGCAGCGGCTCCCCGGCGCGGGTGTCGGAGCCGGTCACGGCGCCGGTCACGCTGCCGGGCGCGGCGTCGCTCCCGGACCCGGACACGTATCCGGACCCGTCTCCAGATCCCTTCGCGCCCCCGTCGGCCGCGCCCCCGTCCGTCGCTTTCCCGGTGCGCGGGTTCGGCAGGAAGGCCGCCACCAGCGCGGCGGCCACCAGGGACGCGACACCGCAGACGGTGAGGACGACGCTCATGCCGTGCAGGTACGCGGCGTCGGCGGCGGTGGCCAGCGCGCGGTCGCCCAGGGAGGCGGCGACGGCGTGCGCGCCGACGACGGAGTCCTTGGCGGTGTGCGCGGCGGCCGAGGACAGGTCGCCGGTGTCCAGCCGTCCGGTGTACCCGGCGGCGAGGACGCTGCCGAGGATGGCGACGCCGATCGCGCCGCCGGTCTGCCGCAGCGTCTGGAGCAGTCCCGAGCCGCTGCCCGCGCGCTCGCGGGGGAGCGCGCCGAGCGCGCTGTCCATGGCGGGCACGATGGCGAGGCCGAAGCCGAGCCCGGCGATCGACAGCCACAGGGCGATGACGCCGTAGCCGTCACCGACGCTCGTGGTGCTGCCGAGGAAGGCCGCGCCCGCCAGGACGGCGAGTCCGCCGACGATCACCGGCCGCGGGCCGAACCGCTTGACCAGCGGGGAGCCCGCGCGGGCGGAGAACATCAGCCCGCCCATCATCGGCAGCAGCCGCAGACCGGTGCCGAACGCGTCGTAGCCCAGGGAGGTCTGGAGGTAGGACGGCAGGACGAAGAGCAGCCCGGTGAGGATGAAGGTGACCAGGGTGGCGGCGACCGCGTTCCACACGAAACCGCGCTGCCGCAGCAGGGTCAGGTCGAGCATCGGCCTGCTCACCCCGCGCTCGCGCAGCACCAGCCCGGCGATCAGCGCGACCCCGCCGAACAGCATCAGCAGCACCAGCGGGTCGCCCCAGCCCCGGTCGGGCGCCTCGATGATGCCGAAGACCAGGGCGCCGAGGCCCCCGGCGGCGAACACCGTGCTGGGGACGTCCACCCGGGGCGCGGCGGGGTCGCGGGTCTCGGGCAGCAGCGTCATGCAGGCGACGACGCTCAGGCCGACCAGCGGGATGTTGATCAGGAAGACCGAGCCCCACCAGAAGTGTTCGAGCAGCGTGCCGCCGATGATCGGGCCGAGCGGCATGCCGAGCGCCATCGCGGTGGACACGATCGCGACCGCCCGCGACCGCTCCTGCCCGCTGAACATCGACGGCAGCACCGACAGCGCCAGCGGCAGGATGAAGGCCCCGCCGACGCCCATCACCGTACGGGCGGCGATCACCGGTCCAGGGGTGTGCGCCAGCACGCCGAGCATCGATCCGGCCAGGAACACGATGAGGCCCGTGACCAGCATCCGGCGCCGTCCGAACCGGTCGCCCAGCAGGCCCGCCGGGAGCATCGCGGCGGCGAAGACGACGGTGTACGAGTCCACGATCCACTGCATGTCGCCGGTGTCGGCGCCGATCTGCGCGGACATCGTCGGCAGCGCCACGTTGAGGATCGTCGTGTCGAAGCTGAGGACGAGGACGCTGGCGATGATCGCGAGCAGTGCCAGCCAGCGCCGCGGGTCCGCCTGCGGCGGGGCTTGCGCGTCCGCCGGGGGCGGGGCCGGGGAGGAAGAGGTTGCCATGACGGCTCCTGAAGGTCTGTGTCAAATGAGAGTGACTCCTAAAAAAGAGTAGCTGTCAGATCGCCCCATGGGAACCCGCGCGGGTGGGCGCGTCCGCGGGCGGGTGTCGGCGTACGAGCCCTCACTCACCTGCGGGCGCGCGCCGACGTGCGGGCGTACGAAAAAACCCGCCCCCGTGGGGACGGGGGCGGGTGGGTGAAGGGGCGGGCGGCTGCGGCCCGGCGGATTACGGGTGCTGGTAGGCGACCAGCGAGATGCCGATGTAGTGGACGATGAACGCGACCAGCGTGAAGGAGTGGAAGACCTCGTGGAAGCCGAACCAACGCGGTGACGGGTTCGGCCGCTTGAAGCCGTAGACGACGGCGCCGCCGCTGTAGAGCAGGCCGCCGACGATGACGCAGACCATGACGGCCACGCCGCCGGTCCGCAGGAAGTCCGGCAGGAAGAAGACGGCGACCCAGCCGAGCGCGATGTAGCACGGGGTGTAGAGCCAGCGCGGGGCGCCGACCCAGAAGACGCGGAAGGCGATTCCGGCGAGCGCGCCCGCCCAGACGACCCACAGCAGCGCCTTCGAGGTGTCGCCGGGCAGCAGCAGGATCGCCAGCGGCGTGTACGTGCCCGCGATGATCAGGAAGATGTTCGCATGGTCAAGTCGTCGCAAAATTGCTTCGCCCCGCGGGCCCCAGTTGCCCCGGTGGTAGAGCGCGCTCACGCCGAACAGTGCGCACGCGGTCACGGTGAAGACCGCGCAGGAGATACGCCCCCTGGTGCTCTGGGCGAAGGCGGTGAGCACGACTCCCGAGACGAGCACGGCGGGGAACATCCCCGCGTGCAACCACCCTCTGAGCTTGGGCTTCACGGGGATCGGCAAGTCGACGCCGTCGACGATGGGGGACACCTCTGAAGTGTCGTTGCCAAGGACCATGCCGTCAATCCTACCTACGGTCGCGTAAGTTACCTGTTAGTAGCTTGAAGGGTGGCGCGGGAACGTTCCCGAGTGGTGATGCTCACTCGCGGCGCCCTGGACAGAATCATTTGATGGGGCCCACACTCATATGAGTGCGGTCGGTACCGGATGAGCACTCCACGAACGCGTCCGGGCCGCAGCCCCCAAGGGGCCGAGAACCAAACCCTCAATTTGTGACGCCGGTTCTGTGCGGACCCGGCGGGACGGAGCGATCGTGGCGCGCGGTATTGCGGCTCCCACCAACCATCAGGAACTGACCCGCTGGGTCGGCGAGATCGCCGAACTCACCCAGCCCGACGAGATCGTGTGGTGCGACGGCTCGGAGGCGGAGTACCACCGCCTGGCCGGAGAACTCGTCGCCAAGGGCACCTTCACCAAGCTCGATCCGACCCTGCGCCCCAACTCGTACTACGCGGCCTCCGACCCCTCGGACGTGGCGCGGGTCGAGGACCGGACCTTCATCTGCTCGGAGAACGAGGCGGACGCGGGACCGACCAACCACTGGAAGGCCCCCGCCGAGATGCGGGAGATCTTCACCGGCGACAAGGGCGTCTTCCGCGGCTCGATGAAGGGCCGCACGATGTACGTCGTGCCCTTCTGCATGGGCCCGGTCGGCTCACCGCTGTCCGCCATCGGCGTGGAGATCACCGACTCCGCGTACGTCGCCGTCTCCATGCGCACGATGACCCGGATGGGTCAGGCCGTGCTGGACGAACTGGGCACCGACGGCTTCTTCGTCAAGGCCGTGCACACCCTGGGCGCCCCGCTCGAAGAGGGCCAGGCCGACGTGCCGTGGCCGTGCAACACCACCAAGTACATCTCGCACTTCCCCGAGAGCCGCGAGATCTGGTCCTACGGCTCCGGCTACGGCGGCAACGCCCTGCTCGGCAAGAAGTGCTACGCGCTGCGCATCGCCTCCGTCATGGCCCGCGACGAGGGCTGGCTCGCCGAGCACATGCTGATCCTCAAGCTCACCCCGCCCAAGGGGGGACCCGAGGCCGTCAAGTACGTCGCCGCCGCGTTCCCCTCCGCCTGCGGCAAGACCAACCTCGCGATGCTGGAGCCCACCGTCTCCGGCTGGACCGTCGAGACCATCGGCGACGACATCGCCTGGATGCGCTTCGGCGAGGACGGCCGCCTGTACGCCATCAACCCCGAGGCCGGTTTCTTCGGCGTGGCGCCCGGCACCGGAGAGCACACCAACTCCAACGCGATGAAGACGATGTACGGCAACTCCGTCTTCACCAATGTCGCCCTCACCGACGACGGCGACGTGTGGTGGGAGGGCATGACCGAGGAGCCGCCCGCGCACCTCACGGACTGGAAGGGCCAGGACTGGACGCCGCAGTCCGGCACGCCCGCCGCCCACCCCAACGCGCGCTTCACCGTCCCCGCCGCGCAGTGCCCGATCATCGCGCCCGAGTGGGAGGACCCGCGCGGCGTCCCGATCTCCGCGATCCTCTTCGGCGGACGCCGCGCCTCGGCCGTACCGCTGGTCACCGAGTCCTTCGACTGGCAGCACGGCGTCTTCCTCGGCGCCAACGTCGCCAGCGAGAAGACCGCCGCCGCCGAGGGCAAGGTCGGCGAACTGCGCCGCGACCCCTTCGCCATGCTGCCGTTCTGCGGCTACAACATGGGCGACTACTTCGGCCACTGGGTCTCGCTCGGCAAGACGCACGACGCCGCCAAGCTGCCGAAGATCTACTACGTCAACTGGTTCCGCAAGGACGCCGCCGGGCGCTTCGTCTGGCCGGGCTTCGGCGAGAACAGCCGGGTCCTGAAGTGGATCGTCGAACGCCTCAACGGCGAGGCCAAGGGCGTCGAGACCCCCATCGGCATCCTGCCGGCCCCGGGCGACCTCGACACCGAAGGGCTCGACATCTCCCAGGACGACCTCGACCTGCTGCTGTCCGTCGACCGCGAGGTCTGGAAAGAGGAAGCGGCCCTCATCCCCGCCCACCTCGAAACCTTCGGCACCCACACCCCGCGCGAGCTGTGGGACGAGTACGAGTCCCTGGTGGCGCGCCTGGGCTGACGTGGGGGGCGCGGATCGCCCGCGCCCCTTCGCGGTGACCTCCCGCGCCCCTTCGCCGTACCTCTTCCGGGCCCGTACCCCTCCCGGACCCCGTCCCTCTTACGGCACCTGGCTGTAGCCGCCCAGGAAGTCGCCGATGCGGGTGACGGCGTCCGTCAGGTCCTCCTTGGCGGGGAGGGTGACGAGGCGGAAGTGGTCGGGGTCGGGCCAGTTGAAGCCGGTGCCCTGGACGACGAGGATGCGCTCGGCCCGCAGGAGGTCGAGGACCATCTGCTGGTCGTCCTTGATCTTGTGCACCTTGGGGTCGAGGCGCGGGAAGGCGTAGAGGGCGCCCTTGGGCTTCACGCAGGTGACGCCGGGGATGGCGGTCAGGGCCGCGTACGCCGCGTCGCGCTGCTCGGTCAGCCGGCCGCCGGGCAGGACGAGGTCCTTGATGGACTGGCGCCCGCCGAGGGCGGTGGCGATGGCGTGCTGCGCGGGCACATTCGCGCACAGCCGCATGTTCGCCAGGATCGTCAGGCCCTCGATGTAGCTGGTCGCGTGGTCCTTGGGGCCGCAGACCGCGAGCCAGCCGCTGCGGAAGCCCGCCACCCGGTACGCCTTCGACAGACCGTTGAAGGTCAGGGTCATCAGGTCGGGGGCGATGGCGGCGAAGGGGGTGTGCGTCGCGTCGTCGTACAGGATCTTGTCGTAGATCTCGTCGGCGCAGACGATCAGCCGGTGCCTGCGGGCGATCTCGGCGATGCCGCGCAGCATCTCGTCGTCGTACACGGCGCCGGTCGGGTTGTTCGGGTTGATGATCACGATCGCCTTGGTGCGGTCGGTGATCTTCCGCTCGATGTCGGCGAGGTCCGGCTGCCACTCCGCCTGCTCGTCGCAGCGGTAGTGCACGGCCGTGCCGCCGGACAGCGAGACCGACGCCGTCCACAGCGGGTAGTCCGGCGCGGGCACCAGCACCTCGTCACCGTCGTCGAGCAGCGCCTGCATCGACATCTGGATCAGCTCCGACACCCCGTTGCCGAGGTAGACGTCCTCGACGTCCAGGTCGATGCCCTTGGTCTGGTAGTGCTGCATCACCGCGCGGCGCGCCGGGAGGATGCCCTTGGAGTTCACATACCCGTGCGCCGTCCCCAGCGACCTGAGCATGTCCTCCAGGATCTCCGGCGGGCACTCGAAGCCGAACGGCGCCGGATTCCCGGTGTTCAGCTCCAGGATGCGGTGACCCGCCGCCTGAAGCCGCATGGCCTCTTCGAGGACCGGGCCCCGGATGTCGTAGCAGACGTTGGCGAGCTTCGTGGACTGGATCACCTGCATGCCGGTCACCTTACGGCCACGTCACGCGCACCGCTCGGTGTTTTCCGCCACGTACCGGCGGACCGGGGGGCGCGGCTGCCAGACTTGGACGGTGTCCTCCCCAGCGGCCGGACCGCCGCCCATGTCGCCGTATGCGTACCTGTACGGCACGCCGTACCCCGACCCGTACGCGTCCTCGTACCCGGCGGTGACCCCGCCGGCCTTCGCTCTGCTCAACGACGAACCCGTGGCCGACGAGACGCGGGACCTGCTCGGTGCCAACCGGGCGGCGGCGCAGCTCACCGGACTGCTGGTGGCCTCGCGCGACGCGACGCCCTTCACCCTCGCGGTTGACGCCGGATGGGGGATGGGCAAGAGCAGCCTGATGCGGCTGGTCGACGTACGGCTCCAGCGGTTCCCCGACGTGCACACCGTCTGGTACAACGCCTGGACCTCGACCGGCGGCGACGCCCTCGAAGGGCTCATCAAATCGGTGCTCAACCAGGTCGACCCCAGCATCCTGCGGCGCGCCCTGCGCCGGATCAGGGCCGGCGGCGCCCTGATGGGCCTGTTACGGGCGCTGACCGTCGTCGCCGCCGGGCCGCTCGGCGTGGCGGGCATGGTCGACGAGCTGTGGAAGCGCCTGTCGGTCGACGCGGGCGCCCGCAACGGCATGCGGGACGCGCTGCGCGACATGGTCGGCGAGTGGACCGCGACGCGCGGCTCCGCGCCCGGCGGCAAACTCCTCGTCATCTTCATCGACGACCTCGACCGCTGCTCGGAGCGGACCTTCCTCGCCGTCTGCGAGGCCGTGAAGGTCTACCTCGACGTGCCGGGCCTCGCCTTCGTCATCGGCTGCGACCGCGCCGCGATCGGCCCCGGCGGACTGCTGCCCGACCTCTCGCCCGCGGGCGCCGCCTTCGTGGAGAAGATCTTCCAGACCAGCTACCGCATCCCCGCCCCCAGCGGCCGGGAGATCCAGGCGTACGTCCGCGCCTGCGCCGAACTGGCCGGTATCGACCACCTGTTGGACCCGCACCTGGTCGAACTCCTCGCCTACCGCGCCGCCCGCAACCCGCGTCGGGTCAAACGCCTGCTCAACGGCCTGCTGTTGGAGGCGAGCCTCAACCCGGTCTGGGCGGGCATCCGCCCCGAGGCCGTCATCCGCACGCTGCTGCTCCAGTACCTCTATCCCGACTTCCACCGCATGATGACGGCGCCCGCCGGGCCCGGCGACGACGCCGACGTGGTGCGCGAATTCCGCACCTACCGCCGGGTCCGCACCCGCCTGTGGTCCCCGGTGCCGCTCGCCGACCCCGACCGGCCGATGGTCGCCGACTTCCTGCGCGCCCACTCCCTGCCGCCGCTGCACGGGCACGAGGACCACGGCACGATCCTCGCCGACCTCGAAGCCCAACTCCCGGTCGGCTTCCCCGACCTGGCGGGCGATCCCGCCTTCGTCTCCCTGGTCGAGGACCTGGTGGCGCTGCCCGAGTCCGAACTGGTGCTGCGACGGCTGCGGCAGGGCACCGAGGACGGCGAGGCGGCTCCGTATCCGCCGCTGGCCGGCCCGTGGGGGAGCGCGCCGCAGCCCGCAGCCGGGCCGCGACCGGCCGGGGACCCTGTGGGGTCACCGGGCCCGAGCGGGTCGTCCGTCGACTACGGCGATACGGGGGTCGGCACGCCGCCGTACCCGGGACCCGTGCAGGGGTACGGGGAGGGGTACGGCTTCCCGCAGAGTGACGGATCGCCGTACGGCTTCCCGCAGAGCGACGGGTCGCCGTACGACCCAGATCCGCTCGAACGGCCGCAGTCGGTGAGCCCCGCGCTCGAAGACCCGGAACTGGCCGGGTACGGCGCCGACGCACCGGTCTGGCACGCGCCGCAACAGGGTTCCGCCTACCCGGCCGGGACGCCGGACCGTACGTTCGCGCTCGCGGTGGCGGCGGGCTTCGCGCGGGGCAGAGGCCGTGCCCTCGCCCAGTTGCGGATGGTGAGCGCCGCCGTGCTCCCGGCCGACACGGAAGCCGAACTCGCCCTGATCTTCGCCGAACAGCGCCCCGCCCTGCTGCTCTGCCACGCGGACTTCGCGGACGAACCGGCCAAGGGCTTCGCGCTGGTACGGGAGGTGAGGTCACGCGGCTACGCGGCCCCGGTGATCTTCTACTCCCGGCGGATCACGCCCAACGACCGGGCCGCCGCCGGGGCGTTGGAGGCGGTCATCACCGACGACCTGACCGCCGTACCGGCGATTGCCGAGACCCTCGCCTCAGGGACTCTCACCCCCGGGTCGTTCGCCGACCAGCCGTTCGCCGCGCCTCGGACCGCCGCACCGAGCGTCCCGCCAGCACGTCCGTCCGACGAGCGTCCTCGATGACGAACCGGCCGTCGATCAGGACGTACGGGATACCGCTGGGCAGGGTGCGGGGGCGGTCGTACGTGGAACCGGCCGCGACGGTGGCCGGGTCGAACAGGACCAGGTCGGCGCGGTAGCCCTCGCGGACCAGGCCGCGATCGGGCAGCCGCAGCCGGGCGGCGGGCCTGCCGGTCAGATGGGCCACGCACTCCTCAAGCGTCAGCACCCCCAACTCCCTGACGTAGCGCCCCAGATACTCGGGGAAGGTGCCGTACGCGCGCGGGTGCGGCTTGTCGCCGCGCAGGATGCCGTCGGAGCCGCCGGTGTGCACGCGGTGCCGCATGATGGCCCGGACGTTCTCCTCGTGACCGACGTGCTGGAGGATCGTGGTGGCGAGCCGGTCCTCCACCAGGAGCCGCCGGGCGGTCGCGAAGTCCGCGATCCTGCGCCCGACATGGGCGGCCAGCGAGCGCTCGCGCACCCCGGCGACCTCGATCACCGACCAGTCGACGGGGACGCCGTGGCTGCCGTCCGCGCCGTCCACCTCCATCACCCGGCGGATTCGCGCCGTCGTCGCGTCGTCGCGCAGCCGGGCCAGCGTCGCCTCGGGGCCGCCCTCGGTGGCCCAACTGGGCAGCATCGCCACGAGGGTTGTGGAGCCGGGAAGGTAGGGGTAGCTGTCCAGCGAGATGTCCGCGCCTGCGGCCAGGGCCGCGTCCAGCAGCGCAAGCAGTTCGGGGGCGCGGCCCTCGTTCTCCGGGAAGTTCATCGTGGCGTGGGCCAAGTGCAGCGCGCAGCCCGCCTGTTCGGTGAGCGCCACCATCTCCTCGTACGCCCGCAGCGCGCCCGCCCCGTACGACCTGTGGTGCGGGCAGTAGTAGCCGTCGTACGCCGCCACCACCCGGCACAGCTCGGTCAGTTCCGCGTCCGACGCGTACATCCCCGGCGTGTACGTCAGCCCCGACGACAGGCCCACCGCGCCCTGGGCCAGGCCGTCGGCGACCAGTTCCTTCATCCGTGCCAGCTCCGCCGCCGTGGCCGGGCGGTCCTCCCACCCCAGCGCCAGCATCCGCACCGTGCCCTGCGGCACCAGATACGCGGCGTTGACCGCGATGCCCCGGTCCAGCCGGTCCAGGTACTCGCCGACGCTCCGCCAGTCGAACTCCACGTCCGAGCCGTCGCCGTTCCACCCCGCGATCTGGGCCCGCATCTGCGCCAACGTCCGGTCGTCGACCGGCGCGTACGACAGGCCGTCCTGGCCGAGGACTTCCAGCGTCACCCCTTGCGCCGCCTTGGCCTCGTGCGACGGGTCCCGCAACAGCGCCAGGTCGCTGTGCGCGTGCATGTCGATGAACCCCGGCGCCAGCGCCAGACCCTCCGCGTCCACCACCCGTCTCGCGGTGAGCCGCCGCCCCCCGTCCTTCCGCCGGATCTCCCCGACCCGGCCCCCCGTCAGCCCCACGTCCGCCACATACGACGCCGCCCCCGTTCCGTCGATGACGCGAGCGTCGCGGAACACGAGATCCATGGCGGGGCCTTTCATGTCGTTACGGTTGCCGCTCATTGCCGCTGGGCCTAGTCCTCAATCGCCGGACGGGCTGGTTGTTGCTTCTGGCAGTTCGCTGACGCCGGCCTTCGTCCTCAATCGCCGGACGGGCTTGGTCATTTGCTCGGGTCTGCCGCCGGTCCTCAATCGCCGGACGGGCTGGTTGTTGCTTCTGGCAGTTCCGCTGACGCCGCGCGTCGTCCTCAATCACCGGACGGGCTGATCCGCTGGCGGCGGGTTGCGTCGTCGATCGGCGGACGGGCTTGGTCATTTGCTCGGGCCTGCGGTTCGTCCCTGATCGCGGGTCGGGCTGCTTGTTGCTTCGCGCGGGTCGGCCGGCGGCGGGCTTCGTCCTCGGTCGCCGGACGGGCTGGTCCGGTGCTTCTGGCGCGTCCGCCCAACCGACCGCCCGTGCCCAGGACTTGGACCCGGTGGTCGTCCCGCCCGGACCCGAGCCGCCTCCCCGCCCATCCCGGCGGCCTCCGCCGAGCCCGTCCGGTGGGCGGCGAAGCCTGCGCCTGCCCGTGCCGCGCCGCCCGCGCCGCCCGCGCCTGCGCCTGCCCGTGCCGCGCCGCCCGAGCCCGTCCGGTGGGCGGCGAAGCCTGCGCCTGCCCGTGCCGCGCCGCCCGCGCCGCCCGCGCCTGCGCCTGCCCGTGCCGCGCCGCCCGCGCCTGCGCCTGCCCGCGCCGCGCGGGCCAGATGGCCCGGCCCGTCCGGGCCCGCTTCCGGCGCGGGCCGCGCCAACCCGCCTTTTCAGCCCGTCCGGCGATTGAGGACATGGGCGGGCGGGTGGGTTAGAAGAAGGTGCGGATGTAGGCGGGGACGGTGGCGTCGGGGGCGGTGACCGGGATGAGGGGCCACTTGTCGAAGGTGGTGCAGGGGTGGGAGAGGCCGAGGGCGACCCAGTCGCCGACGGCGAGGGGGTCGGAGGCGGGGACGGCCAGCCAGGTGTGCTGGTCGGACAGGGCGGTGACGGTGAGCCCGTCCGGCGCCGGACGCGGACCGGCGTCGGCGCGGCGAACCGTCTGGACGGACGGCAGCCCGAGATCGTACGGCGCGTCGCGCTTCCCGGCGTTGAGGAACGCCTGGGTGGGCGAGGGCCGGGAGACGACCTGGGCCCAGAGCCGGAAGGCCGGTTCGAGGGCGCCCTCGTCCGGGACCCGGTTGAACGGCGTACGCCGCCGGTAGTGGTCGTCGTCGTGCGTGACGTACGCCCCGGAGCGCAGCAGCTTCAGGACCGGCCGGGACATCGCGGGCACGTCCGCGAAGACCTCCGCGACGAGGTCGAACCAGGCCGAGCCCCCGGCGCTGACCACAATCTGCTCGGCGTCCCCGAAGAGCCCGTCGGCGTCGAGGGCGCCGGCGAGCGCGACCAGCCGCCGCAGCCAGGCACGTACCCGCTCGGGGTCGGCGTCCGGCACCTCGCCCTCGTACCCGGCGACGCCGATCAGCCGCAGCGTGCCGGTCGCGGCGACGGCCGCCGCGACGGCCGCGCACTCCTCCTCGGTCCTGACACCGGTCCTGGCGCCCTCGCCGCCCGCGAGCTCGACCACGACGTCCAGCCGCCGCCGCGTCCCGGCGTCCCGCAGCGCCGCGTCCATCAGCTCGACACCGCGCACGGAGTCGACGTACGTGACGACGGTGAGGCCGGGGTCGGCGTCGAGCTGACCGCCGATCCAGCGCAGCGCCACCGGGTCGACGACCTCGTTGGCGATGAAGATCCGCGGTACTCCGAACGCCCGGCACACGCGCGCCTGGTGGGGTACGGCGACGGTGATCCCCCAGGCGCCGCGCGCGAGTTGGTCGGCGAAGAGCTGCGGGGCCATGGACGTCTTGCCGTGCGGGGCGAAGGACAGGCCGTGTTGGGCGGTGTACCGCTCCAGCAGGTCGAGGTTGTGCGCGAGGGCGGCCTGGGACAGGACGAGGACGGGCGTGGTGAAGCCGCCGTCGAAGAGGCCGCGGCGCTGGTCGGCCAGCTCGCCGACGGTCAGCCCCTCGGCGTCCGGCGGCAGCCCCTTGAAACGGTGGTCGACCCGCTCCTCGCGCAGCCCCGCCGCCAGCGCCGCCACCCGCTCGGCACCGGCACCGGCAGCGCCTCCCGTGCCGACCCCGCCCCCGTGTCCGCCCACGTCCGCCGTCATCGAACCTCCCGAGTTGCAACATATGCAACGGCCGTTGCATACAGTGATGCAAGCTGTCTAACATCCCCGCGAGTGCCTGGTCAACGGTGCTCCTGCCCACCAGGCCACCGCCGCTCCCGCCGCGGCCCGCAGAAGTGAGTGACCGCCGTGACCGTACCGACGAGCCCGAGCGCCGCCCCCGGCGCCGCCGACTTCGACGTCGTCTGCCTCGGCGAGTCCATGGTCACCTTCGTCCCCTCCCGCCCCGGACGCCTCGCCGACGTGCCCGCCTTCCACCGCGCGATCGGCGGCGCCGAGTCCAATGTGGCCTGCACCCTGGCCCGCACCGGCCACCGCGCCCGCTGGATCAGCCGCGTCGGCGCCGACGGCTTCGGCGACCACCTGGTGGAGACCATCGCCGCGGCCGGGGTCGACGTCAGCGCCGTACAGCGCGACCCGCACCGCCCCACCGGCGTGTACTTCCGTACGGCGGGCGAGCGCGCCGTCGGTACGGACGCCCCCGCCGACCGGGCCGAGGTCGTCTACTACCGGGCCGGTTCCGCCGCCTCCGCGCTCGCCCCCGACCTCGTCGGCCGCGCCGACACGTGGAGCGGCCGGGTGCTGCACCTCACCGGCATCACCGCCGCGCTCTCCGCGACCTGCGCGGAGCTGATGCGCGGCCTCACCCGCCGCGCGCCGGGACGCCCGCTGGTCTCCTTCGACGTCAACCACCGCCCGGCGCTGTGGCGCGACGCCGACCCCCGGCGCACGCTCGACCTCGCCCGCGGCTGCGACCTCGTCTTCGTCGGCGAGGACGAGGCGCAGGCCGCCTGGGGGCTGCCGGACGCCGCGGCGGTACGGGCCGCACTGCCCGAGCCGCGGACGCTGGTGGTCAAGCAGGGCGAGGCGGGCGCGACCGTCTTCGACGGCGACGAACGCCGTCACGTCCCCGCCCTCGCGGTCGACGTCGTCGCGCACGTCGGCGCGGGCGACGCCTTCGCCGCCGGGTACCTGTCGGCGGCCCTGCGGGGCCTGCCCGTACGCGACCGCGTCAGGCACGGCCATGTGCTGGCCGCCGCCGCGCTGACCGAGCCGGGCGACCTCGGCACGCCGCCCGGCCGCGCCCGCGCCGACGCGCTGGTCGCCCTGGACGACGCGGCATGGGGGAGACTGCGGCTGGGCGCCGGGTGGACGGCGTCCGGAGATCGTGCGCCCACGACGACGGAGGAGGGACCGCGGTGAGCCAGACGGTCGACCGCGCGCTGAGCATCCTGCCGCTGCTGGCCGAGGGCCCGGCGGGGCTCGAACAGGTCGCCACCCGGCTCGACGTCCACAAGTCCACCGCGCTGCGGCTGCTGCGGACCCTGCACGAACACGGCCTGGTCTACCGGCAGCAGGACCAGCGCTACCGGCTCGGCGCCCGCCTGTTCGCCCTCGCCCAGCAGGCCATCGAGACCCTCGACATCCGCGGCATCGCCCACCCCCACCTCGCCGCGCTCAACGAACGCACCGGCCACACCGTGCACCTCGCGGTGTACGAGCAGGGCGAGGTCGTCTACATCGACAAGGTCGAGAGCCGCTATCCGGTACGGATGTACTCCCGGATCGGCCGCCCGGTCGCGATTACGGTCGCCGCCGTCGCCAAACTGCTCCTGGCCGACCTGCCGGAGCCCGAACGGCGCTCGGTGGCCGAGCAGTTGGAGTACCCCCGCTACACCGCGAAGTCCACGCCCGACGCCGCCGCGTTCCTCGCCGAACTGGCCCGCGTCCGCGAACAGGGCTGGGCCACCGACCTCGGCGGCCACGAGGAGTCCATCAACTGCGTCGGCGCGCCCCTGCGCGGTCCCGACGGCCGCGTCTGCGCCGCCATGTCGCTCTCGGCCCCCAACGTCGTCGTCTCCGCCGACGAACTGCTGCGCCTGCGCCCGCTGTTGCTGCGGACGGCCGAGGCCGTCAGCCGCGACCTGTCGGGAAGCGCGCCCGCATCCGTATCCGTACCCGCATCCGTACCCGCACCAGATTCAGTGAAGGACAACTCCGCATGAGCAACGGCCAGAAGACCGCGATCGTCCCGGCCACCCACACGGCGCCGCCCGCCAAGTTCTCGCACGGCGTCCGCAAGGGGAATCTCCTCCAGGTCGCCGGCCAGGTCGGCTTCCTCCCGGCCGTCGAGGGCCGGCCCCCGACGCCCGCGGGTCCCGGCCTGCGCGAGCAGACCCTCCAGACCCTCGCCAACGTCCAGGCCGTCCTCGAAGCCGGCGGTGCCACCTGGGAAGACGTCATCATGATCCGCGTCTACCTCACGGACACGGACCACTTCGCCGAACTCAACGCCATCTACAACGAGTTCTTCGCCTCCCTCGTCGAGCCCCCCGCCGCCCGCACCACTATCTACGTCGGCCTCCCCGCCGGCCTCCTCATCGAAATCGACGCCCTGGCCGTCCTGGGGTGACGGCTCCTCCCGCGCGGGAGGTGAGTTCTTTCGGGGCGCGGGGAACGCGTCGGGGGCGCCCGCCGTCCCGCGGGTGCGGGACAGGGGGCGCCCCCTTGAAGCGGACTTCGTGTTACGGCATGCCGTGCACGTGGGCCCCGACGCTGTTGGACCAGGCGTTGCCCGCCGAGGCGTCCCAGTTGGTGGACCAGGTCATGGCCCCGCGGATGGTGGGCCAGGTGGTGGACGGGTGGAAGGTCCCGCACCCGGTGCCCTTGGCGAGGCAGTCGAGCGCGTTGTTGACGACGGTCGGGCTGACGTAACCGGAGCCCGCGGCACTGGTGGACGCCGGGGTGCCGATGCCGACCTGGGACGGGGAGAGCCCGGCCTGGATGGCGGTGCAGGCCAGGGTCGTGATGAAGTCCACCGTGCCCTGGCTGTAGACGCCGCCGTCGCAGCCGTTCATCGAACCGCTGTTGTAGTACTGGGTGTTGACGACGGTCAGGATGTCCTTGATCTTCAGCGCGGTGGCCAGGTAGTCACTGCCCGCCGAGAGCATGTCGATGGTCTGCGGCGCCATCGTGATGATGAGCGACGAGCCCGCCTTGGCGCTCAGCGCGCGCAGCGCCTGCGGCATGTAGGTGGTGTCGATGCCGTTCTCGAGGTCGATGTCGACGCCGTTGAAGCCGTACGTCTGCATCAGTGTGTAGACGCTGTTGGCGAAGTTGGTGGCCGAGGCGGAGTCACGGACCGAGATGGTGCCGTTCTGACCGCCGACGGAGATGATCACCTTCTTGCCCGCGGCCTGCTTGGCGGCGATGTCCGCCTTGAATTGCGCGGTGCTGTAGTTCAGCGCCGGGTCGAGGGTGAACGAGACCGCGCCGGGCGTGGTCGTCGCGTCCGCGAAGGCGACGGCGATGATGTCGTACTGGCTCTGCACCTGCGCGATGGTCTGCACGGTGGCGCCGTTGTTGAAGTTCTGCCAGTAGCCGGTGACCGCGTGCTTGGGGATGCTGCTGGTGGGCGGGCTGGTCGGCGGCGTCGTGGGCGGGGTGGTGGGAGGTGTCGTGGGGGGAGTGGTCGGCGGCGTCGTGGGAGGCGTCGTCGGCGGGGTGGTCGGCGGGGTCGTGCCCGTACCGCCGGGGCCCGACAGCGAGATGTCGTCCGCGAAGTACGCGGGCTGCGCGTACCAGCCGTGGGTGTAGATCGTCACGGACTTGGTGTTCGCGCCGGTGGTGAAGCTGACGCTGAGCTGCTGGTACGAGGAGGCCGACGGCGTCCAGGTGGACGGGTCGGTGCCGCCGGTGCCGGTCGCGCCCAGGTAGACGTACGAGCCCTGCACCCAACCGCTGAGCGTGTACTGGGAGTTGGGCTGCACGCTGACGACCTGGGAACACTGGCCGGTGTCGCTGCTGGTCGGAGTGGCCTTGAGGGCGGCGGAGCCGGAGTGCACCGGGCTGGAGACGGTGCTGCCGCTGCCTGCGGTGCAGGTCCAGCCGGAAAGGCCGCTCTCGAAGCCGGGGTTGGCGGCGAGGTTGGTGGTCGCGGCGCTGGCGCTGCCCATGTCGACGAGCGCGACACCGGTGCCGATCACCGCGGCGGCGCTCAGCCCCGCGATACCGCGGCGGACGAACGTCGAGCGGACGAGCTTTGATCTGTGCTGGGCATGGCTCGCTTGATTCGCGTGCGATGCACGTTCCACGACTGCCTCCTGGGGGCAAGGAGTTGGGGGGTAGTGGGAGTGCGGTGGCGCATGACATGACGTACGGACGTGAACGGGTGACCTGAAATGCCGACGTGCGGAGCAACTTGAAGCGCACACACACAACAGATGACAGGGAGAAAGCTGGTCCAGACCAATTGGGTTGTCAAGACCTCCGCCGGACACCTGTCGTTCACCACTTCCGATCCGCAACTTTCCGCACCCAAGCCGCTACACATCGATAAGCTGACGACCGCGAATCGCCAGGTACCGGCCACCACCGGGCGCAGGAGGGGAGGTTCCGCATGCCGAGCGTCATCACCGTCACCTCTGACGATCTCTCGCTCTCGCTGGAAGAGCAGTTGACGCGCACCACGACCGCGCTCGACACGTACGGGCACCTCATCGCCCTGGCACCGGCCGAACCGGCCGACCCCGCCAGGCGCCGGATGCACACCGTGCGGTCCGCCCTCGAAGCCGACCGGATAGCGATCGTCCCCAGCCCGCTGCCCCCGCTGGCCATCGCCCTGCTCGCCGAGCAACTGCGCCAGCTCTCCGGCACCGACCTCGGCCCCGGCGTCCTCGCGGGCGCCGCCCGGCTGCTCACGTACTACCTGCACTCCGGTGCGCTGCTCGGCTCCGTCGCCAAGCTCGACCGCGTCCCGGTCGGCGTCGGCGCCCACGTCAAGTCCCTCGTGCCAGGACGCCACTTCGCCGTCATCGCGCACCCCGAGCCGTATCTCGCCGAGGCCGAACCGGGCACCGTACCGCCGGGACCCGGCTATCAGACGCAGCTCGCCGTCGCGGGCAAGGGCGTCGACCCCGCCTGGGTCACCGGACCGCTCGCCAGTGGCTGGCGCGCCCAGCACCTGCGCGAAGTGCCGCTGCCGACCGACTCCCCACGCTGGTGGGGCACGTCCCGGCTGGTCGAATTCACCGCCTACATCGCCGATGTGGGCATGCTCTACCAACTCGTCACCTCGGTACGGCGCGACACCTGCACCTGGTGCGGGCTCGAAATCATCGGTGACCAGTGCCTGTTCTGCGCCACACGGCTGGGGGATCGTACGGCTCCGGCGAAGCACGCCGCCGCGCGGCCTGGGCGCGAGGTCGAGACACCGCGCCGCCCCCAACTCGAACCCCACAAGCGATAGGTCCGCCCGCACATGAACTCACGTCAGCGTCGTGGTGTCGTCCTCCTCGTGATCTCCGTGATCTGCGCGGTGGCCGCCTTCGCGGGAGTGCTCGCCGTCGTCAGCGACGCGCGGTCACAGGTCGGACCGAAGGTCACCGCGTACGAACTCAGCGCCGACGTACCGGCGTACCAGGCGCTGACCGCGTCCCAGGTGCACCAGATCCGGATACCGAAGCGCTGGCTCCCGGACACCGCCGTACGCGATCTCGGCCAGCTCCAGGGCAAGATCGCCGCCGTGCCGCTGCGCAAGGGCTCGCTGCTCCAGTCCGACATGGTCGCCGCCCGGCCCGAACTCCAGGCCGGACAGATGGAGATCGCCATCATGATCGACGCCGAGACCGGCGTCGCGGGCAAGATCACCCCCGGTGCCCGGGTCAACATCTTCGCCACCTTCCAGGGCCGCAAGGACACCGACCCCGACGTCTCGAAGATCATCGTGTCCGGCGCGCAGGTCATCGACGTCGGCGAGATCAAGGCCTTCGACAAGAGCGAGAACGCCCAGCGGCTGTCCACCGAAGGCGTGCCGATCACCTTCGCGCTCAACGCCGGGGACGCCCAACGCGTCGCCTACGCCGAGTCGTTCGCGGAACACGTACGCCTCGCGCTCGTCGCCCCAGGTGACAGCTCCGCACCCTCGCAGACCGACCGCACGTACACCCTGAGCGGCGACAGCGGCACCGGAGGCAAGCCGTGACCGTACGCATCCTCGCCGGAACCGCCGACCCCGACGCCGCGCGCGCCCTGCTCGGCCTGCTCGGCCAACTGCCCGGCGCGGAACCGGCACCCGCGCTCGCCGACTCCACCGGGCTGCTCGAAACCCTCGCGCGCGCCGCCGAGGCCGGGATCGACGAACTGCCCGAGGTCGTCATCGTGCAGGAGGGCATCGGACCGATGCCCGCCCTCGACCTCATCCGCGACGTCGCCCTGCGCTTCCCCGCCATCGGCGTCGTCCTGCTCACCGCCGACCCCAGCCCCGCCGTGCTCGCCGCCGCCATGGACTCCGGCGCCCGAGGCGTCGTCGGATTCCCGCTCTCCTACGACGAGTTGGGCGCCCGCGTCGAAGCCGCCGCCACCTGGTCGGCCGGCGTCCGCAGACACCTCGGCCCGCAGCGCGCCCTGCCCGCCGTCGCGGGCGGCACCCTCATCGCCGTCGCCGGGGCCAAGGGCGGCGTCGGCACCACCGTCACCGCCGTCCAACTCGCCCTCGCCGCCCACGCGTCGGGCCGCTCCACCGCCCTGGTCGACCTCGACCTCCAGGGCGGCGACATCGCCTCCTACCTCGACGTCCAGTTCCGCCGGTCCGTCGCCGACCTCGCCGACATCGCGGACGTCTCCTCCCGCGTCCTGCACGACGCCATGTACGTCCACGAGTCCGGCCCCGCCCTGCTGCTCGCCCCTGCCGACGGCGAACGCGGCGAAGACGTCACCGACCGCTCGGCCCGCCTCGTCCTCGCCGCGCTCCGGCAGCGCTACGAAGTCGTGGTCGTGGACTGCGGCACCCAGATGACCAGCGCCAACGCCGTCGCCGTCGAGGTCGCCGACGCCGCCGTCCTCGTCCTCACGCCCGACGTCATCGCCGTGCGCGCCGCCAAGCGCATGGTCCGCATGTGGGACCGGCTCCAGATCCGCAAGCCCCAGGACACCACCGCCGTCGTCAACCGCCACACCCGCGGCACCGAGATCCAGCCGTCGCTGATCGGCCGCATCACCGGCACCCGCATGGCGACCTCCGTCATCCCCGCCGGATTCCGCGAACTCCAGGCCGTCATCGACGCCGGCCGCCTCCAGGACCTCGACGCCCGCTCCACCGTCAAGGCCGGAATCTGGGCACTGGCAGGGGAGTTGGGCCTGGTCAGCGGCGCGACGCTGCCCGCCGCCCGCGGGAAGAAGCAGCGCCGCGAGCGGTCCGAACGCGGCGACCGCGGCCAGGTCACCCTCGAAACCCTCGGCATGACGCCGATCATCCTCATCACCCTGCTGCTGATCTGGCAGGCCGTGCTGGCCGGTTACACCTTCACGCTGGCGGGCAACGCCGCCGACCAGGCGGCCCGGGCCGCGGCGGTGGGTTCCGACGCCTCCGCTGCCGCGAGCAGCGACCTTCCCAGCGCGTGGGGGCCGGGCGACACCTCGGTCAGCCGCGCGGACGGCACCGTCTCGGCGACCGTCACCCTCAAGATGCCCCTGCTCATCCCCGGCATCGGCGACTTCGTCCCCATCTCGGGTCACGCGAAGACGCTGGACGAAACGGCCAAGCGATGAAGCGCTCCCGCCGCTGGGCTCCCGGAGCCCGTACCTCCGCCGTACGCAAGGCGGTTGCGCCCCCAAGGGGCGCGGGGAACTGCGCGACAAGCCCCCACCGGGCCGGTGGTCGGGGAACGACCGTGGCTGCCCCTCCGGGGCCGGTGGTGACGTGCGGGAGCGCTCCGGCTGAGCGCGCAGTTCCCCGCGCCTCTTCGGGGCCCTCCCGGCGCGGGTTCGGGGGCGGCGCCCCCGAGAGGCACTTCGGGTCCGCCCGGGACCGGGGAGTGGCATCGCTCGAATACCTCGGAATGCTCCCGTTCCTGCTCCTGATCGCCCTCGCGGGCATCCAACTCGGCCTCGTCGCGTACTGCGGCGAACAGGCCGGCACGGCGGCCCGTACGGCGGCCAGGACCGCCGCGCAGGCGGGCCCGAACGGGGGAGAGGCGGCCGGCCAGCAGGCCGGCCAGGCGGCGGTGAGCGACTGGCTGACCGCGACGATCCGGTTCACGACGTCCGACGCGACGACCGTGACCGCGCAGGCCACAGTGAGGGTCCCGTCCGTCCTGCCGGGCGTCAGCTTCTTCGACCCCGTGAAGCGCTCCGCCACCATGCCGAAGGAGGACACGACACGATGAGCCTCCGTGCCCGCCTCGCCGTCGAAGAGGCGACCCCGCAGACGCAGGAAGGCCACATGGTGGCCGTCTATCGCGCGAAACTGCTCCAGGAGATCGACCTCGCGGAGATGTCGGCGCTCGCGCCGGGCGAGCGCAGGGCCCGGCTGGAACGGGTGCTCGGCCACATCGTCAGCCGTGAGGGCCCGGTGCTGTCCACGGCGGAACGCGCCGCGCTGATCCGCCGCGTGGTGGACGAGGCGCTCGGCCTCGGCATCCTGGAACCGCTGCTCGAAGACCCCACCGTCACCGAGATCATGGTCAACGGCCCCGACAAGATCTACGTCGAGCGCGGCGGCCGGGTCGAGGCGGTCGCCGCCCGCTTCTCGTCGGCGGAACAGCTCCTCCAGACCATCGAGCGGATCGTCTCCACGGTCAACCGCCGTGTGGACGAGTCGAATCCGATGGTCGACGCCCGGCTGCCGTCGGGCGAGCGCGTCAACGTCATCATCCCGCCGCTGTCGCTGACCGGACCCACGCTCACCATCCGCCGCTTCCCGCGCGCGTACACGCTCCAGGAGCTGATCGCCCTCGGGACGCTGGACGAGCACATGCTGTTGCTGCTCTCGTCGTTCGTGCGCGCGAAGTGCAACATCATCGTCAGCGGCGGCACGGGCTCGGGCAAGACCACGCTGCTCAACGCGCTGTCCGGGCTGATCCCCGACGGCGAGCGGATCATCACGGTCGAGGACGCGGCCGAACTCCAGCTCCAGCAGGAGCATGTGATCCGGCTGGAGTCACGCCCGCCCAACGTCGAGGGCGAGGGCCGGATCACGATTCGCGACCTCGTACGCAACTCCCTGCGGATGCGCCCCGACCGGATCATCGTCGGTGAGGTCCGCGGCGGCGAGACCCTCGACATGCTCCAGGCGATGTCCACAGGACACGACGGCTCGCTGGCCACCGTGCACGCCAACTCCGCGGAGGACGCGGTGCTCAGGCTCCAGACGCTCGCGTCGATGAGCGAGGTCAAGATCCCCTTCGAGGCGCTGCGCGACCAGATCAACAGCGCGGTGGACGTCCTGGTCCAGCTCAACCGCCACATCGACGGCACGCGCAGGATCGGCGAGATCGCAGTCCTGTCCTCCCGCGGCCGTGACGTCTTCCGCCTCACCTCCGCGACCCGCTTCCGCGCGGAACCGCTCGGCGTCGACCGCATCGTCCGCGGCTGGTACGAACACCGGCCCGTCCCGCGCGAGATCGCCGAGCGGCTCTACCTGTCCGGCGAACACGTACCCGCCGCCTTCGGTATCGGCGCGAGCGAACTCGAACTCGACAGCAGGGAGGCGAAGTGACCGCCCTTACAGAAGAGTTGACGGCGGCCGCGGCACCGCCCGGCAGCGGTCTCCCGCACCTGGCCGCGGGCCCCGGATTCGCCTCGGGACCGTACCCGCTGCTCGTCCTCGGCGTCAGCGTGCTCGCCCTCGCACTGGCCGTATGGGGCGGCCACGCCTGGCGCGGCGGCAAGGCCGACCGGGCCGCGCTCGTCGACCGGCTCGCCGGCGACTTCGGCGGCGGCCCCCGCGAATCGGCCTTCGCCGGACTCGACCGCCGCGTACGCCGCTACGCCTGGGGCCAGCGCCTCGCGGGCCGACTGGCCGCCACCGGCACCAATTTGACGCCGGGTCAGTTCACCGCGGCCGCGATCGGCGTCGTCCTCGTCGCGTGGGTGCTCGCCGCGGCGGTCCTCGCCCCCTTCTTCGGGCCGATCGCCGCACTCATCGCGGGCTGGTCCGCGTACAGCTTCCTGGAGTGGCGCCGCCGCGTCCGTACCGAGCGGTTCATCGCCCAACTCCCCGACCTCGCGCGCGTCCTGGCCAACGCCACCCAGGCCGGGCTCGCCCTGCGCACCGCCGTCTCCATGGCGGCGGAGGAGCTGGACGCACCCGCGGGCGAGGAGCTGAAGCAGGTCGCGGACGCGATGGCGGTGGGCCACTCCATCGAGGACGCGCTGGCCGAACTGCAACAACGCCTTCCCAGCCGCGAGTTGGTTGTCCTGGTCTCCACCCTGGTGCTCTCCAGCCGCGCGGGCGGCTCCGTCGTCGAGTCGCTGCGCAACCTCACGGTCACCCTGGAGGAGCGCAAGGAGACCCGGCGCGAGATCCGTACCCAGATGTCCCAGGTCACCGTCACCGCCTACGCGGTCCCGGTCATCGGCATCGGCTCCCTGCTGCTCCTCAACCAGATCATGCCGGGCTCGCTCAGCGCCATGACCGGCTCCACCGTCGGCCGGATCTGCGTCCTGGTCGCCCTGGGCCTGTACGTGGTCGGCTTCGCGCTGATCCGCCGGATGTCGAGGATCGACGTATGACCGCGACCGTGCACACCCCACGCGGCAACCGACCGTTGACCGGAGGGAATTCCCGATGCTCCTGATCGGCCTCGTCCTGGCGGCGGTCGTCGCCGCGGGCGTCGTCGGCGTCGTCCATGCCGTCGGACTCCTGCGCGCCGACGTGAAGCTCCCCGACGACCTGGCCCTCGCCCTCGAAGTCGGCAGGACCCGGACGACCCGTACCGGCAACGCCATCGACCGGATCGGCATCCGCTGGGCGCCGATGGTGATGCGGATGATGGGCCCGGCCCGGATCGCCAAAATGCGCGCCCGGATCGACCACGCGGGCCACCCGCACGGCCTCACCGTCGAGCGCTACGCCGCCCGCCGCGCCGTCTACGGCGGCCTCGGCGGCTTCGCGGCCCTGCTGCTGCTCGTCCAAGGGCACTGGATCCTGGCCCTGTTGCTCGCCGCGTACGCCTGGTGGTGGGCCGACCTCGGCATCTGGCTGGCCGTCCGCCGCCGCCGCGACGACATCGAACGCACCCTCCCCGACTTCCTCGACGTCCTCGCCGTCGTCGTCAGCGCGGGCCTCGGCTTCCGCCAGGCCCTGGAGCGCGTCAACGCCGTGTACCAGGGCCCCTGGTCGGACGAGATCCGGGTCGCCCTGCGCCAGATGGACGTCGGCGTCAGCCGCCGCGACGCCTTCGACCAGCTCCGCAGGCGCAACCGCAGCGACCAGGTCGGCCAGTTCGTCACCGCCCTCCAGCAGGGCGAGGAACTGGGCGCCCCGATCGCCCGCACCCTCCTCCAGATCGCCAACGACATGCGCCGCACCGAGGCCCAGAACGCCCGCCGCCGCGCCGCCCGCATGGTCCCGCGCGCCACCGGCGTCATCACCACCATCCTCGTCCCGGCGACCATGATCCTGCTGATCACCGGCACGATCATGGGCTCCCACATCCAGTTCGGCGACACCTTCGGCAGCGGCGGATGACGGGGCGGGCGACGGTTCGTACGTCGGGTCGGGGGTCGGGGCGGGTGACGGGTCGGGTGTCGGTGCGGACGACCGGGCGGATGACGGGCGTGGCCGCCGGAGATGGCGGGCGCGTGACCGGTGACGATGAGCGGAGATGGCGGCCGATGACCGGAGATGAGCGGTTGATGACCTGGCGATTACCGTGATCCGCTGGCCACACAGTGTGATCAACCGGCATGCTGTAAGCGCCAATTGGCGCAGAACGGGCTGCGGATGTCCGAGGTTCGGGTGTACCTTTGCATTCGCAACCATATTTGCACCTGCAATCAGAACCGATCCGCTGCGGACGGCAACACGACCAGCGAGAGGCGGTGCGCCGTGGACATCTACCCCGACAGGTGGAACGCGGCCGTCGCACGCATCCGTCAGGTGACGAAGAATGGGGCGAACGATGATGAACAGGTGGGTAGTCCGGCGCTACACGGACGCCGAGATCTGGCTGCGCGACCGCACGGACAGACTCGCGGCCCGGATCGCCGACCGGTCGGCGGACGGGTCGGCCGACAGGGGTCAGACGTCGTTCGAGTATCTCGGGATCGCGGTAGTGATCGCGGTGATCATCGGAGTGCTGGCGGGGACGACGGACATCGGCACGAAGATCAAGGACGGCATCAACTCGATGATCGACAAGATCACCGCCGGAAACGGCAAGTAGGCCGGTTCGGGGATGACCGCGGTCAGACCCTCGGCATCTACATCGTGTCCATGGCCGCGCTGTTCTTCCTGGCCTTCGCGTACTTCGCGGTCGGCCAGGCCGCGGTCGTCCGCAACTCCGCCCAGACCGCGGCGGATTCGGCGGCGCTGGCCGCCGCTCGCGCGGACCGTGATGCCGCGTCCGCCGACTTCCTCGCCGCACTGACCTCGGGCGACCTCGTCCAACTGGGCAAACTGCTGGCGAATTTGGGGTGGCACGACGCGGAGGCGTGCGCTGCCGCGTCCTCGTACGCCGGGCAGAACGACGCCGCCGTGGACGCTCCGGACGGCTGCGGCCGGGCCTCCGGCGTACCGCTCGGATACACCGTCTCCGTCACGACCCTGGGCACGGTCGGCACCTCGGTGGTCGACGGCACCGAGACCAAGCACGCCAAGGCCACCGCCACCGCGGTGGTCGAACCGCGCTGCGGACTTGGCGACAAGGACGGCAACGCGATCGGATTCATCTGCAACGGCGACCATGTGACGGTCGATCCGACGGCGGGCGGCTTCGTGCTGGACCTGTCGACCTTCTACACCGTCCACTTGAGCAAGTGACGGCGGCCGAGCGATGAGGGAACGGGGAACGATGCGATACGGGCGCAGGGCGACGATTGCGGTGGCGCTCGCCGCCGGTGCCGCCATCACGCTGGCGGGTTGCGGTGGCGGAGGCGGCGGCGGTGACAAGGCGGACAACAAGCCGTCCACCTCCGCGAGCGCGTCGAAGAACGCTGGATCGAGCGGCGGTGACACCGCCGCACCGAGCGCCACCGCGACCCAGATCCTCGCCCAGATCAAGGGCGAGAGGGACATCGAGGTCACCATCAACTCGGCCGTGCGGGACTCCGGCGGATTCGTCACCGTCCAGGGGGTTGTCACCAACAACGGCACGAACATCTTCAACGCGGACAACTGGGTCGGCAACGAGACCGCGCTGTCCTCGTCCGGCGCGTCCGTCGCGGGCGCGGTCCTCGTCGACGAAGCCGGAAAGAAGCGCTATTACGTACTGCGCGACACGGACGGCAAGTGCCTGTGCACGATGAAGCTGTTGAGTGTCCAGCCCAAGGAATCCCGTCCGTTCTTCGCCCAGTTCCCCGCCCCGCCGGAAGCCACCACCCAAGTGTCGTTCGAGCTGCCGACGATGCCGCCCGCGAAGATCACGATCTCGGAGGGGTGAGGACGATGAAGCGCAACGCGTCGCCGCCCGGGGCGGCATCCCGCGCCGGAGGGCAGCGGGCCGCCCTGTCCGCGGGTGTGGTGATCGTGCTCGTGCTGGCCGCCGGGACGGTGGCCGGGGGGACCGCGGCCGTGGCCGACACGAATCCGCCGCCGACGGCCGGTGACAGCACGCCGACGGCCCCCGTGCGGATCGACCCGACGTCGCCCGGACTCAGGCTGCCGGAGGGCTCGACGCTGGCGCCGGCGAAGGTGCTGGACATCGTGTCCGTGACGGACGAGTCGTCGACGAAGGCGAGCCAGCCGGAGCAGCGGCAGGAGACGTCGAACTCGACGGTCACCTACGCGCTCCAGTCGGAGGTGCTGTTCAAGAAGGACAGCGCCGTGCTGTCGCCCACGGCGACCTCGCGGATCCAGGCCATCGCGGACGACATCACCGCACGCCATGTGACGTCACCCATCCGGGTGTTCGGGTTCACGGACAATCTCGGCAGTTCCGAGCACGGCATGGTGCTCTCGAAGCAACGCGCCGACGCCGTTTACCAAGTCCTGGCAACGGAAATGGGCAGCGCCGGTGACCCATCCCACACGTTTCAGGTCCGTGGGTACGGCGAGGACTACCCGATTGCCGACAATTCATCCGAAACCGGACGCAGTCAGAATCGCCGCGTCGAGATCACTTTCACGCCACCTGCCGCGTAACGTGCTGAGCGGTCGCTCTGACGCGGTACGGTGTAACTCCCCCCCCTCGGGCCGGTTCGCTCTCCCCCCCTGCGAACCGGCCCGTTTTTCTTTTCCCGCACCCGCACCCGCACCTGGCACCGCACTCGCGCCTGCCCCGCGCCCGGTACCGCAATCCGCACCGCCCCGCCCCCGCGCGGCCTTCATGTGCCCCCGCAGGGCCCCCGTGAACGCCCCCTCAGCCCGCCTCCGCCCCCGCCGCCCGCAGCGGCCGATAGGCCAGCCCCAGGCCGCGGTAGAGCCGCAACGCCGGGGCATTGGAGTCGTCGACGATCAGGGCGGCGGTGCCGTGAACGGCCAGCGCCTCCGCGACGACGAGCGCGCAGACCTCGCGGGCCAGCCCCCGGCCGCGCGCCGCCGCGGCGGTCGCGACCCCCGCCACGTACCCGACCGTCGGCGCGCACCAGGTGAGCGCGGCGACCGCGGCCAGGCGCCCGTCCACGCGGGCCCCGGCCCACCGGTCCCGCGCGCCGGGGCGGCCGGGATAGGCGTACGAGGCGGGGAAGGCGGTGTCCAGCAGGGCGCCCACCTCCGGGGCGGCGCTGTCCGGAAGCCACCGTGCGGAACCGTCGCCCGAGGGGACCGGCCCGACCGGCGGCCCCGTACGGTCCATCCAGCCGAAACCGGCCACCGGCCGCAGCGAGGGCACCGCGCGCACGACCGTATCGATCAACTCCCGGTCGCCGAGCGGCCGATAGCTCGGGCCGACCTCGCGCAGCACCTCGCGTACGAGCGGGACGGCGTCGTCCGCGGGGCCGGTGACCGCGAGCCGGTCGAGCAGCGACAGATTCGGCGCCGCCACCGCGACCGCCGCGCCGCGGACGAAGGCCCGGCCCGCGCTCAGGTCCTGCGCCGCCCAGCGGCACAGCGAGTCGTCGGTGGGCAGGTCGCGGAGGCGGCCGATCTCGTGGGTGGAATGGGTGGAAGAGGTCGCGGGCATTCCGCATGCCTATCAAGGAGATGCGGGCCGCCGCATCGTAGATTGCCCGCATGCGGAACAAAACGGCGAAAAGCCGCCGGTATTCGCTCACCGGCGCCGTCCTGACCTGCCTGGTCCTGGCCACCCTCTCCGCCTGCTCGGTCGGCACCGGAGCCCCGGACGGCTGGCGCTATCTGCGGGCCGACCCGCTGGCGGTCGCGGTCCCCAAGACCTGGGAGGACGTGCGCGGCGGGGCGGTGCTGCGCGGCCCTGACGGCCGTACGGACGCCGAGGTCGCCGTCAGCGCCAATCCGGGCGCCGGCGGTCCCCCCGACAAGGCGACGGCCACCGCCCTCGCCACCGCCCGCAAGGAGTCGCTGGACTTCGACGGCCAGCCCGGCCAGGTCCTCAGCTACGTCCAGGCCGCCCCCGACGGCCGCCCCGCCGCCCGCGTCGAGGTCCGCCTGCACGACTACGAGGGCCACCCGGTCACCGTCCGCGCCTGGGCGGCCGACGGCGCGGCCGACCCGATGCTGCTGCGCCAGATCATCAACAGCATCGAATTCGCCACCGACCCGAACCGCTAGGTGTATTGACTCGCAGGGTTGTTGACGCGGGTGATCAATACAGCTAGGCCGTGTCCGGCCCGCCACCCACGTCCGCCTCCAGCCGCACCCCCTTGCGCACCCCCCACCGCGCCAGCGCGCCGGCCTCCGCCTCCAGGACGTGCCGGGCCAGCAGCCGGGGGCGGCCGACGCGGCCGGGCGGCATCGTACGGACGGCCAGGACGCGCAGCCGGCGGTCCAGATAGGCGACGTCGATCGGAAACCGCATCCGTACGGTGTGCACGCTGGACGCCGGGGTCAGCAGCAGGGCGCCCTCGATCCCGTCCAGGCCGAGCAGCCCGCGGGTCCGCGCCCGGTACGACGCAGCGACCCGCAGCGGCACCTCGGCGTCGGGCGTGCGCAGCGTGCCGTCACCGTCTCGCCAACGTCGGCGCATGGCCACTCCCCGGGGTGCTCGATCAGGCGGTAGGTGACGTGGTACGTGCCCCGGTACGGGTCCGCGGCGGCCGTGTACGGTCGGCCCGGTGCATGTCTATCCGATCGTGGCCGCCGCCGTGTGGGGAATCGTCAGCGGTCTGCCGCTGCCGCGCGCCGCCTACCGGTTGGCCGTCCCCTCAGGTGAGCCGTGGGCGGCGCACTGCCCCGAGGGCCACCCGCTGCCCGAGGGCATACGCGGCTGGCTCGGACCGGCGCGCTGCCCGCGCTGCCCCGAGCGCGGCTCCTACGGCTCCTACGGGCCCGCCGTCGTCCTCGCCCTCGCGTGCGCGCTCGCCTGCGCCGGACTGGCCGTCAGGGTGGGCGCCCACCCCGAACTCGTCGTCTGGCTCCTGCTGGTGCCCCTCGGCCTCGTCCTCGGCCGCGTCGACCTCAAGGTCTTCCGGCTCCCGGACGTCCTCACCTTCCCCGCCTTCTTCGGCACCGCCGCGCTGCTCGGTCTCGCCGCCCTGCTCCCCGATCACCGGGGCTCCTGGCCGCGCGCCCTGTTCGGCGCCCTCTCCGTCGGCTTCGTCTACCTGCTCCTCTTCCTCATCAACCCCGCCGGCATGGGCTTCGGCGACGTCAAACTCGCCCCCACCCTCGGGCTCGCCCTCGGCTGGTACGGCTGGCCCACCGTCTTCACCGGCACGTTTCTCGGCTTCGCCCTCGGTGCCCTCATCGGCTTCGCCCTCATCGCCACTCGGCGCGCCACCCGCAAGACCCCACTGCCGTTCGGCCCCTTCATGCTCCTCGGCACCCTCACCGCCCTCCTGCTCACCCCCTGAGCCCCCTCAGGGCTCCGCGCCCCTGTACGCCCGCCCTCCGCAAGAGGGTGCCCCCAGGGGCGGCGGCCCCTGTGCGTCCGCCCTCCGCAAGGCCAGGCTTTTTTGGGGCGCGGGGAACTGCGTGCCCAGTCCCCACCGGCCCGGTGGTCGGGAGACCACCGAACTGCTCCTCCGGGTCCGGTGGTGACGCGCAGCCATCGCCGTGGCCGGCCGCGCAGTTCCCCGCGCCCCTGAAAACGCGGCGTACCGCCCGGCGCAGCCGCAGGCCTACGGGTCGTACCCGAAAAGCAATGCCCGGCGCACCCACGGGCCCAGGGGCCGAGCCCCCCAGCAACGCAGCCGCGGGCCCGGGGCCCGTGCCCCGAAAAAGGGGTGCCCCCCTCCGCCCGGCGAGGAGCGAAAGGGGGCACCCCCTTTGGGCGGAAGCGAGCCGCAGGCTAGGCCTCGCTGCTGACCGACCAGAGGTTGACCCCCTCCGGCTCCACGGCGTGCGCGTCGATGGAGGAGAGCTCGTCGGCGGTGAGGGGGGCGGCGCCGACGGCGGCGACGTTGGCCTCGAGCTGGGCGACGGAGGAGGCGCCGATGAGGGCGGAGGTGACGCGGGGGTCGCGCAGGACCCAGGACAGGGCGAGCTGGGCGAGCGACTGGCCGCGCGCGGCGGCGATGTCGTTGAGGGCGCGCAGCCGGCCGATGGTCTCGTCGTTGACGAGGCCGGGGTTGAGGGACTTGCCCTGGGCGGCCCGCGACCCCTCGGGGATGCCGCCGAGGTAGCGGTCGGTCAGCAGCCCCTGGGCGAGCGGCACGAAGCCGATGCAGCCCATGCCCTCCTCCTCCAGGACGTCCAGCAGACCCTCGTCCTCGATCCACCGGTTGATCATGGAGTACGAGGGCTGGTGGATCAGCGCGGGCACCCCCAGCTCGCGCAGGATGCGGGCGGCCTCGCGCGTACGGTCGGGACCGTACGAGGAGATGCCGACGTAGAGCGCCTTGCCCTGCTGGACGGCGGTCGCCAGCGCGCCCATCGTCTCTTCGAGGGGCGTGTCGGGGTCGAAGCGGTGGGAGTAGAAGATGTCGACGTAGTCGAGGCCCATGCGGGACAGGGACTGGTCGAGGGAGGACAGCAGGTACTTGCGCGAGCCCCATTCCCCGTACGGTCCCGGCCACATGTCGTAGCCCGCCTTGGTGGAGATGACCAGTTCGTCGCGGTAGGGGCGGAAGTCCTGGGCGAAGAGGGTGCCGAAGTTGGCCTCGGCGGCGCCGTACGGCGGGCCGTAGCTGTTGGCGAGGTCGAAGTGCGTGACGCCGAGGTCGAACGCGCGGCGCAGGATGGCGCGCTGGGAGTCCAGGGTGCGGTCGTCGCCGAAGTTGTGCCACAGACCCAGTGAGACGGCGGGGAGCTTGAGGCCGCTGCGGCCGGTCCTGCGGTACTCCATCGAGTCGTAGCGCTCGTCGGAGGCGCGGTAAAGGGAACGAATATTCACGGTCTCTGCTTATCACGCGGGGGTGTCGGCCCCGCCTCCCCGGTTCGTCCGCGAGCCCTTGCGCGCAGTAGTGTGGCCGCCGGGCGACAGGCCCAGGAGGGGCTGGTGTGCGATGAATCTGCGCGATCTGGTGTACGGGCTGTACTCCCGCAGGGTGGAACGCCGGCTGGACGTGGCGCAGGGCCCCAAGCACATCGGCGTGATCCTGGACGGCAACCGGCGCTGGGCCAAGGCGTCCGGCGGCAGTCCCGAGCAGGGGCACAGGGCCGGGGCCGACAAGATCTCCGAAATGCTCGGCTGGTGCGAGGAGACCGGTGTCGAGGTGGTCACGCTGTGGCTGCTGTCCACCGACAATCTGGACCGGCCCGCCGACCAGTTGGTGCCGCTGCTGGGCATCATCGAGGACGCGGTGCGCGAACTGGCCGCGACCGGCCGCTGGCGCGTGCACCACGTGGGCACGATGGACCTGCTGCCCGCGCACACCCAGTCGGTGCTCAAGGAGGCCGAGCAGGAGACGCACGCGCTCGGCGGCCTGCTGGTGAACGTGGCGGTGGGCTACGGCGGCCGGCAGGAGATCGCCGACGCCGTGCGGTCGCTGCTGCACGAGCACGCGGGGCGCGGCACCACCATTGAGGACCTGGCCGAGATCCTGGACGTCGAGCACATCTCGGAGCACCTCTACACGCGCGGCCAGCCCGACCCGGATCTGGTGATCCGCACCTCGGGGGAGCAGCGGCTGTCCGGCTTCATGCTCTGGCAGAGCGCCCACTCGGAGTACTACTTCTGCGAGGTCTTCTGGCCCGCCTTCCGCAAGGTGGACTTCCTGCGGGCGCTGCGCGACTACGCGGCCAGGCACCGGCGCTACGGCACCTGACGACTCCGTACCGGCGCGCCGGTACGCAAGCCCCGTGGAGCCTCTGCCGCGCCGGGCACGGCGTGGGCCGTACGGGGGGCGCCGGGGCGGCCTGAATCCGGTGCCGCGAGGGCTCGACGACGGCGTCCGGAGGCCGGTTTCTCCCGCGTAATGGCCGGTGAGCGGTCGGTGACCGGGCGATGACCGTCGGATGACTGTCATATGCATTCGCATGGGCAACGGTTTTCCAGGGCATATCACTGGGAGACCGGCATCCGGCCCATGGTTGCCGGTACCGCAGTTCGACCTCTCCCGAGGGGGTTCGTCCACACGTGGTGACCAGCAAGAATCGCCGTGACAACGACCGGCGCACGTACGTACTCGACACCAGCGTGCTGCTCGCAGACCCCAATGCCATCGCCCGCTTCGACGAGCACGAGGTTGTGCTGCCGGTCGTCGTGGTGACGGAGTTGGAAGCCAAGCGCCACCACCCGGAACTCGGCTACTTCGCCCGCCAGGCGTTGCGGCTGCTGGATGAGTTCCGGATCCGCTACGGCCGTCTGGACGCACCGATTCCGATCGGTGACGTCGGTGGCACGCTGCGTGTCGAGCTCAACCACTCGGATCCCGGGGTGCTCCCCGCCGGATTCCGGCTCGGTGACAACGACTCGCGCATTCTGGCGGTCGCCCGCAATCTGCAGGCCGAGGGGTACGACGTCACCGTCGTCTCCAAGGATCTGCCGCTGCGGGTGAAGGCGTCCTCGGTCGGCCTGCTGGCCGAGGAGTACCGGGCCGAGCTGGCGATCACCTCGGGCTGGACGGGAATGGAGGAACTGCTGGTCGGGGCGGACGAGGTGGACACCCTCTTCGCGGAGGAGTCCGTCGCGCTGCCCGAAGCGGCCGAGCTGCCGGTGCACACCGGCCTGGTGCTCCAGTCCGAGCGCGGCAAGGCGCTGGGCCGGGTCACCGAGGACGGCCGGGTGCGGCTGGTGCGCGGCGACCGCGAGGCGTTCGGCATCCACGGCCGCAGCGCGGAACAGCGGATCGCGCTCGATCTGCTGCTCGACCCCGACGTCGGCATCGTGTCGATGGGCGGGCGCGCGGGTACCGGCAAGTCCGCGCTGGCCCTGTGCGCGGGCCTCGAAGCCGTCCTGGAGCGCCGTCAGCACCGCAAGGTGATGGTCTTCCGGCCGCTGTACGCGGTCGGCGGCCAGGAGCTGGGCTATCTGCCCGGCAGCGAGGCGGAGAAGATGAGCCCCTGGGCTCAGGCCGTCTTCGACACACTGTCGGCCGTGACGTCCAAGGAGGTCATCGAGGAGGTCGTGGCACGCGGCATGCTGGAAGTGCTGCCGCTGACCCACATCAGGGGCCGTTCGCTGCACGACGCCTTCGTGATCGTCGACGAGGCCCAGTCGCTGGAGCGGAACGTCCTGCTGACCGTCCTGTCGCGGATCGGCGCCGGATCGCGGGTGGTCCTCACCCACGACGTGGCGCAGCGCGACAACCTCCGGGTGGGCCGTTACGACGGAGTCGTGGCGGTGGTGGAGAAGCTGAAGGGCCATCCGCTGTTCGCCCACATCACCCTCAACCGCTCCGAGCGGTCGCCGATCGCCGCTCTCGTCACCGAGATGCTGGAGGACGGCGGGGCCTGACCGGGGCACGGCCCCCGAATGGCGGGGGGCCTGAAGTGTCCGGATTTACTGAGTGATAGCGTGAGTTGAGGCTGCTGCGCCCGGCGTGAAGGGCGCAGCATCCTAGCGTTTTACGGGGTCCGCCGCTCGGATTTACCCTCCTCCGCAGCGTGTGAGCTTTGCCACTCAACCGGAAATTGCCGCGCGGCGTCCGCGTACGGCAGGGTGTGAGGCTGTCAGGCCCCGCTTATGGCACTCCTACACCTTCAGGGGCGTAGGAAAGAGCAGCTCCACACAAATCCACATCGACCGCCATGAGCCGCCCGAGCACCACGCGGGACTCCTCCGGGAGTTCGCACCGGGCCAGTGCCCCCGTGACCGACCGGCCCGTATTGGCGGACCGGCAGGAAGGGGACCGTGCCAGGGGCACGATTTCGTCCGTGAGGTCACCCATCGGGCGATGCTGGAAGGAAACCGTGTGAGCCGGATCTCGGTCCGGGGACTCGCGGTGGCTTCGGCCACTGCGGTCACCACTGTGGGCGCCGTCGTAGGCGTCGCGTCGGGCGCCGACCAGGGCTCTTCCGAGCCTGTCGAAGCAGCCGGCACGACGACCCTCCTTGCGGACATTCCCGCTGGGCAGCAGATTCAGCAGGCTTCGCTGACCGAGCAGGTGCAGGCGCAGTCGGACGCCGCCGATGCCACGGCCCGGCAGTCCGCTGAGCAGACCGCCCGCGTCCAAGCGGCCAAGGACGCCGCCGCCAAGAAGAAGGCGGCGGACGAGGCGGCTGCCAAGGAGAAGCAGCGCAAGCTCGAAGAGGCCGCCAGCCGGGGCGGTGGCGACTCACGTGCCACGTTCCCCGTCAAGGCCTCGTACACGGTGGCGCAGGTCAAGGCGATGGCGCAGACCATCGTCGGCGGCGACCAGTTCGCGTGCTTCTCCAACATCGTCTCCCGCGAGAGCGGCTGGAACTACACGGCGACCAACCCCTCCTCCGGGGCGTACGGCCTGGTCCAGTCCAACCCCGGTTCGAAGATGGCCTCGGTCGCCTCGGACTGGCGGACCAATCCGGCCACGCAGATAAAGTGGGGCCTCAACTACATGAACAGCCGGTACGGCAGCCCCTGTGGCGCCTGGTCGTTCTGGCAGAGTCACAACTACTACTGAGCCGACGGCGCCCAGCCGTCAGGCGGCAGTGCGCGGTATCTCTCCGCAAGCCCCCGAGCCCTCAGGGCCGGGGGCTTGTGCGTGTCCCGGAACGGGGTAGGCGCGGGGAGGATGTGGGAGGCAACCCTCCTCGCGAATAACATCGTCATTCTCAGCAGTTCCACAGATGGTCGACGGGGTCAGGGGAGAGCAATGCCGGACAAGCGCCACTGGAGCGCCGTACTGGCCTCCGGGCTGGCCAATATCGCCGGACGGATCGACGAACGCCAGGCTGCGGTGAACGCGAGCCGCGGCGTCGGCGCCGCGATCGAGGACCCGTCCCGCGACTCCTCGGACGCCGCTCCCGCCAGCGACCCCTCCGCCGGTACGGACCGGGAGGCCGACACGCTCGACGCGGCCTCCGAGCCGGGCGGCGGGAAGCGTACGGCGAAGGCCGCCGCCGGTGCGGGAGGCGGGGCCGTCGCGCCCCCGCCCGTCGTCGTCGTGCCCGCGCCGCGCGCGCCGCAGCCCGATCCGGTGTCGGCCGTGCCGTGGAGCATGCGCGTCGGCGCCGAGGTCGGCTGGCGGCTGCTGGTGCTCGCGGGCACCGTCTGGGTGCTGATGCGGGTGATCGGCGCCGTACAGCTCGTGGTGCTGGCCTTCACCGCCGGCCTGCTGATCACCGCGCTGCTCCAGCCCTTCGTCGCCCGCCTCAAGCGGCGCGGTGTGCCGCGCGGGCTGGCGACGGCCATGGTCTTCGTCGGCGGCTTCGTCATCATGGGCCTGGTCGGCTGGTTCGTGGTCTGGCAGGTGATGGACAACATCAGCAATCTGTCGACCAGCCTCCAGGACGGCGTCAACGAGGTGAAGAAGTGGCTGCTCAACAGCCCCTTCCACGTCACCGACGACCAGATCAACCAGGTCGCCAAGAACCTCCAGGAAGCGATCGGCTCCAACACCAAGGCGCTGACCGACGCCGGGCTCCAGGGCGTCACCGTCATCGTCGAACTGCTCACCGGCATACTGCTGGCGATGTTCAGCACGCTGTTCCTGCTCTACGACGGACCGAACATCTGGAACTGGTTCCTCAAGCTGTTCCCCGACGCGGCCAGGGACGGGCTGGCCGGCGCCGGTCCGCGCGCCTGGCGCACCCTCACCCTGTACGTGCGCGGCACGGTGATAGTCGCCCTCATCGACGCCATCTTCATCGGCGTCGGCATCTTCTTCCTCGGCGTGCCGATGGCCGTGCCGCTGGCCGTGGTCATCTTCCTGTCGTCCTTCGTGCCGCTGGTCGGCGCCGTCGCCTCCGGCTTCATCGCGGTCGTCGTGGCCCTGGTCACCCAGGGGCCGTTCACCGCGCTGATGGTGCTGGTCGTCGTGCTCGCCGTCCAGCAGATCGAGGGGCACATCCTCCAGCCCTTCATCCTCGGCCGCGCCGTCCGCGTCCACCCGCTGGCCGTCGTCCTGTCCGTCGCCGCCGGTTCGATGATCGCGGGCATCGGCGGCGCCGTCGTCGCCGTGCCGCTGGTCGCGGTCGGCAACACGGTGGTCGGCTACCTCAGGGCACATGCCAAGGAGCGGGCGGCGGCCGCCGCCGGTCCGCACGGCGCGACGGCCTACGAGATCGCCCCGGTCACCACCCGTCAGCCTCCGGCGGACCCGGAGGCCCCGGCCTCGGGCGGCCCGACACCGGACGGCCCCGGCCCCGAGGGCTCCGGTTCTGGGGGCTCCGGTCCGGAGGGCTCCGGCCCGAACGGTCCCGGCCCGGACGACCGAGACCCCTCCCACGAGGACGACCACACCCACGAGGGCGCGTCCGCCTAACCCGCGCCCCCCGCGTCCCGCGCCCCGCGTCCGACCGCCCCCGCGTCCCCCTCCGGACGCGGGGGCGGTCGCGTCGTTCGGCCTTCGGCCTATTCGGTCCGCAGACCGTCCGGCCGCATCAGCCGCCACAGCGGCGGCAGGCTGAGGAGGGTGACGGCCAGGACGACGGACGCGCCGATCGCCGACATCTGGGCGACGATCGCCCAGTCGACGTGGAACGCGCGGCCGACCATCGCCAGGAGCGCGGCGCCGAGCCCGAGCCCGCCGACACAGGCGAGGACCAGGCCGAGCGCCATCGGAATGGTCGTCTGCCACAGCACCGACCAGGCCAGGGCGGTGCGCCGGGTGCCGAAGGCGACCAGGACGGCGAGCAGCTTCTTGCGGTCGCGGAGCTGCTCCAGCATCGTGACCAGCAGGCTGGCGCCGATCAGCGCCATGGTGACCGCCGCGCCCACGAACAGGCCGCGCCGCAACTGGCCGTACTGCGTCTGCGTGGTGCTGCCGCTCACCGCCGAGACCGTGACCGTCGGGCCGAGCGCGGCCCCGGTGTTGCGCAGGTACTCCACCGCGTCCCGCTTGTCCGAGTCGAGGTTGACCATGACGACGACCGTGGGATCGGCCAGCTTCGACTGGTCGACGGCCTCGGGGGTCAGCAGGACGCCCCAGTTGGTCTGACCGCGCGGGTCGGTCCGCGCCGTGACCGAACGGGCGTCGGACGGGATCGTCCACAGCCGCGGAGCGCCGGTGTACGGCAGGGCGCCGGTGTTGAGGTCGAGGCGCTTGCCGGGCTTGGCGTACTTGGCCAGGTCCGCGTTGGACGACGCGCCCCACTGCTCGTTGTTGGGCACGATGTAGACGCTGCCCGCCCCGCAGGAGCCGATGTCGGCCATCTGCCGCAGCGTGTCGCAGTCGGCGACCAGCAGCGGGATGTAGGCGGTGTCGGCGTCGGGGCCGAGCTTGCTGGCGTCCGGCTGCGTGGCCCGCGTGTCGATGAAGCCGTACGCCCGCGCCACGCCGGGCGTCGCCCGGACCTTCGCGGTGTAGTCGGCCGCCTGCCGCGCGTCGGCGGTCGGCGCGCTGACGGTGGCCTGGATACGGGACAGGTCGGCGCCCGTGGAGTGCACAAAGGTGTCGTTGACGCCCGCGAAGAGCATCTGGAGCGCGATGGCCCCGGCGACCGCGACCGTGACGCCGCTGACCATCCGCGCCGACCCGCTGCTGTTCAACTGGAGCCTGCGGGTGGCCAGTTGCCAGGCGACCGGCCCGCCGCGCAGCCGCCCGACGACGGCCTCCACGACCCAGGGCAGCACCGTGGTGACACCGAACAGCAGCAGCACCGCGCCCGCCGCGGTCTGGTACTCGTTGACATGCGCGTCGCTGCCGTTGACCGAACCGAACAGCGGTACCAGCAGGCCGATTCCGACCAGCGGTACCAGCAGCCGCCACCACAGGGTGCGGCGCCGGCCGAGCCCCTGGCGGACCACGCCGAGCGGTTCGATCGCCGTGCCGCGCAGGCTGACCAGGGTCACGGCGACGGCCGCCACCGGGACCGCCAGCACGATCAGCGTGGTGAGCGCCGCGTTCGGCGTCATGTCGGCGGGGAAGGCGCTGATGTCGCGGATCGTGAAGTGCGAGGCCAGCTGCCGACCGGTGAAGAAGAACACCGCGCCCAGCACCAGCCCGAACAGCGACCCCAACAGGGCTTCCCCCGCGGCGATTCTGCGGGTCATCCGGATGTCCGCGCCGACCAGCCGCATCGCCGCCAGCCGCCGGTCCCGCCGCTCGCCGCCCAGCCGTACCGCCGCGCCGACGAAGACCGCGACCGGCAGCAGCAGCACCACCAGCATGACGACCAGCAGCAGGCTCAGCACCGGGCTCATCGCCTCGGAGGGGGAGTGGTAACCGTACGAGGTGACCCGAGCGGCGTTGCCGTGCCCGTAGCTCTCGTCACGGGCGGTGAGCTGATCGCTGCCCGCGTAGTACAGCAGTTCGCTCGGGCCCATCAGCCCGGCTTCCCCGACGGTGCCGGTGATCTTGTACGGGATGCGCTCGCGCAGCAGCGGCGTGGAGTTCAGCAGCTTGCGCAGCGCGGGGGAGACCACCATCTCCCCGGCGCCCGGCAGACGGGCGACGCCGGGCGGCGAGGGTGCCTTGGCCCCCTCGGCCTGGAGCAGCGAGCCGCTGATCTGCGTGTCCCGGTAGACGGTCCTGACGTCGGCCACCAGGAGCGAGCGGTCGGACGGCTTGGCGATGTACGTGGCGGAGGAGGTGTCGCGGGCCACCCGCTTCTGCTCCCGCGTGTTCAGCATGGCCGGTACGGCGGCGGCGAGCAGCAGCAGCGCCACGCCGAGCCCGACGCCGACTGCGGTCAGCACCGTACGGGTCCAGCCCTCGCGTCCGCCGCCCGCCGCGAAACGCGCGCCGAGCGCGAGGTCGCGCGCCCAGGTCCGCACGCCGGCCGGCTGTTCCGGTGCCTCGGTGCCGTGAGATTCGCGGCCGCTCATGACACCCGCTCCATGTCGCGCGACTTCCCGTCCCGCACGACGATCTCCCGGTCGGAGTAGGCGGCCACCCGTGCTTCGTGGGTGACCAGGACGACGGCGGCGCGGGTGTCGTGCGCGGCGTCGGTCAGCAGCCGCATCACCCGCTCGCCGTTGAGCGAGTCCAGCGCGCCGGTCGGCTCGTCGGCGAAGACGACCCGTGGGCCGCCGGCCAAAGCGCGCGCCACCGCGACGCGCTGGCCCTGGCCGCCGGAGACCTCGCCGGGCCGCTTGTCGGCGATGTCGGCGACCTCCAGGCGCTCCAGCCACTGCGCCGCCTGCTGCTCGGCCGGCCTGCGCTTGGCGCCGCCGAGCCGCATCGGCATCGCCACGTTCTCCAGGCAGGTCAGCTCGGGTACGAGCTGGCCGAACTGGAAGACGAAGCCGAAGTCGGCGCGGCGCAGCGCGCTGCGCTCGCCGTCCGACATGGCTGTCAGGTCGCGTCCCCGGTAGCGCACTTCGCCGGAGTCGGCCTTCACGATGCCGGCCAGGCAGTGCAGCAGGGTCGACTTGCCCGACCCCGAGGGGCCCATGACCGCGACGACCTCGCCGGGCCTGATGCTGAAGTCGGCGCCGTCCAGCGCCGGGGTCGGGCCGTACGCCTTGCGCAGTCCCGCGGCCACCAGCAGCGGCTCGGGTCGGGGCTCGGTCGACGCGTTCATTTGGCCACCTCCGCGGCGAGCTGGTCGAGACGGGCGGCGGTCAGCTCCAGCCACCGCAGATCCGCTTCCAGATGGAACAGGGCGTGGTCGCAGATGAGCTGGTCCGCCAGGTCGCCCGCCGACTTGCGCCGGGTGAGGTCGCGCATGAGCCGCAGGTGCTCGGCGCGCTGGGTGTCGAGCAGGTCGGCGGCCGGGCGGCCGGTCAGCAGCGCCAGCACGACCTTCGTGTACAGCGTGGTCTGGAGGTACGGCTCCGGCTTCTCCGGCTGCGTCAGCCACGTCTCGACGTCCGTGATCCCCGCTTCGGTGATCGCGTACCGCTTGCGTTCGGGGCCGCCGCCCGGCTCTATGCCGTCCACCTCGACCAGGCCGTTCTTCAGCAGCCTGGCCATCGTCGAGTAGACCTGCCCATAGGCCAGCGGGCGGTCGTGTCCGAACCGTTCGTCGAATGCGCGCTTGAGGTCGTAGCCGTGGCGCGGGCCGGACTCCAGGAGTCCGAGCAGGGTGTGCCCAATTGACATGCCGAGCACTGTACACCACGGGTATACACACCATGTATACCCGCCTTGAGCGCTGCCTTCCGCCGCCGTGCGGTGGCGTCGGGAGGAGGCTGGTGGCGGGCGGGGCCTACGTACCGGCCGACGGCTTCGGGGGCCGGCCGCGGCGGGGGAGGGGGCGGGTCGCGCTGGGCAGGCGGCCCGCCTCGGCGAGGGCGCGGCGCAGCAGGAACTCGATCTGCGCGTTGGTGCTGCGCAGCTCCGCCGCCGCCCAGGACGCGAGGGCGTCGTGAACGGCGGGGTCGAGCCGCAGCAGCACCTGCTTGCGTACGGGGCGGGCGGCGGTCTCCCCGCCGCCCGCCCCGTCGGGCCCGTCGTCGGGCGCGGACGAGGTCACTGGTAGAGGGTGCCCGTGTTCAGGACCGGCTGCGCGGCGCGGTCACCGCAGAGCACGACCAGCAGATTGCTGACCATGGACGCCTTGCGCTCCTCGTCCAGTTCGACGATCCCCTGCTCGGCGATCCGGGACAGCGCCGACTCGACCATGCCGACCGCGCCGTCCACGATCGTCTGCCGCGCGGCCACGATGGCCCCGGCCTGCTGCCGCTGGAGCATCGCGGAGGCGATCTCGGGCGCGTAGGCGAGGTGTGTGAACCGGGATTCGATGATCTTCACACCGGCCGACTCGACGCGGGCGGCGATCTCGGCGGACAGCCGCTCGGTGATGTCCTCGGAGTTGCCGCGCAGCGAGATCGACTGGCCGTCGTGGGCGTCGTACGGGTAGTTGGTCGCGATGTGCCGGACGGCGGTGTCGGTCTGGATGCTCACGAACTGGACGTAGTTGTCGACCTCGAAGGTCGCCTGTGCGGTGTCCCTGACCTGCCAGACCACGACCGCGGCCAGTTCGATCGGGTTGCCGTAGGCGTCGTTGACCTTCAGCGTCGAGGTCTCGTGGTTGCGCAGCCGGGTGGAGATCTTGCGGCGGCTGGTGAAGGGGTTCACCCAGCGCAGGCCGTCCTGCCGGATGGTGCCCTGGTAGCGCCCGAAGAGCTGGCACACCCGCGCCGAGCCCGGCGCGACCTGGGTGAGGCCGAAGAGGGTGATGAACGCGCAGAGGACGACCACCGCGCCCGCGATGATCAGCGTGGTCGCGAGGGCGCCGGGGTGGTCCTTGGCGTGCACCGCGCCCGCGACGATCAGCGCCACACCACCGGCCACCACCACCAGCGCGAGCAGCAGAAAGGGCAGACCGGGCATGCCCACCGCCCGTCGCTCCTGCACCCGCGGCGCGGGCATGTCCGGTGCGTCGACGGCGAGCTGTGGTTTCTGGTCCGACATGGCGGGGCCCCGTTCCTCCGAAAAAGTGTCTATCAAATAGATAGCACATTTTCGGGGAAACCCAAACCTTGGCAAAGCCTCGAACCCGCACCGGACCCGCCCCCGGACGCGATGCAGCCCCGGGGCACGGGACATGATCACGTGCCTCGGGGCTGCGCTTCGGTGGGCGTCAGCCGGTCTTGACCTCACCGGCGATCCGGTCGCCCAGCGACTGGTCGACACTGCGCCAGTACGTCAGCGCCCGCTCCAGCACCGGCGCGCTCACCCCGTCGCTGAGGTGGCCCGCCACGTTCGACACCAGCCGGGCGCGCGCCGCGTCGTCCAGCACCTCGCGCACCATCGTGCCCGCCTGCCCGAAGTCGTCGTCCTCCGCGTGCAGCGCGTACGCCTCGCGCACCATCTCGCCCGCCGCCCGCCAGCCGGTGACCTCGCCGTACGCCTGCGGCGAAGCGGCCGGTCCGCCGTACGAGTTGGGCGCGTACGGCGCCCCCGCGTTCGACGGCTCGTACCGCATCGGGCCGTCCTTGGCATAGGAGTTGACCGGCGAGTGCGGACGGTTCGGCGGGAGCTGGGCGTAGTTGGGGCCGATCCGGTACCGGTGCGTGTCCGGGTACGAGAACAGGCGGCCGAGCAGCATCTTGTCCGGGGACGGGCCGATGCCCGGCACCATGTTCGAGGGCTCGAACGCCGCCTGCTCGATGTGGACGAAGTAGTCCTCGGGGTTGTTGTCCAGCGTCATCCGGCCGACCTCGATCAGCGGGTAGTCGCCGTGCGGCCACACCTTCGTCAGGTCGAACGGGTTGAAGCGGTAGTCCGCCGCGTCCTCGAACGGCATCACCTGCACATACAGCGTCCACGACGGGTGGTCGCCGCGGTCGATGGCCTCCCACAGGTCCTGCCGGTGGTAGTCGGCGTTCTGGCCCGCGAGGGTGTCGGCGTCCGCCTGGGTGAGGAAGTCGATGCCCTGGTCGGTCTTGAAGTGGTACTTCACCCAGAACTTCGTGCCGTCGCCGTTGACCCACATGTACGTGTGCGAGCCGTAGCCGTTCATGTGCCGGTACGACTTGGGGATGCCGCGGTCGCCCATCAGCCACGTCACCTGGTGCGCGGACTCCGGCGAGAGCGTCCAGAAGTCCCACTGCATGTCGTTGTCGCGCAGCCCGTTGTCCGGGCGGCGCTTCTGCGACCTGATGAAGTCCTGGAACTTGATCGTGTCGCGCACGAAGAAGACCGGGGTGTTGTTGCCGACCAGGTCGTAATTGCCGTGCTCGGTGTAGAACTTCAGCGCGAAGCCGCGCGGGTCCCGCCACGTGTCCGGGCTGCCCTGCTCACCCGCGACCGTCGAGAACCGCGCCAGCATCTGCGTGCGCTTGCCCGGCTGGAACAGGTCGGCGCGGGTGAACTGGCTGACGTCGTTGGTCACTTCGAACCGGCCGTACGCCCCGCTGCCCTTGGCGTGCACCACCCGCTCGGGGACCCGCTCCCGGTTGAACTGGGCCATCTTCTCGATCAGGTAGTGATCCTGGAGCAGGATCGGCCCGTCGGCCCCCACAGTCAGCGAGTGTTCGTCGCTCTCGACCGGGATACCGGCGTTGTTGGTGGTGTACGGGGTGCTCATCGAGAGTGTCCTCACGCTCGGGAGTCGTATGACCTCGCTGCTCCCCACCCTCCCACCGAACATGCCTGGCGGCACGCTGAGCGACACGACTATGACCCTCGGTCACGCTGGTGGCCGAGCCGGCTTGCCCCTGCCTGGGGGAGGTCACTGCGGGGGCCGTCTTGTGTCAGCACCCTCGCGGCTGAGCGTGGGTGGGGGCCCCCTTGCGTCAGGTCACCGTCACGGCGAACCGTGGGTGGGGGCCGCCTTGTGTCAGCTCACCCTCGCGGCTGAGCGTGGGCGGGGGCCGTCTTGTGTCAGCTCACCGTCACGGCGAACCGTGGGTGGGAGCCCTCTTGCGTCAGCTCACCGCGATTCCCTTTTTTTGCCGCCCTCTCGCCTCCGGCGGCTTAAATCCGGTGTCGACGGTCGATCGTGCTCGCTCCCTCGTTCCTCGGTCGCTGTGCGCGTTCTCCCTTTCAACACCGGCGCCGCCTTCGGCTCGCCGGCTACCGGCGAACCCACCTCACGCAAACCCACCCCAGGAGCCCAGCCCCTTGCGCAGCCGCACCCCACCGGCGAACCCCACCGCGCAGCGGTGACTGGCGGCGCGGCCCTAGATCGGGAGCTCGAACCAGACCACCTTG
This sequence comes from Streptomyces sp. NPDC008139, assembly GCF_042957025.1. Classification (NCBI taxonomy): domain Bacteria; kingdom Bacillati; phylum Actinomycetota; class Actinomycetes; order Kitasatosporales; family Streptomycetaceae; genus Streptomyces; species Streptomyces sp. NPDC008139. The sequence continues at coordinate 92,380 of NZ_JBIBHM010000013.1, forward strand.
CCCGCGCCCAAGCGGGTGGCGCCCCAGCGTTGGGCCATGCGGTTGACGAGGTAGAGGCCGCGGCCACCTTCCTCCTCCGGGGCGGCGTGGCGCATGCGCGGCAGAAGAGGCGCGTCGTCGCCGACTTCGCAGCGCAGGACGTCGGTGCGCAGGAGGCGCAGGGTGATGGGGCGCTCGGCGTAGCGCACGGCGTTGGTGACGATCTCGCTGACCAGGAGTTCGGCGGCGTCGGACTGGTCCTCGAGGTCCCAGCGGCGCAGGGCCTGGCGGATCAGGCGGCGGGCGCGGCCGGGCGTCTGGGGGTGCGGCTCCAGGAACCAGTAGGCGACGTCGCTGGGCGAGATGCCGTCGAAACGCGCGGCGAGCAGGGCGATGTCGTCGTCGCGGTCGCCGGGGCCGAGGATCTCCAGCACCTCGTCGCACAGCGGCTCCAGCGGCGGCGGCGAGACCACGCTGGCGGCGTCGTGCAGCCGCTCGCGCAGCAGCTCGATGCCGCCCCACACGTCACGGCTGCGGGACTCGACCAGGCCGTCGGTGTAGAGCAGCAGGGTCGCCCCGGCGGGTGCGGGCAGCTCCACGGCCTCGAAGGGCACCCCGCCGACGCCGATGGGCGCGCCGGGCGGCACGCGCAGCACCTCGGCGAGGCCGTCGGCGTGCAGCAGCACCGGCGGCGGGTGGCCCGCGTTGGCGACCACCAGCCGGTGGGCGATCGGGTCGTAGACGGCGTAGACGCAGGTCGCCATGCGGTCCTGGCCGAGCCGCTGGGCCTGTTCGTCCAGGTGGTAGAGGACTTCCTGGGGCGCCAGGTCGAGCCCGGCCAGGGTCTGGACGGTGGTGCGGAGCTGGCCCATGATCGCCGCGGAGGTCATGGAGTGGCCCATGACGTCGCCGACGACGAGCGCCACCCGGCTGCCGGGCAGCGGGATCGCGTCGTACCAGTCGCCGCCGACGCGCGCGGACTCGGCCGCCGGAAGGTATCTGCTGGCGAGCTGGACGCCGGTCGGCTGCGGCAGCGAGTCCGGCAGCATCTCGCGCTGGAGGGCGTCCGCGATGTACGCCTCGCGGCCGTAGAGCACGGCCTTGTCGACGCCGAGCGCGGTGTGCGTGGCGAGCTGGGCGGCCACCAGCAGGTCGTCCGCCTCGAAGGGCGTACGGTCCGCGCGCCGCAGCAGCACCGCGGCGCCGATCACCCGGCGACGGCCGCGCAACGGTGCCAGCAGGGCGCGGCGGCCGGTCGGCAGGCCCGGCAGCGGCCCGTCGCTGTGGTCGGGGCGGCCGAGGAGTTCGGCGAGCGCGTCGGCGGCGCGCGGGGAGTCCGCGAAGACCGGCCGTACGCCGCGCAGCACTTCCGCCAGCGGCCCGTCGAGCAGCACCGCGATGGACTCGGCGGCGCCGCCGTACGACGACTCCAGGGCGGGCAGCAGCGGCGCCGCGCCGACCGGGGCGGTCGCGGTCGCCAGCGGGTCCGCGGGCTCCTCCAGGCCGCCGTCGGCGCGCCGCAGCCGCAGCCGCAGCGGCCCGGACGGCCGCTCGTCGCCGACCGGCAGCGGGTCGCGCAGATAGACCAGGATCGCGTCGGCGAAGGCCGGCACCGCCGAGCGGCACAGGCCGAGCAGGATCTCGTCGAGGTCGAGCCCGCGGGCGATCCGCCGGGTCGCGGCGCCCACGTAGCGCAGCCGGTCGGCCTCGGGACCGGTCTGCACGGGCATCGGGATGCGCATCCCCACAGAATCCTCGTCGCCGGGGTGTCCCGCCGCTTCCAGCGGTGTGCCGCGCGGCGGAGTGCTGACGAACGACGCCAGCGACTCGCCCTCCGGCGGCGCCGTCCAGCCGGAGCCGTGCGTCGGGATGGGCGGCAGCGGCGGCAGGTGCGGCTCCACGGCGCGCGAGGGTCCGCGCGGGGTCTCGGGGGCGGATCCGCCGGGTATGGCCGAGGGCCGGTCCGCGCCGGAGCGGTCGGTGGCGGGGCGCTCGGCCGCTGGGTGTTCAGCGCCGGGGCGCTCGGCCGCCGGCCTGCCCTCCGGCTCGTTCTCGTCGTGCGGGCGGGCCCCGCCGGGACGCGGGGGTGTGGCAGAGGCCGCCGAGGCCAGGCCGCGCGCCGACTCGAAGTCGCGGGCGGCGCGGGGCAGCTCGTGGTGGCCCGTGTTCGGGCCGAGGCCCGAAGCGGTACTCGGCCCCGAAGGCGTCTCGGGCACGGCGAAGCCGCCACGCGGGTCCGGTGGGGTCGCGGCGTGGTTCCTGGGCGTACGGGGCGGGTCCGTGGTCACGCGAGTCGTTCCATCCGTCTGTGCGCCACGCGCTGGCCGCGGCGGGTCGGGCCTGGTCAGGCGCGTCGGCAGGAGAGGAAGATCTGCTCCTCCGGCGGCACGTCGGTGCTCGCCGGTGCGTAGGCGTACGAATCCTCCTTGATCACCTCGAAGCCCGCGTCCACCACGACATGGCGCAGTTCATCCCTTAGATAACCCGATACCCGGATGGTGTGACCGAGGAACGGAATCGGCACATTGTCCAGATCGGCTTCCACCATCGACACGGCGAGCAGGCCGCCGGGCTCCAACAGGCCGTGGATCGCCCGCAAGGTGCCGGGGATCTCGTCCTTGGGCAGCATGAGCAGCGAAAAGAACGCGGCGACCGCCGCGAAACTTCCCGGTGCCAGCGGCCCGCCCTCGGTGAGGTCGGCGAAGTCGGCCTGGACGAAGTCGGCCGCGGGCGCGTTCACCCTTGCCTGCGCGAGCATTCCGGCCGACAGGTCCACGCCCGTCACCCGCAGCCCCGCGTCGGTGAACTGGCGCGCGGTCGGCAGTCCCGTACCGCAGCCGAGGTCCAGCACACGGGCACCGGCGGGCAGGGTCTCGACGAGCCATTCACCGGCCCTGACCTGGCCGTCCTTGTGCGGGAACGCTTCGTCGTACCGGTCGCCGATCGCGTCGAACGCCTCGGCCTGGCCGGTACGGTCCCTGCCCTGATCCTCGTGATCGTCGGCAGGGGGGATCCCCATGTGCTCGTAGCCGCCGGTTCCCACCGCTCCGGGCCTCCCTGACTGCTGCTGGATGGCTGCTGCTGAATGGCTGTACGAATGGCTGTGTTCGCGTCGCTGTGACGTAGCGTCAAACTCTAGGCCGCGATCGGCAATTGCGCAGTGTTCCGGAGCACGATCCTACGGTCGGGGGTCAGGGACGCAACAAGGGGCTCGGTGGTTCACTCCCGCCCCCCACGGCTTACGCCCGCTTACAGCCCCCTACCGTACGCACCGCGGCCGTACCCCCGGTTCGTCCCGCCGCTTCTACGACGGCGGCCGGTCCCAGTCCGGCGGCAGCGCCGGCACCGGCCACGCCGGGTCGGGCCGCCAGTCCTCCCAGCCGTCGCGGAACGGCGGACCCCAGGCCCTGACCACCCCCGCCGCGCGCTCACCGGCCCGCCGCACGCGCGCCGCCAGCTCCGCCGGCATCAGCCCGTCCGCCTGCGCCTGCGCGAACTCGTCCTCGTCCAGCCAGCGCCAGGACCGGTCCGGGTGGACCGAGATGTCGAGGAAGTGATCCTCCGAGTCCACCCCTGCCGACCAGCGCCGACGAGGTTCCTCAAGGTTCACATACCAACATTTGAACCGCCACCCGGGCTCCCAGAACAGCCACACCGACCACGGCTCGCCCGGCCGCGCCAGCTTCAGCACCCCGGCGCCCCACCACGGCTCGACCCGCGCCACCCGCGGCTTCACGTACCGGCTCGCCAGCGGCTCCCGGTGCACCGGCGTCCCGTCCGCCAGCACCGGCTTCACGCACGCCGTACCGGGCGCCATCCACACCGCGAGCAGCTCCGCGTCGTCGCGCACCACGGTCACCGGACGGCAGATGTGCACCGCGTCCGTGCCGTTCCCCCGATAACGCCACAGCACCTGCGCGCCGGGCGTCCAGAAGCGGCGCTCCCCGGCGCGGGTCGAGAGATCGGCTTCGGCTGTCATGAACAGAGTTTACGGAAGCACTGTTACGGATGCGTCATACGCAGAACGTCCAGCGCCTCGTCGAGCTGCGTTTCGGACAGCAGACCGCGTTCGACGTAACCGGACTCGATCACCACCTCGCGGATCGTCTTCCGCTCCGCCAGCGCCTTCTTCGCGACCTTCGCGGCCTCCTCGTACCCGATGTAACGGTTCAGCGGGGTGACGACCGAAGGCGAGGACTCGGCGTACTCGCGGGCCCGCTCGACATTCGCCGTGATCCCGTCCACCGTGCGGTCCGCCAGCAGCCGCGTGACGTTGGCGAGCAGCCGGACCGACTCCAGCACGTTGCGGGCGATCACCGGCAGCATCACGTTCAGCTCGAAGTTGCCCGCCGCGCCCGCCACCGCGATGGCCGTGTCATTGCCCGTCACCTGCGCCGCCACCATCAGCACCGCCTCCGGGATCACCGGGTTGACCTTGCCCGGCATGATCGACGAGCCGGGCTGAAGGTCGGGCAGCGCGATCTCGGACAGCCCGGTACGCGGCCCCGAGGACATCCAGCGCAGGTCGTTGGCGATCTTGGTGAGGCCGACCGCGATCGTCCGCAGCTGCCCCGAGGTCTCCACGATGCCGTCCCTGGCGCCCTGCGCCTCGAAGTGGTCGCGTGCCTCGGTCAGCGGCAGCCCGGTCGCGCGCGCCACCTCCGCGATCACCGCGGCAGGGAAGCCCGCCGGGGTGTTGATGCCGGTGCCCACCGCCGTGCCGCCCAGCGGCAGCTCCGCCAGCCTCGGCAGCGAGGACCGCAGCCGCTCGATCCCGTACCGCACCTGCGCCGCGTAGCCGCCGAACTCCTGGCCCAGCGTGACCGGCGTGGCGTCCATCAGGTGCGTGCGGCCCGCCTTCACGACGGTCGCGAACTCCGCCGCCTTCGCCTCCAGGGACTCCGCCAGACGGGTGAGCGCCGGAATCAGGTCGCCGGTCACCGCCGCCGTCGCCGCGATGTGGATGGAGGACGGGAAGACGTCGTTGGACGACTGCGAGGCGTTGACGTGGTCGTTGGGGTGGACGTCGCGGCCCAGGCGCTCGGTGGCCAGGGTGGCGATCACCTCGTTGGTGTTCATGTTGGACGAGGTGCCGGAACCGGTCTGGAAGACGTCCACCGGGAAGTGCTCGTCCCAGCGGCCCTCGGCGACCTCGGCCGCGGCCTCCTGGATCGCCTCGGCGGTCTCCTTGTCCAGGACGCCCAGCTCCGCGTTGACCTTCGCGGCGGCGGCCTTGATCCGGGCCAGCGCCGCGATGTGCGCCCGCTCGATCGGCTGCCCCGAGATCGGGAAGTTCTCCACCGCGCGCTGCGTCTGCGCCCGCCACTTCGCCTCGGCGGGCACCCGTACCTCGCCCATCGAGTCGTGCTCGATCCGGTATTCGCTCATGTCTATAACAGTGCCCGGGAACACCTGGGTGTTCCCGGGCACTGTCTCCCCGTGGCGAGATCGGCCGAATCCGCGCGCAGCCGCGTGAGCCCGCGTGAAGCCGGGCGAGGCCGGGTGAGATCCGCGTGGAGCCTCAGGCGGGCATGGCCAGTCGGCCGTTCCCCCCGTCCTGCGCCTCCTGCGCCTCCTGCGCGTCGAGCGCCGCCCGCGCGGCCGATTTGCGGTCCGCGAGCAGCCGGTCCAGCGCCAGGGCGCCCGGCCCCGAGAAGACGATCAGCAGCAGCGTCCAGCAGAAGAAGACCGCCGCCTCACCGCCGTTCTCGATCGGCAGCAGCCCCCGGTGCTGATGGACGTCGAAGTACGCGAACGCCATCGACCCCGAGCCGATCAGCGCGGCCGGCCTGGTCGCCAGCCCGAACAGCACCAGCACACCGCCGACGAGCTGGATCAGCGCCGCGTACCACCCGGGCCACCGGCCCGCCGACAGCTCGGCCGTGCCGAGCACACCGAAGAGCGACGCCACACCGTGGCAGGTGAACAGGAGCCCGACGACGATACGGAACAGGCTGAGCGCGTACGGCTGGGCCCTGTCGATGCGGGAGTCCGAACCCGTACCGGTAACGGTGTCCGACATGAGCGCACCTCCTCTCCGCTTAGTTGTAGACGCCGAATTCGTACAGCGAGTACCCGTAGGCCGTGCCGCGCTGCGTGCCCGTCAGGCGCACATAGCGGCCGGTGCCGGAGACGTCGAGGTCGTCGATGTCACCGTTGCCGTCGGTCACGGACTTCACCGTCGTCCAGTTCTGCCCGTCGTCGGAGGTCTGGATGTCGTACGCCTTGGCGTACGCCGACTCCCAGGAGAGCTGGACGTGGTTGAAGGTGGTGGTGGCGCCCAGGTCGACCTGGATCCACTGCGGGTCGCTCCAGTCGCTCGCCCAGCGGGTCCCCGCGTTGCCGTCCACCGCGTTCGACGGCGTGCACGGGCAGCCGCCGGTCGGGTCGGTCTGGTACGTGGAGGCCGTCGCGGGCTTGTTGAGCGCGACATTCGTACCGTTCGGCTTCGGCGGCACGATCCGCACCGACCTGGAGCCGTAGCTGACGTTGCCGTGGTTGTCGGTGGCGCGGACATACGCCTTGTACACGCCGACCTTCTCCGGCGCCTTCGCCGTCAGCGTGCCGCCGTTCTGCGTGGTGGCGGCCGGGGTGAGCGAGCCGTTGTTGTCGATGTAGATGCTGCTGAACAGCACCTGGTACGTGATCGGGTCGTTCTCCGGGTCCGAGGTCGAGGTGTTGATCGTCACCGTGCCGCCCGCGGGCACACCCGAAGTGGCGTTGTCCACGGTCATGTCGGTCACCAGCGGCGGCTGGTTGTCACCCGAGGTGTTCCCGCCGTACGCGCGCTTGACCGCGTAGTACGAGGGCCGCTTCAGGCCGTCGGGCACCAGGTTGAACCAGATGCCGCCGAAGTCGTCCTCGTTGCCGTAGTGGAAGAGCGTGGCGCCCAGCGCCACACCGGGGTGGCCGGCCACGCAGTTCCACGCGTTGGTGTAACCGTCCGCCTTCTGCTGGTCGGTGGGCTCGTCCGCCACACCGTTCGCGTCGTTCGGCACCTCCCACGAACCGGCGGGGCCGCCCTCGGTGATGATGTACGGCTTGTCGTAACCGCCGCTCTCCCAGGCCGACTTGACGTTGCAGACGTCCTTGTAGGAGTTGACCGCCAGCAGGTCCAGGTCCGGGGTGTTGCGCTTGTAGTACGGCCACGCGCCCGTCCACGCGTCGGTCGACGTCACCGGGTGGTTCGGGTCCGCCGCGTGCACCGCCTTCGACAGGTCGTTGACGAAGGAGGTGTACGCGTTGCGCTCCTGCTCCAACTGGTCACCGCTGTAGCAGTTCTGGAGCCCCAGCACCGACTCGTTGCCGACGTCCCACATCAGCACGCCCGGGTTGTCCTTGTAGGTGTTCACCCACTTCGGGAACTCCGCGAGCATGTTGTTCTTGTACGTGGTGTCCGTCAGGTAGTCGACACAGCCGCCCGAGCCGGGACCGCCGCCCGGCTGGAGCCAGAAACCGGCGATCACCTTGATGCCGTTGGCCGCCGCCGCGTCGAACAGCGGCGCGCTGCTCGCGTCCGTACCCCACGTACGGATCGTGTTGACGCCCATCCGCGCCACGTCCGGCAGGTCCGCCGCCGCCTGCGAGGGCTGCGGACCCCACGTCAGACCCTTCACGGTGTACGGGGCGCCGTCCACGGTGAGCTGCCAATTGCCCTGCGAGCCGGTCACCTTGACCACGCTGCCCGCTGCCTGCGCGGCCGGGGCCTGCACGACGGCGAGACCCGCCGCGACCAGTGCCGCCACCGCGAGGGGCGCCAGGCCGCGCCTGGCCGTCCTCCTGATCACATGTGCGCGCATCTCGTCCTCCGAGGGGGTCACGGGTAGCTCACCAGGTAGGAGATACCGGAGTTGGTGGTGTTCACCGGGTCACCGGTCTCGTTGACGACATGGCTGATCGTCCCGTCGTTGCCGAGCGAGACGGTGACCATGTCGTGCAGCCGCACCCCGGACGTGTTCGGCACCAGCAGGGCGCTGTCGGCGACGACGCTCGGGTCCGCGAGGAACAGGCAGTAGCTGCCCAGCCCCCACGCCTCGTGCGAGGAGACCGAGTCCGCCACCTTGTAGGCGGCGTAGCCGTGCCGCGAACCGTCCATCCAGGCAGCCTGGTTGGGCGGGTCGTACGGCATCTCGTTCTGGAAGAAGTACGTCCGTCCGGCGTCGCCGTTCCAGAGCACCTCGGTCTTCTGGTGGTGCTCCACGAACAGGCCGTACATCGTGACGCGCGCGCCGTTGACGACCAGCCCGGTGTCGCTGGTGTTGACGTCCCAGCCGACCCCGCTGCCGTGGTCGGCCCGCCACAGCCACAGGTTGTCGCCGATCACGTCGGAGCTGTTGATCTCGACGCTGACGGTGGCCTTTCCGGCCTGCGCGCCGCCGATCCGCACGAACACGTCCTGGAGGAGCGTCGGGTCGCCCGCGTGGCCGCCGCCTGCGCCCTGCGGGCCGACGCGGACCAGCACCGCGGAATTCGTCGCGCCCGCGTCGATCAGCAGCCCGGAGATCTTCACACCGTCGACGTCGGCGACGGACAGCGCGGTGATGCCGTTGTCCGGCAGCAGCGTGGCGATGCCCAGGCCCAGCACGACCGTGCCCGCCCGCGTCACCTCCACGGTCTGGTCCAGCGCGTACACGCCCGGCGTGACCAGCAGGTGCTTGCCCTGCGCCAGTGCGGAGTTGATCGTGGCCGCCGAGTCGCCCGGCTTCGTGATGTAGAAGTCGGTCAGCGGGATCGACTCGCCCTGCGCGCCGCCGTTCCAGGTCACCCCGCGGGCGTTGCTGTGCAGCGCGGGCACGAACACCTGGTACGCGCCGGACCCGTCCACGTACAGGAAGGGCTTCTCCCGGATCACCGGGGCGCTGTCGACCACCGTGTGGGAGGGGTCGGGGAAGTTCTGCGGCGGCGCGCCGTCCACGCCGACGAAGACCATGTTCCATACGGAACCGGCCCATTCGCCGAGCGCGCTGTTCCGGGTCAGCCACTGCTGCTGGGAGCCGGACACGACCCGGCCGTCCACCTTGCAGTCGGCCATGAAGCCACCGCTGGACCAGCCGTCGTAGCCGTTCCACAGCGGGACCTCGCCGCGGATGTGCACGCGGCGCAGCGGGGCGGCCTGCGAGACCGCCCAGCGGTTGGAGCCGCCGGTCGGGGTGACCGAGAGATTCTCGGCGCTGCGCCAGAAGTTCTGGGTGGCGTTGCCCTGCATCCAGTCGGCCTCGACGTGCACCAGGCCGTGGATGTCGACGTCGTCGGGGGACAGGCCGAGCCCGGCGACGTGGGTGTAGAAGCCGACGTTGACGTCGAGTCCTTCGTACGTGCCCGGCTTGAAGAACAGCGCGAAGCGGTCGGTGCCGAACTGGTTGGACTCCTGGCGGCGGAAGACGTCCGAGACCTTCGCCTGGATGTCGGCGATCGGCATCGAGGGGTCGAAGACCAGGACGTTGGGGCCGAAGTCGGGGTCCGGGGCGGCGGCGCGCGGACCGGCCTTCGTGCCGGCCTTCGTACCGCTCGCGCCGGACGCGGTGGCCGCCGAGGCGTGGCCCGCCAGTACCGGGGTGGCCGCGAGGGCCGCCAGCGCGCCGAGGGCCGCGCGCCGAGAGAAGACGGATGTCACCGGTGAGCCGGGTGTGCCGGTCGTGCTGCTTGTGCTGCTTGTGCTGCTTGTGGGGGGTTGAGAGGGGGGAAGTGCGGGGCTGTTCATAGATCACCTGTGTGTTGGGGGGACAGGTTCCGGAGAGCGCTCTCCCACGGGGTCGGGTAAAGCCCGGCCCGCGCGGGAGAGCGCGGTGTCCGGGCTTACGGCAGTTGGTAGTTCTGGTTCAGAGCCGCGCCCTTCTGGGGCTGCGACTGGTCGTAACCGCGGGCGTCGCACTGGAGTCCACCGTTGATGCAGTGGGTGACCAGCGCGTTGAGGGTCGGGGCGTCCCAGTCGTTGAAGAAGTCGTAGTGGAAGGAGAAGCCCTGGCCACTGGAGAGGTGGACCTGCGACATGTCGCCGTTCACCGGCCAGGCCATCTTGAACTCGATCATCGGCAGGGCGACCGGGTGGTCGGCCGGGCAGACGTTCTGGTTGGCGCCCCCGGCGACCGGGTAGGCCATGTGGCTCTTGTGGTCCGGCACGTCCAGGTGGATGCCGTCCCAGCAACTCGGCGCCTGGAGACGGATGTTGAGCTGCGTGTCAGGCGTGTTGGGGCAGCTCACCGGGATGTTCCAGTTGTGGTAGCTGGTCCCGCACTCCCAGCCCTCGACGGTGCCCTTGAGGTGCTGGAACTCGTCCTGCGTCTGGCTCGGGCTGCCGACCACGAAGCGCAGGCCCTTGGGGAAGGGGCGGACGCTGGTGTAGTCGTTCACGGACGACTTGTAGTAGATCGTCTGCGTGCCGACCGGCAGGATCTTCTGGGTGCCCTTGAACAGACTCGGCATCCAGTACGCCGACTTGTCGCCGGGCGCCAGACACACCGTGTTACCGGTCTCCAGCGAGGCCGTCGTGGAGTTGCCGTTCGTGCTGGTGTTGCCCATGAAGGTGTGGTCGTGCGACGCCCCCGGCTGGCCCGGGAAGACGATCGGGTCGTCCGGCGCCGTGTGCGTGGGGGCACACTGGGCCTGGAACTCGTGGAAATACGCGTGCGGCGGCTCGTACGTCGACGGCGTCACGCCGGTGACCGGCGGGTTCGCCATGATGTAGCCGTCGCCGTCCGGGTCGTCGCCGGACGCCAGTCCGTTGCCGGTCAGCGGCATCGCCATGCCGGGCATCCCGGCGTGGTCGGCCGCGTGGTCCGCGGCGGCCGGTGTGCTGGCGGAAGCGTTTCCGGTCGTCATCGCGACCCCGCCGATACCGAGGCCGGTAGCGGCGAGTGACAGGGCTATGAGCAGCCCTGGGATCCTTCTGGTCCTCCGTGCCATGGAGACCTCCTGCTTGATGGTGCGCATGGGGGGCTGACAGCACGACGTGGCGGCAGGCGTCATGACGGGCCGTCAGTTGGGAGAGCGCTCTCCCAGGTACGGAATGTTCCGCTCCCGCTAAGGACATGTCAACGGTTGATGAATCGCCCCCGCTGCGCGAGCCGGGCATTCCGCCACCCCCCGACCACCCTGGCCTGCAAGCCCTCCACTTCTTGCGGATTTCGTGAAGGTCCACCCCACGCCTCGGAGCCCCACCCTTGGCCTGTACCAACCCCCAGCCGCACGCGCTGGCGCTTACCAGGGCCCCCCGGCCGAGCCGCCCAGGCGCTCCGCGCTGACGTAATCAACGGCCCTCGCCCCGCGCGGTTCTCGGCCGTCCCGCCGCCCGGGCGCTCCGCGCTGACGTAATCAACGGTCTCCCCGCCCCGCGCGGTTCCCGGCCCGGCCCCGCCGCCCCGGCGCCGTGCGCTGGCGTAATCAGCGGTCCCCCCCGCCGGGCCGCCCCTGCGACAGGGGCGAGTGATGCCCCGCCGCCGCGCGGTTCTCGGCCCGGCCCCGCCGCCTGGGCGCTGCGTGCTGGCGTAGTCAGCGGCCCTCGCCCCGCGCGGTTCCCGGCCCGGCCCCGCCGCCCCGCTGCCTCGCGCTGGCATACGCGGCGGTCGCCCCGCCGGGCCTGCGGCGACTCGCCCTTGCGCGCTGCCCTGCTGCCGTTCTCACGTCCACGTCTGCCGCTGCTTCTGCGGGCACCGTCGCCCAGCCCGCGTGCAGCGCGCGCTCGTGCCCGCGTATGTCGCCGTCGCGGCTCCTGAGTCTGCGGAGTCACGCCCCCCGGCAGGGCAAGTGCGTGCCCGTTCCCGGCTCCCGTGATGGTCGCGTGCCCGAGCCTGCGGTCGTTGCCGCCCCGTGGGTCAGCCCGCGCCCGTGCCCGCGTCTGCGGAGTTCCGCCCCCCCCGCGGGTCAGCACGCGCCCGTGCCGCGCTGGCGCCGCCGCGGCTCCCGTGCCGCCACCGCCCCGCAGGGCGGTACCCGCCCGTTCCCGCGCCGTGCGCGTCCGCGCATGCCGCCGCTGCGGCTACTCAGGGGCGCGCGCCCGCCCTTCGCGGCGGCGACAGCACGCGGCCCGTGCCGCCACCGCCCCGCAGGGCGGTACCCGCCCGTTCCCGCGCCGTCCCGCGTCCGCCGCTACCGCGCCCCCGCGGCGCGTCCCCTCGTCGCGGCGGCAAGCCCTCAGGCGGCGAGCCCCCCGCAGGGGTCAGGCGCCTTGGCGGCGGGGGATGGTGGTGAAGGTGGGGGAAGGGGAAGGGTCTTGGAAGAAGTCGTTGCCCTTGTCGTCGACGACGACGAAGGCGGGGAAGTCCTCGACCTCGATCTTCCAGACGGCTTCCATGCCGAGCTCGGCGTATTCGAGGACGTCGACCCGCTTGATGCAGTCCTGGGCGAGGCGGGCGGCGGGGCCGCCGATGGAGCCGAGGTAGAAGCCGCCGTGGGCGGCGCACGCGTCGGTGACCTGCTTGCTGCGGTTGCCCTTGGCGAGCATCACGAAGGAGCCGCCCGCGGCCTGGAACTGCTCGACGTAGGCGTCCATCCGGCCCGCGGTGGTCGGCCCGAAGGAGCCCGAGGCGTACCCCTCGGGCGTCTTGGCCGGTCCCGCGTAGTAGACGGCGTGGTCGCGCAGATACTGCGGCATCTCCTCGCCCGCGTCCAGCCGCTCCTTGATCTTGGCGTGCGCGATGTCGCGGGCCACGACCAGCGGCCCGGACAGCGAAAGCCGGGTCTTCACGGGGTACTTGGTCAGCTCGGCGCGGATCTCGTCCATCGGCCGGTTGAGGTCGACGCGTACGACGTCGTCGTCCAGGTGCTCGTCGGTGGTCTCCGGCAGGAAGCGCGCCGGGTCCGTCTCCAACTGCTCCAGGAAGACACCCTCGGCGGTGATCTTCGCCAGCGCCTGCCGGTCCGCCGAGCAGGACACGGCGATGGCGACCGGGCACGACGCGCCGTGCCGCGGCAGCCGCACCACCCGCACGTCGTGGCAGAAGTACTTCCCGCCGAACTGCGCCCCGATCCCGATCCTCTGCGTCAGCTCGAAGACCTTCTGCTCCAACTCCTTGTCCCGGAAGCCGTGTCCGGCCGCCGAGCCCTCGGCGGGCAGCTCGTCCAGGTAGTGCGCGGAGGCGTACTTGGCCGTCTTCAGGGCGAATTCGGCGCTGGTCCCGCCCACCACGATCGCCAGGTGGTACGGCGGACAGGCCGCCGTACCCAGCGAACGGATCTTCTCCTCAAGGAACTTCATCATCGACGCCTCGTTCAGCACCGCCTTCGTCTCCTGGTAGAGGAAGGACTTGTTGGCGCTGCCACCGCCCTTGGCCATGAAGAGGAACTTGTACGCGCCGCCGTCCGTCGCGTACAGCTCGATCTGCGCGGGCAGGTTGGAGCCGGTGTTCTTCTCGTCCCACATCGTCAGCGGGGCCATCTGCGAGTAGCGCAGATTGAGCTTGGTGTACGCGTCGTAGATCCCGCGCGAGAGCGCCTCCTCGTCGCCGCCCGCGGTGAGGACCTGCTGGCCGCGCTTGCCCATGACGATCGCCGTACCGGTGTCCTGGCACATCGGGAGCACGCCGGCCGCCGCGATGTTCGCGTTCTTCAGCAGGTCGAGCGCGACGAATTTGTCGTTGGGGCTCGCCTGCGGGTCGTCCAGGATGCGGCGGAGCTGCGCGAGGTGGGTCGGGCGCAGGTAGTGGGAGATGTCGTGCATCGCCTCGGCCGCGAGCAGCCGCAGCGCCTCCGGATCGACCGTGAGGAACGTACGGCCGTCCGCCTCGAAGGTACTGACGCCCTCGGCGGTGAGCAGGCGGTACGTGGTGGGGTCCTCGCCGAGGGGAAGCAGATCCGTGTAGGCGAACTCAGGCATGGGGCATTCCTCACTCGGCGGCGGCGCTGCGGCCTCCCGATTCTAGAACGCCCCCGAACGGCCGGGCGGGCCGGACCCCTAGGGGGTACTTCGGGGTAGTCGCGATCTATCGCGTCTGTGTACCGTAGGGACGTGGACGAATCGCAGCTCCAGAAACGCGCGCAAGAGCAGCCCCAGCCGGTGCGTACGGGCAAGCCCACCGCGGAAGCGGACCTGCGGGCGTCGGACGCGGACCGGGACCGGATCGCCGACATCCTGCGCGAGGCCCTGGCCGAGGGCCGTCTGGACTCGTCGGAGCACTCCGAGCGGCTCGACCAGGTCTACGCGGCCAAGACCATGGGCGAACTGGAGCCGCTGGTACGGGATCTGCCGGTGGGCAGGACCAGCGCCCCGGCGCCCGCCCCCGCGGCCCGCGGCGGTTACCACTACGCCCCCGACCCCAGCGGCGAGAACCCGAACCTGGTCGGCATCCTCGGCGGGGCCGAGCGCAAGGGCCGCTGGCGCGTCGGCCACCGGATCACCGCGGTCGCGATCATGGGCGGCGTCGAGATCGACCTCACCGAGGCCACCTTCACCTCGCCGGAACTGGTCATCCACTGCACCGCGATCATGGGCGGCATCAGCGTCAAGCTGCCGGAGAACGTGACGCTGCGCGGCGGAGGGGTCGTCGGCATCATGGGCGGCTCCGACGTCAAGGCGTTCGAGGCGCCGGACGCCGACGCGCCGGTGGTCCGCATCGACGGCTTCGCCTTCTGGGGCGGCGTCGAGGCGAAGGCCAAGCGCGGCAAGAAGGTCAAGGACTGGACGAGGAAGAACCTCGAGAGCTGAGGCGCGGGACCGGTCGGGGGAGCCTCCGGCGCCGGGGTGAAGCGGCGTCGCGCACGGGTGAGCGGGCAGCGGCTGTTTCACGCCCCCAACTCCGTAACGGCTGTGATTGATGGTGCGTAAGTGCGCCAAGCATCGTGCGTGTTTCCGCCATCCGCAGGTCACAGGCTTGCGGGGCTCCCGCGCGGGGCGAACACGGTGCGCATGAAGTCGCGTACAGCGGGTAGGGGTTCGAGCACGCCGCCGCACTGCCGCCGTTGAGATCCGCGCCCGCCGGGGGAGTGGTCGGTGACGCGCCAGGGTGGCAATCGCCGAGCCGTCGTCAGGAGTATCCCGTGCTTCAACCGATCGAGCCCGTCACGGACACCGCCTACCCGCCCGGTCATCCGCGGGATCTGGGCGGGCCCTGGCACTCGGAGGCCGCCTGCCGCAGTGACGAGGCGGGGCTGTTCTTCGCCCCGTCGAAGGAGCCCACTGCCGCTCGCCTGTCCCGGGAGGAGGCGGCCAAACGCGTGTGCGCGCGCTGCCCGGTGATGCTCGAATGCCGCGAACACGCCCTGCTCCAGCCGGAACCGTACGGCGTGTGGGGCGGCATGACCGCCGCCGAGCGCCGCGTGGTGCTGGCCCGTCGCCGCCGTCGCGAGGTCGAACTCCAGCGCCCCGACCCGCAGATCGCCGCCGCGGGCTGACCGTACGGCTCAGCGGCTCAGGAGTTTCGTCGGCCGACGCCGCCCGCCGCGCCGCATCCGGGAATACGGGGCCCGAGTGCGCCGCGGCAGGCGGCAGCCGACGTACCGAAGGCGGGGAGTGAGCCTCAGCGCGCCCGGTCGAAGTCGATCGCGCTGTACGCCCGCAGCTTGGACAGCCGGTGCGTGGAGTCGATCTGCCGGATCGTGCCGGACTTGGAGCGCATCACCAGCGACGAGGTGGTGGCGGTCTCCGCGCGGTACCGCACCCCGCGCAGCAGTTCGCCGTCGGTGATCCCGGTGGCGACGAAGAAGACGTTCTCGCCGCTGACCAGGTCCTTGGTGTGCAGAATCCGGTCCAGGTCGTGCCCGGCGTCCAGCGCCCGGCGCCGCTCGGCGTCGTCCTTCGGCCACAGCTTGCCCTGGATCGTGCCGCCGAGGCAGGTGATCGCGCAGGCCGCGATGATGCCCTCGGGCGTGCCTCCGATGCCCAGCAGCATGTCCACGCCGGTGCCCTCGCGCACCGCCATGATCGCGCCCGCCACGTCGCCGTCCGCGATGAACTTGATCCGGGCGCCGGTCTCCCGGATCTCCTTCACGATGCCGTCGTGCCGCGGCCGGTCGAGCACCACGACGGTGACGTCCTCCGGCGCGCTGCCCTTGGCCTTGGCGACCCGGCGCACATTGACCGCGGGCGGCGCGGTGATGTCGACGTACTCGGCGGCCTCGGGGCCCACCACCAGCTTGTCCATGTAGAAGACGGCCGAGGGGTCGAACATGGTGCCGCGGTCGGCGACGGCGAGCACCGCCACCGCGTTGGGCATGCCCTTGGCGGTCAGCGTGGTGCCGTCCACCGGGTCGACGGCGACATCGCACTCGGGCCCGGTGCCGTCACCGATCCGCTCGCCGTTGTAGAGCATCGGCGCCTCGTCCTTCTCGCCCTCGCCGATGACGACGACGCCGTTCATCGAGACGGTGTGGACGAGGGTGCGCATCGCGTTCACCGCGGCGCCGTCGGCCCCGTTCTTGTCGCCCCTGCCGACCCAGCGTCCGGCCGCCATCGCGGCGGCCTCGGTGACGCGTACGAGTTCCAGTGCCAGGTTGCGGTCGGGGGCCTCCGGGCTCACTTCGAGCTGGGGCGGCAAATGCTGTTCGGTCATCACGCGCACCTTTCTGTACGAGGACGGCCGGAATATGAGGGTGTTCCGACCCTATCGGTTCGGCGCGAATATGAGCAGGGTGCACGTCACATGAGCGCCTGGTGCCGTGTGTGGGCCGGGGCCTGTGGAGGGTGCGGACCCCGGCGTCCGGGGCCGTTCCCGGCATGGGGGACGATGGTCGGGTGGCAGCAGACAAACGTGGCAACAAGACCGTGCGGGACCTGGTGCTGTCGATGGCGGTGATCGGCGCCGTCGCCGCCCTCATCTATGTGTTCATCCCGCACGACTCGAAGGCCGACCCGACCAAGCCGGTCACCTTCTCGGTGGAGCTCGGCCAGGCGCGGCGCGACGCGCCGTACAAGGTGGCGGGGCCCGAGGGGCTGCCCGCGACCTGGCGGCCCACCTCGGTCACCTACAGCGCGGCCGACCCGCAGGCGGTGACCTGGCACATCGGCTTCGTCGACCCCGAGGACCAGTACGTGGCCGTCGAGCAGAGCAACGCCGCGGCCGAGCCGTACATCAAGGGCGTCACCTTCGGCGCGCACCGCGACGGCGGCCGTACGGTCACCGCGGGCGGTCTGGTCTGGGAGCGCTACGCGGGGCCGAAGTACAACGCGCTGGTCCGCAAGGAGCAGGGTGTCACCACGGTGGTACTGGGCACCGGCAAGGACGCGGAGCTGACGACGATGGCCGCCGCGCTGAAGGAGCGCGGCGGCCAGTAACCGGTAGCCGGTCATATGGACGTACGTGTGACCAGGTGCCCGGTCATACGGACTTACGTCGGTCCGTCGTACGGATCAGACGGTCGTCACGACCTGCTCGTACGACAGGCGCGGGTTGCGGTCGTACCAGGCGGCCTCGCCCGGCTTGCCGATGTTGACCACGGCCAGCACCGAGTGCTCGCCGTCCGCGAAGAACTCCTTGTTGATGCCGTCGGCGTCGAAGCCGGTCATCGGGCCGGCGGCCAGACCGGCGGCGCGGACGCCGATGATGAAGTAGCCGACCTGGAGCGCGGCGTTCAGCGCGGCGGACTGCTCGCGGACCGGGCGCTCGGCGAAGATCACGTCCTTGGCCTGCGGGAAGACCGGGAGCAGGGTGGGCAGCTCCTCGTGGAACTCGTTGTCCGCGGCCAGGATCGCCACCAGTGGCGCGGTCGACGTCTTCGCCTTGTTGCCCTCGCTCATGTGCCGCACCAGGCGCTCGCGCCCCTCTTCGGTACGGGCCAGGACGACGCGCAGCGGCTGCTGGTTGAACGCGGTCGGCGCGTACTTCACCAGGTCGTAGATGGCCTGGACCTGCTCGTCGGTCACCGGCTCGTCGGTGAACGTGTTGGCGGTGCGGGCCTCACGGAAGAGCAGGTCCTGGGCGGCGGTGTCGAGCACGAGAGTCATGCGGGATCCTCAGGTCTTTCGGTCGTGCGAGGGGGGCGCGCCGGGGGGCGGCGCGTCGGAACACTCCGACCAACCTGGGTGAACGTTCAACCATTCCCTGGAGTAAGCGTGACCCCGGTCACTCCTGTGCGGCCCCCGTGACCCCTTCCGCCTCGTCGTCGTCCTCCTCCGCCGCCAGCGCCGCGTCCAGCCGGGCCCGCGCGCCCTCCAGCCAGCGGCGGCAGACCTTGGCCAGCTCCTCGCCCCGCTCCCACAGGGCCAGGGACTCCTCCAAGGTCGCGCCGCCCGCTTCCAGCCGCCGTACGACGTCCACCAGCTCGTCGCGCGCCTGCTCGTACCCGAGGGCCGCGCTGCCGCTCTCCCGGTCCGCCGTATCGGTGGTGCCTGCCGTGTCTGCCATGGGGGCAAGCCTAGGCGCGGGGTGGGACAGGTCAGGCGACGCGGACACCGACATCACCGCGCGACACCGAACCGCGCGACGCCGACATCACGGCGCGACGCCGGACCGTCCGCCGCCGACATCAGCGCGCGCCGCCCACGCCCACCCCCGCGTCACTCCGTGACGCGCACCGTGAAGTCGCCCTCGGCCACCCGCGCCCGCAGCGCGTCGTCCGGGGTCACCTCCGCCGGGTCCCGTACCACCGAGCCGTCCTCGCGCTGGAGCACCGCGTACCCGCGGCGCAGCGTCGCGGCCGGGGACAGCGCGACCACCCGCGCCAGGGTGTGCGAGAGATCCGCGTCGGCGCGCTCCAGCAGATGGCGCAGCGTACGGCGGGCCCGGTCCACCCGGTCGGCCACCTCCGCCGCGCGGCCGTCGATCATCCCGTACGGCGCCGCCATCGACGGACGGCTCAGCGCCGCCTCCAGGCCGCGCTCCTCCCGGTCCAGCAGCCCGCGCATCACCCGCAGCGCCCGGTCCCGTACCAACTGGACGCGCGCGAGCTCCTCGCGCACATCCGGCACGATCCGCTTGGCCGCGTCGGTCGGGGTGGACGCCCGCAGGTCGGCGACCAGGTCGAGCAGCGGCGAGTCCGGCTCGTGGCCGATCGCCGAGACCACCGGGGTCCGGCAGGCCGCGACCGCGCGGACCAGCTCCTCGTCCGAGAACGGCAGCAGGTCCTCGACGCTGCCGCCGCCGCGCGCCACCACGATCACGTCGACATCCGGACGCGCGTCCAGCTCCCGTACCGCCTCGATCACCCGCGGCACCGCACTCGCGCCCTGCACCGGCACATTGCGCACCTCGAAGCGGACGGCGGGCCAACGCAGCCGCGCGTTCTCCCGCACGTCCCGCTCGGCCGCCGAGGCGCGGCCGGTCACCAGGCCGATGAGCTGCGGCAGAAACGGTATGGGCCGCTTGCGGTTCAGCGCGAAGAGCCCCTCGGCCGCCAGCGTCTTCTTCAACTGCTCCAGGCGCGCCAGCAGTTCGCCCACCCCGACCGGGCGGATCTCCACCGCGCGCAGCGAGAGCTGGCCGCGCGGCCCGTACCACTCGGGCTTGGCGTGCATCACCACCCGCGCGCCCTCGCCGACCACGTCCGCGACCTGCTCGAAGACACCGCGGAAGCACGTCACCGTGATCGACACGTCGTGCGAGGGATCGCGCAGCGTCATGAACACCACGCCCGCGCCCGGCCGCCGCGACAACTGGGTGATCTGCCCCTCCACCCACACCGCACCCAGCCGGTCGATCCAGCCGCCGATCAGCCGCGACACCTCACCGACGGGGATCGGCGTCTGCGCCGAGGTGTTCAGAGCCATGCCCGCAGCGTAGTGGGCGCGACCGACACCGCCGCCGAACGGCCGCACCCCCGTACGCCCCCGCGCATGCGATCAGCGCCCCCGTACGATGGACCCCATGACTGCCGCTACGAGCCCCCGCCGCGTCCTCCTCGCCGCCCCCCGGGGGTACTGCGCGGGCGTGGACCGGGCCGTGATCACCGTCGAGAAGGCGCTGGAGCAGTACGGCGCCCCGGTCTATGTGCGCAAGCAGATCGTGCACAACAAATACGTGGTCCAGACGCTGGAGAAGAAGGGCGCGATCTTCGTCGACGAGACCGACGAGGTGCCCGAGAACGCCATCGTGATCTTCTCCGCGCACGGCGTGGCCCCCGTCGTCCACGAGGAGGCCGCCCAGCGCAGCCTCGCCTCGATCGACGCGACCTGCCCGCTGGTGACCAAGGTCCACAAGGAAGCCGTCCGCTACTCCAAGGACGACTACGACATCCTGCTGATCGGCCACGACGGCCACGAAGAGGTCGTCGGCACGATGGGCGAGGCGCCCGACCACATGCACCTGGTCGACGGCCCCGCCGACGCCGCCAAGGTCAAGGTCCGCGACGAGTCCAAGGTCGTCTGGCTCTCCCAGACCACCCTGTCGGTGGACGAGACGATGGAAACCGTGGACGCGCTCAAGGAGCGCTTCCCCAACCTGCTCTCGCCGCCCAGCGACGACATCTGCTACGCCACCCAGAACCGCCAGGTCGCGGTCAAGCAGATCGCCGCCGACGCCGACCTGCTGATCGTGGTCGGCTCCCGCAACTCCTCCAACTCCATCCGGCTGGTCGAGGTCGCCCTCCAGTCCGGCGCCGGCGCCTCGTACCTGGTCGACTTCGCCGAGGAGTGCGACGAGGCGTGGCTGGACGGCGTCACCACCGTCGGCGTCACCTCCGGCGCGTCCGTCCCGGAGATCCTGGTCGACGGCGTCCTGGACTGGCTGGCCGAGCGCGGCTACGCCGATGTGCAGGTGGTGACCTCCGCCGAGGAGTCCATCCAGTTCTCGCTGCCCAAGGAACTGCGCCGCGATCTGCGTGCCGAGGCCGCCGCCGGGGAATCCGCCAAGAGGTGACTTTTTCCCGTCACCTCTAACCTGGGGGCCATGAATATGTTCGGTGTGGACATCGGTGGTACGGGAATCAAGGGCGCTCCGGTCGATCTGGACCAGGGCGCCCTGTCGGACGATCGCTACAAGATCGACACCCCTCAGCCCGCGACTCCGGAGTCGGTGATCGACGGGGTGCACCAGGTCATCGAGCACTTCGGCTGGTCGGGCCCGGTCGGCGTGACCTTCCCCGGGGTGGTGGTGGACGGCACCACCCGTACGGCGGCCAACGTGGACGGCGGATGGGTCGGCCTGGACGCGCGCGGCATGCTCGGCGACCGCCTCGGCCTGCCCGTGGTGGTGCTCAACGACGCGGACGCGGCGGGTGTCGCGGAGATGACGTTCGGCGCGGGCCGCGGCCGGGGCGGCACGGTCATCATGCTGACGCTGGGCACCGGCATCGGCAGCGCCCTGTTCGTGGACGGCAATCTGGTGCCCAACACGGAACTGGGCCACCTGGAGCTGCACGGGCACGACGCGGAGAAGAAGGCGTCGGTCAAGGCCCGCGAGGACGAGGATCTGAGCTGGGAGCACTGGGCGCACCGGCTCCAGAAGTACCTGGCGCACGTGGAGATGCTCTTCTCGCCCGACCTGTTCGTGATCGGCGGCGGCGTCAGCCGCAAGTCGGAGAAGTTCCTGCCCCTGGTGAAGGGGATCAGCGCCGAGATCGTTCCCGCTGAACTGCAGAACAACGCGGGGATCGTCGGCGCCGCGATGGCAGCCGCAAAGCTCTGATCCCGACGATCGCGGCGGCCAGCACCGTCCCGGCGTAGAGCCAGCCGGTCATCAGCGCCAGCCCGGTGAAGATGCCGAGCAGATGACCGGCCAGGCCACCGCCCCCGCTGTCGGCGGTCAGCGCGATGCCCACGGCGAAGGCGATCGGCGCCGCCACCGGGGCCGCCACCAGGTCGTACGGGCGTACGTACACCGCCGCCGCCACGCACACCGCGACGAAGACCAGGCCGAAGAAGACGCCGGGGCCGTCGAAGAGCAGGACGTCGATCCCGCCGCCCGCGACCGTCACGGCGGTGGTCAGCAGCCCGGTGCCGAGGCCGGTCAGCCGTGGCCTGGGCCGCTGGGCGGTACGCAGCCGGTGGACGGTCTGCCGTACCGCGGTGGCCATGACGGCCTGCCGGGGGTGCGGGGCGCGGTACACCCCGACTGTGGCCTCTCCGCCGGGTCCCGGAGCGGCACCTGAACGCGCACTGTGTTGGTCCACATACTTACAGTAGGCACGGCAGTCGGGTGATCGCACGGCGGGACACGCGCTTTGCCCCTCCGGGGCGGTGCGGGGCTTTTGGCGCGCACGTCCTCGGGGCGGTGTGCGTACGTCCTCGGGCCGGTGTTCGACGAGCGGCCGGGCGGTACGGCGGCGGCCCGTAGACTGGTGGCCGTCCGAACACCCACCAGCCCACCGCTCCGGGAAGTCTCCACGTGTCGCTCTCCATCGGAATCGTCGGTCTGCCGAATGTCGGCAAGTCGACGCTCTTCAACGCCCTGACCAAGAACGACGTGCTGGCGGCCAACTACCCGTTCGCCACGATCGAGCCGAACGTCGGAGTCGTGGGTGTCCCCGACGCCCGCCTCGGCACGCTCGCGGAGATCTTCGGGTCGGCGCGGGTGCTGCCCGCGACCGTCGACTTCGTGGACATCGCGGGCATCGTCCGCGGCGCCTCCGAGGGCGAGGGCCTGGGCAACAAATTCCTCGCGAACATCCGCGAGTCCGACGCGATCTGCCAGGTCATCCGGGCCTTCAAGGACGACAACGTGGTGCACGTCGACGGCCGCGTCTCGCCCAAGGACGACATCGAGACGATCAACACCGAGCTGATCCTCGCCGACCTCCAGTCCGTCGAGAAGGCGATCCCGCGCCTCACCAAGGAGGCCCGCCTCCAGAAGGAGAAGGCCGCGGTCCTCGCCGCCGCCGAGGCCGCCCAGGAGATCCTGGCCGCAGGTGACACCCTCTTCTCGCGCGGCATCACCAAGGGCACCGAGCAGGGCACCCTCCTCCACGAGCTGCACCTGCTCACCACAAAGCCGTTCCTCTACGTCTTCAACGTCGACGAGGACGAGCTGGCCGACGAGGACTTCAAGAACGAGCAGCGCGCCCTCGTGGCCCCCGCCGAGGCGATCTTCCTCGACGCCAAGCTCGAGTCCGACCTCGTCGAGCTCGACGACGCCGAAGCCCTCGAACTCCTCCAGTCCGTCGGCCAGGAGGAGCCCGGCCTCGCCACCCTCGCCCGCGTCGGCTTCGAGACCCTCGGCCTCCAGACCTACCTCACCGCCGGCCCCAAGGAATCCCGCGCCTGGACCATCAAGCGCGGCGCCACCGCCCCCGAGGCCGCCGGCGTCATCCACACCGACTTCCAAAAGGGCTTCATCAAAGCCGAGGTCATCTCCTTCGCCGACCTCGTCTCCACCGGCTCCGTGGCCGAAGCCCGCGCCAAGGGCAAAGCCCGCATGGAGGGCAAGGACTACGTGATGCAGGACGGCGACGTGGTCGAATTCCGCTTCAACGTATAGCGCGCGACCCGGCACCACACCGCCGCTCCGCCCGCCACGCGCATCAGCAGGGGTCCGGCCCTTCGGGGCCGGGCCTCTGCGTTTTTCCCGCGCTGGGATGGCCCGGGGCACGCCATACGCTAACCTCTATGTTAGTAACATTGTTGTTAGTGTCATGCGTGGAGGTCGACGGGCGTGGTGGATTTTGTGGGCCGTCGGCAGGAGCTCGCGACGCTGGAGCGAGAGCTCCAGAAGGTGGCGGCAGGGATTGGCGGGGAGCGGCCCGGTCGGTGCGTGATGCTGCGTGGGCGGCGCCGGGTGGGCAAGTCGCGATTGGTCGAGCGGTTCGCGGAGCGCTCCGGAGCTCCGTTCCTGTTCTACGCGGCGACCGGCGCGTCCCCCCGGGACGATCTGGCACGGCTGGCCCGGGACGCCCAGGCGTCGACGCTGCCGTTGGCGGGGCTGGTGGCCGCCGCACGGCCGGAGAGCTGGGACGCCGCGTTCGACGTGCTGGCCGCGGCGCTGCCCGTCGACCGGGCGAGCGTGCTGATCATCGACGAGGTGCCGTACCTGATGGACGCCGATGGCGCCTTTGAGGGGATGCTGCAACGGGCCTGGGACCGGGTACTGGAGGGCAAGCCGGTGCTGCTGGTCCTCATCGGTTCCGATCTGTCGATGATGGAGGCGCTGAACAGCTATGGACGCCCGTTCCATCAGCGTGGCCGGGAGATGGTGCTGGGACCGCTGAACCCCGCCGAGGTGGGGCGGATGCTGGGGCTGGAACCGGCTGAGGCCTTCGACGCCGCCCTGGTCACCGGCGGGCTGCCGCTGATCTGCGCGGAGTGGCCGCGGGGTGCGGGGCTGTGGGACTTCCTCGGTGAGGCGCTGAGCGACCCGGTCTCGGCCCTGCTGGTGTCGGCCGAACGTTCGCTGGCCGCGGAATTTCCGCCACAGGCTCAGGCGCGTACGGTGCTGGCGGCTGTCGGCAGTGGGGAGCGGACCTTCACCAACATCGCTCGTGCGGCCGGCGGAATCGGGGCCACACCGCTGCAACGAGCGTTGGAGCTGCTCACGGACAAGCGGATCGTCGCCGCGGAACTGCCCGTATCGCTGCGTCCGTCGAAGGATCGCCGCTACCGGGTGGCAGATCCCTACCTGCGGTTTTGGCTGCACCTGCTCGGCCCCTCCATGGAGGAGATCGAGCGGGGGAGGGGGGATCTGACCTTGGCGCGCATCCGGGAGAGCTGGACCAGCTGGCGAGGCCGCGCCGTCGAGCCGCTCATCCGCGAGGCGCTCGCCCGGATACTGCCCGACGATCAGCTCCCCGCGGCCCCCGCGGTCGGCGGCTACTGGACCCGCACCAATGACGTCGAGATCGACCTCATCGGTGCGGACCGCGCCCCCGTTGCCAAGGAACTGCTCTTCCTCGGCTCCATCAAGTGGCTGGAACGTTCACCCTTCGACCGGCACGACCTCGCGGCTCTCCATCGACACCGGGCCGCCCTCACCGACGAACCCGTTCCCGTCGTGGCGGTCTCGCGCAGCGGCGTCGAATCCCCGGGCCTCGACGCGACCTACGGCCCCGGTGATCTGCTGGCCGCTTGGCCGCTGTGAGCGGCGGATCCGCAGACAGGCGAGGGAGTTCGTGAGCGCGCGAACCGCTGGCGTCCTCCGCCGCCGACATCCTCTTCGTCCCCACCCACCCGCAGACGGGGGTGACCCGGAGCCCGGACGCCTCCCCCCCCGCGTGCCCTTGCCGTTCGGCGTGTGGCGCTCACCCTCGTCCGGCTGCCTGCCGTCCGCAGCCCGTGGCTGCGCCGGATCCTCGACCACCTCACCCGGCCGATGTGCCTCCGTCTCTTCCGACCAGGCTCGCCGATCGGGAAGCCGGCGGGCAGATCTCGCCAGAAGGGCAGCACGGCGATGAGCGTGAAGGCATCGGCGTCCCCGCACGGGAAATACGTGTCCCCGGCACCGGGCTGAGTCCGGTGGGAGCCGGTCAGGTCCCTTGGTCTGATCCTGACCGCTCGCCTGACAACGGCCCTTGCGAAACCGTACAGTTGAGGCTGTATCAGCTCACGGGGCACGACCTTGGGGCGCAGGGGGGAAACGTGGTGGGTTCGGTGTCGGAAGCCTGGTTAACGTCCTGGTTAGAGTTCAGGCGTACCCGCTGAGATGGACATGGTCGGGGAGATCGGCGCGTGGCCTGCCCTGCGGGGCAGAGGCCAGGGCGGCTTCGAGGGCGGGAGTGCCTCCCAGGCCGATCACCAAGGGGGCAATCCGCATACGGAGCAGCGCGCCACCGTGGTTCCGCAGGAGGCACAGGACGCCATCGTCCGCGTGCTTCCCGAGAAGCCGCTGACCAACCTTCCCCGCACAGCGATACGCGAGTTGGTCGGACGCGGTCGCGAACTCGCCGCGATACAAAGGGCGTTGACCGAAGGCGTCGGCGTCGTCTGTCAGGCGGACACACTGCGCGCGCTCGGAGGTGTCGGCAAGACGTCGCTTGCGCTGGACTACGCCAGGAGCTCCGGCGCGGACTACCGGGTGATCTGGTGGGTGTCGGCCGAGACCGAGGAGCAGATCGACGCGGCCTTCGGGGACTTGGCCGGATTCCTGCACCCGTCGTGGGCGCTGACCGCCGAGCCCAAGGTCCGTACCGAGTGGGCGCTGAGGTGGCTGTGCCACCACCGTGACCGCTGGCTGGTCGTCTACGACAACGCCGAGAACCCCGTGGACCTCAACCCCCGGATCAGCCGCCTGCTCGGGCACGGGCATCAACTGGTCACCACCCGCAGGGCCTCCGGGTGGCACTCCGCGGCGCGGGCGATCCGCCTCGACGTCCTCGACCCGGACTCGGCGGCCGAACTGCTCTGCCAGGGCGCTCTTCCGTACGGCGGCGCGGGCACCGCGGAACGGAACCAGGCGCGGCTGCTCGCCGCCGACCTGGGACGGCTGCCGCTGGCCCTCGCGCAGGTGGGGGCGTATCTGCATCAGACCGGGCTGGGGTTCGCGGAGTACCGCACGCGGCTCGGACAGACGCCCGATGCCCTGTGGGAAGCGGGCGCCGTGGACGAGCCCGCGGCCGACATCATCCGCCGGATCTGGCGGATGAGCCTCCCCGCGATCCGCCGCAAGCGGGAGTTCGCGGTCGACCTGCTGAAACTGCTGGCCTGGTACGGGCCGGAGCCGCTGTCCACCGACATGCTGCGGTCGCTCGAAGACGAAGGACACGACGTACGCGAAGCGCTGAACGTGCTCTCCGCCTACGCTCTGGTGACCCCGGGGGACGGCACCATCACCGTGCACCGCCTGCTGCGTACGATGCTGCGCGCCGAATCCGACGGCGCCGTTCACCGCGCCCGCGCGAAGCACGTCCTGGCCCGGAGCATCGCCGAAGCCGCCCGAATCGAAGCGGCCCGAATCGAAGCCGCGACCGAAGCCCCGCAAGACCTCCCCACCCCAGTTCAAGAAGACGACAGCCGCCTCTGGGCTGCCAACCTCCCCCACATCCAGGCCCTCGCGTCCACTGAACCCTCGGACGAACCGACCCTGGAGGTCATCGCCCTCTACCACCGCGCCGCACATCTCCTCGTCGCACGCGAGCACCGCGTCCTCGCGCTGCCGCTGCTGACGGCCGTGGTCGACGGCCAGACCCGCCTGCTGGGCGCCGAGGCGGCCGAAACGCTTGACAGCAAAGACGACTTGGCGGTGACCCACAGCAAGGTCGGCGACCCCGAGGAGGGCGTACGGCTGCGCCGAGAGGTGTGGGAGGCGCGGTCACGGCGGCAAGGGCCGCTCCACGCAGCCACGTTGGCCTCGCGCGACGGACTGGCGTACGCCTATCGCAAGGCGGGCGACACGCTGCGCGCGGTCGAGGAGTACGCCGTGGTCACCCTCCAGCGGACCGAAGAGCTCGGGGAGGACGCCCCCGCCACGCTGTCGAGCCGTAACGCCCTCGCCTACGCGCGCCAGCGCGCCGGTCTGTACACCGAGGCGGTCCGCGACTTCGAGGCCGTGGTCAGGGACCGCACCCGGGTCCTCGGCGACAGCCACCCGGATACCCTCGCCAGCCGCAACAACCTCGCGTACGCCCACCTCCAGGCGGGCCACCACGACACCGCGCTGACGACGTACGCCCAAGCGGTCGCCGACCGTCGGCGCGTCCTCGGCATCCACCACCCGGACACGCTGACCAGCAGAGGGTGGCTGGCCGACGCCTACGCGGCGGCGGGCGACGACGTCAAGGCGCTCGAACTGTGGACGGAGGTGGCCGGCGACCGGGCCGCCACGCAGGGCGCGGACCACCCCGACACGCTGCAGAGCCGCAGCGACCTGCTGTACGCGCTGGTCGAGGCGCACGGGGCGCACGCGGCGAAGGCGGACGCCGAGAAGTTGGTGACCGACTGCGTCAGAGTGCTGGGGCCCGACCACCCCGACGCCCTCGAAGCGGTGGACGACCTCGCCTACGTCCACTCGACGGCGCGCGACTACCCGAGGGCCGTGGAGCTCTACAGGGAACTCGTCGAGAAGTTCGCCCGGGTCAGGGGCGAGAACCATACGCGGACGCTCCAGGCCCGAAGGTCGCTGGCGAACACCAGGAACCTGGCGGGGGACAGCCGGCAGGCGGTCCGGGATCTGGAACGGCTCGTCGCGGACGAGACCCGGATCAGGAGCGGGGACCACCTCGCGACCCTGCTCACCCGGCTCTGGCTGTCGCGTGCGTACTGCGATGTCGGTGACTTCCGCACCGCCGTCGAGACCGGCACCGCGCTGGTGGCCGACCACAAGCGGGTGCTCGGGCCGCACCACCCCAACTCCTTCGCCAGCCGCGCGAACCTCGCCTATCTGCACAGCCTTTCAGGGGATCACCGCCAAGCCGTAGCCGCGTACGAGCAGTTGGTCGCCGACGAGACAGCGGTTCTCGGAGCACATCACCGCGATGTCCTTCTGTCCCGAACCTCGCTCGGCTTCGCCCGCAGCGCGGCACGGGACTACGCGGGTGCCGCCGCGGACTTCGAGGCGCTTGCCGAGGAACAGGCCCGCACGCTCGGCCCCGACCACCCCGATGCCCTCAGCGCCAAAGAAGCCCTGCGCGACAGCCGCAGAGCGGCGAAGGACCACACCGAAGCGGTGCGCCTGGCCACGGAGTTGGTCGAGACGTGGACTCGGCTCCGACCGGCCGACCACCCCAAGGCACTGTCCGCGCGGGCCTCGCTCGGCTACGCGCTGTGGGCGGCGGGGGACTGGGCACAGGCGACCACGGTCTTCGAGGAACTGACGGCCGCACGCACCCGCGTCCTGGGACCGGACCACGTCGACACCCTCCGGGCCGGCGAAGGTCTGGCCCTCACCCGCAAGTTCCTCGGCGACCACGAGCGGGCGATCCCCGCCTTCGAGGCCCTGCTCGCCGACCGGATACGCGTCCAGGGCGAGCAGCACCCGTCAGTCCTTGGCACCCGTGAGAATCTGGCCGAGTCCTGCCGCGCCGCCGGCTACCACCCGCGGGCGATCGAGCTCTACGAACAGTCGATCCGCATACGTACGCAGGCCGACGGCGTCGACGACCCCGAGGTGCTGGACGCGCGCAGGAGCCTCGCCGTCGTCCGTCGCGACGCGGGCGACCTCAGAAGGGCCCTCGCCGATTTGGAGGCCCTGCTCGCCGACCGGATACGCGTCCAGGGGCCCGACCACCTGGGGACACTGGCCGCCAGGGAGGACGTGGCCTCGACGCTCCGGATCGCCGAGGACTACTCCAGGTCCCTGGCCTGTTACGAGGACGCGGTGGCCGCTCGCCTCCGCGTCCAGGGACCCGACCACGGCGAGACCCTCAACGCCCGTATGTGGTGGGCCTTCACCCACCTGTTCGCGCAGAACTACGAGCAGGCGAAGGAGCAGTGCGAAAGCCTGCTGGCGGACCGGACGCGGCTTCAGGGCGCGGAGCACGTCGACACCCTCGAGGCCCGTGAGGACATGGCGCGTGTCCTGCTCTGGTCAGCCGAACACCGGTCGGCCGTGGAGTGGGACACCCGACTGGTCGAGGACCGCACACGCATCCAGGGCCCCGACCACCACGCCACGCTCCTCGCGCGCAAGCACCTCGCGTACGACCACCAGGCGGCGCTCGACTACCGCCGTGCGATCGTCGACGTCAGAGCGCTGCTGATGGACTATCAGCGCGTCCTCGGCCCCGACCACTCCGAAGTCCTCGGCATGCGCTACCACTTGTCCGGAGCCCTGTGGGACGCGGGGGCTCACCACCAGGCGATCCGGGTGCTGGAAGCGCTGGTGGCGGACCGCACGCGGCTGTACGGCAACGGCCACGTCGGTACGTTCGGCGTCCGCGAGCGGATCGCCTTCGTGTACCGGGATGCGGGGGAGTACGCGATATCCGCGGAGCACCTGCGCCGGCTGATCGCCGACCGGGTCGCCGTGCAGGGCGAGCGGCACCAGGACGTCCTCGACAACCGGCGGAGCCTCGCCCGGGTGGACCGGCTGTTAGGCCGGTACGAGGAAGTGATGTCCGAACTGGGGGAGTTGATCAGGACCCTCACCGAAATCAACGGCCCCGACCACGAGAGCGTCCTCGGATGCCGGACGGATCTCGCCTTCGCCCACCGCGACAACGGCGACGTGGCCGAGGCGATCCGTCAACTGGCCGCCATCGCCGAGGACTTCCGCCGCGTCCAAGGGCCGTCCCACCGGGCCACGCTGCGTGCCCTGAGCAGACTCGCGCTCGTTCACACGGAGACCGGTCTGCCCGACCGGGCCGTCGAGACCTGTGAGCGCCTGGTGGAAGAACGCCTTCGCAGGGTGGGCCCCGACCATCCGCTGGTGCTCAACTCCCGCGCCGACCTGGCCTACGCGCTCCTCCAGGCGGGCGAGCCCGAGCGGGCGGTGGCCGCGTACGA
The DNA here is from genome assembly GCF_042957025.1 of Streptomyces sp. NPDC008139. Lineage (NCBI taxonomy): Bacteria > Bacillati > Actinomycetota > Actinomycetes > Kitasatosporales > Streptomycetaceae > Streptomyces > Streptomyces sp. NPDC008139. The sequence goes on from NZ_JBIBHM010000013.1 coordinate 122,525, forward strand.
GAAGCTCTTCGCGGACCGGGCACGCCTGTGGATACCTGGGCACCCCGAGAGCGTCAGGGCGCTGGGCCGCGCCCACCGGTCGTCGGACGAACGCGGTGACTTCGTCACCACCGTGGTCACCGCGGCGCACCGGCCGCGCGACGGATATCCCGCACTGGCCGAGAACGTGGCCCGGGCCCTTGGCGAGTCGGGCGACTGGGCCGCCGCCGTCGAACTGCTGGAAGGCGTCCGCGCCGGTCGCGAGGAGGTGTTCGGGCCCCACCACCCGGCCACCCTGGAAACCCGCGGCGAATTGGCCCTCGCCCGGGTCCATCGCGGCGACGAGGTACCGAGAAGCGAATTCGCCGACATCCTCCGCGCGTGGGAGAAGGTGCTCGGACGTGAGCATCCCGGACTGGCCGTGCTCCGCCGCCGCTTCGCCCGCGCCAGCCGCGACTGGGTGCCGAGGGTCAGAATCCTCACCGAGCCGCGCGTAGGCCGGACGGCTTCCATCGAATGGCGCCTGGAGCGCACGGGCGGCCCGGACACCGAGGCCGAGGCGGACGAGCGCGATGCGGGCGAGCACGATTCGGGCGAGGCCGCGGCGACCGAGGGTCTCGCGCCGAGCCCGCCGACCCTGCTCCTCGTGCTCTCCGCCAAGACGCAGGCATACGTCAGTCCCGCGACGGCGGAGTACTCACCGGGATCCGAACCCCCGCGTTTCGACTTCACGGCGGTGGAGCCCGGAGTGCACCGCATCCGATTCACCGTGTACGACCGCGAATACGGGGTCGTACTCCAGGAGGTCGAGGCGAGCTTCGACGTTCCGGACGCTTCGTAGAGACGCCGCTCCACAGGTACAGGTACAGCAGGAAGAGACCGATGCCATTCCCTCAAGACGCCGATGTCGACGTACTGGACGATCCGTCGTGGCACTATTCCGTGCTACCGCCGCGTGCCGGTGAGCAGCGGCAGGGCGCGCCCGCGGCGACACCACTGGACCTCGTGGTCTCGCTCCACCGCGAGCGGTCCGACGAGTTGCACATCACCGTCCTCGCGCCGAAGGAGCGGACGCCCAACGCGGGCATCCATTCGGCACGCCTGTCGACCAGCGCCACCGGGGCGGTCAACGCGGGTGCCCGACTGCGCTCGTTGTGGCGCGACCGGTTGATCAACTACGAGTCGCCCGACGAGGAGACGGCCCCGCTCGGCAGCTTTCCCCTGACGGAGGAGGCCGACCTCTCCCAGCTCACCCAAGTTGCCGAAGAACTCACCCGGTTCCTGGTCGGGGAGGGCCACGAACTCCTCGTGGACCTGCTCGACGGACCCGGCCACGAACTGACCGCGGTTCGGGACTTCCTGCTCGGGAAGCTCGGCGGCGCCGAGTCCCTGCGCGTCACGTTCCACTCCGACGTCCATCTGCCGTGGACGATGATGGCCACCGATCCCGAGCTGGAGAGCGACGGCTCGTGGAACGCGTTCCTCGGCCACCGGCACCAGGTCGAGCAGACCGGCGAGAATCACGTGGCACCGCAGAACGAGTGGCAGCGGAAGGGCCCACGGCCCGTCACCCGGATCAACACCGACACCCTGCTGGAATCCGTCGGCCGGGCACGCGAGGTCCACAAGCTGCTCGACGAGCAGACCGAACTCACCGTGTGCACCCGGTCCGACGACTTCCTGCGGGATCTCGGTTCGCCCGTGCTGGACGACGAGGTCATCTATTTCTGGTGCCACGGGCACTTCGTGGCCAACGGTTCGTCCCAGCCCCATCTCGTGGTCAGGCTGTCCGACCAGGCCGACATCGACGCGTCCTTGCTGAGGCACAAACGGCGGCGCTACGAGCGGGGCGAGGGGCGCTTCACGCCGTTCATCCTGCTCAACGCCTGCCACACCGGGCAGGCGGCGGGCAGTACGGAACTGGAGCACCTCGGCAAGGCGTTCGTGGGCATGGGCGCGATCGGCGTGCTGGGACCCCAGATCGAAGTGCCGCAGCTCTTCGCCACCGAGTACGCGTACGCCTTCCTCGAGCTCTATCTGACCGGCGAACACACCGCGGGCGAAATCGCGTTGGCCCTGGTCCGTCGTTTCGCCACCGAGTTCCACAACCCGCTGGCCCTCGTCTACTCGCTGCACTGCGGCATCGACAGCAGCCTGAGGAAAGCGGCGTGATACGGACGAAGAAGCGCGGCCGGGGCGCGGGCCCCGATGTCGCCGTACGGGCGATCGACCTCGACGACCGCGGCAGGCTCCTCGTCCCCGGCACCAGTACGCCCGTGCCGACCAACCGCGTCGGCGAATACCTGGCCCAGAACGTGCGCATCCCGGAGCGCGCCACCGATATCTACGTGTACGCGCACGGGTGGCAGACGGCTCCCGAGGCGGCGTCGCGGTCCGCGGCGGCCCTCGTACGGCAGGCGATCACTCTGCGGGCGGCGCGCGGACGGATGTACCCCGGGCTCGGAGACGGCTATCGGCCCTGGGTCGTCGTCGTGCGCTGGCCCTCGTCCAGTCGTATCTCGCTCGGCGGATTCCTGGCGGTCCGGGACCGGGCGCACGCCATGAGCGCGGCCGGGACGGGCCACGCGCCGTATGTGCTCTCCCACCTCCTCGGTTACCTCGACACGCACAGGGCCGACCCCGCGGACCCCGCGGTGATGGCCAACCGGTACGGGCAGTACCTGCATCTCGTCGGGCACTCGTTGGGCGGCCGGTTCCTGTGCGAGGCCGTGCAATGGGCGACGGAACGGCCCGCGCGGCCAAGCGTGCTCGGCTGGAGCGCCGCCGCCGATCCGCGACGGCCCTTCACCGTCGACAGCATGCTGATCTTCCAGATGGCCGCGCCGCGCGACGCGTTCACCGACTCCTTCACCTCACTGTTCCCCGCCCCCGGCCGGGCGGGCGCGCCCTTGCGCGGTCCGCTGGTCCTCACCCACTCCCGCTGGGACCGGGCGACGGGCTTCTGGCATCTGCGGGCGGAAGGGGCGTCGGGGATCGGCCACTCGGGCGTCGGCAGGACGCCCGTACCGCAGTCCTCGATCCGGCTGCGGACGACGCGCACCGCGTACCGGCTGGACGATCTCGACCACCGCATCGTGAACGTGGACGCGGGATGGCTCTACCGGGGTGGTTGGGGGACCCGGCTGTCGCCCGCCGGGGCGCACTCGGACTTCCAGCATCCGGAGTCCTCTCATCTGCTGCTTTCGCTCGCCGCGCACTCGCGGTGACTCGGCCGGTGGGCTGGGGGATGGGGCGGGTCGGGCGGCGGAGGGGTGGGCGGGTGGGGAGAATGGCGGGGTCGGGGTGGTGAGTGAGTCGAGGGAGTTGGGGGAGAGCGTGGGCGTCGAAGTGGTGGTGCGGGTGGTGCCGGGGGACGGGGCGGACGCCGTGGAAGTGGAGCGGGCCGCGCGGGGGTTGAGGGCGGAGCTCCTGGCGGGGGACGAGGACGGGGTCCGGGAGGTGCGCCCGCGGGGCGAGGCGGCGCCGGAGGGGGCGAAGGGGGACGCGCATTCGTGGGCGGCGCTGGTGATCACGCTGGCGGCGTCGGGGGGAGTGCTGACGACGTTGATCACGGCGGTCAGCGGCTGGCTGGCGCGGCAACGGCCGGACACGACGGTTGTGTTGGAGGTCGGCGGGGACCGCATCACGCTGCCGGGCGCGACCGAGGCCGAACGGGCGCGCCTGATCGGGATCCTGGCCGCACGGCACGACGACGCGTAGCCACGACGACGCGTAGCCACGACGACGCGTCGTCAGGAAAACGCGCAGGAACGCCAACGCGCAGCCCAGCCAGGGGCGTTCAGGCGGGAGAGCCCGCGCGCTTGAGGCGCAGCGCGGAGACGAGGAAGAAGACCCCGCCGAGGAAGGCGTAACCCGCGAGATTGCGCAGGGAGGGATCGTCCTTGCCCGCCTGGGCCACGAAGGACGCCCCGGCGAGGACGGAGATGCCGCCGCTGGCGATCATCGGCCACTGGCCGCCCATGCGGCGGCGGGCGGCGCCGACGACGAGCTGGACGAGGCCCGCGGTGACGGCCCAGGCGCCCCAGACGCGTAGGACCGCGGGGATGCCGGAGGCGGCGGCGATCGCGAGACCGACGCCGGTGAGGGTGCTGAGCGCCATGTTCAGGTAGAGGCCGCGGACCGGTCCCGCGTTCGCGTTGACCGAGCGGGCGTCCACGACGGCGCAGGCCACGTCGAACAGCGGATAGACCACCAGTAGCGCGCCGCTCAGCGGGTTCAGTGAGTCGCCGCTCGCGAACAGCAGCGCGGCCCAGACGGCGGCGAAGGCGAACCGTACGAGGTACAGCTTCCGCAGGGTCACGGGGACGCTGGTGGGGGCTGCGGTGCCGACGAGAGTGTCCATGGGGGTGCCTTCCGGTAAGGGCGCGGGAAACGGCGAGTGGAGCGGTGAGGGAAGTGGGCGTGGGGCGGCGGCGACGAGGGCGCACCCACCCATGAGGGAGAACGTTCGGTCTCATGGTTATCTAAAGGCCCGCCGTGACCGCTGTCAAGACCGAACGTTCTCCCTCATCGCTTTGGTACGCTCGGACCCATGAGTCGGGGCACAGCAGGCGGCAGCACGTCCGAAGCGCGGGCCAGGCTGCTCGGCACGGCGACGAGGATCTTCTACGCGGAGGGCATCCACTCCGTCGGCGTCGACCGCGTCATCGCGGAGGCGCAGGTCACCCGCGCCACGTTGTACCGGCACTTCTCGGGCAAGGAAGAACTCGTCCTCGCCTATCTCGACCAGGCCGACCGGGGGCTGCGCGCACAGGCCGAGACCGCCCTCGCGGGCGCCGGATCGGCGGCCGACCAGGTACGGGCCGTCGCCCGGTCCATCACCGAGGGCATCCGGTCCCCGGGCTTCCGCGGCTGCGCCTTCCTCAACGCGGTGGCCGAGTACCCCGACCCCGCCCACCCCATCCACCAGGCCGTGCTGGCCCACCGCCAGTGGTTTCTGGACACCGTCACGGACCTGCTGGCCCAGGTCGGCTACGACCCCGCCGACGCGGCCGGCCGCCACCTCGTCATGCTCCGCGACGGAGCGATGGCCGCGGGTTGCCTCTTCGACCCGGAACTCATCTCCGAGACCTTCCTTCAAGGCGTCGAAGGCATCCTGGCGGCGCGTACCGCCTGAGACCCGCCACGTCAGGGCCTCACGCGGGCCTCAACGGGGCTTCCTCCCTCGGCGGTTCGGCGGTGAGGCCCCTGAAGGTGGTGCGGCCCCACTGGGAGGCGCAGTCGACTGATATGCCGTCAGGCGCCAAGCGCTCGTTGAGCCGTACGATCCGGGCCTGCAAGGCGCGGCGGGTCATCGGCTCGTCGGCCGCGCCGAGCAGGAGGCACAGGTCGTGGCAGCACCAGGGGCGCGCGGTGGTGCGGAGGATGTCGAACAGGACCTGCTGGGTGCCGCGTTGGGGGCGCGGCGATCCGTGGCGCGGTGCGGCCGGCGGCGGCCGGCGGGGCGATGACCTGGTGTCGAGCCACCGCCGTTCGGCGAGGATCCGGCCGGCCAGTTCACGGGGGTCCGTGTCGCGCGGGATGACGTTGGCGGCGCCGGCCAGCAGCAGGTCAGCGGAGTCCGTACGGTCGGGCACCAGCACCACCACGGACGAGAGGTGGCTGAGGGCGTGGACGCGCTGGCCCAGATCGCCGGTCCCGCGCGGGCTCGGGACGTCCAGCACGGTGAGGGGGGTCCCGGCCCTGCGCAGCAGCGTGCGGTAGGCGGATTCCGAACCCCAGGGGTGGCACAGCGCGGGCAGTACGTGGTGGGTGCGCAGGGCGCGCAGCAGGGCCGAGGTCCGCTCGCGGTGGAGCGAGAGAACGACGCTCACGGGATACGTGAACTGCTCCTCGGCCGGGACGGAGCGAATTAACTTCTCGCCAAACAGGTCAATAGGCATGGCAATGCCGCTGACACGGACCTCTCCTGTGGACGATCACGGGAGCCGGGGACGGCACTCGGGTGCGGGAGACGGGGGACGGGACGCGATGTTACTGACGGCGATCCCCAATTCCCTGTGGCTGAGCATGGGTTGGTCACCATCTGAGCACGGTCGGGCCCCGTGCTGAGCGTCCGGAGGGGTAGGCGGGAGAAGGGCCGGAAGACCGGCCGGGCCGTCGATCGCGGTCGGCCGCCGTGCTCCCGGCCGGGTCATACGGTGGGCGGCCACGAGGCGTTGGCCGGTCCGACACCGTGGTGCCATTGGGGTCTGATATATCTGGACGCCTGAATGACCCAACCAATAGGGCCAATTATCGCTCCACAGGGATAGGCAGTACACCGGCCGCCGAGCAACGCCGTTCCGGTCGGCCGGGATTGGGCAGGGGAGGGCAGGTGGTGGGGCGTCTCCCACACGTCCGCGAGCGGTACGCGTCCGGTACGGCGCGAGGTGACGGACATCGTTGTCCGGTCGCTCCCGCGCTGACACCGCGCGGGCCGATCTCTCGTGGGGCGAGGTGAGGACGCATCCGCCCGGTCCGCGGAGGCCCGCCGGTCCACGCAGGCTCGCGTGACCGGCCGGGAAGCACTCACCGAACGAGGACAGTGATGAGCCAGCAGGGCGCGGGACGGCCGCGGTCGCCGTCGCGCACGACGGCACGGTACGGGGACCACGGGGAGGGCGGGGCATGAGCCGTTGGGCCTCCCGCCTGTCCCGCAAGGGCGGCGGCGCGAGCGGTACGGGCGGCGCGACCCGTACGAGCGCCACGGCCGGTACGAGCCGCGGCGCCGGTGCGGCGGAGTCCGTCCCCGCCCCCCTCGTCGAGGACATCGACGGCGTCCTCCTGGTCCGCTCGGTGGACGACGACTCCTTCCCGATGGCCGTCCTGGCCGAAGTGGCCCACACCTTCGGCGCCGAGGCGGACATCGTCACCGTCATGGTCGGCTCGGAGGGCGCGGGGCAGGGCAAGGGCGGCGGTCACTGGCCGCGCCTGGTCACCCTCCTGGACTCGCTGCGCGCGCAGGGCACCCGCCGCGTCCGCCTCGTCCTGTCCGGCGCGGGCGACGACCGGCCCGGTCGCCCCAGCACCGCCCGCAGGATCGCCGACGGTTGGGGCTTCGAGGTGTTCGCGCCGGACGGCGTCGTCCTCATCACGCCCGGCGGCAGCCTCTTCGTCCGGGGCGACGACCGTCCCGAGGGCGGCTGGTGGCGTTTCGCGCCCGGTGAGGCGCCCCGGAAACTGGGCCCCCGCGCGCCCGCACCGGCCTGGCAGGAGGCCGTGGGCCGCGTGCCCACGCGGACATCGGGCGGCTGCGTGGTCGAACAGATACCGGCGGGCCTGGTGATCCGCCCCGCCGACGCGCCCGGGCCGCGCCCCGACGACCTGTGCTTCGCGGTGCCGCTCGACTCCGCGCACGCCGTCGTGCTGGTCGGCGCCCCGCACGCGGAGGACGTCGCCGCCGACGAGGTCGCCACCGTCCTGGCCGCGCTCCCGGCGGAACACCGCGCCCGCGTATGCCTCGCACCCGGCGGACAGGCCGACCTGCTGCGCCTGGCCCACACGGTCGCCGACACGCTGGACAGCCGGGTCGACGTCCTGACGGGCCTGCCGCTGCTCGCCGACCACGCGCCGCCCGGCGCCGTACCCCGCCCGACCCTGATCGGCCGCGACGGCGAACCGAGTTGGCAGCCGTACGTCACCGCCGTCGCGTGCCTCCCGACCGACGCGCAGGGCAGAACGCCCCTGCCCCGGCTGCTCGGCAGCCTCCCGCCCGACTGGCTCCCCGGCGGCACAGAACCGGGCACCGTACGGCTCACGGACGGCTGGCAGGCGACAGTGACGCGCTCCGGCCTCGCCCTGTGGGCCCAGGGCACGCCCCGCCCCCCGCTCGTGGGACCCGCCGTCGACCCCGAGACCTGCGCCATCGAACTCGGCGCGCCCGGACAGCGGTTGGACGCCTCCCTGCTCACCGCGCTGTCCCGCCTGCTCACCGGCCTCGGTGCCACGGCCCGCTCCAGGACCACCCTCCTCGTGCGAGGGCGGCTCACCAGCGGGGAGGCCGAACTGCGCCGCCTGGCGGCGGAGCACGGCGTACGCGGCATCCGCTACGTCACCGCCGCCCGCCCGACCCCGCCCTCCTGGCAGACCCCGCCCCGCCCGAGCCCGCCTCGCCCGAGCCAGGACCGCCCAGGACCGGACCGCCCGGCACCGGCAGCGTCCCCGCGCCCACACGCGCCCGTGGCCGTACCGCCCGACGCTCCTCGTGAACGACCGCCCGCTGTCAGGGAGTTGACCGGTACGGCACTGGCTCCGGCGCAGGGTACGGAGCCCGCACGCCGTCCGGCCGCCGCGAGCGTGCCCACCGACAGCGCGTCCCCGGCCGGGGACAGCGGCACCGACGGAGCGCTCGTCCGCACGCCGACGACGGAGACGGATGTCGCCGCGCGCGACCGTTCCGCGCCGGGTGCTCCGGGGGAGCGGGGCGGTGAACGGCCCGACGGTACGGACGAGGCGGGCCGTACGGTCGCCCCCGGCCCCCGCACGAACAGCCGGGGACACGGTCCGACGCGGTCGGCACCCGCGATCACCGCACCCCTGCGGGGCTCCGCACTCGTTCGCGCACTCGTCGTCTCACCCGGCCCCGACCCCGACCCCGAGCCTGACCCCGCCCCCGACTCCCACACCGACCCCGCCCCCGTACCCGTCGCTCAGCCGGAACAGCCGGAACGGCCGGAACAGCCGGAACAGCCGGAACAGCCCGAACAGCCCGAGCCACCGGCACCGTTGGCCGTCAAGCGGGAGGCGCCCCGCCTCGTGCTGCCCGGACATGTCAGCACCGCCGCGCAACGGGCGGCGTTCCGCGAGCTGGTGGGGGACGGCTGGGAGGGTCACGCCGCCACCGTGGACGAGCTGTTGGAGCGGAAGCTCGGGCCGCGCGGGGACGAGCGGGAGGCGGCGCGGCTCGATCTGGTCGCGGTGCGCGCGTATCTGACGGCAAATGAAGGGCCCTTGTGTCACCGGGAGTTGGTGCGGGGCCTGCGGGCGGGGGAGGCGCGGTCGCAGGCGTACGCAGGGTGTGTGGCGTCCGGGCTGCGGCGGCTGCCGTCGTACCGGGGCGTGGCCCTGCGCGGCGGCGCGGTGGGCGGTGCCGAGCCGCGGGTGGGCGCGCTGCTCCAGGACCCGTCGCCGGTAGGGGCGTTGGCCCGGATTCCGGCGGAGGGCGAGACCGCCGTGCGCTACGCGATCTGGTCGACGACCGGCCGCGAGGTGGGTGATCTGGCGGCGGCGGACGGTGAGATCGTCTTCGCGCCGGGCACCGGATTCCGCGTGCTGGGGACGTGGACCGCACCCGCCGGGACCTCGGTCGTACTGCTGCGGGAACTGCCCGCGCACGCGACCACGTACATGGACGGAGCACGGGAGTTGAGCCCACGGGACCTCACCGCGCTCACCGAACTGAAGGACGCGCTCGCCGGTGGTCCGCCCACCGAGGAGGGCCGGAGCTGGCCCGGGCGCTGTGTCGGGCCCGTGGGCGGCAGCGGGTAGCCGCCCGCACCGCACATCCGGGCCGCGCGCCCGCCGACACGCAGGGCAGGACACCGCGCCGCACGACCGACTGACCACCAGGCCGAAGGAGAACCATGAGCAGCCGTCAGACCCGACCCGACCCCGACGGAACGCCCCGCGCCACCGAAGGAGGCGCGAACTCGGCTGCCTCCAGGGGCGGTTCGTCCGTGCGCCGGGCGGTCACGCTGGGTCCCGTGGCGGCCGATCCGGGCGAGGCGCTGACGCCCGCGGCGCCGCGGTCCACCGGTGCGGCGGCGCCCTCGGCCCCCGACACCTCGTCGCGCCCGGGCACGTCGTCCGCCCCGGTGACGGCCGCCGCCGCGCGGCCTGAGCCCGCGGCGGGCGGTACGGCGGAGGCGGGCGGTACGTCCGAGGAGCCGACGCTTCCCGGAAAGGGATCGGCCGAGGAGACCCCGACCCCGACCCCGACCCCGACCTCTGCCTCGGCCTCCGCCCCGACCGCGGCGCCGGCCACCGCATCGGCCGCCGCCTCGGCCCCCACCACCGAAGCGGGCGAAACACCCGCCGAGACCCCCGACGCGAAGGCCACCCGCGAACTCACCCGCGAGACCGGCCCCGGAGCCGCCCTCCCGGCCGAGGGACCGCCCTCCGGCCCGTCCCGCAAGCCGCTGCTCGCCGCCGTCGGCCTGGTCGGCGTGGTCATCCTCGCGGTGCCCCTGGTGGCCTGGGCGACCAGCGGCTCCGGGCACAAGAACGACCATCTGACGACGGCGGCCAGCACCGCCGGGCGGATCACCGACCCGCCCGCGACCGTCCCGCACATCCCCCTCCCCCAGAAGTCCTCGGCGTCGCCCACCGCCAAGCCCACGACGAAACCCAAGGTCAGGACCAAGGCCGTGGCGCCGCGCCCGCCCGCGCCGCCGAGCCCGACGGCCCGGCCGACCGCGACACCCACGAAGAAGGCGACGACCCCGTACCTCGGCCCCGGCCCGCAGATGCCCGGCGACGACAGGACCGCCTCGGCCACGGTCCTTCGGCTCGCGGCGCGCGAACCCGGCCGCCACATCTGCTACCGGGTCTACGTGGCGACCTTCGGCTGGCAACCCGCCGTCTGCGACGGGTCCGTGGCGGGCTCCGAGGTGGACGCGCGGAGCATCAAGGCCATCCAGATCGCCGTGTCCGGCACCAAGGGCACCTCCGCCAACGCCTACTTCCAGGCGAAGGGGTGGGTGAACAAGTCGTGGACCACCGTGGAGGACGGCGCCGATCTGACCCTCGGCGCGGCCAAGCAGGACGCGCCCAACATCTCGGGCTTCGGCATCAGCGTCGGCAGGGCCACGGGCACCGTCTGCCAGACCACGTACAGCCGCGGCGGGCCGTGGGGCAGCATGGCCTGCGACACCCCGCAGACCGCCGACAACTACATCTTCGGCGGCACGCTGGACGAGACGCGCTGGCTCGACGCGGTGCGGTTCACCGTCTGACGGGCGTCCACGGGCAGGGGACGGCCGCACGTCGGCCGTCCGTCGGGGGTCCCTTGTCAGCCGAGCAGCCGCCAGCGGCTGTCGTCGTCGGTGCCGCACGCGTCGATCACGAGCCGCGCGGAGGGCGCCTTCTTGTCGGTGCCCTCGACGCGCAGGCACAGATGGTTGCTCGCGTAGTTGCGTATCCACACGGTGTCGCCCCCGGCCGGGGCGAGCCACCACAGTTGGTTGTCCTCCAGCGTCCCGGTGCAGTTCGCCTCGGACAGCTCGGTCCCCGACGGCTGGGCCCCGCGCTCCGGCGGGTCGATGCACAGACCGTCCGTCGTGTTGGAGAACTGCACGAGATCGGTGCCGCCGGGGCCGCTCGCGGGGAGCTTGACCGTCATGTTCCAGAACTGGTTGTCCTGGTCGGTGCCGTCGCAGTGGTACTGGTCGATCTCCAGGCCCAGTTGGCCCGGTCCGTTGTACGGGATGTCGACGCACATCCCGCTGTAGGCGTTCATGATCAGCACCTTGCGGTCGTGCGCGGTCAGCGCCCGCGGGTCCTTGCCGCCCGATCCGGCCGTGCGCTTGGGCGTCGGCGTGGTGGAGGGGGTCCTGTGCGGCTTGGGCGAGGTGGTGTGCGGGACGGGCTTCTCGGTCCGCTTCGGCACGGTCTTCGTCGGCTTCGGCGTGGGCGACGGCGACGCGGAGTGCGCGATGTTCTTGTAGGCGGCGGTCCGTTGGGCCGCCAGGTCCTGCTTCTTGTCGCGCTCGTCCGCCTGGTGGCTGCGCCAGGCGCCCATGCCCAGCGTGGCCCCGGCGGTGAGGGCCAGTACGGCCACGGCGCCCGCGACCCTGGTGCCCACACGCGAGCGCTCGCCGGGCTGACGGGCGTGCGTCGTCAACGCGTCGACGAACCGCGCCCGTTGCCGCCGCTTGGCCTCGTCGTGGTCACTCTCGCTCAACGCCGCTCCCCACTCGCGGTAGGTCCGACTGACAAGGTACGCGGGTACGTTCGCACCGCCCGCTCACGTCGGCCGGGAGGGGCGCAGTTCACCGCGGCGCCGATCCGTACAGCTCGCGCTCGCGCAGCACTTCCGCCGCCGTCGCCAGCGCGGTGGACAGGCGGCGCCGGTAGGTGCTGAAGGACAGTCCCGCCCGACTCGCGGCGGCCTGCTGGCTGCGCGGCCCGCTCAGATACGTGATCTCCAGGACGTTGCCCAACTGCCGCCGTCCCGGCTGCGCGCGCAGGTACGCCACCGTCTCGGTCAGTACCTCGCGCAGCGCCGCCGCGTCCCCGTCCGGCGGCACCAGCCGGGTGCCGAGCAGTGAGCTCTCCGCGAGCTGCCGCGCGTCCTGGAGGCTGCGGTAGGCGTGCTTGACGGCTTCCGCGAACTCCGGCCACGGCATGGCGGACTCCGCGGTGACGGCCACGGGCGCCGGGCCCGGCGCGGGCTCGTCGGCCAGCAGCCGGACCCGCAGATCCACCGCCCACCGGTCGAAGGGCGCGCTGCGCCAGTCCTGCACGAAGGCCAACGCGCCTTCGCCGTAAGCCTCTTCGCCGTACGGTCCTTCGGCCGGTGCCACCCGCTGCTGCCCGTACAGGTCGAGCAGCGAGGCGAGACCCGGCCGGTCCGGGGCCGTGCAGGTCCAGCTCACCGCGAGGTTCGGTGTGGTCGCCCACAGCGTGGTCAGCGCGAAGGCCGCGGCGGCCGCGCCGCCGGTGCTCCACCGCGTCAGCAGCAGCCGCTCGGCGCGCCGCAGCGGCCACCGGCCGGCGGTGTACTCCAGCGCGGCACGCGCCGTCGGGTCGTCGGGCAGCCCGGTGGCCCCCGGGTCCAGGCAGGGCGCGACGAGGGCGGCGGTGACGCCGCGGCGGCCGTCCTCGGCGACGCAGAAGGCGCCCGGCTGCCAATCCCACCACTGCCGGGCAAGACCGGCGGCCTCGTCGCCGTGCTCCTTGCCGATCGCGGCCAGCACCTCGTCCAGATCCTCCGGGCGGGCGGTGCGCAGCCGCAGCCGGTCCGTACCGCGCCAGTCGACCGTCTCCCGTGGGAAGCGGCCGGAGCGCCCCAGGTAGGCGAGGCCCGCGCCGAACGCCCAGCGGCTGCCGGTGCGGCACGCCAGTTGCTCGGCCAGATGTGCGTGCAGCCGGGTGAAGAGCCGTTCGTACGCCGACAGGTCGCGCCAGCGCAGCTCGACCAGGAGCGCCTCGCGGACCAGCTCGTGCGGGACCAGGCCCTCGGCGGTGCTGCGGACGAAGGAGAGTCCGCGCAGCCAGGCGCAGAGCTTTCCGGCCTCGGCTGACGGCACGTCCAGCGTGTGCCGCAGCAGATCCTCGGTGGTGACCCGGGCCAGCGCCAGGACGTGCAGCGCTTCGGCCTGACCGGGCGACAGACTCTCGCGCAGCAGCAGGTGCAGCAGTTCGCCCACCAGGTCGGGGGAGTCGGCCAACTCCCAGGCGGTGCGCGGCTCCACGGAGTCGGTGGCGCGTTCGCGCGCGTCGGCGAAGAGCGCCAGGGCCAGCGGCACGCCGTGCGCGGCCCGCACGATGTCGGGGATGTCCGCCTCCGGAACGTCCCGGTTGCGCAGCAGCTTCGTGGCCTCCGCGGTGTCCATGCCGCGCAGTTCGACACTGCGCAGCGCCTGCCACCACTGCACGTCGGCTCGCCACTCGGCCGACGGGGGCCGCCTGCTGCCGACCACCAGGAACAGGTGCGAGGGCATCCGCGGCAGGAAGTCGTCGCGCAGCCACTGCTCCAGCGGCCCGAGCGCCTCACCGGAGTCGATGAGCAGCAACTGGGCTTCCTGCGAAGGGCCTTGCGCGTCGAGGGCGGCCAGGAACGCCTCCGGTGTCGCGGCCGTGGTGCGCATGTCGACGGTGCGGACCGTCCTGCCGTGCGCCTCGGCCTCGTCGGCGAACCGGTGCAGCAGGCTGCTCTTGCCGAAGCCGCCCATGCCGTGCAGCCACACCACGAAACAGGAGCGCCGGTCGCTGAGCATCAGGTCCCGCAACAGCCGCAGTTCCGCGGTCCTGCCGGTGAACACCGCTCTCCTGCGGGCGGCCAGCGTGTACCCGTGGGAGTCGGCCGACAGGGGTGTGGGGGATATGCGCATCATCTATTGATGAGTCCTCGGGAACGGGTGCGGTTCCCCCGGGCGCCGGGACGTCCGGTTCCCGCGCCGGTCTCTGGTGCCGTCGGCTCGAACGAGAAGGGTCACTGATCGCTCCCGTTGCGGATGGGGGTGGGCGCCACAGGCCGACGCGACCGGGGCCGTCACTCGGCGGCGGGGTACTGCCTACCCTGGTGGGTCGATGTTAGACCCATCGATTCACGGACGGGCGACGGCCAGGGATATATGTCCCGTTGTGTCGTTGCGGCACATTTGCGCAGGCGAAGCGGGGTGCGGGCGCTGTCGATCTCCGCCGGGGCGGGGCGGCCTGACGTGCTGTCTGCCTAGCAGGTTGGGCCAGTTCAAGCCGAAGACAAGTGGGCGCGCGGGGCATGCTTGACTGCCTCCCGCGTGGATAAGGTGCTTTGGCTGAGATGCGCAACGGGGGAAGGCCGGGCACCTGGTGGACAGCGACTTGCGGGTGAGTCGTCACTCGGACGTACCCATCTACCGGCAGATCGTGACCCAGGTGTCGTTCATGATCGAGACCGGCGATCTCGCGGCCGGCCAGACCCTTCCCAGCGCCCGGCTGCTGGCCGACAACCTCCAGATCAACCGCAACACGGTGGCCCGCGCCTACGCGGAGTTGAGCGGGCTGGGCCTGGTCGAAAGCCGGGGCCGCAGCGGGACGACCGTCGTCGGTACGGGCCTGGCGCGTACGAGTTCGCCCGCCAGGGAACGGGCGTGGGCGGTACTGGACGCGGCGGCCAGGGAGTGCGTCGCCCTCGGCCTGTCCGCCGTCGAGATCCAGTCACTCGTGACGAGCCTCGCCCTGCGCGCCGAGGACGACGTCCTCAAGGTCGCGTTCGTGGAGTGCAACGCCGACCGGGCCGGCTACTTCGCGAGCGAACTCGGCCTGCACCTCGGTCTCAAGGTCAAGCCCCTGGTGCTCGGGGACTTCTCGCCCGAGGAGGAGCACGACGACCTCGCCCTCACCTCGTTCTTCCATCTGGCCGAGGCGCGGCGGCTGTGGTGCGGGGAGCCGACCGAGGTGGTCGCCATCGTCGCCGCGCCGCATGTGCAGACCCTGGTGCGGATCGCCTCCGCCGCCAGGAGCGGCACGGTGGGCATCTGTTACTCCACCTACGGCCAGGCCGTCAGCATCGGGGACTCCCTGACGCAGTCCGGGATCAGCAACGTCAGGGTGCTGAACGGGGACGAGGGGGAGGACGTCGGGGACCTCGAACTCGTCGTGATCCCCAGCGACATGCCGCAGTTGAAGGCACGCTTCGAGGAGCGGGTCGAGGTGGTCGAGTTCGGCAATGTGCTGGACGCCGCGTCCGTCCGGATGGTGACGCAGGTCGTCGGCGACATGCAGGCGGCCAAGCTGGCCGCCAAACGGGCCGCCGCCTCCGCCGCGCGCGGCTGACGTATCCGCCGCGCGTGGGGAGGCCCGGTGCTCCCCCGCGGAGAGGGAGGGCTGGGGAGCACCGGGCGTGAGGGGTGGGGTTACCCGAGGCCGAGGCGCCGGGTCACTTGGGGAGCCGGGTCACTTGGGGACCCGGGTCACCTGTGGTGCGCGGCGAGGCCCTGGTGAATGGCGTTGATCAGCTCGCCGTCCGCCGTGTCGCCGTCCAGGGACCAGACCATCGCGCCGCCCAGGTGGGCCCGCTTGATGTAGGCGGTCTTCTGGGCGATGACCTGCGGGTCGTCGTAGGTCCAGAAGTTGGTGCCGTCGTAGAGCCAGGCGAAGCCGTTCCGCACGTCCCGGTGGACGGCGTAAGTGCCGGAGGAGGCAAGGGCCTTGAGGGCGTGGTAGTCCTCGTTGCCCGCCTGCCAGGTGGCGGGGGCGGGGCCGGTGGACGGCTGGAAGAGGCCCGCGGTGCCGCCGTCGGGGACGCCGGTCCAGCCCTGGCCGTAGAAGGGCACGCCGAGGACGAGCTGCCGGGCGGGTGCGCCGCGCTTGAGCCAGTCGCCGACCGCCTGGGTGTCGCTGAAGTCGTGCGGGACGGGCGAGTTGCGCGGGGCCTTGAGCGCGGACTGCTGGTTGGTGGTGGCCTCGTAGGGGCCGTGGAAGTCGTAGCCCTGGACGGTGCCGAAGTCGAGGTACTTGAAGATCTTCCTGACCTCGAAGCCCGCGTCGATCTTGGCCGGTGCGGCGGGCAGGAAGGCGCTCAGGTCGTAGTGCTTGTGCGCCTTGCGGCCCAACGCGTCGAGCTGGCCGCGGAATTCGGCCGCGAGCGAGGTGAAGTTCCGCTTGTCCTCGGGCCGGTAGACGGTGTCGACGTCACCGGAGGAGCCGGGCCACTCCCAGTCGATGTCGACGCCGTCGAAGAGCCCGGCGGCCGAACCGGGGCCGCCCTTGCCGTCGAGCAGCGGCAGATTGCCCTTGACGAAGATGTCCAGGCAGGACGCGACGAGCGCCTTGCGTGACGCGGCGGTGCGGGCCGCGTCGGAGAAGTGCGTCGACCAGCCCCAGCCGCCGATCGAGATCATCACCTTCAACTTCGGGTTGGCGGCCTTCAGTTCGCGGAGCTGGTTGAAGTTGCCCGCCAGCGGCTGCTCGGCGGTGTCCGCGGTGCCGTCGACCGAGGAGGCGGCGTCGAGCGGGCGCTGGTAGTCGGCCCAGGCGTCGCCCTCGCCGGCCACATTGGCCTCGAAGCACTTGCCGTCGGCGCCGATGTTGGCGAACGCGTAGTTGAGGTGGGTGAGTTTGGCCGCGGTGCCCGAGGTCTGGACGTTCTTCACCTGGTAGTCGCGTCCGTAGACGCCCCACTGGGTGAAGTAGCCGACGCTCTTGTACGACGAGGCGGAGGAGCCGTGGTCGTCACGGCCGTGCGCCTGGGCGGCGGAGCCGCCCGTGACGGCGGGCAGGACGGCGACCAGGGAGAGGGTGGCTGCGGTTGCGGCCATACGGCCGAGAATTCTTCGACGCATGCGCGTGAAGGTATTGGTCTGGACCAATAAGGGTCAAGGGGGACGGCGCAACCCGTTCACAACCGGTCGGCGCCGAACCGTAGGATCCCCCAGTGGACATACCGCCGCCGCCCCCGCCTCCGCCGTCCTCCGACGACGCGCCCCCGTCCCAGCCCCCGCACGACGCCCCCACTTCGCCGTACGCCGGGCTGCCCTCGTATCCGCAGAAGCCGTACGACCAGCAGGGCGGACCGCCGTACAGCGGTCCGGGACAGCCGACGTACGGCGGCCCGTCATCGGGCGGGCCCGGCCCCTACGGCTCCGTGCCCCCGCCCTACAGCGGACAGCGGCCCCCCGGCTCCGCGCCGCCCTACGGCGGGCAGGCCCCGTATCCCGGGCAGGCCCCGTATTCCGGCCAGCCTCCCTACGGCGGCCAGGCTCCGCACGGCGGTCAGGGCCCCTACGGCGGGAATCCGTACGGCGGGCAGAATCCGTACGGTCCCCAGCCGTATCCCGGCTACCCGCAGGCCGCCGGCTGGTACAACCCGCAGGCGAACACCAACGGCATGGCCATCGCCTCGCTCGTGGTGGGCTTCACCTGCATCCCCGTCCTCGGGGTGATCTTCGGCCTCGTCGCGCTCAGCCAGATCAAGAAGCGCGGCGAGCGCGGCAAGGGCCTGGCCATCGCGG
Organism: Streptomyces sp. NPDC008139; assembly: GCF_042957025.1. Taxonomy (NCBI): domain Bacteria; kingdom Bacillati; phylum Actinomycetota; class Actinomycetes; order Kitasatosporales; family Streptomycetaceae; genus Streptomyces; species Streptomyces sp. NPDC008139. The sequence goes on from NZ_JBIBHM010000013.1 coordinate 140,161, forward strand.
GCCTGATCCTCAACGGCGTCGCCACGGTGCTCCTCGCGGTCTTCATCGCGCTCGGCGTGTCGGGCGCCTTCGACGACGGCAACACCCGCGTCGACCGGATCAGGGTCGGCCAGTGCTTCAACACGGTCGACAGTTCGCTGGGCGACTACGGCGGCGACGGCGCGCGCTCCACCACCGTGGACGTCGTCGACTGCTCCGAGGAGCACGACGCGGAGGCGTACGCGATCTTCACCGTCGACGCGGCGGACGACGGCGGCTACCCCGGAACGGATCGCATCTCGGCCGTCGCGGAGTCGAAGTGCGCCTCTTACGCGGACGACTACGCGGACGGCACGCCCTGGGAGAAGAGCGCCGACGTCTACTACTACATGCCGCCGGCGGACGGCTGGCGCCGTGGCGACCACAAGGTGACCTGCTTCTTCGGCGCCACGCACGGCTCGATGACCGGCTCGGTGAAGGACGGAGGCACCAGCTCCGGATTCGGAGTGTGATGCTCGGGGGAAGGCTTGCGGACGGGCACCGACGGTTGTCAAGCTGTCGCAGACAGTCAACCCCTTGGGAGGGGCACGTGCCTTTCGGTGAGCAGCCCGCCTACCTTCGCGTCGCCGAGGATCTGCGGCGCAAGATCCTCGACGGGACGCTTCCGCCGCACGCGCGGCTGCCCTCGCAGGCCCGGATCCGTACCGAGTACGGGGTCTCGGACACCGTCGCGCTCGAAGCGCGCAAGGTCCTGATGGCCGAGGGCTTCGTGGAGGGCAGGTCCGGCTCCGGCACGTACGTACGGGAGCGGCCGAGGCCGCGGCGCATCGTCCGCAGCGGCTACCGGCCCGCCGGGACGGCCAGCCCGTTCCGGCAGGAGCAGGGGGACGAGGGGTGCAAGGGCACCTGGGAGTCGCGCAGCGTCCAGGACCACGCCTCGCCCGCCGTCGCCGAGCGGCTGCGGATCGAGCCCGGCGACCGGGTGATGCGCACCCACTACCTCTTCCGCACCGAGGGCGAGCCCTCGATGCTCTCCACCTCCTGGGAGCCGCTGGCGCTGACCGCCCGCACACCGGTGCTGCTGCCGGAGGAGGGGCCGGTCGGCGGCCAGGGCGTCGTGGAGCGGATGGCGGCGATCGACCTGGTGGTCGACCACATGGCCGAGGAGGTCGGCGCCCGGCCGGGGCTCGCGGAGGAGACGGCGGCGCTCGGCGGAGTGCCGGGGCACATCGTCATCGAGATCCAGCGCACGTACTACTGCTCCGGGCAGCCGGTGGAGACCGCGGACGTCATCATCCCGGCTGAGCGGTACCGGGCCGTCTACCACCTGCCGGTACGCTGACCCGCCGTCAACTCCCTTACGGCACAGGGCCGTACGGGCTGTACGGACGGTACGGGCTGTACGGGCGCCGGTGCGCACTCCGGCGTGCGCCCGGCGCGACCACCGGGGGTGTCGGACAGGTGTGACCTACAGTCAACTTCTGGTCGAACACCTGGCCGGAACGGTACCTCTTCGTGTCATTCCGTGCCCGCGCCGTGAACCTCGGGCGTAGGGTCGGGCATATGCGCATCGCCGTTTCCTCGGACATGGATGAACCGGTGGCCAGGCAGGTCGTCGACGAGCTTCGTCACCGTGGTCACACGGTGCTCGCCTACGGCGCACTGCGCCCCGGAGACCGCAAGGACTGGGCCTGGAGCGCGGAGGCGGCGGCCCGCGCGGTGGCCGAGGGTGCGGCCGACCAGGCGGTGGTCTGCTGCTGGACCGGCACCGGCGCGTCCATCGCCGCGAACAAACTCCCGGGCGTGCGCGCCGCGTTGTGCGCCGACGCGTACACCGCGCGGGGTGCCCGCCGCTGGAACGATGCCAACGCGCTGGCGCTGAGCCTGCGTTCGGTGTCCGGCGCCGTGCTCGGCGAGATCCTGGACGCCTGGTTCGACAGCGCCGCGAGCGACGCGGCGGACGACCGAGACAATGTCGCGCACCTGGCGGACCTGGAAGCCGGTTCCGCTGCCGCGACCTCGCCTGAGGGGGCCTGAGCTGATGACGACCGACCTCGTATGGCTCCTCATACGGCAGGACGAGAGCGGCAACCGGTACCGGGTCGGGCGCTACGCCACCCGCGCCGAGGCCGAGCGCGTCGCGGCCACGCTGAACGGCCCCGGCCTCAACCGGGACCAGCAGCAACGGCGTTACGTGATCGAGCGGTTGACGCCGCGCGCCGTGCCGTCCTCGTAACGGATTCGCGCCGCGCGCTGTGCGGGTCGCGTGTCTCCGTATTACGTATCCTGCGTCGCATGACCGAACGTGTGGTGGTGGGCGGGGCCGTGCTCGACGCCGGACGGCTGCTGGCCGCGCGGCGGACCGCGCCGCCCGCGCTGGCGGGACGCTGGGAACTGCCGGGCGGCAAGGTCGAGGCGGGGGAGAGCCCGCGGGACGCGCTCGTGCGCGAGCTGCGCGAGGAGCTGGGCGTCACGGTGGAGCCCCTTCAACGCGTCCCCGGTGCCTGGCCGTTGGCCCACGGCCTCACCCTGCATGTCTGGACCGCCCGCCTGTTGAGCGGCACGCCCCGCCCCCTCCAGGACCACGACGAGCTGCGCTGGCTGCTCCCCGCGCAGACCTCCGACGTCGACTGGCTCGACCAGGACCGCCCGGCCGTCGAGTGGGCGTCGCGCCTTCTGGTCGGCTGACGGCCTGCGGGTAGGGTTTTTCGGTGTCCGCGACCGAGACGGGGGATTCGAGTGCTGGTGCAGGTGGAACGCGACGGCGTGGTGCTGGTGCTCGGCCACCGGGTGGGCGAGGGCAGGCCGCTGCTGATCGTTCCGGGGGTCATGGCCGACGCCGTGTCGTGGCAGCCGGTGGTGGACGCGCTTCCGGCCGACCGGCCGGTGTACGTACTGAACCGGCGCGGCCGACGGCCCAGCGGTGAGCTGGGTGACGGGTACGGGGTCGGCACCGAGGTCGCGGATCTGCGGCGGGTGCTCGACGAGGTCGCCGGGCGGCACGGCGGCGACGGCGGGGTGGACCTCTTCGGCTGGAGTTACGGCGGCCTGATCGCGCTGGAGGCCGCGACGCGGCACTCCGGCGTCCGTTCCCTGACCCTCTACGAGCCGGTGGTGCGGCCCTTCGGCGCGCGGGTGCTGGACTCACTGCGCGCGGCCGACGCGGCCGGTGACCTGGACCGGGCCGTGGAGATCGTCAACCGGGACGTGTCCGGATTCTCCGCCGAGTACGTCGCCGAGCTGCGCCGGAGCCCGGCCTGGCAGGTGCTGCGGCCTCTCGCGGCGCCGCTCGGGCGTGAGCTGACCGCCCTGAACGAGCACCACGCCGACCTGGCCGCCTACGGCAAGCTCGACATGCCCGTCACCCTGCTGATCGGCGGCGACAACGACGGCGTCGGCCCCTACTACGAGCCCTTCGCCCGCATCGCGGGCGCCATGCCCCGCGCCCGCGTCCACGTCATGCCGGGCCAGGGCCACCTCGCCCACGTCCAGGCCCCCGCCGCCCTGGCCGCCGCCCTCACCCAAGCCCTAGCCTGACCGTCCCCGCACACACCTGCCCCCCGCCGTACCCACCCCGCTCGACCGGGCCTCCGGCCGCCCAGCGCTCGGTGCTTCCCACTGGCCCCGGCCCCGTCGAACTCGGCCTCCCGGCCGCGCCCGGCGCTTTCCGCGCCGCTGGTCTCGGCGCCCTGGCCGCATCTGGCGCCAGCGCCGGGCCGACCCCGGCCACCGGCCGACTCCCGGCGCTCCCGACTCCGGCTCCCATCGCCCGCGTCGCGCCCGGCGCTTCCCGCGCCGCTGGTCTCGGCTCTCGTCGCCCGCGTCGCGCCCGGCGCTTCCCGCGCCGCTGGTCTCGGCTCTCGTCGCCCGCGTCGCGCCCGGCGCTCCCGACTCCGGCCGACCCCGGACCTCCGGTCGCCTCCAGCGCCCGCGCCGCGCCACGCGCTTCCCGCTGACCCCGGCCGCACGCCCCCCGGCTGCTACGCCGTTTCGCCGTGGCCCGCGCGGTATCGGGGTGTTTGGGAGAATATCGGGTAAGGGGGATAATTCCCACTGACAGTGGCCGGGGTGGAACCGGCCCGACCCGGTCGGGGGTGACGCATGAGCGCCAGCGGCGGCGATGGCCCTGAGGCGTCCCCGAACCGCGCCCCGGACCCCGCCGACGGCGGTCCCGCGGAAGGCGGACAGGTTCCCGCCGGCGGCGGTCCTGCGGAAGGCGGACAGGTTCCCGCCGGCGGCGGTCCCGCTGAGGTCAGCCCAGCCCCCGCCGCAGGCGGGCAGGCCCACGCAGGGGAGGGCCCCCCGGCGCGCTCGGGCCAGGCGGCCTCGGAGGGGCCGGCGGCGGGTCGGCCGCATCGGCATCATCATCCGGATATGGATCCCGATCCGGAGTCGGGGGGTGAGGGGCGGGGGGAGAGCACGGGGACGCTGCTCGACACGCTGCGGGTGGCGGTCGTCATGCTGGACACGTCGGGGCGGGTGCTCCTGTGGAGCCCCCTGGCACAGGAGGTGCTGGGGTGGGCGGGGGAGCACATCGTGGGCCGCCGGGTGGGCGGGCTGTTCGGGCCGCCCGAGAGCCCGCCGGGACAGTCCCCGCGGCGCGGGCCGGACGAGATCCCGCGGATGCCGGACCCCAGCCCCGCCGAGCAGATCCTCGCCGACCTGCTGCGAGGGGGCCGCTGGGACGGCATCCTCTCGCTGCGGCACCGCGACGGCCACACCGTCCAGGTGGAGACCCGCGCCTCGCTGCTGGTCGACGGCGACGGCCGCCCCTTCGTTCTGGCCTCGATGGTCGAGACGAGCCGCCTGCGGACGCTGGAGCACGACCTCGCCGCCCTCGACTCGCTCTTCGACTCCTCACCCCTCGGCGTCGCCATCTTCGACCGCGACCTGCGCTACGTACGGCTCAACGAGGCGCTGGCGGCGATGGACGGCAGGCCCGTCGCCGACCACATCGGCCACACCGTGCGGGAGGTGCTGGACGAGCGGTCGGCCGCCGACCTGACCGCGCTCCAGCGGGACGTCCTGGCCACCGGACGGCCGGTGATCGACCTGGTCACGTACGCGCCGCAAGGCAGCGGCCACCGCTCGCTGTCGTACCACCGGCTGGTCGACCGGGCCGGGCGGGTGCTGGGGATCAGCGCCACCGTCATCGACGTGACCGAGCGCGTGCAGGCCGCCGCGAAGGTCGAGCGGGCCCGGCGGCGGCTGGCGCTGCTCAACGACGTGGGCACCCGGATCGCGAACGTGCTGGACGTCCGCCGGTGCGCCGAGGCGCTGGCCGCCGCCGTCGTGCCGACCTTCAGTGACTACTCCGGGGTGATCCTGCACGCCGAGGTCGCCGATGGCGGCGAGCTGCCGACCGCGCCGTACGGCGACAACACCCCGATGCGGCAGCTCGGCACGGGCGCGGTGCGCTGGGGGCCCGAGGTCGAGCGGATGATCCTGACCGGGCAGCCGATCCGCTTCACCCGCAAGTCGATCTTCGGCACGGTGCTGACCACCGGGCAGCCCCGGATGGTGAGTTCGGAGGAGGAGCTGCTGGCCACCACCTTCCCCGGCGACCCGAAGGTGCGCGCGGCCATCGCGCTCGGCGTCCACTCGCTGCTCGTGCTGCCGCTGCGGGCCCGCGGCGTCGTCCTCGGCCTGCTGGTGGTCAGCAGGGCCCGCGAGCGCGAGCCGTTCGACCACGACGACCTGGCCCTCGCGATGGAGCTGGCCAACCGCGCGGGCGCCGCCCTGGACAACGCCCGGCTCTACGTCCGCGAGCGCGAGGGCGCCCTGATGCTCCAGCGCAGCCTGCTCCCGCAGAGCGTCGTCGAACCGCCCGGCGTCGGCGTCGCCTTCCGGTACGTGCCCGGCAGCAGCGGCGCCGAGGTCGGCGGCGACTGGTTCGACGTGATCCCGCTGGCCGGCGGCCGGGTCGCCTTCGTCGTCGGCGACGTGATGGGCCACGGCCTGGGCGCGGCGGCCACCATGGGCCGGCTCCGTACCGCCGTACGGACGCTGGCCGGGCTCGACATGCCGCCGGACGAGCTGCTGCGCCGGGTCAACGAGCTGGGCGACGACCTCGCGCAGGGCCAGGCCGAGGGCTGGATGGCCACCGCCGTCTACGCCGTCTACGACCCCTCGACGCGCCGGATCGCCATCGCGCAGGCGGGCCACCTGCCGCCGGTCCTGGTCGAACCCGTCACGCGGGCGCCGGACGGCGAGGGACCCGGCGCCCACCCGGACGAGTGCCGGGCCCGGCTGGTCGAGCTGCCATCCGGCGTCCCCCTGGGCGTCGGCGGCGTCCGCTTCGAGACCACGGAGCTGGCGGTCGCCGACGGAGCGGTCCTCGTGCTCTACACCGACGGCCTGGTGGAGACCCGCGGCCACGACATCGGCGAGGGCCTGGAACGGCTGCGCCAGACGCTGTGCCGCCCGCTGCCCTCACTGGAGGACTCCTGCGACGACGTGCTCGCCATCATGCAACCTGGCCGCGAGCCCGACGACGTGGCGCTGCTGATGGCCAGGCTCGGCGGGCTGCCCGCCGGATCCACCGCCTCCTGGACGTTCCCCGCCGAGCCCAGCGCCGTCCGGCTGGCGCGCCGCCAGGTCCGTGACACCCTGGTCGAATGGGGTCTCGCGCAGCTCACCGACGTCACGATGCTGCTGGTCAGCGAGCTGGTCACCAATTCGCTGCGGTACGCGCACGGACCGATCGGTGTACGGATGGTGCGCGGCGGCTCGCTGCTGGTGGAGGTCTCCGACCCGCTGCCGGACCCGCCGCGCGAGCGGATCGCCACCCTGGAGGACGAGGGCGGCCGTGGTCTGCAACTGGTCGCACGGGCCTCACGGCGCTGGGGAACGCGTCACGGACCGTTCGGAAAGACCGTCTGGTTCGAACTGGCTCTGCCGTGACGCGCGTAATGATTCACGGGAGCTGTGCCGGGTATGCCGAAGACGCGGGAGCGAGGGGTGTGACCGCGCTGTCCCGGGGACGGTCCCCGTACCCCAGGAGCCGAGATGATGCTGTGATCGACAAGACCGTGTGCTGGACGGTCCTCATGCTGAATACTCGGCTCCAACCGGTCCATGTGTGCTGAGCTGGAGGGGTCGGGCGAGTGAGCGACATGCCAGCGAGGGCGGTACCGCCCCGAGACGACACGGACGCGGTCGACGCGGTCTGGCAGTCGAGTCCGCCCGGTTCGCTCTACGACTACATACGCGTGGCGTCGTTCTCGCTCGACGGTGACGGCCGGATCGACCAGTGGAGCGCGCGGGCCGCGCAGTTCTTCGGCGTACCCGCCGAGCGCGCGCTCGGCCGCGACCCGGTGAACGCCTTCGCGCCCGAGCACGTACGCGAGCGCGCGCACGAGCGCCTCGCGGAGATCCTCGACGGCCGCGAGTGGACCGGACTCGTGCCGTACCGGGACGCCTCGGGCGGCCAGGGCCTGGCCGAGGTCTACGTGATGCCCGCCGACCACGGCGCGCTGTGCATCGCGGTCGACGTCGCCACGCTGCGCCAGATCGAGACCGATCTGGCCGCCTCCCAGGCGGTGTTCGGGCAGTCGCCGATGGGCTTCGTGCTCTTCGACACCAGCCTGCGGCTGATCCGGGTCAACGAGCGCTTCGCGACCGTCTTCGGCCGCGAGGCCGAGGAGAACCACGGCCGAGGCCCGCACGACTTCCTCTCCCGCGTCGAGGCCGACCGGCTCAGCGCCGCGCTGCGCCAGGTGCTGGAGACCGGCGAGCCCGTCCTGGACATGCCGCTGGTCGGCACCGTGCCCGGCGATCCGGGGCGGCGGCGCTGGTCGATGTCGCTGTACCGGCTGCACAGCGGCACCGGGCGGCCGATCGGCGTCGCGGGACTCGCGATGGACGTCACCGGACGTCAGCGAGCCGAGCGCGAGGCCGCGCACGCCCGCCGCAATCTCGCGCTGCTCAACGAGGCGGGCGCCCGTATCGGCACCTCGCTCGACCTGGAGACCACCGCGCGCGAACTGCTGGACGTCGCCGTCCCGCACTTCTGCGACATCGCCTCCGTCGACCTCTACCAGGCCCTGCTGTCCGGCGCCGAGGACCTGACGGGCACCACCGACGGCAGCGGGGACGTGCGCCGGGTGGCGTTCGCCAGCTCCGTGTCGGACGCGCCGATAGCGATGGCCGGGGACGACGACGATGTGGCGGACGGCCCGGTCGCGGTCGGCGCCGTGCACCGCTACCGCTTCAGCTCCGCCAGCGCGCGGGCGCTGCGCACCGCGCAGCCGCAGGTCATCGACGGCGACGGCGGGCCCGACCTCGGCGGCACCCTCGTGCAGTCCACGCTCGTGGTGCCGATGGTCGCCCGCGACACCGTACTGGGGCTGGTGCAGTTCTCCCGTGCCAAGGGCAGCGAGCCGTTCGTGGACCGCGACCGGATGCTCGCCGAGGAACTGGCCGCCCGCGCCGCGGTGTTCATCGACAACGCCCGGCTCTACCGGCGTGAGCACGAGCGCGCGCTGATCCTCCAGCGCAGCCTGCTGCCCCCCGACGACCCCGAGGCCGCGGGCCTCGACATCGCCTGCCGCTATCTGCCGGGCAGCATGGAGACCGAGGTCGGCGGCGACTGGTTCGACGTCATCGAACTGCCGGGCCACCGCACCGCGTTGGTGGTCGGCGACGTGATGGGCCGCGGCCTGCGCGCCGCCGTCGCGATGGGCGAACTGCGTACCGCCGTACGGACCCTGGCCGCGCTCGACCTCGAACCCGCCGAAGTGCTGGGCGCGTTGGACGAGGTGGCCAACGGCCTCGGCTCCCCGAACCAGGGCCGTACCCGCCGGGCCAAGGACCGCGGCGGCGCCGACCTGTCCGAGGTCTACCTGGCCACCTGTATCTACGTGGTCTACGACGCGGTCACCCGGCGCTGCACGATCGCCAACGCGGGCCATCTGCCGCCGGTCGTCGTGGAGTCGGGCGAGTCGCCGCTGCTGCTCGAAGTGCCCAGGGGAGTGCCGCTGGGCGTGGGCGGCGAGCCGTTCGAGGAGATCGAGGTCGAGCTGAACGAGGGGGCGCTGCTCGCCCTGTACACCGACGGTCTCGTGGAGTCCCGCAACCACCCGCTGGACGAGGGTCTCGACGCCTTCCGGGACTCGCTGGCCGGGCCGCCGAGACCCCTTGAGGACATCTGCGACCACGTGCTGGCCACCTTGGACACCGCGCACGGTGAGGACGACATCGCCCTGCTGATGGCCAGGATCCGCGGTCTGCCCGCGGAGCAGGTCGGCGACTGGACGCTGGAACCGCGCCCCACGTCGGTGGCCAGGGCCCGCGAGCTGGCCCGCGAGCAACTGCTGAGCTGGGGGCTCGGTGACCTGGTCGACACCACGGAACTGCTGGTCAGCGAGCTGGTCACCAACGCGCTGCGGCACGGCTACGGCGACATAAGACTGCGGCTGCTGCTGGACCGCACCCTGGTGTGCGAGGTGTGGGACAGCGCCCTGGTGCAGCCGCGCCGCCGCCGCGCCCGTGACACCGACGAGGGCGGGCGCGGCCTGCAACTGGTCACGATGCTCAGCGAGAGCTGGGGCAGCCGCCGTACCCACCGCGGCAAGACCGTCTGGTTCGAACTCGCCCTGCCCGGCGAGCAGTCCCACTCCAGCGGTCCTTCGGTGGACGAACTGCTGAGCATGTTCTAGCGCCTGCCGCGCGCGGCAAGCGGACGGCCGTCGGCGGTCAGGCCGCGCGGCCCTTGAGCTCGGCCAGCCGCGCGTCGATCTCCGCGCTGTCGCCGAGCGCGTCCAGCGACTCGAACTGCGCGTCGAGCGAGGACGCGGCCAGCTCCTCCTTGCCCTTGGCCCTGGCCTCCTCGCGCCGCACCTTGTCCTCGAAGCGGCCCAGTTCGCTGGTCGGGTCGAGCACGTCGATGTTCTTGACCGCGTCCATCATCTGGTTCTGCGCCTGCGCGGACTTCGCGCGCGCCACCAACGAGTCGCGCTTGCCCTGGAGTTCGCCCAGCTTGGCCTTCATCGAGTCCAGGCCGGACTTGAGCTTGCTCACGATCTCGTTCTGCGAGGCGATCGTCGGCTCGGCCGTCCGCGCCTCCTTCTCGGACTGGAGCTGACGGCCCAGCGCGATCTTGGCGAGGTTGTCGAAGCGGTCGGCCTCCGCGGCGTTGCCCGAGGCGCGCTGCTCGTCGGCCTTCTTGCTGGCCGCCAGCGCCTTGTCGCCCCACTCCTTGGCCGCCGCGACGTCCTCGGCGTGGTCCTGCTCCATCAGCCGCAGATTGCCGATGGTGGTGGCCACCGCCTCCTCGGCCTCGCGGATGTTGGTGGTGTAGTCCCTGATGAGCTGGTCCATCATCTTCTGCGGGTCCTCGGCCTGGTCGAGGAGGGCGTTGATGTTGGCCTTGGCGAGCTGGGTTACCCGGCCGAGGATGGTCTGCTTCGTCATGGTCGTACTCCTTGCGTGTCCGTATCCGTGGGCCCGAAAGAGGGGCCGGAAAGTAGGGGGCGAGAAAGGAGGGGGGTCAGGGGAGTTCAGAAACGGCCGCCGCCGCCCATCCGGCCGCGGGTCTGGCCGCCGCCGAAGCTGCCGGGTCCCGAGCCGCCGCCCCCGAAGCCCCCGCCGAAGCCGCCACCCCGGCCGCGCCCGCCGCCGAGGATCTCGCCGAGGATGATCCCGCCGAGCACCGCGCCGCCCATGCCGCCGCCGGAGCGCCGGCCGCCGGACCCGCCGAAGCCCCCGCCGTACCCGCCGACGTCGCGCCGGGCCGCGTCCTGCGCCTGCCGGGCCAGCCGGTCCGCCTCCTGCGCGTGCGCCAGCGCGCCCGCCGCGTCGGAACCGGCCAGCGCCCCGGCCTGCTGGAGCCGCCGTTCCGCCTCGGTGAGCCGGGTACGGGCCTGGCTGCCGACCGCGCCGCGGTTGGTGGTGACCATGTCGCGGGCGGCGGCCACCTCGCTGCGCGCCCCCAGCAGCGCCTGGTCCAGCAGCCCGCGCGCCCGCTGCTCGCTGACCTCCCGCTCGCGGGCCCCCGCCAGCGCCTCGTCCAGCGCCGCGTCCGCCTCCTCGACCCGGCGCAGCCCGGCGATCGGGTCGTAGCGCCCCGCCGCCAACTCCTGCCGTACGTCGGCCACGACCGTCTCGGCGCGGGCGATCCTGCCCTGGAGGTCGGCGGTGGAGACCCCGGCGGCGGTGCCGCCGAGCAGGCCGCGGGCCTCGGCCAAGTCGGTGTCGGCCTCGGTCAGCGCGTCCCGCAGCTTCCCGTCGGCCTCCGCCAGTTCCTGGGCCCTTCGGGTGACGGAGTCGGTGAGCATGACCGCCTGGTCCAGCGCGCCCTCGGCGGCCCGTACGTACACGGCGACCTTGCCGTGGTCGGTGCCGACGGCGGCCCTGGCCTGTACGAGGCTGGCGTGGGCGAACTCCAGCCGGTCCCTGGCCTCGGCCGGGTGGCCGGTGACCGGGTCGAGCGCGGCGTCCGCGTACTTCTGCGCCAGCGGCGCCAGCGACGCCTCGGCGGTGTCGATCCGGCTCGGCAGCGCCGCCGCCTTCGCCTCGGCCTGCTCCAGCACCTCCGGCGCGTTCGCCTCCAGGGCGCGCAGCCGGTCGAATGCCTCGGACTCCGCGTCCAGCCGCCGGTTGGCCTGGGTGCAGCGGGACAGGATCTCGTCCAGCATCTGCCGGCGGGTCGCGTCGTCCTCGGGTATCGCGTCATCGAGTTGCTGCCGCAGCCGGAAGGCCGCGGTCAGCTCGGTCTTGGCGTACTCGACGGCCTCGGCGAACGGCCGCGCGGCCTCCTCGCCGAACTGCGCCGCCGCGAAGCCCACGTCCTCCTGGCTGGTGCGGACCGCGTCGTCGGTCTGCACCAGCAGATGCTTGGCCTGCGAGTCCAGCTCGGGCAGCGGGGTCGGCTGCGGGGCGCCCCAGCCGCGCTCGCCGGGCGCCGGTTTGGCGGGCTGCCGCGGGCCGCGCTTCCTGCGGAACGCCCACACCCCGACCGCGCCCGCGGCGCCGACGGCCACCACCGGAATCCACAGGTCGGCCGCGGAGTCGCCCGGGGGGGCCCCGCTGCCGCCCGGGTCCGCGGTGCCGGGGGTGATCGAGGGGACGGTCACCGGAAGGCCGCTGAGGACCGCGTCGTAGCCGGTGGCCGCGCCGATCGCGGCGCCCGCCCAGTCGTTCTGCCGCAGCGCGGGTTCCACGGCCTGGCTGCTGACCTCGTTGAGCTGGGCCGCGGTCAGGCCGGAGTCCTGGTCGGCGGAGACCGCGTACTGCCGGTCGTGGGTGGCCACCGCCAGCAGGACGTCCCGCTGGCCCAGGCCGTTCTTGGTCGCGGTCGCGTTCGCCCAGTCCTGCGGACCGCGGCCGGAGAAGGTGCGGACGTACGCCACGAAGAGCTGGACGCGCTGCTTCTGGTAGAGGCCGTCCAGCGCCGTGACGACCTGCGACTGCCGGTCGCCCAGTGCGCCGACCTTGTCGGTTATCTGGCCGGACCTGGACAGCGTGATCGGGTCGTCCGCCCGTGCCGACGGCGCGCCGGACAGCAGTATCAGGGCGCCGAGCGCCGCAACGATTCCCGCGAGTCGCCGCATGCGTACCGCGCCCTTCGCCGCGCCACGGCCGCTTGCCGCGTGCTCCTTTTCGGAGGCTATGTCCGGTGTGTCCGGAGCGCGACTCGGAGATCCGTTTTCTGTTCTCGCCCGCCTGCCCGCCTGCCCGCCTGCCCGCCTGCCCGCCTGCCCGCCTGCCCGCCCCGTGCGGGGCGGGCGGGGGGAGGGGAGCTACTCGCCCCGGCGGCGGATCTTGTTGCCCAGCCAGATCAGCGGATCGTACTTTCGGTCCACCGCCCGCTCCTTGAGCGGGATCAGCGCGTTGTCGGTGATCTTGATGTGCTCGGGGCACACCTCGGTGCAGCACTTGGTGATGTTGCAGTAGCCGAGCCCGTGGTCCTCCTGCGCGGACGAGGCGCGGGTCAGACCGACCTCGGAGGCCGCGTCCAGCGGATGCATGTCCAGCTCCGCGATCCGCATCAGGAAGCGCGGTCCGGCGAACGACGTCTTGTTCTCCTCGTGGTCGCGCACCACGTGACAGGTGTCCTGGCACAGGAAGCACTCGATGCACTTGCGGAACTCCTGCGAGCGCTCCACGTCGACCTGCTGCATCCGGTACTCCCCGGCCGCGACCCCCTTCGGCGGCACGAAGGCCGGGACCTGCCGGGCCTTGTCGTAGTTGAAGGAGACATCGGTGACCAGGTCGCGCACGACGGGGAAGGTCCGCATCGGGGTGACCGTGATCGTCTCCTCCGGTTCGAAGACCGACATGCGGGTCATGCACATCAGCCGGGGCCGTCCGTTGACCTCGGCGCTGCACGACCCGCACTTGCCCGCCTTGCAGTTCCAGCGGACCGCCAGGTCGCCCGCCTGGGTGGCCTGGAGGCGGTGGATGATGTCGAGCACGACCTCGCCGTCGTTGACCTCGACCTGGTAGTCGCGCAGCTCGCCGCCCTCGGCGTCACCGCGCCACACCTTGAAGTGCGCTTCGTAACTCACCCGTCGAGCTCCTCGTCCGTCAGGTATTTGAGCAGCTCGTCCCTGTCGAAGAGGTCGAGCAGGTCGCCCCGGATCGGGTCCGTCGCGCGCCGGCGCAGACCGATCTGGCCGTGGTCGGGGTCGGTGGCCGCCAGGTCCCCGGTGGGGTCGGTCAGCTCGCAGACCAGATTGACCTTGCGCCAGGCGCGGTCCATCTCCGGATGGTCGTCGCGGGTGTGGCCGCCGCGGCTCTCGGTCCGCTCCAGCGCGGCACGCGCCACGCACTCGCTGACCAGCAGCATGTTCCGCAGGTCGATCGCCAGGTGCCAGCCGGGATTGAACTGCCGGTGCCCCTCGACGCCCGCCCGCCGCGACCTGGCCCGCAGCCCGGTCAGCCGGTTCAGCGCGTCCTCCATCTCGGGACCGCGCCGGATGATGCCCACCAGGTCGTTCATCACCTGCTGGAGCTCCTGGTGCAGGGTGTACGGGTTCTCCGCGGGCCGCGCCCCGCCCGCCTGCGCGCCCTCGGCGGCCTCCGCCGCGTCCGCGTCCTCCGCGCTGAACGGCCGCAGCGCCTCGGCCGCGGCGGTGTCGATCTGCTCCTCGGGTACGACGGGACGCGCGCCCTCGACGAACGAGGCCGCGTACCGCGCCGCGTGCAGCCCGGCCCGGCGGCCGAAGACCAGCAGGTCGGAGAGCGAGTTGCCGCCCAGCCGGTTGGAGCCGTGCATGCCGCCCGCGACCTCGCCCGCCGCGTAGAGTCCCGGCACCCCGCGCGCCGCGGCCGTGTCCGGGTCCACGTCGACGCCGCCCATCATGTAATGACAGGTCGGGCCGACCTCCATCGGCTCCGCGGTGATGTCGACGTCCGCCAGCTCCTTGAACTGGTGGTGCATCGACGGCAGCCGCCGCTTGATCTCCTCGGCGGGCAGCCGCGTCGACACATCGAGGAAGACGCCGCCGTGCGGGGTGCCCCGCCCGGCCTTCACCTCGGAGTTGATCGCGCGCGCCACCTCGTCGCGGGGCAGCAGCTCCGGCGGTCGGCGGTGGGTGTCCGGGGCGGAGTACCAGCCGTCGGCCTCCTCCTCGGACTGCGCGTACTTCTCCTTGAAGACGTCCGGCACGTAGTCGAACATGAACCGCTTGCCGTCGCTGTTGCGCAGCACCCCGCCGTCACCGCGCACCGACTCGGTGACCAGGATGCCCTTCACCGAGGGCGGCCAGACCATGCCCGTCGGGTGGAACTGGATGAACTCCATGTTGATCAGCGGCGCCCCGGCCAGCAGCGCCAGCGCGTGCCCGTCGCCGGTGTACTCCCAGGAGTTGGACGTCACCTTGAAGGACTTGCCGATGCCGCCGGTCGCCAGCACCACCGCGGGCGTGTCGATCACGAACAGCCGCCCGGACTCGCGCACGTAACCGAAGACGCCCGCGACCTTGTCGTCCTGCTTGAGCACGCGGGTGACCGTGCACTCCTGGAAGACCTTCAGCCGCGACTCGTAGTCGCCGGTCTCCGCGAAGTCCTCCTGCTGGAGTGAGACGATCTTCTGCTGGAGGGTGCGGATCAGCTCAAGGCCCGTACGGTCGCCGACGTGCGCCAGCCGCGGGTACTCGTGGCCGCCGAAGTTGCGCTGCGAGATCTTGCCCTCGGGCGTGCGGTCGAACAGCGCGCCCCAGGTCTCCAGCTCCCAGACCCGGTCGGGAGCCTCCTTGGCGTGCAGCTCCGCCATCCGCCAGTGGTTGAGGAACTTCCCGCCGCGCATGGTGTCGCGGAAGTGCACCTGCCAGTTGTCACCGGAGTTGACGTTGCCCATGCTGGCCGCGATGCCGCCCTCGGCCATCACCGTATGGGCCTTGCCGAACAGCGACTTGCAGATCACGGCGGTACGCATGCCCCGCTCCCGGGCCTCGATCGCGGCCCGCAGCCCGGCGCCGCCCGCGCCGACCACGACCACGTCGTACGCGTGCCGTTCGACTTGTGTCATCTCAGAAGAACCTCGGATCGTCGAATACGCCGCTGGAGACCAGATAGATGTAGAGGTCGGTGAGGCCGACGCTGATCAGGGACGACCAGGCGAGCAGCATGTGACGGCCGTTGAGGACGCCGACCCAGCCCCAGAGGCGGTAGCGCACCGGGTGCGCGGAGAAGTGCCTGAGCTTGCCGCCCATGATGTGCCGACACGAGTGGCACGACAGCGTGTACGCCCAGATCAGGATGATGTTCACGAGCAGGACGACCGTGCCCAGACCCATGTGGCCCCAGCGGTCGTGCTCGTCGCGGAAGCCGAGCACCGTGTCGTAGGTGAGGATGCCCGCCACCGGCAGCGCGAAGTAGAAGAAGTAGCGGTGCACGTTCTGCAGGATCAGCGGCAGCCGCGTCTCGCCGGTGTACTTCGCGTGCGGCTCGGCGACCGCGCAGGCGGGCGGCGAGGCCCAGAAGCCCCGGTAGTACGCCTTGCGGTAGTAGTAGCAGGTCAGCCGGAAGCCGAGCGGGAAGACCAGCACCAGCAGGGCCGGTGACAGGCCCCACCAGTCGCCGAACAGCGGCCAGTTGGCGCCGCCCTTCATGTCCGCGCAGTTCGACGCCAGGCACGGCGAGTAGAACGGCGAGACGTAGGGCGCCGCGTAGTAGTGGCTGTTGGCGAAGGCCCGCCAGGTCGAGTAGACGACGAAGGCCGCCAGGCCGAGCGCGGTGACCAACGGTGGCACCCACCACCGGTCGGTCCGCAGATGCCGTTCGGAAATGGCCGCGCGCCCCGGCGTCAGGACGCCGCGGCGCGCGGTGGGGGAGGGGGTGGTTCCGGTGGCCAAGGAGGACTCCGAAGGAACGGGGGAGGGGACGCCGCCGGGTGCGGGCGCCGAGGGGTGCGGGGGTGGTACGGCCGCCGCGGGCCGGTGCCGCGCGCTACGGCGCGTGCCGGTGCGGCGAGCCCAGCCCCTCGTCCTCCGCGTCGGCCCACAGGCCGCGGTCGTACGGCGCGTCCGGGATCGTCACCATCTCGACCTTGCGGATGCCCGCGGTCGTCGGGACGGCCTCCTGCAGCAGAGCCAGGCTCTCCCGCAGATGGGCCGCGTCGGCCCGCACCCTGCGCATGTCCAGGCTGTCGCCCACGTGCTCGTCCAGCCGCCCGACACAGCGCATCAAATCGTCGAGCCGCCGTGTGACCGACGTCAGATCGTCTTGCAGGGACATACGGATGCCTCACCTTCTCCGCCGTGCGGGGGTGATGCGGTTGATGACGCTGCCGCGCCTGGAAGTGTCGCGCGTCACACCTTCCGTTGGGAAGACGCGTGCACCAATTCCCCTCCGGGGCGGTTCGCCGATCTCCGGGCTCGCCGCCCGCCCGGCCACCCCGCGCGGGTGGGCGCGCCCCTCATGGGGCGCCCCGGCGCCAAGGGGCCGTCCGGGTGGAAGAGCGGGGCATTGCGGTCGTGTCGGGGCGCAGACGCCACCCTTGCCCCCTCCACTGGGAAGTGATTACCCGGAAATCAGGCCAAATGAGTATGTCCCCGGTCTATGCCGGGCCGCCGGAGGTGTCCGATCCATGAACCGCAGCGCGAACCCACCCGTATTGCGCGCCGCCGTGGCGCTGACCGCCGGGGCGGCCATGACCCTGACCGCCTGCTCCTCGGGCGGCGGCGCCGCCGGGACGGCGGGCACCGACATCGCGACCGTCTCGCGCGCGGGCGTCCGCGACGGCGGGACGCTGCGCTGGGCGACCGATGAGCTGCCCCGCACGCTGAACGCGTACCAGGCGGACGCGGACGCCGACACGCTGACGATCGCGGGGGCCACCCTCCCGGCGATGTACCGGCTCGACGGCCACGGCTCCCCGCGGGCCGACAGCGACTTCCTGGCGAGCGCGGACGTCGCGCAGTCACCGCGCCAGGTGGTCACGTACCACCTGAACCCCAAGGCGAAGTGGAGCGACGGCCAGGCGGTCGGCGCGGCCGACTTCGTCGCCCAGTGGAAGGCGCTGAACGGCAAGAACAGCGCCTTCTGGACGGCCCGCAACGCCGGTTACGACCGGATCTCCGACGTGCGGCAGGGCAAGGACGCCCAGCAGGTCGACGTCACCTTCGCCAGCCCGTACGCGGACTGGAAGTCGCTGTTCAGCCCGCTGTACCCGAAGTCGGTGACCAGTGACGCGGACACCTTCAACGACGGCGTACGCACCAAGCTGCCGGTCGTCGCGGGCCCCTTCGCGGTCGAGGCCGTGGACACCAAGAAGGGCACCGTCACGC
Source organism: Streptomyces sp. NPDC008139 (assembly GCF_042957025.1). Classification (NCBI taxonomy): domain Bacteria; kingdom Bacillati; phylum Actinomycetota; class Actinomycetes; order Kitasatosporales; family Streptomycetaceae; genus Streptomyces; species Streptomyces sp. NPDC008139. The sequence continues at coordinate 157,872 of NZ_JBIBHM010000013.1, forward strand.
TGGACCGCAACAAGGCGTGGTGGGGCGAGCCCGCCAAGCTCGACCGGATCGTGCTGACCGCCGTGCCGGTGGACAAGCGCCCCGCCGCGCTCGCCGCGGGCACCCTCGACCTGGCTGAGATCGACCCCGGCGCGGTCACCGCCGTGAGCAGGACCAGGGGCCTGGCCGTACGGAAGGCGCCCGACGCCGCGTACGCGCAGCTCGCCATCAACGGCAGCACGGGACCGCTGGCCGACGAGCGGATCCGGCACGCCGTGGCCCGCGCCATCGACCGCAAGGCCATCGCCACCGCCGTGCTCAAGCCGCTCGGGCTGCCCGACGAGGCGCTCGGCAACCACCTGGTGCTGCCCTCGCAGGACGGCTACCGCGACAACAGCTCGGCGCTCGGCACCAACGACGTGCAGCAGGCCCAGGCGCTGCTGGCCGACGCGGGCTGGACGCGCAGCAACGCCAAGACCGGCGACCAGGCGGCCGGCGGCCCCGGCCGTACCGCGGCCTCCGGCGCCGTCACCGTCGTGGAGCCCGCGGCCGCCGTCAGCAAGGCGGGCAAGCAGCTCACCATGCGCTTCGTGCTCCCGGCGGACTCCCCGACGCTGGACGACGTCGGCACCCGGATCGCCTCAATGCTCTCCGCCATCGGCATCCGCACCGAGATCACCAAGGTCGCCGGCGACAGCTACTTCCAGGACCACATCGCCTCGGGCGACTTCGACCTGGCGCTCTACTCCTGGCCCGGCACGGCCTACCCGGCCACCGACGACACCCCGATCTTCGCCAAGCCGGTGCCCGCGCCCGACGGCTCGCTGACCGTGGCGCAGAACTACACGCGGGTCGGCACCGACCAGATCGACCAGCTCCTGGACCGGGCGGGCGGCGAGCTGGACACCTCCGCGGCCCGCGACCTGACCTCCAAGGCCGACGCCCGGATCTGGGCCGCTGCCGGTTCCATCCCGCTCTACCAGCGCCCCGGCCTGGTCGCGCTGCGCACCACCGTCGCCAACGCGGGCGCCTTCGGCTTCCAGACCCCCGACTACCAGAACCTCGGCTTCCGCAAGTAGGCGCGCGCGGCCGCGGAAAACCGTGCGATTACGGGCCCCAAATCCCCTCTGAAGCCAGCCATCGGCGGCCGAGGGGGGTTGGGGCCCGTACCATGGGGTAAGGCCGCGGCGTGACCTTGCCCGGCAGGCGAGCGCGTCAACGAGGAACGCGACGTCCATCCACGATTCCGGGAGAAGCGCCGCAGCATGTCCACGCGCCACGATATTCGTAACGTCGCCATCGTCGCCCACGTCGACCACGGCAAGACGACCCTCGTCGACGCGATGCTCAAGCAGGCCGGCGCATTCGCCGCCCACCAGCATCTCGACGATCGGATGATGGACTCCAACGACCTGGAGCGCGAGAAGGGCATCACCATTCTCGCGAAGAACACCGCCGTGAAGTACCACCCCAAGGGCGGTGGCGATGTCATCACGATCAACATCATCGACACCCCGGGCCACGCCGACTTCGGCGGCGAGGTGGAGCGCGGCCTGTCCATGGTCGACGCGGTCGTGCTGCTGGTGGACGCCTCCGAGGGCCCGCTGCCGCAGACCCGTTTCGTGCTCCGCAAGGCGCTGTCGGCGAACCTGCCGGTCATCCTCTGCGTGAACAAGACGGACCGCCCCGACTCCCGGATCGACGAGGTCGTCAACGAGACGTACGACCTGTTCCTGGACCTGGACGCCACCGAGGACCAGATCGAGTTCCCGATCGTCTACGCGTGCGCGCGGGACGGCATCGCCTCGCTGACCAAGCCGGAGAACGGCACGGTTCCGGCCGACAGCGACAGCCTGGAGCCGTTCTTCTCCACGATCCTGTCCACCGTCCCGGCCCCCACGTACACCGAGGGCGCGCCGCTCCAGGCGCACGTCACCAACCTCGACGCGGACAACTTCCTCGGCCGTATCGCCCTGCTCCGGGTGGAGGAGGGCGAGCTGCGCAAGGGCCAGCAGGTCGCGTGGATGAAGCGCGACGGCTCGGTCAGCCAGGTCAAGATCACCGAACTGCTGATGACCGAGGCGCTGACCCGCAAGCCCGCCGAGATGGCGGGCCCCGGCGACATCTGCGCGGTGGCCGGTATTCCGGAGATCACCATCGGCGAGACGCTGGCCGACCTGGAGAACCCGGTCGCGCTGCCGCTCATCACGGTCGACGAGCCCGCGATCTCGATGACCATCGGTACCAACACCTCGCCGCTGGTCGGCAAGGGCGGCAAGGGCCACAAGGTCACCGCCCGCCAGGTCAAGGACCGCCTCGACCGGGAGCTGATCGGCAACGTCTCGCTCCGCGTGCTGCCCACCGAGCGCCCCGACGCCTGGGAGGTCCAGGGCCGCGGCGAGCTGGCGCTGGCCATCCTGGTCGAGCAGATGCGCCGCGAGGGCTTCGAGCTGACCGTCGGCAAGCCGCAGGTGGTCACCAAGGTGATCGACGGCAAGATCCACGAGCCGGTCGAGCGGATGACGGTGGACTGCCCCGAGGAGTACCTGGGCGCGATCACCCAGCTCATGGCGACCCGCAAGGGCCGCATGGAGACCATGACGAACCACGGCTCCGGCTGGGTCCGCATGGAGTTCGTCGTCCCCGCCCGCGGCCTGATCGGCTTCCGTACGGAATTCCTCACCGACACCCGCGGCACCGGCATCGCGCACAGCATCTTCGAGGGCCACGAGCCGTGGTTCGGCGACCTGCGCACCCGTAACAACGGCTCCCTGGTGGCCGACCGCGCCGGAGTCGTGACGCCGTTCGCCATGATCAACCTCCAGGAGCGCGGCGTGATCTTCGTCGAGGCGACCACGGAGGTCTACGAGGGCATGATCATCGGTGAGAACTCGCGGTCCGACGACATGGACGTGAACATCACCAAGGAGAAGAAGCTCACCAACATGCGCGCCGCGTCCGCGGACAACACCGAGAACGTGGTGCCGCCGCGCAGGCTCTCGCTGGAGCAGTCGCTGGAGTTCTGCCGCGAGGACGAGTGCATCGAGGTGACCCCGGAGACGGTCCGCATCCGCAAGGTCGTCCTGGACCAGAAGGAGCGGGGACGCTCGGCCGCTCGGGCCAAGCGCTGACCGCGCAGCGCCCGTAGGGGCGCGGGGAGCCGCGCGACCAGACTCCGCCGCCGGACGGCGGGGACCGGTCACGCGCTCTCCGCGCCCCTTTTGGGTTTTTCGCACCGTCCGTTATTCGGACGTTCATCTCCGCTCACCGGCGTAAGAAAGATCACACTGTCCGTTTCGGACCTGTCTGTGTACGTTCCAGATTGTCCGAATTTTGAGCAGGCTCCTCTGCCCATCGTGACCGAAGCGAAACCAGACCCTGTTCCGAGCGACCTCAAACGTGCCCGATAGTGGACGAAGTTGAGCTCGGGTCAATGGGTCACGCGCTGATGGGGAGCGCCGACTCACGAGCACGGAAGGCCAGGCCCTTCTCCTGTCAGGGGTGTCAGGAGTGTCAGCGGCGACCGGCCTTCCTTTCACGTATCGACAGTGACTCCTGAGGAGGCAAACCCATGCGCGGTGCCAAGAGCGCCAAGTGGGTCATAGGCGCGGCAGTCGTCGCCCTCGCGGCAACCGCCTGCGGTTCCGGTGGTTCGGACAACAAGGCCGGCGGTTCCAACGACGGCATCGTCAGGGCGTGGTGGGGAGACCCCCAGAACCCCCTGGAGCCGGCGAACACCAACGAGGTTCAGGGCGGCAAGGTCCTGGACATGATCTTCATGAACCTCAAGGAGTACGACCCCAAGACGGGGAAGGCCAACCTTGAGGCCGCTGACTCGATCACCACGACCGACCAGCAGAACTTCACCATCAAGATCAAGCAGGGCCTGAAGTTCTCCGACGGCACCCCGGTGACCGCCAACTCGTTCGTCGACGCCTGGAACTACGGCGCGCTGCTGACGAACAAGCAGCTCAACGCGTACTTCTTCGCGGACATCGACGGCTACGCCGCGGTGCACCCCGACAAGGAGGGCGCCGCCCCGACCGCGAAGACCATGTCGGGTCTGAAGGTCGTGGACGACACCACCTTCACCGTCAAGCTCACCCAGAAGTTCTCCACGTGGCCCGACCGCCTCGGCTACAAGGCGTTCGCGCCGCTGCCGAAGTCGTTCTTCACCGACCACGCCGGCTACCTGAACAAGCCGGTCGGCGACGGCCCGTACATGATCGACTCGTACAGCAAGGGCTCCAGCATGAAGCTGGTCCCGAACCCGAACTACACGGGCCCGAGCAAGCCGAAGAACAAGGGCGTGCTGCTGAAGGTCTACACCGACAGCAACACCGCCTACGCCGACCTCCAGGCGGGCAACCTGGACGTCCTGGACGACGTTCCGGCCGAGCAGCTCAGCCACGTGAAGTCGGACCTCGGCGGCCGCTACCTCAACCAGCCGGCCGGCATCATCCAGACGGTCTCCTTCCCGCTGAACCAGAAGGCGTGGAGCGCCCCCGGCATGGAGAAGGTCCGCCAGGGCCTGTCCATGGCGATCGACCGGAAGACCATCACCGAGAAGATCTTCCAGGGCACCCGCACCCCGGCCACCGACCTCACCTCCCCGGTGCTGGGCGCGGCCGGCGGTTACAGCGACTCCGTCGGCGGCGAGTCGGTCACGTACGACCCGGTCAAGGCGAAGCAGCTCATCCAGGAGGGCGGCGGCATTCCCGGCGGTCACATGACCATCGGGTACAACGCCGACACCGGCTCGCACAAGCAGTGGGTCGACGCGGTCTGCAACAGCATCAACAACGTGGTGGGCAACAACAAGGCGTGCGTCGGCGCCCCCACCGGCACGTTCGCGGACTTCCGCAACCAGATCACCAAGGGTGAGATGACCCAGCCGTTCCGCTCCGGCTGGCAGATGGACTACCCGCTGATCGACAACTTCCTGACGCCGCTGTACGTGACGGGCGCCAGCTCGAACGACTCGCACTACAGCAACCCGCAGTTCGACTCGCTGATCAAGCAGGCGAACTCGGAGCCGGACACCGCCAAGGCGATCGGGTTCTACCAGGACGCCGAGAAGATCCTGATGAAGGACATGCCCGTCATCCCGCTCTGGTACCAGAACGGTGGCGCCGGCTGGTCGTCCCGTGTGTCCAACGTGACGGAGAACGCCTTCAGTGTCCCCGTCTTCACCGACATCACGGTCAACAACTGACCTGATGCGGTAAGCGCGCCCGCCATGGCACCCCGTGGCGGGCGCGCGTTCGGGGGGAACTGACAGCAACCGCTCGCGGTGCGGAGGTCGGCCGGGGTCACAAGCCCCGGCTCACGTCTGCCCCGATCCCTGGAGGACAGATGGGGCGCTACGTCATTCGACGACTGCTCCAGATGGTTCCGGTCTTCATCGGAACCACCTTTTTGATCTTCGTCATGGTCTACGCGCTCGGCGACCCGGTGGCCGCCATGTTCGGCGACCGGGCGCCCGACCCCGCCACGGCGAACCAGATCAGGCACGATCTGTATCTGGACCACTCGCTGCCCGCGCAGTACGGGCACTACATGTGGCAGATCCTCAGCGGCAACTTCGGTACCGCCGCCACCGGGCAGCCGGTCACCGAGCTGATGGGCACGGCCTTCCCGGTCACCATCCGGCTGACCATGGTCGCCTTCGCGATCGAGGCGGTCGTCGGCATCGGGCTCGGCCTGCTGGCCGGGCTGCGGCGCGGACGGTTCGCGGACTCGGGCGTGCTCGCGTTCACGCTGCTCGTCGTGTCCATCCCGACCTTCGTGACCGCCTTCCTGCTCCAGTACTTCGTGGGCGTGAAGTGGGGCCTGGCCAATCCGGCGGTCGCCGAGGGCGCCCCGATCGGTGACCTGATCCTGCCGGGACTCGTCCTGGCCGGTGTCTCGCTCGCCTATGTGGCCCGGCTGACCCGTACCTCGGTCGCGGAGAACTCCCGCGCGGACTACCTGCGCACGGCCGTGGCCAAGGGCCTGCCCAAGCGCCGGGTGGTCACCGTCCACCTGCTGCGCAACTCGCTGATACCCGTGGTGACCTTCCTCGGCACCGACCTCGGCGCGCTCATGGGCGGCGCCATCGTCACCGAGCGGATCTACAACATCCACGGCGTCGGCTACCAGCTCTACCAGGGCATCCTGCGGCAGAATCCGCCGACCGTCGTCGGCTTCGTGACGATCCTGGTGATCGTCTTCCTGGCCGCCAACCTGCTCGTCGACCTGCTTTACGCGGTCCTGGACCCGAGGATTCGCTATGTCTGAGATGTCCGACGCCCGGAGCGCCGCGAACGCGATATCCACAGCGCCCGCCGGGCTGCCCGTGGACGGACCGCTCGGCCCCGGGGAGCCGTCGAAGCCGTCGCGTGAGGCGGAGCGCGAGAAGCCGCGCAGCCTGTGGAACGACGCCTGGCACGACCTCAGCCGCAAGCCGATGTTCTACGTGTCCGGGCTGCTGATCCTCTTCCTGGTCGTCATATCGATCTGGCCCAGCCTGATCGCCGGCGGCAGCCCGCTCTCCTGCGACCTCGCCAAGTCGCAGAACGGGGCGACCTCCGGGCACCCCTTCGGCTTCGACCAGCAGGGCTGCGACGTCTACACCCGTACCGTCTACGGCGCGCGCGCCTCGGTGTCGGTCGGTATCTTCGCGACCCTGGGCGTCACCGTGCTGGGCTCGCTGCTCGGCGGCCTGGCCGGTTACTTCGGCGGCTGGTGGGACTCGATCCTCTCCCGGATCAGCGACATCTTCTTCGGCATCCCGATCCTGCTCGGCGGCATCGTCTTCCTGTCCGTGGTCAAGGGCGGCAGCGTCACCACCGTTTCGCTCTTCATGATCCTGCTCGGCTGGCCGCAGATCGCGCGTATCGCGCGCGGCTCGGTCATCACGGCCAAGCAGCAGGACTACGTGCAGGCGGCGCGGGCGCTCGGCGCGGGCAACGCGCGGATGCTGCTGCGGCACATCGCGCCGAACGCGCTCGCCCCGATCATCGTCGTCGCGACGATCGCGCTGGGCACGTACATCTCGCTGGAGGCGACGCTGTCGTTCCTCGGCGTGGGCCTCAAGCCGCCGGCCGTCTCCTGGGGCATCGACATCTCCCAGGCGTCCACCCAGATCCGCAACGCGCCGCACATGCTGCTGTGGCCCGCGGGCGCGCTCAGCGTGACGGTGCTGGCGTTCATCATGCTCGGCGACGCGGTGCGCGACGCCCTCGACCCCAAGCTGCGCTAGGAGGTACGGCGTTGACTGTCATCGATGAGACCGCGAACGCCCCGGCGCCCGGCGTGCCGACGGCTCCGCTGCTCGAAGTACGGGACCTGCACGTCGAGTTCCACACCCGCGACGGTATCGCCAAGGCCGTGAACGGCGTCAACTACTCGGTGAACGCCGGGGAGACGCTGGCCGTGCTCGGCGAGTCCGGCTCGGGCAAGTCCGTGACCGCGCAGGCGATCATGGGCATCCTCGACATGCCGCCCGGCCGTATCCCGCAGGGCGAGATCCTGTTCCAGGGCCGCGACATGCTCACGATGTCCGGCGAGGAGCGGCGCAAGCTGCGCGGCCGGAAGATCGCGATGATCTTCCAGGACGCGCTGTCGTCCCTCAACCCGGTGCTGTCGGTGGGCTACCAGCTCGGCGAGATGTTCCGGGTGCACCAGGGCCTGTCCCGCAAGGCCGCCAAGGCCAAGGCGGTCGAGTTGATGGACCGGGTGCGCATCCCGGCGGCGAAGGAGCGGGTGAACGACTACCCGCACCAGTTCTCCGGCGGTATGCGGCAGCGCATCATGATCGCGATGGCGCTCGCCCTCGAACCCGACCTGATCATCGCGGACGAGCCGACCACCGCGCTCGACGTCACCGTCCAGGCGCAGGTGATGGATCTGCTCGCTGAACTCCAACGGGAGTTCAACATGGGCCTGATCCTGATCACCCACGACCTGGGTGTGGTCGCGGACGTGGCCGACAAGATCGCGGTGATGTACGCGGGCCGGATCGTGGAGAGCTCGCCGGTCCACGAGATCTACAAGAACCCGGCGCACCCGTACACCAAGGGCCTGCTCCAGTCGATTCCCCGGCTGGACCAGAAGGGTCAGGAGCTGTACGCGATCAAGGGGCTGCCGCCCAACCTGCTGCGTATCCCGTCCGGTTGCGCCTTCAACCCGCGCTGCCCGATGGCGCAGGACATCTGCCGGACCGAGGTGCCCGTGCTGCACACGATCGGCGACGGGCGCGGCAGTGCCTGCCACTTCTGGAAGGAGACGCTCGGTGAGTGACCTCTCGAACCGGGGTGAACCCATCCTCCAGGTGCGGAACCTGGTGAAGCACTTCCCGCTGACGCAGGGCATCCTGTTCAAGAAGCAGGTCGGCGCGGTCAAGGCGGTCGACGGGATCTCCTTCGACCTCTACCGGGGCGAGACGCTGGGCATCGTCGGCGAGTCCGGCTGCGGCAAGTCCACGGTCGCCAAGCTGCTGATGAACCTCGAACAGGCCACCGCGGGCGAGGTGTTCTACAAGGGCGAGGACATCACCAAGCTGACCGGGCGGGCCCTGAAGGCCGTCCGGCGCAACATCCAGATGGTGTTCCAGGACCCGTACACCTCGCTGAACCCGCGCATGACGGTCGGCGACATCATCGGTGAGCCCTTCGACATTCACCCCGAGGTGGCTCCCAAGGGGTCGCGCCGCAAGCGTGTCGAGGACCTGCTGGACGTGGTCGGCCTCAACCCCGAGTACATCAACCGGTATCCGCACCAGTTCTCCGGCGGCCAGCGGCAACGCATCGGCATCGCACGGGGGTTGGCGCTCAACCCGGAGATCATCATCTGTGACGAGCCGGTCTCCGCGCTCGACGTGTCGGTGCAGGCCCAGGTCATCAACCTGATGGAGAAACTCCAGGACGAGTTCACCCTCTCCTACCTCTTCATCGCGCACGACCTGTCGATCGTCCGGCACATCTCCGACCGCGTCGGCGTGATGTACCTCGGGCGGATGGCGGAGATCGGCACCGACACCGAGATCTACGAGCACCCGACCCACCCGTACACCCAGGCCCTGCTCTCCGCCGTCCCGGTCCCGGACCCGGCCGCGCGCGAGCACCGTGAGCGGATCATCCTCTCCGGCGACGTGCCCTCCCCGGCCAACCCGCCCTCCGGCTGCCGCTTCCGCACCCGCTGCTGGAAGGCCGAGTCCCGCTGCGCCGAGGAGACCCCGCTGCTGGCGATCCCCGCCCGCTTCCAGGGCGGCTCCACCCCGGCCACCCACGAGTCGGCCTGCCACTTCGCCGAAGAGAAGGACGTCGTCGGCGCCGCCTGACAGTCCCGCACCCCAGAGGGGCGCCTCCCCCATCCCGGGCGGCGCCCCTCTCGCGCGCGTCAGGGATGGGCGGCCTCGCGGTCGGCTTGGCTGCGCAGGACGCAGAATTCGTTGCCCTCGGGGTCGGTGAGGACGGCCCAGCCGGTGCCGTCGGGGTTGCGGCGGTCGGTGAGGAGGGTGGCGCCGAGGGCGAGGAGGCGGTCGACCTCCTCGTCGCGGGTGGTGTCAGGGCGCAGGCACAGGTGGACGCGGTTCTTGGCCGTCTTGGGCTCGGGCACCTGGTTGAAGTGGAGCAGAGGGCCGTCCGCGAGGAGCACTTGGACCTCCGGGTCGCCCGGCCGGTCCTCCGGATCCAGCGGACGGCCGGTGACGCCGCTCCAGAAGAGAGCCAGGCTGTAGGCGTCCGCACAGTCGATCGCCACGTTCTGCACTACCGAGACCATGGCCCGAGCCTTCCCGATCCCGGCGCCCGGCGCCACCGGGTATCCGCCGGGCCGGTCCGCAGGCCGGACGGTGCCGCTCCGCCACCGCACGGGACCGGACGGCCGAGCGGGCGCGTCCGCCTCCATTCTTGACGCGGACAGATCACTTCATGCGTGCCGTGACACGGCTTTCTGACAGTGCGTAGCGCAATGGCCAACGCATTGGACATGCCGACACGGAGCAGTAGAAGTGCGACTTTGGCTCTATTGCGGTGTCATGGGTGACTAAGTGTCATTTGTGATCCATGAGGAGGCACGCGATGCGCGGAGCCACGCGCTTGAAGTGGGCCGTCTGTGCGACGGCCGTCGCCCTGGCAGCCGCCGCCTGCGGCAGCAGCAGCAACAACAGCGGTGGGGGCGGCGGCGGCAGCGGCTCCGGCGTCGTGCGCGCTTCCTGGGGCGACCCGCAGAACCCGCTGGAGCCCGCCAACACCAATGAGGTGCAGGGCGGCAAGGTGCTCGACATGGTCTTCCGCGGCCTGAAGAAGTACGACCCGAAGACCGGCAAGGCGACCGACATGATCGCCGACTCGATCACCACCACCGACTCGCAGAACTTCGACATCAAGATCAAGTCTGACTGGACCTTCAGCAACGGCGAGAAGGTCACTTCCGACTCCTTCATCAACGCCTGGAACTACGGCGCGCTGCTGAAGAACGCCCAGATCAACGCGTACTTCTTCCAGTACATCGACGGGTACGACAAGGTCCACCCGGACACCGCGGGCGCCAAGTCCTCCGCGACCACGCTCTCCGGTCTGACCAAGGTCAGCGACACCGAGTTCAAGGTGAAGCTCAACCAGAAGTTCTCCACCTTCCCCGACACCCTCGGGTACTCCGCGTACTACCCGCTGCCGAAGGCGTTCTTCGACGACCACGCCGCCTGGCTGAAGAAGCCGATCGGCGACGGCCCGTACACCATCCAGTCGTACAGCAAGGGCTCGCAGATGAGCCTGCGCAAGTGGGACGGCTACAAGGGCCCGGACCCGGCCCAGAACGGCGGCGTCGACCTGCGGGTCTACACCGACAACAACACCGCCTACACCGACCTCCAGGCGGGCAACCTGGACCTGGTCGACGACATTCCGGCCTCGCAGCTCAAGAACGTCAAGAGCGATCTCGGCGACCGGTACATCAACCAGCCCGCCGGCATCATCCAGACCCTCGCCTTCCCGCTGTACAACTCGCGCTGGTCGTCCGCGAACTCCGCGAAGGTCCGGCAGGGCCTGTCGATGGCGATCAACCGCCCGCAGATCACCCAGCAGATCTTCCAGAACACCCGCACCCCGGCCACCGACTGGACCTCCCCGGTGCTGGGCGCGTCCGGCGGCTACAAGTCCGGTCTGTGCGGCGCCGAGTGCACGTACGACGCGGCCAAGGCCAAGCAGCTCATCCAGGAGGGCGGCGGCCTGCCGGGCGGCAGCATCACCATCGGCTACAACGCCGACACCGGTTCCCACAAGGAGTGGGTCGACGCGGTCTGCAACAGCATCAACAACGTGCTGGGCAACAACAAGGCGTGCGTCGGCGCCCCCACCGGCACCTTCGCCGACTTCCGCAACAAGATCGTCAACAAGCAGATGGACAACCCGTTCCGGTCCGGCTGGCAGATGGACTACCCGCTGATCCAGAACTTCCTCCAGCCGCTGTACTACACCAACGCGTCGTCCAACGACTCGCACTACAGCAACGCCAACTTCGACAAGCTGGTCAACCAGGCCAACGCCGAGACCGACACCGCCAAGGCCGTCGGCCTCTTCCAGGACGCCGAGCGCCAGCTCGTCAAGGACATGCCCGCGATTCCGCTGTGGTACCAGAACGGCAGCGCCGGGTACTCCGACAAGATCACCAACGTCGAGCTGAACCCGTTCAGCGTCCCGGTCTACAACGAGATCAAGGTCAAGTGACGTCCGCCGGAGGCCGCACCGGTAACCCGGTGCGGCCTCCGGCCGCTCCGCTTCCCGCCCCTCCCCGTCACTGCTCGGAAGGCCCTTCGGAAGGCACCGCATGGGACGCTATGTGATCCGGCGGCTGCTCCAGATGATCCCGGTGTTCATCGGCAGCACATTCCTGATCTTCCTCATGGTCTACGCGCTCGGCGACCCCGTCGCCGCGCTCTTCGGCGACCGCGCACCTGACCCCGCCACCGCTGCCCAGATCCGCTCGGACCTGCACCTGAACGACCCGCTGTGGAAGCAGTACGTGCTCTACATGGGGAACATCTTCCGCGGCGACTTCGGCACCGCCTTCAACGGGCAGTCCGTCACCTCCCTGATGGGCAGCGCCTTCCCGGTCACCATCCGGCTCACCGTCGTCGCCATCATCTTCGAGATCATCATCGGCATCCTGCTCGGCGTGATCACCGGCATGCGGCGCGGCAAGCCGATCGACACCGGGGTACTGCTGATGACCCTGGTCGTCATCTCGGTGCCCACGTTCGTGACCGGCTACGTGCTCCAGTACCTGTTCGGCGTGAAGCTCGGCTGGGTCAGCCCCTCGGTCTCGCCCAGCGCGCCGTTCAACGAACTGATCCTGCCGGGCCTGGTCCTCGCCCTGGTCTCGCTCGCGTACGTCACCCGGCTGACCCGTACCTCGATCGCCGAGAACACCCGCGCCGACTATCTGCGCACCGCCGTCGCCAAGGGCCTGCCACGCCGCAAGGTGATCTTCCGGCACCTGCTGCGCAACTCGCTGATCCCGGTGGTCACCTTCATCGGCACCGACATCGGCGGCCTGATGGGTGGCGCCATCGTCACCGAGCGCATCTTCAACATCCACGGCGTCGGCTTCCAGCTCTACCAGGGCATCCTGCGCAACAACTCGCCGACGGTGGTCGGCTTCGTCACGATCCTGGTGCTGGTCTTCCTGCTGGCGAATCTGCTAGTCGACCTGCTGTACGCGGTCCTGGACCCGAGGATTCGTTATGCCTGAACAGAGCAACCCTCTCGACCCCGGCCAGTCCGTCTCGGCCGCGGGCGGTGGCGGCGGCTTCGACCTGGCGGCGGAGGAGGCCGGGTCACTGGAGAAGGGGCCGGGGCACGACGGCGGCGACCCCGCGGAGAAGCCGCGCAGCCTGTGGTCGGACGCCTGGCGCGACCTGCGGCGCAACCCCATCTTCATCATCGCCGCGCTGATCATCCTCTTCCTGGTGATCATCTCGATCTGGCCCGGACTGATCGCCACCCAGGACCCGCTGAAGGCCGACCTGTCCAAGGCCCAGCAGGGCGCGAGCCCCGGCCACCCCTTCGGCTACGACCAGCAGGGCCGCGACGTCTACACCCGCGTGGTCTACGGCGCCCGCGCCTCGGTCACCGTCGGCGTCTGCGCGACCCTGGGCGTGGTCCTCCTCGGCAGCGTCCTCGGCGGCCTGGCCGGGTTCTTCGGCGGCTGGTGGGACGCGGTCCTCTCCCGGATCAGCGACATCTTCTTCGGCATCCCGGTCATCCTCGGCGGCCTGGTCTTCCTGTCCGTGGTCACCAACAGCACCGTCTGGCCGGTGATCGGCTTCATGGTGCTGCTCGGCTGGCCGCAGATCGCCCGTATCGCCCGCGGCTCGGTGATCACCTCGCGGGAGAACGACTACGTGCAGGCCGCGCGGGCGCTGGGCGCGGGCAACTCCCGCATCCTGCTGCGGCACATCACGCCCAACGCCGTCGCGCCGGTCATCGTCGTCGGCACCATCGCGCTGGGTACGTACATCGCGCTGGAGGCGACCTTGTCCTACCTCGGCGTGGGCCTCAAACCGCCCACCGTCTCCTGGGGCATCGACATCTCCGACGCGTCCTCGCAGATCCGCAACGCGCCGCACATGCTGCTGTGGCCCGCGGGCGCGCTGAGCATCACCGTGCTGGCCTTCATCATGCTCGGCGACGCGGTGCGCGACGCCCTCGACCCCAAGCTGCGCTGAGGAGCCCGTACATGAGCACCGAGTACCTGGCCGCAGAACACACCAGCGCCCCGCCCAGCGGCAACCTGCTGGACGTCCACGATCTGCACGTCGAATTCCGTACCAGGGACGGGGTCGCCAAGGCGGTCAACGGCGTCACGTACTCGGTGGCCGAGGGCGAGACGCTGGCCGTGCTCGGCGAGTCCGGCTCCGGCAAGTCCGTGACCGCGCAGGCGATCATGGGCATCCTCGACTCGCCGCCCGGCTTCATCACCAAGGGCGAGATCGTCTTCCAGGGCAAGAACCTGCTGACGATGGTCGGCGAGGAGCGGCGCAAGGTCCGCGGCGCGAAGATGGCGATGGTCTTCCAGGACGCGCTGTCCTCGCTCAACCCCGTGCTCACCGTGGGGGAACAGCTCGGCGAGATGTTCACCACCCACCAGGGCATGTCGAAGAAGGACTCGCGGATCAAGGCCGTCGAGCTGATGGAACGGGTCCGCATCCCCGCCGCCGCCGAACGCGTCAAGCAGTACCCGCACCAGTTCTCCGGCGGTATGCGGCAGCGCGTGATGATCGCCATGGCGATGGCCCTGGAACCCGCGCTGATCATCGCCGACGAGCCGACCACCGCGCTCGACGTGACGGTGCAGGCGCAGGTGATGGACCTGCTGGCCGAACTCCAGCGGGAGTTCAACATGGGCCTGATCCTGATCACCCACGACCTGGGCGTCGTCGCCGATGTGGCCGACAAGATCGCGGTGATGTACGCGGGCCGGATCGTGGAGAGCTCGCCGGTCCACGAGATCTACAAGCGGCCCGCGCACCCGTACACCAAGGGCCTGTTGCAGTCGATCCCGCGGCTGGACCAGAAGGGCCAGGAGCTGTACGCGATCAAGGGGCTGCCGCCCAACCTGCTGCACATTCCGCCCGGCTGCGCCTTCAACCCGCGCTGCCCGATGGCCCAGGAGATCTGCCGCACCGATGTGCCCCCGCTGGCGAAGGTGAGCCCCGACCGGGCGAGCGCCTGCCACTTCTGGAAGGAGACGCTCGGTGAGTGAACAGCCCGTCATGCACAAGGACCCGGTCAAGGCGGCGCACGAGCCGATCCTCGAAGTACGCGACCTGGTCAAGCACTTCCCGCTGACCCAGGGCATCGTGTTCAAGAAGCAGATCGGCGCGGTCCAGGCCGTCGACGGTGTCTCCTTCGACCTCTTCCCCGGCGAGACGCTGGGCATCGTCGGCGAGTCCGGTTGCGGCAAGTCGACCGTCGCCCGGCTGCTGATGAACCTCGAAGTGCCCACCGCCGGACGCATCCTGTACAAGGGCGAGGACATCAGCAAGCTGTCGGGGCGGGCCCTGAAGGCCGTCCGGCGCAACATCCAGATGGTGTTCCAGGACCCGTACACCTCGCTCAACCCCCGTATGACGGTCGGCGACATCATCGGTGAGCCGTACGAGATCCACCCCGAGGTCGCGCCCAAGGGCGACCGGCGCAAGCGCGTACAGGACCTGCTCGACGTCGTCGGCCTCAACCCCGAGTACATCAACCGCTATCCGCACCAGTTCTCCGGCGGCCAGCGGCAACGCATCGGCATCGCACGGGGGTTGGCGCTGCGACCCGAGATCATCGTGGCCGACGAGCCGGTCTCCGCGCTCGACGTCTCGGTGCAGGCCCAGGTGATCAACCTGATGGGCAATCTCCAGAAGGAGTTCAACCTCTCCTACATGTTCATCGCGCACGACCTGTCGATCGTCCGGCACATCTCCGACCGGGTCGGCGTGATGTACCTCGGCAAGATCGTCGAGATCGGCGGCGACGAGGCGATCTACGAGCACCCGACCCACCCGTACACCCAGGCCCTGCTCTCGGCCGTCCCGGTCCCGGACCCGGCCGCGCGCGAGCACCGTGAGCGGATCATCCTCTCCGGCGACGTGCCCTCCCCGGCCAACCCGCCCTCCGGCTGCCGCTTCCGCACCCGCTGCTGGAAGGCCCAGGAGCGCTGCACCCTGGAGGAGCCGCTGCTGGCGGTCCCCCCGGCCTTCCGCGGCACGGCGGGCCCGGCCGAACACGACTCGGCGTGCCACTTCGCGGAGGAGAAGCAGGTCGTCCCGAACGACTGACCGCGCGCCGCGGCCGGGAACGTGCGAGGGGCGCCGGCAACGCGAGACGGCCCGTACCCGGGTGGTGCTGGGGTGTCCGGGTACGGACCGTTTCCGAGCGGAGGCTGAACTGAGCCCGGGTCAAAGGGTCTTGTCAGCCGCCTCCTCGATCGCGGCCAGCGCGGGGTCGAGGACGATGTCCTCGTCCCGCGCCGCGATCGTCGGCTCTTCCGGGAAGTGACAGGCCGTCAGGTGCCCGTCCGTGTTCCCGCCGATCTGGACCAGCGGCGGTTCCTCCGTCGCGCACTTGTCCTGCGCCTTCCAGCACCGGGTGCGGAAGCGGCAGCCGGACGGCGGGTTGATCGGCGACGGCACGTCACCGGCCAGCCGGATCCGCTCGCGGTCGTCCGCGTGGTCCACGTCCACCTCGGGCACCGCGGACAGCAGCGCGTGGGTGTACGGGTGGCGCGGGCGCAGGTAGATCGAGTCGCGGTCGCCGACCTCCACGACCTTGCCCAGGTACATCACCGCGACGCGCTGCGAGAAGTGCCGCACGATCGCCAGGTCGTGCGCGATGAACAGGAACGCGATGCCCATCTCCTCCTGCACCTTCTGCAGGAGGTTGACGACCTGGGCCTGGATCGACACGTCGAGCGCCGACACCGGCTCGTCCGCCACGATCAGCTTCGGCTTGAGGGCCAGCGCCCGTGCCACGCCGATGCGCTGCCGCTGACCGCCGGAGAACTCGTGCGGGAAGCGGTTGTAGTGCTCCGGGTTGAGACCGACGGTCTCCAGCAGCTCGCGCACGTGCTTCTCGCGCCCGCCGGGCGGGTTGATCCCGTTGATCTCCATCGGGCCGCCGATGATGGTGCCGACCGTCTGGCGCGGGTTCAGCGACGAGTAGGGGTCCTGGAAGATCATCTGGATCTCGGACCTGATCGGCGCCAGGTCCTTGCGCGAGGAGTGCGCGATCTCCTGGCCCCGGTACAGCACGCTGCCCGCGGTCGGCTCCAGCAGCCGCGTGATCAGCCGGCCGGTCGTCGACTTGCCGCAGCCCGACTCGCCCACCAGGCCGAAGCTCTCGCCGGCGTGGACCTCCAGGTCCACCCCGTCCACGGCCCTGACGGCGCCCACTTGGCGCCTGAACGGAAAACCGCCGTAGATCGGGAAGTGCTTGGTGAGGTCCTTGACCTCCAGCAGCTTCTCGCCGATGGGCCTTTTGTCGCGCTGTTCCGGGACCGTTTCGGTCACGGTAGCGCTGGTGTCGTTGCTCATGGTGGTATGCCTGCCCCTGGTGACCGGTCAGCCCAGCCGGGGCTGAATCTTCTCGATGAATACGGACTGCCGCTGTTCTGCGGTCAGATGGCACGCGGAACCGCGACCAGCCGGCAGGTCGGGCCGCGACGTGACGCAGGTGTCGCCGCCGACCAGCGCGGGGAACTCGCAGCGCGGGTGGAACGGGCAGCCGGTCGGCGGCCTGAGCAGGCTCGGCGGAGCGCCCGGAATCGGCGTCAGCGGGTCGTCGACATTGCCGCTGAGGCGCGGCATCGAGCTGAGCAGACCCCATGTGTACGGGTGCTGCGGCTCCTTGACGATCTCCCGCACCGAACCGCGCTCCACGGCGCGCCCGGCGTACATCACGAGCAGGTCGTCGGCGACCTTGGAGACCACACCGAGGTCGTGGGTGATCAGGATGATCGCGGACCCGAACTCCTGCTGGAGGTCCTTGAGCAGGTCCAGGATCTGGGCCTGCACGGTCACGTCGAGCGCGGTGGTCGGCTCGTCGGCGATCAGCAGATCGGGGTTGCACACCAGCGACATCGCGATCATCGCGCGCTGCCGCATACCGCCGGAGAACTGGTGCGGGTAGTCGTCCACGCGCTGCTTGGGCTGCGGGATGCCGACCTTCTCCAGCATCTCGATCGCCCGGTCCCGGCCCTCGCGCTTGCTGGCGCCCAGGTGCTTCCGGTACGGCTCCGCGATCTGCCGGCCGACCGTGTAGTACGGCGACAGGGCGGTCAGCGGGTCCTGGAAGATCATCGCCATCTTGTTGCCGCGCAGCCGCTCCAGCGTGCGATTGCTCGCACCGGTCAGCTCCTGGCCGTCCAGGATGATCTCTCCGGCGATCTCGGTGGTCGCCGGATTGTGCAGCCCGAGGATCGACAGGTTCGTCACCGACTTGCCGGAGCCGGACTCACCGACGATACCGAGCGTCTGGCCGCGCTCCAGGTCGAAGGAGAGACCGTCGACGGCCTTGACGGTGCCGTCCTCGGTGGAGAAGTGGACGTACAGGTCGCGTACGGACAAGAACGAGTCCGACCCGCCCTTGTGCGTGCCCTCCTCGGGCTTGGTCATGGTGGTCACTGACGTTCTCCTAGGACAGTCGCACGCGCGGGTCGATGAACGCGTAGGCGGCGTCCACGATGATGTTGAACAGGACGATCAAGGTGGCGCTGAAGAGCATCACGCCCATGAGCATGGGCAGGTCCGTCTTCATCACGGAGTCGATCGCCAGTCGGCCGAGCCCGGCGAGCTGGAAGGTGTACTCGGTGATCATCGCGCCGCCGAACAGCGAGCCGAGGTCGATACCGAGGATCGTGACGATGGGGATCAGCGAGCCACGCCAGGCGTACCGGAAGAAGACGTACGCCGACGACATGCCCTTGGCACGCGCGGTCCGTACATGTTCTTCCTGTAGCTGCTCGATCATCGTCGAGCGCGACATACGCGTGTAGTTGGCGGTGAAGATCACCGACAGCACACACCATGGAATGAGCAGTCCGTTGAACCAGGAGAGCGGATTCTGCGTGAACGGCACGTACTTGGGCTGATCCAGGATCTGGTTGTTGTAGACCAGCAGGGCCAGCACGATCGGGCCGAGGAAGTAGATCTGCATCGAGCTGAGAACCAGCGACGCGGAGCTGAAGATCTTGTCGATGAACGTGCCGCGCTTCCAGGCGGCCAGCATGCCGGAGCCGAGACCGACGAGCAGGAAGACCACGGTGCCGCCCGCGGCGAGCGAGATGGTCGTGGGCAGGCGGTTCATCAGGGTCGGCCAGACCGGCTCACTCGTGGCGAACGAGTAACCGAGGCAGGGCGCGGGGCAGTTGCCGGCACTGAACCTGTGGCCGGTGAATATCCGCACCATGTAGTTCCAGTACTGGACCGGCACCGGGTGGTCGAGACCCAGGTTGTGGTGGATCAGCGCGATGTTCTGCGGCGTGCAGTTCTTTCCGCAGGAAAGGAGCGCGGGGTCGTGCGGAATGGCGAAGAAGAGGAAGAACGTGAAGGCGCTGATGAACAAAAGAATGACCAGAGCGCCGAGCGTCCGGCGGACGAGGAATCGAAGCATGGCGGTCGCAGCTCTCAGAGGACGGCGGCGGTGGGCGGGTGATCGCACCCCAGGTGGGGCCGGGCGGCTGCCCGGCCCCACCGAAGGCCGCGAGGGTGCTTACTTCTTGACGTACAGCTTCGTCAGGTCGATGCCCGAGGTGACGTTGTTGTAGACAACGCCGCCCACCTTCGAACCGAAGATCTGGAGCTGCTTGTAGTACACAGTCGGAACACCGGGAATCACCTTGGTGGTGATGTAGGTGTTGAGCTGGAACCAGGCGTCAGCCGCTTCCTTCGGGTCCGTGATCTTCTTGATGCGGTCGATCTCGGAGTTGATGTGCGGGTCGTTCACGTGCGAGTAGTTCGGCGCCTGGTCGGCGATCGTCCGGCCGTCGAAGACCGGGGGGATCACCGTCAGGGTCGACGGCCAGTCGGCACCCCACGCGGAAGCGTAGATGTCGTACGGGTTGTCGACCTTACCGATCAGGTCGTAGTACGTGTCCGACGGCAGTTCCTTGCGCTGGACGTTGAAGCCCGCCTGGGTCAGCGTGTTGGCGATCGCCAGGGAGTACTGCTGGCCGGCGGTGGTGTTGATGTACGCGTAGGTGATCTTCATGCCGACCTTGCCGGCGTCCGTGAGCAGCTTCTTGGCCGCCACCGGGTCACCGTCGGGCTTGGCGACCTTGCCCAGCGGGTCGGCCTTCTGGTAACCGGCGAGGGTCGGGCTGATGAAGCCGCCCGCGTACTCGGCGCCGTAGGAGGCACCGAGCGCCTGCCACACGGGCTTGGTCGGGATCGCGAGCGCCAACGCCTTGCGGATGTTGACGTCCTTGATCTTGTTCATGTTGAAGTTGATCTCACCCACGAACGGCTGGTAACCGGCCACCGTGCGCTTGTAGATCGACGGGGTGCCCACCACGGTCGGGGTGTCGTCCGGGTCGACCGCGTTCGCGAAGCTCAGCGAGGTCTGGTTGTCACCGGAGTCCGACATCAGGCGCTTGGTGGAGTCCTCGGCCTGGTGGTTGAACGTGATGTCGTACGTGTCGACGTACTGGTGACGCGCCGCGTCCGTCTTCGGGTCCCAGGCGGGGTTCTTCACCAGGGTCATGGACTTGCCGGTGTCGAAGGTCTTGATCATGTACGGACCGGACGCGACGGGCGCCTTGTCGTACTTCTCCTTGGTGTCCTTCGCGTGGTCCACCACCGAGTAGCCCGGCATCGCGAACAGGTACGGAGCGTCGGGCTCCGGGTTCGGGAAGTGGAAGACGATGGTCTTGTCGTCCGGCGTCGACAGCAGGCTGTCCGGCAGGTGCTTGCCCTTGTACGGGCCGTCCGGGAGCAGCTTGCGGAAGTCCGAGCCGCTGGTGTTGGCCAGCCACTGCTGCAGGTACTGCGGGCCGTTGGTGACGAACGGGGCGAACAGCCGCTCAACGGTCCAGCGGATGTCCGTGGCCGTGATCGGCGTGCCGTCCTGGAACTTGATCCCGTCCTTCAGCTTGAAGGTCCAGGTCTTGCCGCCGTCGGTCTCCGCACCGCTGTCCGTGGCGAGGTCGCCGACGACGGTGTAGTTGCCCTTGCTGTCCAGCTTGTACGTGGTCAGACCACGGTGGATCAGGGTGGCGAGCTGGCCCTCGTTGCTGACGTAGATCTGGCCCGGGTCGAGGTGCGTGTAGCTGTCGCGCTCCAGGGCGTGCAGCGTGCCGCCCTGCTCGGCGCCCGCGATGGGCTCCGCCGGTCCGGTGGAGGCCGCGGCGTCACCGAAGGTGATCTGCGACTGAAGCTGGGTCTTGCTCTTGTCCTGCTTCTGCTTGGCGTCGTTGTTCTCGCCCTTGCCGCCCCCGCCGCCGCTGCTGCAAGCGGTGAGAACCAGCGCACCGGCGGCGACCGCCACCAACGCAGCCCGGGTTCTACGCATGGAAAGGTTCATAGCGGTGAATGCACCCCTGTTCGTTGTTACCTGTTAGCTGCCTGGCTCTCCTGGTGAGAGGGGCGGCAGCCACCCCCTGTTGCTGTGCTTCCTCAGCGTGCGGTCTTCGGATCGAACGCGTCCCGGACCGAGTCCCCGAGCAGGTTGAACGCGACGATGAAGATCACCATGGCGATACCCGGGAAGAACATGTAAGTGAGGTCGTTCTGGTAGATCTCACCGGCTCTGGCGAACATCCGTCCCCAGTCGGGGGTCGGCTCCACGAGGCCGACACCGAGGAAGGACAGGCCCGCCTCGGCGGTCACGAACCCGGGCAGCATGAGCGTGCTCTGCACCAGGATCGGGGTGACCAGGTTGGGCAGCAGTTCCCGGCGGACGATGCGCCAGGGCGAGGCGCCGGTGACCCGGGCGGCCTCGATGAACTCACGCTCCCGAAGCGTGAGCACCTGGCCGCGCAGCAAGCGGGCCAGACCCATCCAGCCGAGGAACCACTGCACCACGATCAGCGCGATCACGCGGATGTAGGTGGGGGTCGCGTCGGACGGCGACACCAGAAGCGCGGTGACCACGGGCATGAAAGCGACGAAGAAGAGCTGGGCGGGGAACGCCATCAGCAGGTCGCTGATCCGGCCGATGAAGTAGTCCGTCTTGCCGCCCATGTATCCGGCGACCACACCGAGGATGATCGCGGTGATGGTGACGATGATCGTCACCGCGATGCTGATCGCCAGCGAGGTGCGGATGCCGTAGAGGAGCTGGGTGAAGACGTCGCGGCCCAGCGTGGGTTCGATGCCGAACCAGAAGTGGCTGCTGATACCGCCGTTGGGCGCGACCGGGTAGCCGAACTCGTTGAGCAGGTCCGGACTGTTCTGCCCGTAGAGAGTGTACGGGTTCTTGCCGTACAGCTTGGCGATCAAGGGAGCGAAGATCGCTATCGCGAAGAAGAACAGGACCACATAGGCCGATATGACACCGGTTCGGTCGCGCCTGAACCGCCGCCACATGAGCTGGCCCGGTGACCGCCCGACCAACTCGGGGTCCACCTTCGTGGCCGCTGCCCCCTCCTTCCCGGGGTCGCCGGGGTCACCGATCGGCTCGGTGACCGTGGTCGATGTGGAACTCGTCATCGCGATTGCCCCCGCAGCAGGAGTCTGGTCGACGCGACGGGGTTGTGCGTCGCGGGTTGAGCGGACTTTCGCAATGGAATCAACCTTCAGTCAAGGGGGGAAGGAGGGAAGAAAGCTTGTTGTTTGGCATCTTGAGCGAAGATTTTGCAGATCGTCCTCCGTACGTGCTTGACAGTGATCCAAAACATCGGGCATTTCGGATATATCCAGGCGAAGCGCGTTAACATGCGTGCAACTTAGCCGTCGCAACTCCGATATACGGACGTAGCAGTCTGAACAACGTACGGCCGTGCGGGTGCCGTAGGCCGGTCGGGCGTCGCGAGCGACCCCGGCCGGCCGCTCGTCAACTCCCCGCAGTCTCCTCCTGGTTCGCGAACCGACTGTTCCTACCCCAAGTGGCACGGGTATATCTGGGGGAACACTGGGCCATGGGGGAGAAGGCCATGCAGCAGGGTATGCAGCAGCAGTCGCCGTACGGACAGGGGTCCGGCTTCACGCCGCCAGGTCCGGTCGGACCGCGGACACTCGCGCCGGGAGCGCGGATCGCGGGGGCGCTGATCTGCGCGGTTCTCGTCGCGGTGGAGATCGCCTGGACGGTCCGCGACATCAAGCACGTCGGATTCCACGACACGCTCTGGGCCTGGCTCGGCCTCGACCACGCCGTCTACCAGCACGCCTTGCTGGCCACCGCGGCGCTGGACGGCGTACTGCTCGTGGTCCTGCTCGGCGCCCTGGTGTGGTCCGCGCGGCCCGCCGCCGGGTGGGCCTTCGTGACCGCCGGGGTCTTCGCGTTCGGATATCGGTTGCCCGGTCTGTGGATCTTCCAGTCGGACTGGACCGCCGGGGCGCAGATGCACACCCGGGCGCTGACCACCGCGGTCGCCTTCACGCTCGGCGGGATCGCGCTCGTGGTCATCGGCCTCGCGGGCAGGCGCCCGGTGCGGGGCGGCGCGCCGGGCGGGGATGTGCCGCTGAGCGGTGCGCCGTCGGACACCGCGCCGTCGAGCGGGCCCGGCGCCGCGCCGGTGGTGCCGCGGCGCGGAGCGGCGGTGGCCGCGGGGGTGCTGCTGGTGCTGCTCGCGATCGAGGGGGCCGGCTGGCAGATCTTCGAGACGCACAAGTACACGACGGCCAACGACTTCCCGCCGCACTTCTACCGGCACCTGCTGACCGGCGAGGGCACGCTGACCACGCTGCTCGGCATGCCGGTCGCCTACGCGGGCTGGCTGCGGGTCGTGTTCGCGCTGCTCGTCGCCTGGGTCGCCTTCGCGAAGTCGGCGGCTTCCAGGGCGCTCGGCGTCGCCTTCGGCTTCGCGGCGGTCGTCTTCTCCGTCGTCGCGCTGGACAACTGGCACAGCTACCACGAGCTGTTCGAGTTCGACCACCTGCCGCTGTATCAGAAGAGTCAGCAGATCTTCCTGGTGGTCGAGTTGGTGGTGGGGCTGGCGGTGCTCCTGCTGCTGGCGGTGCCCGGTAGGAGTACGGACGGCCCTCGGCCGGTGCCCGGTTGGGGTCCGCCGCAGCAGGGATACGGCGCCGCGCCGGGGTCAGTGCCGGGTTCGGCGCCGGGGTCCGCGCCCGCTCCCGGCGGCTGGGGTCAGCCGCCTCACGCGTCCCCTTATTCCCAACCGCCTCAACAGCCGCCCGCGGGCGGGGGATTCGGCCCGCCGCCGCAGTTTCCGCCGCAGTTTCCGCCGCAGTCCCCGCCGGGCTACCCGCCGCCCCCGCCCGGCTTCCCGCAGGAGCCGGGCGGCGACGGACGCTGATCATCCGCGCGGCTGGACCTCAGGGCTTGTCCAGGCCCAGGGACCGCTTCAGGAAGTCCACTTGGAGCAGCAGCAGATTCTCCGCGACCTGCTCCTGCGGCGTCATGTGCGTGATGCCGGACAGCGGCAGCACCTCGTGCGGGCGGCCCGCGGCGAGCAGGGCGGTGGACAGCCGCAGGCTGTTGGCCACCATCACGTTGTCGTCGGCCAGGCCGTGGATGATCATCAACGGCCTGGCGGGCTCGGCGAGTTCGGTGATGCCGTCCCGCGTGACCACCGAATTCGCCTCGTACACGCCCGGCCGCTCGCCGGGCTGCCCCAGGTAACGCTCGGTGTAGTGCGTGTCGTAGAGCCACTGGTCGGTCAACGGCGCGCCCGAGACGCCCGCGTGGAAGACGTCAGGACGGCGCAGCACCGCCGCGGCGGCCAGCGTGCCGCCGAACGACCAGCCGCGGATCGCCACCCGGCCGAGATCCAGCGGATACGTCCCCGCCAGCGCGTGCAGCGCGGCGATCTGGTCGGTCAGCGACACCTCGATCAGCTTGTCCGCCATGGCCTTCTCCCAGCCGGGGGAGCGCCCGGGGGTGCCGCGGCCGTCCGCGACGATCACCGCGAAGCCCTGGTCGGCGAACCACTGCGAGACCACATGCGCGTTGTGCGCCGCCTGCACCCGCTGGCCGTGCGGGCCGCCGTACGGGTCGAGCAGCACCGGCAACGGCCCGTCGCCCTCGGCGTATCCGCTCGGCAGCAGGACGGCGGCCGGGATGCGGTCCTCGCCCGCCTCGGTCAGCCGCGCCCTGGCGGTCAGCGACGGCGTCTGCGCGTACGAGGCGATCTCCGCGATCCGCTCGCCGTCGCGCAGCACCCGCGCCGTGCGCCCCGGACGGTCCGGCGTCGCCGATTGCAGCACCGTCACCCGCCCCGAGCGCGTCGCCGTGTGCACCCCCGGCTCGGTCGAGACGCGCTCCACGCCCCGCTCGCTCACCCGCAGCACATGCAGCTCGCCGATCTCCGGCTCGGCGGCGGCGGCGCCCGCCGACGCGGCGATCAGCACGTCCTCGTCGCCGACGTCCAGCACCGCCCGCACATGCGACTCGGGACCGGTCAGCGCCCGGTCGCCGACCATCAGCACCCGTACGTCGCCCTCGTCGGCGATCCGCACCAAGGTGCCGTCGGAAGTGGTGGCGGGGACGCCGGGGAAGAGATCCAGCCAAATTCGATCTTCCTCCGTGCGCAGCGTCCGCGTCGTACCGGTCGCGATGTCCACGCTCAGGTAGAGCTGTTCGCGCTGGTCGCGGGCCTGCACCAGCAGGACCGGCGGACCGGCCGCCGACCAGTGGACGGCCGCCAGATACGGGTAGCGCTCCCGGTCCCACTCCACGTCCACCCGGGAGCCGTCCAGGCCGAGCAGCGCGAGCGTCACCACCGCGTTGTCCGTACCGGCGGCCGGGTAGGCCACCTCGGCCGGCGGGCGCTCGGGGTGCGCCGGGTCGGAGATCCACCAGCGGCCGACCGGTGACTCGTCCACCCGCGCGGCGAGCACCGCGGAGCTGTCCGGCGCCCACCAGAAGCCGCGGCTGCGCGACATCTCCTCGGCGGCGATGAACTCCGCCAGCCCCCAGAACACCGACTCGCCGTCCGGCTCCGCCAGCGCCCTGTCGTCCGCGCCCGAGGCAGCCACGACCCGCAGCGCGCCGCCCGAGGCGTACGCCACCCACCGGCCGTCCGGCGAGGGCCGCGGATCGACCACGGGACCCGGCACCGTCAACTCCCGTGGCCCCGCGGCCCCCGGCAGCAGCCCGGCGGTGAACAGCCGCCCGGAGAGCGCGAAGGCGGCCAGCGACACCGTGTCGTCCACCGCGTAGCCCACGACGCCCGCGGAGCCCTCCCGGCTGCGCTCCCTGCGCGCCCGCTCGGCCACCGACAGCTCCTCCTGGCCGCCGCCGAGCAGCGCCGCGGGGTCGGCCGCCGCGTACTCCGTGCCCGCGCCCTCGCCCGCTCCTTCTTCCCGCAGGTCACGGACCCACAGCAGATGTGACGGGTCGTCCCCCGCACGGGATCTGAGGAACACCACCCGGCCGCCGTCGGGCGACACGGTGAAGGAGCGCGGGGCGCCGAGGGTGAACCGCTGCGTACGGGCGTGCTGTCGGGGGAATGAGAGCTGCGTCATATCCGTGACACTAGGCCGTACGTCCGACACTCGCCGTTCTTCCCTGGGGCCGGCCGCCGCTGTACCTCCCCACCTGCGCCGGAGCACCACCGCGAGGACCGCGCCCGGTGGCTGGATCTGGTCATGCGCCCCCATGTGCTTCCGTGCCCCGACATATGCGGTGGCACGGAAAGTTATGATCAGTAGCCGTGGGTGGGTAATAAGCATGTGGCAACTGACATGACCCTGCGTACTGGGAGGTGAGCCGCTGTGGCACTCTCGATTTCGGCGGTGCTGCTGCTGCTGATCGTCGTCGTCCTGTTGATCCGCCGTTCCGGGCTCAAAGCCGGGCACGCGATCGCCTGTACGTTGCTCGGTTTCTACCTGGCGAGTTCAACCTGGGCGCCACAGATCACAGACCTCACCAACAACGTTGCGGGGATGATCTCGGACATCAAGTTCTGAGCGGCCCGTGCCGGGCTCGGTGAGCTGCGGGGAAGAGCGGTACGCCGGGGAGCCGTAGGCTTCCCTCATGACCGATCTTCCCGCGCGGCGTCTGCTGCTCGTCCACGCCCACCCGGACGACGAGACGATCAACAACGGCGCGACCATGGCCAAGTACGCGGCAGAGGGCGCCCTTGTCACCCTGGTCACCTGCACCCTCGGTGAAGAGGGCGAGGTGATCCCGCCCGAGCTGGCGCACCTGGCCGCCGACCGCGACGACACCCTCGGCGAGTACCGCATCGGTGAACTCGCGGCCGCGATGGCCGAGCTGGGCGTCACCGACCACCGCTTCCTCGGCGGCGCGGGCCGCTACCGCGACTCCGGGATGATGGGCGTCTCCCAGAACGACCGCGAGGACTGCTTCTGGCAGGCCGACCTGGACGAGGCGGCGGGACACCTGGCCGAGGTGATCCTCGACACCCGCCCGCAGGCGCTGGTCACGTACGACAGCAACGGCGGCTACGGCCACCCCGACCACATCCAGGCGCACCGGGTCGCGCTGCGCGGCTACGAACTCGCCGCCGAGCGGGGCCACCGGATCGCGCGGGTCTACGAGATCTGCACCCCGCGCTCGGTCGTCGAGGCGGGCTTCGCGCGGCTGGCGGCGGCGGGCAAGGACTTCCCCTTCGGCGGGATCGCCTCCGTGGACGACGTGCCGGGTGTCGTCGACGACGACCTCGTCACCGTCACCGTCGACGGCGCCGCCCACACCGGGCAGAAGACGGCCGCGATGCGCGCGCACGCCAGCCAGATCGCCGTGGACGGCCCCTTCTTCGCGCTCTCCAACGACCTCGGCCAGCCGTTCTTCGCCACCGAGCACTACCGGCAGGTGCGCGGCGAGGCCCTGACCGAGGGCCGCGGCGACGACCTCTTCCCCGCCGAAGGCTCCGACTCCGACTCCGACGGCGGTGCGCGGTGAGCCAGCCGCTGCGCGTGGTCGCGTACGTCGTCCTCGGTGTGCTCGGAGCGCTGGTCGCGGCGGCCGGGGCGCTCGTCCAGGCGGGCTGGTTCCCCGGCGGGCTGCTGCTGGGCCTCGCGGGCTGCGTGGCGGTCTTCTACGGCGGTGTGACGCTCACCCGCACCCGGCTCGGCGCGGTGGTGCCCGCCGGGGTCTGGCTGGTGTGCGTGATGCTGCTGAGCACCACCCGCCCCGAAGGTGACTTCCTGTTCGCGGCCGGACTCGGACCGTATGTGTACCTGCTCGGCGGGGCCATGGCGGGCGTGATCTGCGCCACCCTGCCCCAACTGCCCCCATCCGGGCCGAATACCGCCTGACTTGGCGGGCGGGGGCGGCCTCGTGATTGGCTGAGACCGAGCGTTCCGCCGGACCAGAGTCGTCGTTACACGCCGGTCGGTATGGTGGTGCGCGCCGGCGAGCCGCCCGCGGAGAACCGTGACGGGTGGCGAAGCTAACCGGGAGAGCCTGCTTTGAGTCGTGAAACTGACAGTTCGTCGTCCGGGCCGCAGGGCCGCGGCGGTGCCGCGTACCCCTCGGGCACTCCGCCGTACGGCTCGCGCCCGTTTCCTTCGCTGCACCCGCAGGAGCGTCCGCGACCGGGCGGTACGCCCGAGCCGGCCGCCGCGCCCGAACCGCCGCCGGCCGACGAGCCGAAGACCGAGACCACGCTGACGACGCGCATCCGGATCAACATCCCCGGTTCGCGCCCGATCCCGCCGGTCGTGGTCCGCAAGCCGGTCGACGAGAACAACCCGGCGCCCGAGCCGCCCGCTCCCGAGCCCGCGCCCGCCGCGGAACCGGCCGCCGAGGCGTCGGGCGAGCCGGAGCCGCAGCCGGAGAAGACCAGCGACTGGTTCGCGCCGCGCAAGTCCCAGGCCGGGCAGCCGGGTCCTGGCTCCGCTCCCGCCCCCGGCGCGGGTTCCGGTACGGGTGCCGGACCTGGTGCCGGTGCGGGTGCGGGTGCCGGTGCGGGCTCCGACTCCCGTACCGGTTCGAGCCCGTACCCGTCGTCGGCGTCCGCGCCCGGTACGGCGTCCACGCCGTACCTCCCGCCGCCGGTCGGCACCCCGCAGGGCGGCGACCCTTCCGCGCGCGGCCCGCACGACACCCCGGCCGCCGGTGTCCCGTCGCTCTTCGCCGGGGAGTTCGGCCCGGAATTCGGTACGGAGCCGCAGCCGGAGCCGCCGTACGGCATCGACGCGTTCCCGCCCGGAGTGCCGCGGCCCTCGGGCGCCTTCCCCGGACCCGACCCGTACGGCCGTCCCGAGGGCCAGGGTCAGGGGCAGAGCCAGGGTCCCGATCCGCTGAGCACCCCGTACGGAGCCCAGGCCGCCGCGGCCCCCTACGCGCCGCCTGCCGAAGGGCCCAACAGCCCCTTCCCGGAGTACCAGCCGCCCACGGGGCCGACCTCCGGCCCGGTGACCGGCCACATGCAGGTGCCGCCCGCCGCCGACCAGCGCGGCCGGTCCGCCCCCTCCGCCTTCCGCCCGCCGACGCCCGGCGACGGACCCGGCCCCGAGGACACCAGCGGCGGCTTCCCCGCCCCGACGCCTCCCGGCGACGGGCTCGGTCCCGAGGACACCAGCGGCGGCTTCCGGCCGCCCGTCGTGCCGGACGGCCCGGGCGGACGGCTGTCGGACGACACGTTGGTCAGCGGTATTCCGGCCGTGCAGCCCGGAGGCCCGGGAGCGCGCACGCCGCGTGCGCCGGGCCCCGCCGCGCCCGTGCCGGGCGGCCCCGGCGCCGGTCCCGTGCCCGCCCCCGTCATCGCCGAGCCGCGCGCGGCGCAGCCGGCGCCCGCCGCGCCGCGTCCGCCCGCGAAGAAGAAGGGCCGCTCCAAGGTGGCCCTGCTGGGCGTCGGGGTGTGCACCATAGCGGTGCTCGCGTACGGCGCCGGACTGCTGATGACCCACGGCGACGTGCCGAAGGGCACCACCGTGGTGGGCGTCGACATCGGCAACCAGAACAAGGGCGACGCGGTCAAGATGCTGGACACCGCGCTCGGTGACCGCAAGACCGCGCCGCTCGAACTGACCATCGGCGACCGCAAGTTGAGCCTCAAGCCGTCGGTGGCGGGTCTGTCGGTCGACACCGACGCGACGGTCCGGGGGGTCGCGCACTCCGACTACAACCCGGTCTCCGTCGTCGGCTCGCTCTTCGGCGGCAGCCGCGTCGCCGACCCGGTCATAGTCGTCGACGAGGACAAACTGCGGGTCGCGCTCAAGTCACTGGCGGGCCAGAGCGGTTCGGGCTCCGACGGCATGGTCCGCTTCGCCGACGGCAAGGCCGTCCCGGTGGCGGGCAAGTCCGGCCAGTCCTTCGACGTGAACGCCGCCGCGGCCAAGGTCGCCGCCGCGTACCGCACGCGCGCGGAGACCGGCTCCAACCCGGCCATAGCGCTGCCGGTCACGACCACCCCGCCGAAGGTCACCCAGGCCGAACTGGACGCCGCCGTCAACGGGTTCGGCAAGCGGGCCATGTCCGACTACGTCGTCGTCCGGGCGGGCCTGAAGTCCATCAAGTTCGGGCCGATGAAGTCGATCCCGAAGTTCCTGACGATGGTGCCGGACGCGGACGGCAAGCTTCAGCCGCACATCGACCTCGCGGTCCTCAAGGGGCTGTACGGCGGCACGTTCGACCCCGTCAAGCTCAAGGCGAAGGACGGCTCCACCAGGGCCGTCACCCCGCAGGACGTCGCGGACGCCCTCCTGCCCGCGCTGGACGCGACCGGCGCCAAGCGCGATGTGACCCTGCCGAACGTGGCGGGCTGAGACGGCCCCAGGGGTTCTCAGACGCCGGTCGGACTCGTCTCGTCGGCGCCGACCGGCACCGTCGCCGTCAGGCGGAAGCCGCCGTCGCCCGAGGGCGCGGTGCGCAGGGTGCCGCCGGCCAGGATGAGGCGCTCGGTCAGGCCGTTGAGGCCGTTGCCCGGGGTGTGATGGGGAGCGGGGCCGCGGCCGTCGTCGGAGACGGTGAGGGTGGCGGCGGCGCCATCCTCGCTGGTGCTCAGGGCGATCACGCAGGTGAGGGCGCCGCTGTGGCGTACGACATTGGTCACCGCCTCGCGCAGCGCCCAGGCCAGGGCGCCCTCGCCGTCCGGGGCGAGACCGGGCAGCCGGTCCGGCTGGTGGACGCGCGCGGCGATCCCGGCGGAGGCCAACGCGGAGCGCGCGGAGGCCAGTTCGGTGGCCAGCGTCGGGCGGCGGTAGCCGCTGACCGCCTCCCGTACGTCGACCAGCGCCTGCCTGCTGACCTTCTCGATGTCGGCGACCTGCCGCGCCGCGTCCTGCGGCCGGTCCGGCAGCATCCGCCCGGCCAGTTCGCTCTTGAGCGTGATCAGGGACAGCGAGTGCCCGAGCAGGTCGTGCAGGTCACGGGCGAGCCGCAACCGCTCCTCGGTCGCGGCCAGATGCGCCACCGTCTCCCGCGCCTCGCGCAACTCCCGCATGGTCCGGACGAGTTGCCGCACGCCCACCATCGCGAAGCCGCCGAGCAGGGCCGGGATGACCAGCGCGGGGTAGAGGTCGCCGCTGCTGTCGACCCAGGCGCCGACCCCGGCGAGTGCCGCCGTGACCGCGGGAATCGCCCACCGGGACTGCGCGCCCGGCAGCGACGCCCCGCAGGCGACGGCCACGTAGACGAACATCACCAGCCAGTCCTTGCCGAGCGTCGCGGACAGCGTGAAGGCGAGCGCGAGCTGGGCGGCGAGCACCCCGTACACCCAACGCTCCTGCATGTACGCGGTGTTGGTGCGCAGGAAGACGACGGCGAGGTAGGAGACGACGAAGACGAGCAGGCCGCAGCCGGCGACGACGGTGACCAGGGCGCCGTGGTGGCCGTCGGCCAGGTCGCTGACGGGGGAGCCGAGGTAGAGCAGCCAGATGCCGATCCACATCAGCTTGACCAACGCCTGGCCGCGCGTCTCGGGGGCGCGGCCCATGGCGGTGGTGTCCGCGTCCTCCACCGCCTGCCGCCACGGCGGCCACGGCCGGTCCCGCGCGCGGGCCTGTTCCACCGCCCGGTCCCGGTCCTGTGCCCGCTGCTGCCGCGCCCGCTCCTCCTTCGCCATCCGCGTCACGCCTTCTGCGTGTCCTTGCGGTACAGCCAGGCGGCCGTACCCGCGAAGAGCAGCAGGTAGAAGGCGAGGACGGCGATGTCACGGGCGTGCGGCGCGTTGCCGAACTCGATGGACTGGCCGAGCGCCGCGTACGGCCGTCCCGGCAGGTAGTCGGCCATCGTCCGGAGCCAGTGCGGGAAGGTGGTGATCGGCACCCACAGCCCGCCGAGCATCGCCAGGACGAAGTAGGCGAGCATCGAGATCGGGCGGGCGACGTCGGCCGTGGCCACGTATCCGATGGCGACGCCGAGCGCCGCGAAGACCATGCTGCCCGCCCAGGTCGCGGCCAGGATCGCGATCCACTGCCAGGCGTCGAGCCGGACGTTCTTCACGGTCGCGCCGAGGATCAGCACGATCAGGATCGACGGCAGGCTGACAGTCGCGGCGGAGGCGATCTTCGCGGTGACATAGCCGCGGCCGGGCAGCGAGGTCAGCCGCAACTGCCGCACCCAGCCCTTCTCGCGCTCCCGCGCGATCCGCTCGGCGTTGCCCATCAGCACGGCCGTCATCGCGCCGAACGCCGCCATCGCGACCATGTAGTACGCGACCAGCGTGAGATTCAGGCCGTCGATCCTCTTCGTCTTGTCGGCGCCCGCCGTGATGATCAGGAAGAGCAGGCCCGGGTAGAGCACCGAGAAGAACATGAACTTGCGGTTCCGCAGGGTGCGGACGATCTCCAGTCTGACCAGGGTCTTCATCGGTTCTCCGCCTCCTCGGCGGACGCTGCGTCGGTGATGGCGAGGAAGGCCTGCTCCAGGCCGAGGCCCGAGACCTCCAGATTGCGCGGGTACAGGCCGAGCGCGTACACGGCGTGCGTCGTGGCGTCCGCGTCGTCGGAGCGGATGCGGACGGTCGGGCCGGTGATGTCGATGCCGACGATGTGCGGCAGCGCGCTGAGCGCCCGCTCGTCCGGCGTGCCGTCCAGGTCGAAGGTGATCCGGCGGGCGCCCGCCCGCGCCTTGATCTCCGCGGCCGTCCCGTCGGCGATCAGCCGCCCCCGGTGCAGCACCAGGACGCGGTCCGCGATGGCGTCCGCCTCCTCCAGGTAGTGGGTGGCGAACAGCACGGTCCTGCCCTGCTCCACCTGGCCGCGCATCGTGGCCCAGAACGCCTGCCGCGCGCTGACGTCCATGCCGACCGTCGGCTCGTCCAGCACGATCAGGTCGTTCGCCCCGGCCGTCGCGAGCGCGAACCGTACGCGCTGCTCCTGACCGCCGGAGAGCTTGTTGACCTTGCGGTCGCGGATGTCGGCGATGTCGGCGCTGGCCAGTACCTCGTCCACCGGGTACGCCTTCGGGTGCAGGTCGCACGCCAGGCCCACCAGCTCCCGTACGGTCACTTCCTCCATCAGGCCGCCGCTCTGGAGCATCGCGCCCACCCGGCCCGCCGCGATGGCCTGCGCCGGGGTCGTGCCGAACAGCCGCACGCTCCCGCTGTCCGCGTTCCGCAGCCCCAGCATCAGGTCGAGCGCGGTCGACTTCCCCGCGCCGTTCGGGCCCAGCAGGGCCACCGTCTCGCCCGGGTGCAGCGTCAGGCTCAGCTCCGCGACGGCCCGCACCGGCCCGAAGCTCTTGTTCACATCGCTGAAGGCGACCACGGGCTCGCCCTTGACGGCGGCCCCCGGCCCGTTCACGGTCGTCATCCCCATCGCGCTCATGCCACCAAGCTTCGCCCGCCCGCCCCTCGCCCGTGCAGTGCCGCGAGTCGTGTCTTCCCCATGACAGATGTCATACGGCGGTCCGCGTCCGGGGCCGGCTGTCACCGCCGGGTCCTCACGCTGTAACCATCCGTGCCGGGGGTGGGACGCCGGGCCTCCGCGCTCGGTACGGTCCGGCCACCGGGCGCCGCCGTGGCGCCTTCTTGGGGGGAGTCGACGTGACGCGTTCCGCTACGAGACGTGTGATCAGACGTACGGTGCCGACGGCCGGGGTCGCGGTGGCAGGAGTGCTCCTGCTGGCCGCCTGCGGCGGGGGCTCGGGGGGTTCCAGGCCGTCCGCCACGGGGTCGGCCAAGGCCACCGGCAGCGCTCCTGCCGCCTCTCCGTCCGCCTCCGCCTCCGCCACCGGTGGCTCCGGCGGTGCCAATCCGGTCGACGGCCCGACCTTCTGCGCCTTCCTCGCCAAGGAAGGGCCCCGCATCAAGGACTCCGGCGCCCCCGCGGGCGCCAAGGCGTTCTTCGCCATCGACCTCGCCAACTGGATCGAGCAGCACCCCGATCAGAAGCCGCGCACCGCCGCCGATCTTGACGCTGCCGCTCTGGGCTCCTGCCCCAAATACCGTGCCACCGTCACCTCTGCCATGGGCGCCACCAGCTTCACCGAAGCCCTCGGCTAACCCCGCCGCGGGGGTTCCCCCACGCCCACGCCCCGCCGACCTTTCGCGGGGCCCCTGGGCGGTACTTCTGCGGGGTCGGTGGGCCGATCTTCTCAGGGGCGCGGCCCCTGTACCCGCGCTCGCGGGCCGGCGGTCCGCCGATTCAACCTGGGCGGTGGGCCGATCTTCTCAGGGGGCGCGCCCCGGGGCGCGTTCTTCTGCCGGGCGCCGGCCACGTGTTTTTAGGGGCGCGGGGAACTGCGCGCTCAGCCACGACGGTGGCGCGGTGTTCGCACGGGCGGGTCGTGCCCCGAAGGGGCGCGGGGAACTGCGCGCTCAGCCACGGCGGTGGCGCGGTGTTCGCACGGGCGGGTCGTGCCCCGAAGGGGCGCGGGGAACTGCGCGCTCAGCCACGGCGGTGGCGCGCCTTTGAAAACCGGCCCCAGCGGGGCAGATGCTGTGTGTTCTCGGGCTGAAAGCCCGGTGGGGGCTGGCCGCGCAGTTCCCCGCGCCCCTGAAAGGATCGGCCCACCGCCCTGGCAGAAGAACTGCCTCGGGGGTGCGCGCCTGAGAGGATCGGCCCGCCGCCCTGGCAGAAGGACTGCCTCGGGGGCGCGCCCCTGAGAGGACCGGCCAGCCGCGCTGGTGAGGAAGCCGTCTGGGGCCGCGCCCCTGAAAGATCGGTCTGCCGCCCGGGTAGAGGAACCGTCTGGGGGTGCGGCCCAGGGGATCGGGGCTGCCGTCCCACGGCGGGGGACCGCCGGCGGGGTGGACCTTCTAACCTGGGCGCATGAGCGTGAGGAATGTCCGGGTGCTGCTCGCGGAGGATCAGTCGATGGTGCGAGAAGCACTGGCGACGCTCCTCGGCCTCGAAGAGGACCTCGAGGTCGTCGCCCAGGTGGCCCGCGGCGACGAGGTGCTGGCGGCGGCCAGGACGCACCGCCCGGACGTGGCGCTGCTGGACATCGAGATGCCGGGCCTGACCGGCATCGAGGCGGCGGCGCGCCTCCGCGAAGAGCTGCCGGAGGTCAAAATCGTGATCGTCACGACCTTCGGCCGCCCCGGCTATCTGCGCAGAGCGATGGAATCGGGCGCGGAGGCGTTCCTGGTCAAGGACGCTCCGGCGGCCCAACTGGCCGACGCCGTACGGCGGGTGCTGCGCGGCGAGCGCGTCATCGACCCCACGCTGGCCGCCGCGGCGCTCGCCGACGGCGCCGACCCGCTGACGGCCCGCGAGCGGGAGGTGCTGCGGGCCGCCGCCGACGGTTCGGTCAACGCCGACATCGCGCGCGGCCTGCTGCTGTCGGAGGGCACGGTCCGCAACTACCTGTCGACCGCGATCCAGAAGACGGGCGCGCGCAACCGCGCGGAGGCGGTCCGTATCGCCCGCGAAAAGGGCTGGCTCTAAAGCGGCGCGCTCAGTTCAGCAGCGCCCGCGCCGCACGGGCCTTGCGGCGGATCTTCTCCGCGGTCTCCGGGTCGAAACCGCCGATCAGTTCGGCGTATTCGTCGAGGGCCGCGGCGCCGCCGGTGAAGTCGCCGAGGCGGACGAGGAGTTGGGCGCGCTCGTAGCGCAGGCGGGCCGGGTGGCGGGGGAGGAGCAGGGCGAGGTCGATCGTCCACAGCTCGACGGGGGCCTGTTCGAGGCGGGCGGACGCCCAGGCGCGGATGTTGTTCAGGACGCGGTGCACGGTGTCCAGCGGATCGGCGGGCGTGAGCATGCCGGGGGCC
Source organism: Streptomyces sp. NPDC008139 (assembly GCF_042957025.1). NCBI lineage: Bacteria > Bacillati > Actinomycetota > Actinomycetes > Kitasatosporales > Streptomycetaceae > Streptomyces > Streptomyces sp. NPDC008139. The sequence continues at coordinate 193,566 of NZ_JBIBHM010000013.1, forward strand.
AGCGGGGCGCCGGTCGCGCCCGCGACCAGGAGTTCCGCGTCGGGCCCCGACAGCACCCGGCCGCCCTCGAAGGGGTCGACCAGGACGTACGCGCCCGCCGGATCGCCGAAGCCGACGACGTAGTGGCCGGGCAGCGCGACCCCGTACACCGGCGCGCCGGCCCGCCGGGCGACCTCCGTCCAGACCACCGACAGCAGGATCGGCAGCCCGCGCCGCCGCCGCAGCACCTGCTGGAGCAGCGACGACGAGAGCTTCTGGTAGTCGCCGGGCTCGCCGTGGAAGCCCAGCCGGGCCCCGAGCAGCCGGTGCAGGGCGTTCGCCCACTCCAGCGGCGTCGTCAGGCCGTACGGGAGCATCCCGGCGAGCCGGTCCAGCTCGATCTGGGCCGCGTCGATCGCGACGCCGTCCAGCGCCGGGTCGGCCTCCGCGCCGATCAGCAGGCACAGCTCGGCCAGGTCGGGGCGCTCCTCGCGCGCCGCCGCCGCGAACCGTTCCCGTACGTCCGCGCTCATACCGAGGGACGCCGGTAGTGGTAGCCGTGGTGGTCGGTGAAGCCGAGCCCGTCGTAGAGCGCGCGGGCCGCCTCGTTGTCGGCCTCCACCTGGAGGTACGCGCTCCTCGCGCCCTCGTCGGCGGCGCGCCGGGCGAGCGCGCCCATGACGGCGGTGGCCAGGCCCCTGCGGCGGTGCGAGGGCGCCACCTCGACCGCGCCGAACAGCACCCACGGCCCGTCGACCACGGCCCGCCCGATGGCGCCGGGGGCGGTCGCGAACCACACCGAGGGCCCGCCGGAGACCACTTTCAGCGCCGCGTCGGCGAGCGAGCCGGTGCGGTGGTACGCGGCCAGCCACGCCGCGTCGGGCGTCCGGGACAGCGTGACGGCGTCCGCGCCCGGCAGCCGGGTGAGCGGCGCCAGCGGCGCGACCCTGACCAGCGTGTCCGCCTCCCGCACCCACCCGCGGCGCTCCAACTCGGCCGCGTAGGGCGAGGTGTCGGGCACCTGGAGATACGGCGTCGTGCCCCGCGCCCCGTACCAGCCGACGACGTGGTCGAGCGCGGCGTCCAGCGGGCGGTCGGGATCGCCGTCCACCAGGACGGAGTTGGCGCGGCGGGTGAATCCCTCCCGTCGCCCACCACCACCCTTGACCTGATGCGCTTCGCGCGCCCCTCCTGTCGGCCGCCCGCCGCCGCCCTTGTCCTGATCCGCTTCGCGCGCCCCCGCGACGGCCGAGCGCAGCGTCCACCGGCCCAGCGGCTCGGTCTCGGTGGCGGGCCAGGCGCGCGAGGCGAAGGCCTCAAGCTCCTCGGGGGACGCGGACGTCACACGCGACATTCTCCGTGACGGCGGGGTGGGCGGCACCACCTTCCCCGCGACGAGGAGCGATTCGTCGATGCGTACCGTTTCCCCGGACCTCCGCGTGACGCACACCACTCCCGCGTCCCACGATACGAGAACACCGACCGTATCGGTGAACGTAGGATGCCCGTCGGTGATCTCCAGAACCTGCCGTACCGATACGCGTTTTCCCACATCAGACGGGGTAATCCGGATCACGAGCCGCGCTCCGGAAGAGAAATCCCCTGCCATGCGTGCCCCTCCTGTTCGGATCGTGCTCAGGAACGGAGATACTAGGTGCGGGCATCGACGACGCCGCGCTCCCGCGCGAGATGAGCCCTATCGAGGAGGAACGACAGCGTGACCTACGTCATCGCGCAGCCTTGTGTCGACCTGAAGGACAAGGCGTGCATCGAAGAGTGCCCGGTCGACTGTATCTACGAGGGCTCCAGGTCCTTGTACATCCACCCGGACGAATGCGTCGACTGCGGCGCCTGTGAGCCGGTCTGCCCCGTCGAGGCGATCTTCTACGAGGACGACACCCCGGAGGAGTGGAAGGACTACTACAAGGCGAACGTGGAGTTCTTCGACGAACTGGGGTCGCCCGGCGGCGCGTCCAAGCTCGGTCTCATCGAGCGCGACCACCCCTTCATCGCAGCGCTGCCCCCGCAGAGCCAGGACCACTGATCCCGGTCGGGCAGTCTCCGCCCGGCCCCGTACGGCGCACCGAGCCACGCTCGGCGCTGTGCGGGGCCGCGGCGTACGTCCGTCATGGACATTTCGATCACGGACAATCGATCGACAAGCGAGAGTGAGCACGTGAGCATCTCCGCCCGCCTACCGGTCTTCCCGTGGGACCGTCTGGAGCCCTACAAGGCGACGGCCGTCGCGCACCCGGACGGCGTGGTCGATCTGTCGGTGGGGACCCCGGTGGACCCGGTGCCCGAGGTGATCCGCCGCGCGCTCGCCGCCGCCGCCGACAGCCCCGGCTATCCGCTGACGTACGGCACGCGCGCGCTGCGCGAGGCCGCCGCCGGATATCTCAGCCGCTGGCACGGCGTGAGCGGCGCCGACCCGGCGAACATCCTGCCGCTGCTCGGCTCCAAGGAACTGGTCGGCTGGCTGCCGACGCTGCTGGGCATCGAGGCGGGCGACCGGATCGCGTACCCGCGGCTCGCCTACCCGACGTACGAGATCGGCGCGCTGGTGGCCCGCGCGGAACCGATCACGTACGACGACCCGGTGACCGAACTCGACCCGGACGGCCTGAAGCTGCTCTGGCTCAACAGCCCGTCCAACCCCACAGGCCGCGTGCTGTCCGCCGCCGAGCTGCGCCGGATCGTGGCGTGGGCGCGCGAGCACGGGGTGCTCGTGGTGTCCGACGAGTGCTACATCGAGCTGGGCTGGGAGGGGACGGAGCCGGTCTCCGTACTGCACCCGGACGTGTGCGGGGACAGCCACGAGGGGCTGATCGCCGTCCACTCGCTGTCCAAGCGGTCCAACTTCGCGGGCTACCGCGGCGCCTTCCTCGCCGGTGACGCGTCCGTCGTCGCCGGTCTGCTGGAGGTCCGCAAGCACGTCGGCATGATCGTGCCCGCGCCCGTACAGGCCGCGATGGTCGCCGCGCTCGACGACCGCGAGCACGCCGTGGAGCAGAAGGAGCGGTACGCGCGCCGCCGCGCCGCGCTGCGGACCGCCTTCGAGGGCGCGGGTTTCCGGATCGAGCACAGCGAGGCCAGCTTGTACCTGTGGGCGACCCGCGCGGAGAACTGCTGGGACACCGTCGGCGACCTGGCCAAGCGCGGCATCCTGGTGGCGCCCGGCGAGTTCTACGGGCCGACGGGCGAGCGGTTCGTCCGGATCGCCTTCACGGCGGTCGACGAGCGGGTGGCGGCGGCCGTCGAGCGGCTGCGCTGAACCGCTCCCGCTGGGCTGACCCGCTGGGCTGACCCGCTGGGCTGAGCCGACCAGGCCGGCCTGAGGGCGCCTCGCTGGTGTGAGAGCGCTGCCCGGCAGACACGCGCGGGGGCCGGGAGCGGTCGCTCCCGGCCCCCGCTGTCGTGCGGTTCGGCGATCAGCCCAGGGGGAGGCCCTTGAGCGGCAGCATGTCGGTGGTGGGCAGCGCGCCGGTCGGCAGTTGGCCGGCGTTGGGGAGCGCGGAGACCGGCAGCGTCTCGGTGTGCGGGGCGACGCCGCCGGCGGACTCGGCGGTCTGGCCGACGATCCGGCCCGCGGAGTCGGCGGCGTCGCCCGCGGCCTTCTGCGCGGCCGGGGCGGCGGTCTTGCTCGCGGTGCCCACGATGCGGCCGGTGGCCGGGAGCGTGGTCCTCATCGTCTGGGTACCGGCCTGCCCGGCCACCCCGGTGGCCTGCTGGGAAGCGCTGTCCAGCGTGTTGCCGACATTGGCGCCGTCCAGATTGCTCAGCCCGCCCAGGTCCGTCGGCGGCAGCGCGGCGGCCTGCGCGGCGCCCGCTCCGATCAGCGGCGCGGCGGCGGCGCCGATCAGCAGGGCGGCTTGGGCGAAGCGGCGGGTCAGGGGGAGGGACATGGTGCTCCTTTTACGGAGTTGGCTCCGTGAGGGGACGTATTGCGTCCGCCGGGCGGACGTCGTGACTACCGCTCAAGGAGCCCGAAGGTTGCGGCCGTTCGAAGTAAAGAGTTGGCAATGTGTCGCATTATAGGAATCCGACAGATCGGATATAGCGGACAGCTCATATGACTTTGATGAAACGTCACATCCCTGCTGCGGCAAGGGAATTGCCACCCGGTCGAGCGGTTTTCCCGCAGCCCGCGTTTGACCGCGGGAGCGGGCACTTCCGAGTGAATGCGCGCACTATTGCGCGACGGTGATCCGTACGTATCCGTCCGGCTTGACGGCCGCGGAACCCTGCGCGCCGCCCGCTTTCTGCTTCTGCCAGCCCTTGCCGGACTGCGCCGCGGCCCACTTCTGGCCGCCGAAGGTCACCTGCTCGACCTTCAGGTCCTGCGCGTGCGCGACCGCCCACTGCGCCAACTCCCAGCCGCGCCGGGTGCCGTCGCCCTCCGCCGCGCCGCCCGCGGGCCTGGCGGGCACCGCGACCGTACGCGGCTCGTCGGCCGCCACCGGCTTGACCTGGCTGCCGAACTCCCGCGTCAGCCTGGCCGTGACCTGCGACGTACTGCCCAGCTTGCCGCCCGCGCTGAAGGGCGTGTCCGAGCCCGTCGTACAGCTCAGCGCGCCCGCCTTGCGGCCGTACAGCGCCGCCGACAGCAGCGTCGCGTCCGCCTCGTGCTTCGCGTACGCCTGGGGGAAGCCGCTCTTCTGCACGCGCTGCGCCGCCACGGTCAGCGGCAGCCGCGAATAGCCCTCGATCTTCACCAGGCCGTCGAAGAAGGCATTCGTCGAGTACACCGGGTCCTGGACCTGCTGCGCGGTGCCCCAGCCCTGCGAGGGGCGCTGCTGGAACAGGCCGAGCGAATCCCGGTCGCCGTGATCGAGATTGTCCAGCCGTGACTCCTGCAACGCCGTGGCCAGAGCTATGGTGAGCGCCCTTTCCGGCAGCCCGCGCGAGGTGGCCACCGCGGCGATCGTCGTCGCGTTCGCCGCCTGCGACGGGCTCATGTCCAGCGTGTCGCCGTCCGCCGTCACCGTGCAGTCCGCGCTTTCCGGCGCTTTGTTCTCCTCCGCGGCGCGGTAGAGGCCATAGGTGGCGAGCCCCAGCAACACCACGGCCGCTGTGGCGATCCTGCGGCCCCGGCGCTTGCGCTTGGGGGGCTTCTGAGGGGGGGAGCTGGGCACGCGCCGAGCGTACCGAAGGCGGCGGGCCCCGAATGACCTACGACGGCGCCGTCTTCGGCTTTCTCCTCCGTGCGCGTGAACGGGGCAGGCGCCCGGGGCCTTCGGGGCATCCGGGCCCGAGGCCCTACGCTCGGCGTATGCGCAGCGAACTCGACCTCAGCCAGGATGCCGCTCGGCTCACCGCCCAACTCGTGGACGTGCCGTCCGTGAGCCAGCAGGAGAAGGCGCTGGCGGATCTGGTGGAGGACGCGCTGCGGGGGCTGCCGCACCTGACGGTGGACCGGGACGGCGACGCGGTGGTGGCGCGAACCCGGCTCGGGCGCGCCGAGCGGGTGGTGCTCGCGGGCCACATCGACACCGTGCCGATCGCGGACAACCTGCCGTCGCGGCTGGACGAGAACGGGCTGCTGTGGGGCTGCGGCACCTCGGACATGAAGGCGGGCGTGGCGGTGCAGCTGCGGCTGGCGGCGACGCTGACCGCGCCGAACCGCGACCTGACCTACGTCTTCTACGACGCCGAGGAGATCGCGGCGGAGTTCAACGGACTCAAGCGGCTGGTCGAGCGGCACCCCGAGTGGCTGGCCGGGGACTTCGCGGTGCTGATGGAGCCGACCGACGGCAAGGTCGAGGGCGGCTGCCAGGGCACCCTGCGGATCCGGGTCGAGACCACCGGCCGCCGGGCGCACTCGGCGCGGAGCTGGCTCGGGGACAACGCCATCCACAAGGCCGCGCCGATCCTGGACCGGCTCGCCGCGTACGAGCCCCGCCGGGTCGTCATCGACGGCCTGGAGTACCGCGAGGGGCTGAACGCGGTGCTGGTCGAGGGCGGCCACGCGGGCAATGTGATCCCCGACTCCTGCGCGGTGACCGTCAACTTCCGCTTCGCGCCCGACCGGAGCGAGGCCGAGGCGCTCGCGCACGCCGAGGAGGTCTTCGACGGCTTCACCGTGGTGCTCACCGACAGCGCGCCGGGCGCGCTGCCCGGCCTCGCGCACCCGGCCGCCGCCGCCTTCCTGCACGCCATCGGCACCGAACCCGCCCCCAAGGACGCCTGGACCGACGTGGCCCGCTTCTCCGCGCTCGGCGTGCCCGCGGTGAACTACGGCCCCGGCGACCCCAAGCTCGCCCACGCCCGCGAGGAGCACGTCGCGGTCGCCGCCGTACTGGAGGCCGAGGAGCGGCTGCGCGGCTGGCTCACCGACTGACCGGGCCCGATCCCGCGGCCCCGGCGACCGCCCCGCCTCACTCGTCCGACTGATCCGGCGAAAGGCGGAGCAACCGAACAGGGGTGCCCATCGGTCTTCCCTCGCGGCATGGTGTGATCGGAGCCGTAGGGATCGGTTGGGGGAAGAGGCGTGTCGTGGGACTGACCAGCAGATGGTTCGCCGTACTGCTCCTCGCCGTCGCGGTGGCCGCGGTGGCGGGCGCGGTGCTGCTCTGGCCGCGGGTACGGGGCCCGCGGCCGGTACGGGTCGCCGCCCGCGTCGGGATGATCGTGCTCTGTCAGGTCACCGCGATATTCGTGGTGATGGTCACGGTCAACAACGACTACGGCTTCTACGCCTCCTGGGACGACCTGCTCGGCAACGCCAACAGCGGCGGCAAGTCCGTCGCGGGCCCCACCGCCACGCCCACCCCCACCAAGCCCGACTACCGGGTCAAATTCGCCTCGTACTCACAAGGCTTCGAGAAGGCCACCGTGCGCGGCTGGAAGTCCGGGACGAAGGGCGACGTCATCGTCTGGACGCCGCCGCAGTACAAGAAGAAGGAGTTCGCGCACACCCGCTTCCCCGTCATAGAGGTCCTGCACGGCATCCCCGGCACCCCGCACAGCTTCCTGCGCGGCATGCGGCTCGGCCAGATCATGCAGGACGAGATCACGGCCGGCCGCGCCGAGCCCGCGATACTCGTGCTGCCCACCATCACCCCCGACCGGGCCAACACCGGCTGCGCCGACGTGCCGGGCAAGAGCAAGGTCGGCACCTGGCTCACCGACGACGTGGCGCAGACGATCGCGCACAATTTCCGTACGCTTCCGGCGCCGCGCGGCTGGGCCGTGATGGGCATATCCACCGGCGGCTACTGCGCGGTGCGGATGGCGCTCGAACACCCCGACCGGTTCGTGGCCGCCGCCGCGATGGCCCCGGACAATCCGGCCGAGTCCGCCCGCGGTGTCCGCTCGCCGCTGTGGCTGGCCCAGAACACCCGCCCCGACGTGCACATCCTCATCGAATCCAGCAAGCAGGACCCGGAGAGCCCGCCGAAATTCGGCGACCGGATCACCGCCGCCGTCCGGCCGCCCACCTCGGTCAGCACGCTGCGGATCGACCGCGGCGGGCACAACTGGAAGACCTGGGGCGGAATGTTCCCGGCGGCCTTCACCTGGGTCAGCGCCCGCCTCGAAGCGCCCCGGGCGGTCCCATTGGCGCCGTCCGCCGCACCTTGATGCGTACGCTTCCCGTATGACTGACTCACACACGGGAGCGGCCGGGCAGAGTCCGGACGCGCAGGAGGCGGCTGCCGCGGCGAACGAGGCGGCGGAGACCGTGCTGACCGGCAAGGGCTGGCCGGAACGGCACACGGGCCCTGTCGTACGGCGGCGCGGCCAGGTGCAGGCGGGGACCACCGATCAGCGGTTGCTGGACAGTCGAGGAGAGTCGGACTGGGTGCACGGCGACCCGTGGCGCGTGATGCGGATCCAGTCGGAATTCGTCGAGGGCTTCGGCGCCCTGGCCGAACTCGGCCCCGCCGTCAGCGTCTTCGGCTCCGCCCGCACCCCGGTGGACTCCCGTGAGTACGCGGCGGGCGTACGGATCGGCCGCGCCCTGACCGAGGCCGGTTTCGCCGTCATCACCGGCGGCGGTCCCGGCGCGATGGAGGCCGCCAACAAGGGCGCGCTCGAAGCGGGCGGAATCTCGGTCGGCCTCGGCATCGAGCTGCCCTTCGAGCAGGGCCTCAACTCCTATGTCGACATCGGCGTGAACTTCCGCTACTTCTTTGTCCGAAAGACGATGTTTGTGAAGTATGCACGGGGATTCGTCGTGCTCCCCGGCGGCTTCGGCACCCTCGACGAACTCTTCGAGGCGCTCACCCTCGTCCAGACCAAGAAGGTCACCCGTTTTCCGATCGTGCTCTTCGGCACCGAGTACTGGGGCGGCCTGGTCTCGTGGATCCGCTCCACGCTCGTCGCGGGCGGCAAGGCGTCCGAGGCCGACCTGGAGCTGTTCCACGTCACGGACGATGTGGACGAGGCCGTGGCGCGGGTGACGAAGGAGAGTGCCTAGGGCGTGCCCGGCTGCCCCCAGGGCCTGTCGTGTGGATCTCCGCGGCGTCCCCGGGGCCCGGCGCGCACGTCTGCCGCGTAGTCCTCGGTCGACGACGCTCCGCGTCGCCTCCCTTCTCCGCCTTGCGTCCGCACGCACCGGACACCGCTCCTTCCCCACCCAGATCCACACGACAGGCCCTAGGCCAGGCCCCTGCGGGCCACGGCGGGCGGGCGGTGACCCGCGATCGAGGCCACCATCTCCAGCACCTGACGGGTCTCGGCGACCTCGTGGACGCGGTAGACCCGCGCCCCGAGCCACGCCGACACCGCCGTGGTGGCCAGCGTGCCGATCAGCCGCTCCTTGACCGGCCGGTCGAGCGTCTCCCCGACGAAGTCCTTGTTCGACAGGGAGACCAGCACCGGCCACCCCGTGGCCGTCATCTCCGGCAGCCGCCGGGTCGCCTCCAGCGAGTGCCGGGTGTTCTTGCCGAAGTCGTGACCCGGGTCGATCAGAATCCCGTCGCGCGGCACGCCCAGCGCCGCCGCCCGCTCGGCCAGCCCCACCGTCACCCGCAGGATGTCGGCCATCACGTCCTCGTACCCCACCCGGTGCGGCCGGGTCCGCGGCTGCGCCCCGCCCGCGTGCGTGCACACCAGCCCCACGCCGTACCGCGCCGCGACCTCCGCCAGCCGCGGGTCCACCCCGCCCCACGCGTCGTTCAGCAGGTCGGCGCCCGCCTCGCACACCGCCTCGCCGACCTCGTGCCGCCAGGTGTCCACGCTGATCACCACATCCGGGTGGCGGCGGCGCACCTCCGCCACGAAGGCGACCGTACGGCGGATCTCCTCCTCCGCCGAGACCTCCTCGCCGGGGCCCGCCTTCACCCCGCCGATGTCGATGATCGCCGCGCCCTCCGCGACGGCGCCTGCGACCCGCTCCAGCGCGGGTTCGTCGGTGAAGGTGGCGCCCTGGTCGTAGAACGAGTCCGGCGTACGGTTCACGATCGCCATGATCACCGGCTCCCGCTCGCCGAATTCGCGGGTCCCCAACCGAAGTGCCACTGCCGCTCCTCATCTCAGACTCATGCGATCGTGGCACGATCGTGCCTGACACGTAGGCCGGACCCCGGGAGATCGAGTTGTTCTGGTTCATGCTCATCGCGCTGGTCGCGGTGGTCGCCGCCGTCGCGATGGCCGTACTCGGTGACGGCGGCACCCTGCGGGACTCCGAACCCGACCGGATCGACGACCGGCTGCCCGCCGACCGCCCGCTCATCAGGTCCGACATCGACGCCGTCCGGCTGCCGATCGCCGTACGCGGCTACCGCATGCTCGACGTCGACGAGGTGCTGGACCGGCTCGGGGCGGAACTCGCCGAGCGGGACGCCAGGATCGCCGACCTGGAGGCCGTGCTGGCCGGGGCGCGGGCCGGCGCGGTCGGCGCCCCCGTGACGCCGTCCCTGGACAAGGACGAGTCGCCGCGGGACGACACCGGTGAGTGACGCGATCGTCGGGCCCGACGGGCTCGCGCGCTGCCCCTGGGGGCTGTCCGCGCCGGATTACGTGACCTACCACGACACCGAGTGGGGGCGGCCCGTGCACGGGGACGACGCCCTGTTCGAGCGGACCTGCCTGGAGGCGTTCCAGTCCGGGCTGTCCTGGATCACGATTCTCCGTCGCCGCGAGGGGTTCAGGGCCGCCTTCGACGGCTTCAAGATCGACGCGGTGGCGGGCTTCACGGCCGAGGACGAGGCGCGGCTGCTGCTCGATCCCGGGATCATCCGCAACCGGGCGAAGATCGCCGCCTCCGTCGCCAACGCGCGGGCCGCGCAGGTCCTGCGCGACAGCTACGACGGCGGGCTCGACGCCCTCATCTGGTCCTTCGCGCCCGACCCCGCGACCCGCCCGGCGCCGCGCCGCCTCGCCGACGTGCCCGCCACCACCCCCGAGTCGGTGGCTCTCGCCAAGGCGCTCAAATCCCACGGGTTCCGCTTCGTCGGCCCCACCACCGCCTACGCCCTGATGCAAGCCTGCGGCCTGGTCAACGACCACCTCGCCGACTGCTCCGCCCGCTAGGGCCTGTCCACCCGGACGGGCCGGGGGTCGCGCCACACCCGCGCCCCCTTCAGCCGGTCCGGCGATCGATGACCGGCCGGAGCGGCGACGGGCGTCCCGCGTCAGCGGCCCACGTAGCGCGGGGGCTGCTTGGCCACGAAGGCGTCGACCGCGATGCGGTGGTCCTCGGCGGCGCCGGCCAGGGTCTGGAGCTCGTCCTCCTTGGCGAGGGTGGAGAGCAGGGAGTGGGCGGCCCCGTGGGCGAGGGACGCCTTGATGGCGGCGTAGGCGACGGTCGGGCCCTCGGCGAGCCGCCGGGCCACGGCGACGGCCTCGGCGGGAAGATCCGCGGCGGGCACGACCCGGTTGGCGATCCCCAGGTCGTACGCCTCCGCGGCCCCCACCGAGCGCGGGAAGAGCAGGAGATCCGAGGCCCGGCTGTGCCCGACCAGCCGCGGCAGCGTCCACGACACACCCGAGTCCGCGCTGAGCGCCACCCCGGCGAAGGACGTGTTGAAGGCGGCGGTGTCCGCCACGATCCGGTAGTCCGCGGCGAAGGCGAACCCGGCCCCGGCGCCCGCGGCGACCCCGTTCACCCCCGCCACCACCGGCTTGGGCATCGTCGCGATCGCGGTGACGATCGGGTTGTAGTGCTCGGCCACCGTCGTGAGCCCGCCGCCCGCCGCCAGCGTCGCCAGATGCTCCTTGAGGTCCTGTCCGACGCAGAAGGCCCGCCCGGTCGCGGTGAGCAGCACCGCCCGCACCGCGGTGTCGTCGGCCGCTGCCCGCAAGGCGTCCCGCAGGGTGTTCTTCGTGTCCGTGTCGAGCGCGTTCATCGCCTCGGGACGGTTGAAGGTGACGGTCGCGAGCCCGTCGCTCACCTCGTACAGAACGCTGTCGGCCATGGCTGAACCCCTTCGTCGCGGCATCGGTCCTGGCCAGAATGCCGGACTTCACGGCACCCCGACATGTGACGTACGTCAAACGTCCGACCGAACCGATACCCTTCGGGAACCCGGTCGATCACTGTCCACTCGCCGAATTGGCCGGTTTTGGGGAGGGCCCATGCTGAACGTAGTGCGACCGATGTTGGTCATCGGGTCGATAGATGCGGGATAATGGCCGAGAACCAATGTGTTCGAGTCCGAGCTGGTTTCAGGAAGGGGAACGAGCATGGCGGCCATGAAGCCGCGGACGGGTGACGGCCCGCTCGAGGTGACCAAGGAGGGGCGGAGCATCATCATGCGCGTTCCGCTTGAGGGCGGCGGGCGGCTTGTTGTCGAGCTGACCCCGGACGAGGCGGATGCCCTCGGCGACGCGTTGAAGAAGGCCATCGCCTGAGACCAGCGGTCCCATAAATCGTCGCGGCCCCGTACACGGAATGTTGTGTACGGGGCCGCCGTCGTTTTCTTACGCGCGCCGCCGCGTCACTTCCGGCGCACCGCGCACAGCAGACCGTCGTCGGTCGGCAGCAGTACGGGGGAGAGCCGGGGGCTGTCCCGGACCGCGCGCATCAGCTCGCGCAGCCGCACCGACTCGGCGTCCTGGTGGGCGGCGTCCAGCGCGCGCCCGCGGGCGAAGGCACCCTCGAAGCAGACCAGGCCGCCGATCCGCAGCAGCCGCAGCGCCTCGTCGAGGTAGTCCAGGTACTCCAGCCGGTCGGCGTCGCAGAAGACCAGGTCGTAGCCGCCATCGGTGAGCCGGGGGAGCACGTCCAGGGCCAGGCCGGGGATGACGCGGGAGCGGTTGGCGGCGAAACCGGCCTCGCGGTACGCCTCGCGCGCGAGCTGAAGGCGGTCCGGCTCGGTGTCGACGGTGGTCAGGATGCCGTCGGGGCGCATGCCGCGCAGCAGGTGGATGCCGGAGACCCCGGTGCCGGTACCGATCTCGACGACGGACTTCGCGTCCCCCGTGGCGGCCAGCAGCCGCAGGGCCGCACCGGTGCCGGGCGAGACGGGCCGCAGACCCGCCGCGTGGGACCGGGCGCGGGCGCGTATGAGGGCGTCGTCCTCGGCGACGAACGCGTCGGCGAACGCCCAGCTCGCCTGCCGGTTGCCGGTAATGTCCCTCTCCCTGTCCCCGGGTCGATCCCTGTCGTAGGTGCAGCCCGCCCGGCGACTGTATCCGCTGGGGGCGGGAACCCGCTGATGGGACTGTGCGTTATCCGTAAGGACGGCTACCGGCGGGAGAAGGCCCCGGCTCTCCCCGCCGGGTGGAAGTCCTTGGAAGTCAATGGCAACAGCGCACTTATCCGGAGCTAACGGGCGAGGTGGATATGGTAGGGGCTCTACTGGACACCACCAGAGCCGACAGGGGAGGTGCGGCTGCGGCCGGTGACAAGGGAGGAACGCTCAGGCGTATTCTCCGGTCCGCCGGACAGCCGAAATCCGTGACCAACACTGCTGATGACCGTTCACGCGAAAACACTCCCGCGACCGCGACGTTCGCCACCGACGGGGACGCTCAGGCGTGGACGCCTCCCTCTTGGGAGGAGATCGTCAGTACCCACAGTGCCCGGGTGTACCGGCTGGCGTACCGCCTGACCGGCAACCAGCACGATGCGGAGGACCTCACCCAAGAGGTCTTCGTGCGGGTCTTCCGTTCCCTGTCCACCTACACGCCCGGCACGTTCGAGGGCTGGCTGCACCGCATCACGACCAATCTCTTCCTGGACATGGTGCGCCGCCGCCAGCGGATCCGCTTCGACGCCCTCGGGGACGACGCGGCCGAGCGGCTGCCCAGCCGCGAGCCGTCCCCCGCGCAGCACTTCAACGACACGCACTTCGACGCGGACGTCCAGCAGGCGCTGGACACCCTCGCCCCGGAGTTCCGCGCCGCCGTGGTGCTCTGCGACATCGAGGGACTGTCGTACGAGGAGATCGCCGCGACGCTGGGTGTGAAGCTGGGCACGGTGCGGAGCAGGATCCACCGTGGCCGCTCCCACCTGCGCAAGGCTCTGGAACACCGGGCGCCCGGCGCCCGGCCGGCTCCCGCGCTCGCTGCCGCCACACAGAAACCTGGCCAGGAGGGCGGGAGAACGTGAGCAGTAGCGGTTCAGGCGAACAACGTGCAGCGCCTGCCGAGCAGCACCTTGGCGACCGGCTCGCCGCATTTGTCGACGGCGAGCTCGGTGACGACACCCGGGACCGGGTGCTCGCCCATCTGGTGACCTGTCCGCAGTGCAAAGCCGCTGCCAGCGAGCAGCGGCGTCTCAAGAGCGTCGTGGCGGCCTCCGAGCAGCCGATGCTCTCCGCCGGGCTGCTGGCCCGGCTCCAGGGCCTGCCCGGCCTACCACCGACCGGCGACGGGACCGAGGACGCCGACCGTACGCGTGACTGGCGCGACCGGGACGACGAGGGCCACGGCCCCGGCGCCGCCGGCGGGCGCGACCAGGAGCGGCGCGGCCCCTTCGACGGCGGCCTGCTCGGCTCCGGCGTGTTCGGCTCCGGCGGTTCCCGGCGCCGCGAGGAGTTCTCGTACCTCACACCGGGCCGCGACCTCGTGCCCGGCGGCTCCGGCGGTCGCGGTTTCCGCATCCATGAGCTGACCCGCGCCGCCGCGGCCGACGGGCGCCCCGAGGACCGGGAGCGGCCGGAGCCCCCCGCGCACAGCGGCTCCGGCACCGCGGCCTCCCGCGGCAGGCGGTTCGCCTTCGCCGCCGCGGGCGCCTTCTCGATGGCGGCCATCGCCCTGGGCAGCGCACTGCCCATGGAAGCCGCGGTCGACGGCGGCGCCCGCCCCGACGACGGCCCCGCGGTCAGCCCACTGAGCGCCAACTCCGTGCCGGACACCCGCGGGGTCACCCCGCGCGGCGTGCTCGACGCCGGGGACCGGCGCACGCTCCGCGCACCCGCCGCGGTCACCTCGGTGACACCCGTTTCGGTGACCCGGCCGCTGATGGCGCCCGGCGCCCTGCCGCTCGTGACGCCCGCCGCTTCCCCCGTATCGCCCGGCCCCCAGGCCCCCGCGATACGGCGCTGACCGGCTACCGGCCGGCCACCGGAGCGGGCTCGGGGGCTGACCCTTTACCCCCTGGCGACGTACTGTTAGCCGGAGCCACTCCCGCACCGCCCGCGTGGACAGGTACCGTAAAGTCCGCCGGACCCTGCCTTCCCGGCTGTGGACGTCCCAAGGAGCTGCAAGGTGTTCTTCGACATAGGCCCGCTGGAGCTGGTCGCGATCGTGGTCCTTGCCGTCCTCGTCTTCGGCCCCGACAAGCTGCCGAAGGTCATCCAGGACACCATGAACTTCATCCGGAAGATCAGGGAGTTCTCGGACAGCGCCAAGGAAGACATCCGGCGGGAGCTGGGTCCGGAGTTCAAGGACTTCGAGTTCGAGGACCTCAATCCGAAGACGTTCATCAAGAAGAATCTGATGAGCGACAGCGACATGGACGAGTTGGGCCTCAAGGACATCCGCAACGGCTTCGACTTCCGCAAGGAGATGGCCGAGGTCACCGACGCGGTCAACGGGGTGGAGCCCGCCTCCGCCGCCAACGGCTCGTCCGGCGCGGCCGGTTCGTCCTCCGGCGTGCCGGGACCGACCTCCGGCGGCGGCTCCTCGGCCACCCCCGACAGGCTCCGCAAGAAGGACGGCCTGGAGCCCGGCGAGGCTCCGCCGTTCGATTCCGACGCGACCTGAGTCAACCAGATCACGCCTTTTCACCCCTCCAGGTGGCTATTGTCCGTGTGTTCGCCGTCACCGTGAGCCGGTTCGGCTCCCGAACCCACCCAGGGTCGGGCAAGATGGCGAGTCGCCCAGATGGGCACGGAGGAGGCGTAACACCGCATGGAGACGAAGACCGGCAGTGCTCGTGGGACGGTCGACGGCTACTTGATGGCCGACTTCCCTTGGTACGGGCTGGACGAGGCGTTCACCGGACGGCGCTGGCTGGGCACGGTCGGCGTGAGCGGGGACGGCACGGTCGAGCACGGCTCAATAGGGCATGGTGACGAGCCTTCGCTGAAGGCGGCTCCGGCGGATGCGGAAGGGCTGCGGTTCGCCGCGGTCGTCACCCTCGCCAACCGCCCCGGACGGCGCAGCTCCGACGGCACCGGCGTACTGGAGGCGACCTCGGTCTCCTCCGCGGCCTGGCTCGCCGGGTCCGGGCTGCTGTCCTGCACCTGGCCCACCACCATGGACCGGGCCCTGCGCCAGGACTGGCTCGACCAGCAGACCGCCACCGCGTGGGAACTCGCCGACGACCTGGCGGGCAGCGGCTGGTCGACGCTGACCCTTCCGGTCGACGGCGACCCGACGCCGTTCCACTACCGCGAGTCCGAGTACGGCTGGGTCATGGCGGGCTCGGCCCGCGGTGTCCACCTCGGCGCGT
Organism: Streptomyces sp. NPDC008139; assembly: GCF_042957025.1. Lineage (NCBI taxonomy): Bacteria > Bacillati > Actinomycetota > Actinomycetes > Kitasatosporales > Streptomycetaceae > Streptomyces > Streptomyces sp. NPDC008139. The sequence goes on from NZ_JBIBHM010000013.1 coordinate 209,332, forward strand.
ACGGCCGCGGCATGAGCGCGTACGGCCTCGGACTGGCCGTGGTCAAGGACGTGACCCTGTACGAGGTCTGAGGCGCCCTCAGGGCGCTCTCAGGGACCTTTGAGGCGCTACGCGGACGGCGGGGGCGGGCTGATCACCGATCAGCCCGCCCCCGCTGTCCCGTACCGGTCGGCTGTCCCGTACCGGTCGGCCGCTGAGCGCTCAGAACTTGTTGCGCGGCGTGATCCCCAGCGACATCCCCGCCAGGCCGCGCTGACGGCCGCCCAGCTTGCCCGCGATGGACCGCAGGGCAGCGCCCGCGGGGGACTCGGGGTGGCTGAGCGCCACCGGACGCCCGTCGTCGCCGCCCTCGCGGAGCCGCACGTCGATGGGGATCTGCCCGAGGACGGGCACGGTCGCGCCGGTCATCCGGGTCAGCCCCTCGGCGACCCGCTCGCCGCCGCCCGAGCCGAAGACGTCGATGACCTCGTCGCAGTGCGGGCACGGCATGCCCGCCATGTTCTCCACCACGCCGACGATCTTCTGGTGGGTCTGCACGGCGATCGACCCGGCGCGCTCGGCGACCTCGGCCGCCGCCTGCTGCGGGGTCGTGACGACCAGGATCTCCGCGTTCGGCACGAGCTGCGCGACGGAGATGGCGATGTCACCGGTGCCGGGCGGCAGGTCGAGCAGCAGCACGTCGAGGTCGCCCCAGTACACGTCCGCCAGGAACTGCTGGAGCGCGCGGTGCAGCATCGGCCCGCGCCACACCACCGGCTCGTTGCCGGGGGTGAACATGCCGATCGAGATGACCTTCACGCCGTGCGCGGACGGCGGCATGATCATGTTCTCGACCTGGGTGGGCCGGCCGTCCGCGCCGAGCATGCGCGGCACGCTGTGCCCGTAGATGTCCGCGTCCACGACGCCGACCTTCAGCCCGTCGGCCGCCATCGCCGCCGCCAGGTTGACCGTCACCGAGGACTTGCCGACACCGCCCTTGCCGGACGCGACGGCGTAGACGCGGGTCAGCGAGCCGGGCTGGGCGAACGGGATCTCGCGCTCCGCCTGCCCGCCGCGCAGCGACGACGCCAGGCCGCGGCGCTGCTCGTCGCTCATCACGTCGAGCGTGACCTGTACCGAGGTGACCCCGGCGACGCCCTCGACCGCCGCCGTGACGGCGTTGGTGATGGTGTCGCGCATCGGGCAGCCGGACACCGTGAGATAGACGGTGACGGCGACCGAGCCGTCGGCGCCGATGTCCACGGACTTGACCATGCCGAGGTCGGTGATCGGTTTGTGGATCTCCGGGTCGTTCACCGTCGCGAGCGCGGCGCGCACGGCGTCTTCGGTCGGCGTGGAGACTGCGGTGTCGGTAGCCATACGTCGATGGTACGGCGGTGGCCGAGCGCCGTTCAGCGCCCCCGGCCGTCGCCTTCGTCACTGCCCTCGCCGTCGGAGCCGGGGCCGGTCCCGGAGCCGCGCCCGCCGTCCGTGCCGCGCCTGGCCTCGGGGCCGCGTTTGGTGTGGGTCCTGCCGCCGCTGGGCCTGCCTCCGGGGCTCGTGCCGTGGCCGCCCCCGGCCTGCCGGTCCTCGATGTCCTTGAGCAGGTCCTGGAGTTCGGAGCGGATCCAGTCGCGGGTGGCGACCTCGCCGAGGTTCATCCGCAGCGCCGCGACCTCGCGGGTCAGGTACTCGGTGTCGGCGATGCTGCGCTCGCCCTGCTTGCGGTCCTGTTCGAGGTTGACCCGGTCCCGGTCGTCCTGCCGGTTCTGCGCGAGCAGGATCAGCGGGGCCGCGTACGACGCCTGGAGGGACAGCATCAGGGTCAGGAAGATGAACGGGTAGTTGTCGAAGCGGATCGACGGCGGCGCGAAGATGTTCCACAGCACCCACAGGATGATGAGGACCGTCATCCAGACGATGAACCGTCCGGTGCCCAGGAAGCGGGCCACGCGCTCGGAGAGCTTGCCGAACGCCTCCGGGTCGTACGTCGGCAGCAGGCTGCGACGCGGGGCGCGCGGCTGGTCGAGCCGCACCCGGGGGCGCGAGGTGGCGGTCGCGCCGGGCGGGTGCCGGAAGCGCTCCCGGTCGTGGTCATCGGCCGCCATCGTCGCCCACCCCCGTCATGCCGCCCCGCGCGTCGTCGTCCGCCGCGTCGTCCGTGCCGTCGTCCGTGCCGTCGTCCGTCATGTGGTGCCCGTGCGGCCCGACCGCGCCGTGCAGATCCGTCTCGCGCCAGTCCTCGGGCAGCAGGTGGTCCAGCACGTCGTCCACCGTGACCGCGCCCAGCAGCCCCCCGGTCGCGTTCACCACGGGCGCCGAGATCATGTTGTACGTCGCCAGATAGCTGGTCACCGCGGGCAGCGGGGTGTCGGGCGTCAGCGGCTGGAGGTCGGTGTCCACGATCGAGGCGAGCAGCGTGAACGGCGGGTCGCGCAGCAGCCGCTGGAAGTGCACCAGGCCCAGGTACTTGCCGGTCGGCGTCTCGTCCGGCGGCCGGCACACGTAGACCTGCGCGGCCAGCGCGGGGGACAGGTCGGGGTTGCGGATCCGGGCGAGCGCGTCGGCGACCGTGGCGTCCGGGCGCAGCACGATCGGCTCGGTGGTCATCAGCCCGCCCGCGGTCCGCTCCTCGTACGACAGCAGCCGCCGTACGCCCGCCGCGTCCTGCGGCTGCATCAGCGTGAGGAGTCGTTCCTGCTCGTCCGCGGGCAGTTCGGCCAGCAGGTCGGCCGCGTCGTCCGGGTCCATCGCCTCCAGGACGTCCGCGGCGCGCTCCTCCTTGAGCTTGCTGAGGATCTCCACCTGGTCGTCGTCGGGCAGCTCCTCCAGGACGTCCGCCAGCCGGTCGTCGTCGAGCGCCGCGGCCACCTCGCCGCGTCGCTTGGGCGACAGGTGGTGCAGGACGTTCGCCAGGTCGGCCGGGCGGAGCTGCTCGAAGGTCGCCACCAGGTTCTCCGCGCCCTGGCCGTCCTCGGCCAGCCGGAAGCCGGTCACCGCCGACCAGTCGACGGTGAGGGTGGCGCCCGCCCGTCGCCCGCCACCACCCTTCCAAGGAAGCGCTGCGCGCGCCCCTCTTGACCGGCGCAGTGCGCCGGGCCTGCCGCGGCGGACGAAGACCTTGTCGATCTCCCAGTCGCGGCGGGCCGGGAGCTGGGTCATGGAGACGTCGAGGACGGTGACCTCCGCGCCGGACTCGCCCGCGCTCGCGTCCGCCGCGCCCTGCCCGCCGTCCCCTCCGGCGTCCTGCCCCGCGTCCTGCCCCGGATCCTCGGAGACCAGGCGCACCCGGCGGTCCAGCAGCTCGCCCAGCACCAGCGTCTCGGTCGGCCGCTGCTCGAAGCGGCGCATGTTCAGGACCCCGGTGGTGATCACCTGGCCGGACTCGACCCCGGTGACCCGCGTCATGGGCAGGAAGATCCGGCGGCGGCTGACCACCTCGACCACCAGGCCGAGCACCCGCGGCGGCCGTCCGCCGACCCGCAGCATCACCACGACGTCACGGACCCGGCCCACCTGGTCGCCGTTCGGATCGAAGACCGCGACGCCCGAAAGATGGGAGACGAAGACCCGCGGGCTGCCTGCGGCCATCGGGGGGCCTCCTACCGGTCCACGGAGGGCTGCTCCGGTCCACTCGTCATCCGTCGCCAGGCTACTCCCAGCCGATCTTGCCCGCCCCATGGGGTGCTCGCCGGGGGTACCGTGCGGTAGCTTCTGGACGCCTCCCCGGACTCGTCCGGGGTGCCCCCCGCCGTCTCCGCAGGAGGACGAGAACACGTGTATCCCGGCCGCCGGACCGCAGCCGCCGCTCTCGGAACACTGTGCGCGGCGACCGTACTCACCGGATGCCTCGGCTTCGGCGGCGACCCCGACGCGGGCACCAACGGCGTCGCCAAGCTGCCTCCCGCGACCGTCGAGCAGAAGGCGAAGACCGCCGCCGAGACCGCGCCGACCGTACGCCTGGCGGGCACGGTGATCAGCAAGGGGCAGAGCTTCCGCCTCGACATGCGGCTGCGGGACAACGGCGGCGTCGGCGAGGTCACCACCAAGGGCACGACCTTCCAGCTCCTGCGGGTCGGCGCCGACCTCTACCTCAAGGCGGGCGCCGACTTCTACGGCGACGCGGGCGCCGACAAGAACGGCAAGGCCGCCGCCCAGAAGCTCGACGACAAATACGTCAAGGTGCCCACCGACGACCCCGCGTACAAGCAGTTCAGCGGCTTCACCGACAAGAAGGTGCTGCTCGCCGACCTCTTCGTGCTCGACGGCGACCTCAAGCTCGGCGACCACCGCAAGGTCGGCGACACCAGGACCGTCGCCCTCAACGGCACCAAGGGCGGCTCGCTCGACGTCTCCCTCAAGGGCACGCCCTACCCGCTGCGCTACCAGCGCGCGGGCAACGCGGGGACGCTCACCCTCTCCGACTGGGGCGAGGAGTTCACGCTCGCGGCGCCGAACAAGTCCTCGGTGGTCGACTACGGCAAATCGGTGACGACGAAGTAACCGAGGCCCGGCGCGCTACGCCTTGCGGCGGCGGGCCAGCAGCTTCGGCAGACCGGCCGGGACCGGGTGCCGGGTCGTGGCCGAGGTCGCGGCCGGGACCGCCGCGCCCGAGGCGTCCGGCATCGCGCCGGGGTGCTCGACCGGGGCACCCTCGGGCGTCAGCCGGAAGACCCGGCAGTCGCGGGCCCAGCGCTCGGTGACCGTCTCGGCGTCGACGGAGTTGAGCCGCTTGCCCTTCAGCTCCGCGACGGCCGCCTCCCACGCCTCGCCGTCCGGCGGCAGTTGGGCGACCAGGGCCGTCCAGGCCACCAGCCGCCCGCCCTTGTCCTTGCTGCGGACGACGACCGTGGCGCGCCCGCCGTCGGCGAGCCCCGGCGGCAGCGGCTGCTCGACGGGCCCGCCGCCGACCACGCACATCGCGCCGTCCACCCACGCGTGCCACAGCGCCTGGCCGTCCACCCACACCAGGCCCGACTTCTTGGTGGCCTCCTCGACGAGGGCGGTCTGCTCTGCGCTCACAGCGGTCGTCATGCCGCCACTTTATGGCCTGCCCGCCGGGGCCGGACGGGCCCGTCCGTATCCGGCCCCCTGCCCACGAAGGCTCGGGCTCGTACGTGCCGGACCGACTGGGCCCCGGGCGGGGCTCCCGGCGGCACGGCCTGACGGTACGACAGGTACGTGAGTCCGTCATGGGCCTTACGCTGGTGGCTGCCGTCCACGACCCCGGACCGTCACGGCCGCCTCGGCCGGTACACGTCCAGGGCGTGGACTCGTACGTGATCGGCAGCCGTGCCGCGTCCGCCGACCCGTAGCCGTAGCCGTAGCCGTAGTCCCAGTCCCACCACCAGCCGTATCCGCACCGCGTCCGCCTGAGGAGTCCCGTGACCGCCGAGCCCGCCGCCGCCGCGCTTCCGCTGCCGGACACCGGTACGGGGCCCGCCGCCGCGGGAGGGCCGGGCGCCGAGCCCGCCGCCACGCGGACGCTGGACTTCACGCTGCTCACCGTGGCCATCGCCAGCGTCTCGATGTCGGCCCCGCTGATCGCCTCGACGGCCGCGCCGGCGCTCGCCATCGCCTTCTGGCGGAACGCGATGGCGGTCGGCGTCCTCAGCCCGTTCGCCCTGTGGCGGGGCCGCGCCGAACTGCGGCGGATGGGCCGCAGGGCGCTGACGCTCTCGGTGCTGGCCGGTGTGGTGCTCGCGCTGCACTTCGGGCTCTGGCTGCCGAGCCTGTCGATGACGTCGGTGGCCACCTCGACCGCGCTGTGCACCACCACGCCGATCTGGACCACGATCATCCTGCGGATACGCGGCCACCGGCCGCCCCGGCTGGTGTGGGTGGGCACCGCGCTCGCCGTGGTGGGCGTCGTCATCCTCACCGGCATCGACCTGTCCACCGACACCCGAGCCCTCGCGGGCGACGCCCTGGCCCTCGGCGGCGGCATCGCCGCCGCCGGATACGTCCTGCTCGGCTCCGAGGTGCGCAGGACCGCGAGCACGACCGCGTACACCTACGTCTGCTACGCGACCACCGCCGCGGTCCTGCTGGTCACCTGCCTGGTCTCCGGCTCCGCGCTCGGCGGCTACGACGGCCGTACGTGGCTGAAGATCGCCGCCCTCACCGTCGTCGCGCAACTGCTCGGGCACTCGCTGCTCAACCGGGTGGTACGCGGCCTCGGCCCGTCCACCACCTCCACCGCGATCCTGCTGGAGACGCCGGGCGCGGCGCTGATCGCCGCGCTGTGGCTGGGTCAGATCCCGGCCTGGTCCGCCTACCCGGCGCTCTGCGTGATCCTCGTGGGCCTGGCCCTGGTGATCCTCGCCGACCGCCGGAAGACCGCCTGAGCGCCGCGCGGACCCGCGTCGGAGCCGCCGCGCGGACCCGCGTCGGAGCCGGAGCGCGGACCCGCGTCGGAGCCGGAGCCGGAGCCGGAGTTTAGAGCCAGCCGTTGCGCCGGAAGCCGCGGTGGATCACGTAACAGATCGCCACGATGCCGATCAGCACGGTCGGATAGCCGAACTTCCAGCGCAGCTCCGGCATCGTGTCGAAGTTCATCCCGTACACGCCGGTGATCATCGTCGGGACGGCCAGGATCGCCGCCCAGGCGGTGATCTTGCGCATGTCCTCGTTCTGCACGACGGTGGCCTGCGCGAGGTTGGCCTGGAGGATCGAGTTCAGCAGGTCGTCGAAGCCCATGACCTGCTCGTGGACGCGGGCCACGTGGTCGGCGACGTCACGGAAGTACTTCTGGATCTCCGGGTCGATCAGCCGCATCGGCCGCTCGCCGAGCACCTGCATCGGCCGCAGCAGCGGCGCCACCGCGCGCTTGAACTCCAGCACCTCGCGCTTGAGCTGGTAGATCCGGCCCGCGTCGCCGCCGCGCGACGACTTGCCGTTCTCGGCCGAGAAGACGTCGATCTCGACCTCGTCGATGTCGTCCTGCACGGCCTCGGTGACAGCCAGGTAGTCGTCCACGACCTGGTCGGCGATGGCGTGCAACACCGCGGACGGGCCCTTGGCCAGCAGTTCGGGGTCGTCCTCGAGGCGGTGCCGCAGCGAGCGCAGCGAACCGTGGCTGCCGTGCCGCACGGTGATCACGAAATACCGGCCGGTGAAGACCATCACCTCGCCGCTCTCCACCACCTCGCTGGTGGCGGTCAGCTCGGCGTGCTCGACGTAGCGGATCGTCTTGAAGACCGTGAACAGCGAGTCGTCGTACCGCTCCAGCTTCGGCCGCTGGTGGGCGTGGACCGCGTCCTCGACCGCCAGCGGGTGCAGGCCGAACTCCTGGGCGATACCGGCGAATTCCTGCTCGGTCGGCTCGTGCAGACCGATCCACACGAAGCCGTCGCGCCCGTCGCACTGCTCGCCGCTGCGCCCGGCCCGCACGCTCGCCAGCGCCTCGCTGAGACCGACGGTGTCGCTGCACCGTACGCCGTCGCGGTAGACCGCGCAGTCCACCACCGCGCTGCCGACGGCGGAGACGTCGTGAGTCGGTCCGTAGTCGTAGGACGCGGTGCTCTTGCGCAGCGCGGGGCGTACGACAGCGCGCAGATCACGGATCATCGACATGGCAAGCTCCTTCACGGACTGGCCGACGGCATCACGCCGCACTGAATGCTGATCAGGACGGGATCAGTACTGGCTGATCACCAGGCAGTTCAGGGCGCTCTTCCGACGCGGATTCGCTCCGCGGGCAGATCGTGAGGATCGTGAGGTCACGCGTTTCACGGCACAAGGGCCGGGTAAGTAGCGCGCAGGCTCACATCACGGGACGGCGTTCGGAAGAGCTGCCGGTACTGCACGGTCGACTCGGATCCACTGCAGTCCCCACCTCCTCCGGCCATGCCCCGCTGGGGGATGTCGTATATGAACACCCCACCTTAGCGCGTCCGCGTGCCCCCTCGACCGCGCTTGGCCGGTTCCATACGCGATCTATGCTCGCCGCATGGGTGATCTCCTGACGCAGGTCGAGGCGCGACTGCGCTCCGCCTTCGGCGCGCCGGACGCGCGCGCCGCCGTGACGTTCCTCGGCGTCGACCGCATCGAAGTGCTCCGCTACCGCGACGGTGACCTGCTGCGATACGCCACCCTCGGGATGTCGGCGCAGCCCATGAACGATCCTCTCGCCACCGTCGCCGATCCCGTACGCGGCCCGCGCGCCGAACTGCTGCTGTCGGTACGCGCCGGTGTGGCCGAAACCGACAAGGTGCTGCGGCCGCTCGCCGTACTCGGCGCCTCTCCGCAGGTCGAAGGGGTCGTCGTCGCCCCGGGCAACTCGCTGGACGTCGGCGAGCCGCTCTGGCCGGGCGCGCCCTTCTCCGCCGTGCTCGTCGCCGAGGGCGGCGGCCTGGTCGAGGATCTGGTGCTCGACGCCCTCGACCCGCCGCTCGACCCCGTCCGCTTCCTGCCGCTGCTGCCGATGACCCACACCGAGGCCGCCTGGAAGCGGGTGCACGGCGCCGCCGCTCTCCAGGAACGCTGGCTCTCGCACGGCACGGACCTCCGTGATCCGCTGCGCGGGGCCGTGGCCCTCGGCTGATCCGGGCCGCCGGTCGCGGTCGCGTCCCGCGCTCCGCCAGACGCGTGGTGTCGCTGAACCACCTGGGTGATCGTCCTTGACGGGGGCACGCACCCGGAGGACCGTTGGGCGTTATGAGGGGCGAACCCAGTTGCCCGAAGTGCGGTGGCAGGGTGCGAGCGCCCGGCCTCTTCGCCGACTCCTGGCAGTGCGACGAGCACGGGACCGTGTATCCGCTGCAACCCGTCGTGCCCCCGAGCGTCGAGGCGCTCGGCGTCGTCGTACACCGCGCCCAGGTGCCCGTCTGGATGCCGTGGCCCCTGCCGGTCGGCTGGCTCTTCTCCGGCGTCGCCGCCGCGGGTGACGACCGCAGCGGCGGACGGGCCACCGCCGTGGCCTGCTCGGGACCCGGTCCGCTCGGCGGACCCGGTGAACTCATGCTCATCGCCGAGGAGCTGGGCGTCGGGCTCGGCGCCCGCCATGCCGGGATTCCCGGGCCCGATCCGGGGCCCGGCATGTGCGTCGACAAGCCCCCGCACGCCAAGGTGCTCGCCGCCGGGCGGCCGACTCCTCTCTGGCACGTCAACGGCGCCCCCGACGACCGCGTCGTCTTCGCCGGCGAGGCCCGCGGGCTCTGGCTCTGGGCCATCGTCTGGCCCGAGCAGACCGGGCTCCTCATGTACGACGAGCTCGTCCTCACCGACCTCCGCGACGCCGGGGCCGAGGTCGACATGCTCCCCTGCGGCGCCCTCTCCCCCCGCCTCCTCGCCTGACCCCTCCCGGGGGGCCACCCCACCCCCTACCCGCGCCTTGCGCCAGGTGCTCGCTCTTCAGGGGCACGCCCCTGTACGTCCACCTCGCGCCAGTGGGCACGCCCCAGGGGCGCGGGGAACCGCGCGGCCCGCCCCCACCGGCCGGTGGTCCGGCGACATCCGATCTGCCCCGCTGGTGCGGGTGGTGACGTGCGGGAGCGTCGTGGCTGAGCGCGCCCCGCGCCCCTTAAAGATCGGCTCGCCGTCCGGACGAAAGGCGGTGGGCCCCGTCAGGGGCGCGGGGAACTGCGCGGCCCGCCACCACCGGCGGGTGGTTCGGCGACATCCGATCTGCCCCGCTGGGGCGGGTGGTGACGTGCGGGGGCGTCGTGGTTGAGCGCGCCCGCGCGGCGGCGGCCGCAGATCAAACACAGTCCCGCGCCCCTGAAAAGATCGGCTCGCCGTCCGGACGAAAGGCGGTGGGCCCCGTCAGGGGCGCGGGGAACCGCGCGGCCCGCCCCCACCGGCCGGTGGTCCGGCGACATCCGATCTGTCCCGCTGGGGCGGGTGGTGACCTGCGGGAGTTCCGGACGAAAGACGGTGCGCCCCTAAAAATCAGGTCCTCCGCCCACCTGGGCGAAAGTGGGTGGTCCCCGTGAGGGGCGGAGGGGCTGCGGGGGCGACGTACCAGCGGCGGGCGGGGTGGGGGGAAGGCTTATGCTGGCGGCTGGCCGAGAAGACACTACTGCCCAGCGGAGCGCCCCGGTGCGGATTGATTTGCACGCTCACTCCACCGCGAGTGACGGCACCGACGCGCCCGCCGAGCTGGTGCGGAACGCGGCGGGGGCCGGTCTGGACGTCGTGGCGCTGACGGACCACGACACGGTGGGCGGGTACGCGGAGGCGACGGCGGCGCTGCGCGAGCTGACGGTGCCGTTGACGCTGGTCACCGGCGCGGAGCTGTCCTGTCGGATCGACGGGATCAGCATGCACATGCTGGCGTACCTGTTCGACCCGCAGGAGCCGGAGCTGTACCGGGAGCGGGAGCTGGTACGGGACGACCGGGTGCCGAGGGCGCGGGCCATGGTGGCGAAGCTCCAGGAGCTGGGCGTGCCCGTGACCTGGGAGCGGGTGGCCGCCATCGCCGGGGACGGCTCCGTCGGCCGCCCCCACATCGCGACCGCCATGGTGGAGCTCGGCGTGGTCCCCACCGTCTCCGACGCCTTCACGGACGACTGGCTGACGAACGCCGGGCGGGCCTACGTACCCAAGCACGAGCTGGACCCCTTCGACGCGGTACGGCTGGTGAAGGGCGCGGGCGGGGTCACCGTCTTCGCGCACCCCGGCGCGCACACGCGCGGCGAGACCGTACCGGAGTCGGTGATAGCGGAACTGGCGTCGGCCGGGCTCGACGGGATCGAGGTCGACCACGTGGACCACGACGCCCCGACCAGGGCCCGGCTGCGGGCCTTCGCGGCCGAGACGGGGCTGCTCGCCACCGGGTCGAGCGACTATCACGGCAGTCGCAAGACCTGCCGTCTCGGCGACTGCGTCACCGACCCCGAGGTCTACCGCGAGATCGCCCGGCGGGCGACGGGCGCGGTACCCATCAGCGCCGTCTAGCGCCACTACGTGGCCCCGCTCCTCGCTTCGGGGAGCCCCCGGGCCTCTTCCCGCGCCTGCGGCGCGGTGCGTTTTCCGGCCCCCAGCCACCCGTGCGGATGTGATGTCGGCTGACAGCCTCCCGCGGGGGTTTCCGCCGGCCCGGTGGGCCCGTCCCCCCCACACGCCGTCTGCCGGGCGCAGCCCGACTCGCCCCCCTCACCAGAAAGTCGCCCCATGTTCGACGTCACCCTCTTCGGGTCGGTATTCGTCACGCTCTTCGTGATCATGGATCCGCCCGGTATCACGCCCATTTTTCTCGCGCTGACCTCGGGGCGCGCCACGAAGGTGCAGCGCCGGATGGCGTGGCAGGCGGCGCTGGTGGCGCTCGGGGTGATCACGGTGTTCGGGATCTGCGGGCAGCAGATCCTCGACTATCTGCATGTGTCGGTGCCCGCGCTGCGCGTGGCGGGCGGGCTGCTGCTTCTGCTGATCGCGCTGGATCTGCTGACCGGGAAGGCGGACGAGCCGACGCAGACGAAGGACGTGAACGTCGCGCTGGTGCCGCTGGGGATGCCGCTGCTGGCGGGGCCCGGCGCGATCGTGACCGTGATCCTGGCGGTGCAGCACGCGGACGGGTTCGGTCAGCAGCTGTCGGTGTGGGTGGCGATCATCGCGATGCACGCCGTGCTGTGGCTGACGATGCGGTACTCGCTGGCGATCATCCGGCTGATCAAGGAGGGCGGTGTGGTGCTGGTGACCCGGCTGTCGGGCATGCTCCTGTCGGCCATCGCCGTCCAGCAGGTCGCCAACGGCATCTTCGGCTTCATCCACGGCGAGGGTTGAGCCCTGCCGCAGCCCCTCCCACGGCCTCCCGCGGCCCGTCCCACGGCCTCCCGTGGCCCCCGCCGGGCCCCCGGACACGCGAAAGCGCCCCGTACGTCTTCATGTACGGGGCGCCGATGCGGTGGGCCAGGCCCTGTGGTGTCGTCAGTCCGCGGGGCGGATGTAGATGCGCTGGCCTATGGCAGCGGCCTGCTGCACGATCTTGTTGACGGCGGAGGCGTCCACGACGGTGCTGTCCACGGCGTTGCCGTTTCGGTCGTCGAGTCGCATGATCTCGAAGCGCATGGGGCTTCTCCCTTCGTCGCTCGTTACATGTGTAGTCAACCAACACCCCCTCGAAAACATTCCCTAGACTAAAGAAACACTTTCTCGATCTAATTACTCACCGGTAAGGCTTGTGCCGAAGTCCCCCGCGCCGCCGGTCCAGAAGGCGATCAGCGCCGCCGCCGTCTCGGCGGGACGCTCGGTGTTCGGCGAGTGCTCCGCGCCCTTGATCACCGCGCGCTCGGCGCCCAGCCGAGTCGCCATCGCGTCCATCCACGACGGCGGCCACACATGGTCGACCTCGCCCGAGATCACCAGCTTCGGCAGCGGCCCGGCCGCGGCCAGCTCGTCCACCCGGTCCGGCTCGTCCATCAACTGCCGTGCGGTGACAGCGAGTTGCTCTGGCAGCGTAGTCACCCAGCGGCGGTGCAGAAACGCCTCGACGGCGGGCGGGGTGTCCGGCTGCTCGCCGTTCTCCGCGTCCATCGACCGCATCGCCTGCCAGACGGCCTCCAGATCCATCACCGGCAGCACATCGATCAACAACTGGGTGCGGGTCTGTTGTTCCTCGGAGATCGCACCCGGACCCGTGCTCATCAGCGTCAACGACGCCCACGCGCCGGGACCTTGGTCGATCACCGCCGCCCGTACGACGAGACCGCCCAGCGAGTGGCCCAGCAGATGCACGGGGCCGCCCCCGCCGTCCGCCGCGAGCGCCGCCGTCTGCGCGACCACGTCGGCCGCCAACTCGCCCTGCGCGTAGGCGCTCTCCTCGCGCGGGCCGCCCGACTCGTACTGGCCGCGGCCGTCCACCGCCACCACCCGGAAACCGGCCGCCGACAGCGGGGTGAGCAGCGGGAGGAAGTCCTCCTTGCTGCCGGTGAAGCCGGGCACAAGCAGCGCGGTGCCGCGCGGCGGGGCGTCGGGGGCGGGGGAGGCGTCGAGTACGGCGAAGGATCCGCGGGCCGTCTCCAGCCGATGGGCGGATGCGTTCTCCGGCAGATCCAGGGCAGTGGGTCGGCTCATGAACCGAGATTACGCGGTGCATATGTCCGACAGGTTGCCTCCGCCCGATCCCGGTGTCCCCGGCACGCGAACGCCCCCGGCCGAGGGGCCGGGGGCGTTCGTCCGTACGGGTGCGGCGGCGGAGACGGCCGAGGTCAGCCCTCGTCCGCGGCCGTCGCGGCGACCGCCTTGCGAGTATGGCGGCGCGGGGTCTTCGGCGCCTCGTCCCCCGCCGTGGCGGGAGCCGGTACCTCGGCGACCTCGACCGCCGCGGCAGCGGCGGCGGTCTTGCGGGGCGCCCGCTTGCGCACCGGCTTCGGCGCGTCCGCGGTGCTCTCCGCCTCCGGCGCGACCGCGGGTGCGGGCACCTCGGCGGTGACGGCCGTCGCGGCCTTGCGGGTGCGGCGGCGCGGCGTCTTGGGCGCCTCGTCCGCGACCGGGGTGACCGGGGCCGCGGTCTCCTCGGGCTCGCCGTTGAGGATCGAGCGGCGGGCCGGGCGGCGGGGCGCCTTGGGTGCCTCCTCCTCGACCACCGGCGTCACCGCGGCGGGCGCCTCGGCGACCGCCTTGCGGGTGCGGCGGCGCGGTGCCTTGGGCGCCTCCTCGGCGACCGGGGTGACCGGGGCCGCGGTCTCCTCGGGCTCGCCGTTGAGGATCGAGCGGCGGGCCGGGCGGCGGGGCGCCTTGGGCGCCTCCTCCTCGACCACCGGCGTGACCACGGCGGCGACCGGAGTCTCCGCACCGACCGGCTCAGCGGCGGCCTTGCGCAGGCGGCGGCGCGGTGCCTTGGGGGCCTCCTCGGCGACCGGAGCGGCGGCGACCGGCTCGACAGCCGTCACCGTCTCCACGGCGACCGCCTCGGGAGCGGCGCCGCGCGTACGACGACGGCGGCGCGGGGTGCGGGGCGCGGCCGTCTCGTCCGTGCCGGGCTGGGAGACCGCGACGGCGGACTCCACGGCTTCGGCGGCGACGGCCGACGTGGTGGCCGTATCCGACGCGGCCTCGCCACCGCGCGTGCGGCGGCGCTGGCGCGGAGTGCGCGTACGGGCCGGGCGGTCCTCGACGGGCGCGGCGGCGGGCTTGCCGCCGGCCGGCCGACGGCCGTTGCCACGGGCGCCGCGGCCACCGGTCTCGCCCAGGTCCTCGACGACCTCGGCGTCAAGACCGGCACGCGTCCGGTCCGCCCGAGGCAGTATCCCCTTCGTGCCGACCGGGATGCCCAGCAGCTCGTAGAGGTGCGGAGACGTCGAGTACGTCTCCTCCGGGTCGTTGAAGGACAGCACCAGCGCCTTGTTGATGAGCTGCCAGCGCGGGATGTCGTCCCAGTCGACCAGCGTGATCGCGATACCCGAGGCGCCCGCGCGGCCGGTGCGGCCGATGCGGTGGAGGTAGGTCTTCTCGTCCTCGGGCGTCTGGTAGTTGATGACGTGCGTGACGCCCTCGACGTCGATACCGCGCGCGGCCACGTCGGTGCAGACCAGCACGTCGACCTTGCCGTTGCGGAACGCCCGCAGCGCCTGCTCGCGCGCGCCCTGGCCGAGGTCGCCGTGGACCGCGCCGGAGGCGAAACCGCGCTTCTCCAACTGCTCGGCGACGTCGGCGGCGGTCCGCTTCGTACGGCAGAAGATCATCGCGAGACCGCGGCCCTCGGCCTGGAGGATGCGGGAGACCAGCTCGACCTTGTCCAGCGAGTGGGCGCGGAAGACGTGCTGCGTGGTGTTCGCGACGGTCGCGCCTTCGTCGTCCGGCGCGGTGGCGCGGATGTGGGTGGGCTGCGACATGTAGCGGCGGGCCAGGTTGATCACGGCGCCGGGCATGGTCGCGGAGAACAGCATCGTCTGCCGCTTGACCGGCAGCATGCCCATGATCTTCTCGACGTCGGGCAGGAAGCCCAGGTCGAGCATCTCGTCGGCCTCGTCCAGGACGAGCGAACGGATGTGCTTGAGATCGAGCTTCTTCTGGCCCGCGAGGTCCAGCAGGCGGCCCGGGGTGCCGACGATCACGTCGACGCCCTTCTTGAGCGCGTCGACCTGCGGCTCGTACGCCCGGCCGCCGTAGATCGCGAGCACGCGTACGTTCCGGACCTTGCCGGCCGTCAGCAGGTCGTTGGTGACCTGCTGGCACAGCTCGCGGGTGGGGACGACGACCAGGGCCTGCGGGGCGTCGGTGAGCCGGTCGGCGGTGGCGCGCCCGGCCTCGACGTCGGCGGTCACGGTGACGCGCTCCAGCAGTGGCAGACCGAAACCGAGGGTCTTGCCCGTGCCGGTCTTGGCCTGGCCGATGACGTCGTTGCCCGCGAGGGCGACCGGGAGCGTCATCTCCTGGATCGGGAAGGGGGTGATGATGCCGACGGCCTCAAGTGCCTCGGCGGTCTCGGCCAGGATGCCGAGACTGCGGAAAGTCGTGGTGGTGGACAGGATGCTTGCCTCTTCTGTGAGACGCGGCACTGTGCGGCGAGGGGGGTCGAGCGGCCGTGTCGCGGAAAAGACGACGCCGGTCACTGACCGCGCAGAGGTGTCGTACAGCCGTGGGCGGCTGTTCAGCGCGGGACCGCTGCCCTCGCTTGTGTCGCGAGTGGGCCCCTCCCGATGTCAGGAGGGCGGTCGGTGTCGGAGCCGATCGGGCCACCGACCGGGCATCCAGGTGTTGCATACGTCGCCCGCCGAGGATCGGAAGCAAGCCGATTTTCGGCGGGTGCAATACCACTCTACCCCGGAAACACGTAGCTGCACCCGATCAAATGTTTCGTTCGGGACGGCACCGGCACGTCATCGGCCTGTCACCGGCCCCGCGAAGATCACCGCACGGGTGCGTACGGGCCGCTCCGACTTGGCTATTGTGCCCAGCATGGAGACGCCTGACGAGAACACCACGCCCGCCACCGGAATCGCCGCCCAGGACTGGACCGCCGCGTCCGCGGACCCGCAGTACCGGGCCGCCGTCGTCGATCTGCTCGGGGCCCTGGCGTACGGCGAGCTGGCCGCTTTCGAACGGCTCGCGGACGACGCGAAACTCGCCCCGACCCTGGAGGACAAGGCGGAGCTGGCCGCGATGGCCGCCGCCGAATTCCACCACTTCGAGCGGCTGCGCGACCGGCTCACCGAGATCGGCGAGTCGGCGAACAAGGCGATGCAGCCCTTCGGCGCCGCGCTCGACGAATTCCACCGGCAGACCGCGCCCTCGGACTGGCTCGAAGGGCTCGTCAAGGCGTACGTCGGCGACTCCATCGCCTCCGACTTCTACCGCGAGGTCGCCGCCCGGCTCGACACCGATACGCGCACGCTGGTGCTCGCGGTCCTGGACGACACCGGGCACGCGACCTTCGCCGTGGAGAAGGTGCGCGCCGCCATCGCCGCCGAGCCGCGCGTCGGCGGGCGGCTCGCGCTGTGGGCGCGGCGGCTGATGGGCGAGGCCCTGTCGCAGGCGCAGCGGGTGGTCGCCGACCGCGACGCGCTGTCCACCATGCTCGTCGGCGGGGTCGCCGACGGCTTCGACCTCGCGGAGGTCGGGCGGATGTTCTCGCGGATCACCGAGGCGCACACCAAGCGGATGGCCGCGCTGGGCCTGGCCGCGTAACGCCTCACCCCGTAACTCTCCACCCCGTCACGCCCGGTCCCGTCACGACTCCTGAGGACGCCGGTGGCCGCGTCAGACGCTCGACGCGGTCACTTTGGCATGGCGGCCACGCTTCGGCGGGCGGGCCAGGACACTCAGCATGGCCGCCCCCACCGCCAGCGCGGCGGGCAGCGTCGCCTCGGGGTGGCCGGGGCCGACGATCGTGCGGGTGACGAGGCCGCCGAGCAGCGCGGCGATCGGTCCTGTGGCCAGCAGCAGCGGACTCAACGGGAGCCGGAGCGGGAAGAGGCGGGCGGCCGCGTAGGCGGCGCCGAGCCCGAGGGCGACGTAGGCGACGGCTTCCCAGAGCATCGTGGTCCCTTTCCGGTGGTACGGCTGGTACGGACCGGTGCGCTCTGGTCCTACCCCCGTGGAGGCCGGGACAAAACGAAGGGCGGCAACCGGTTGCACCGGTTGCCGCCCTTTCGGCCCCTTTCAGGGCCGGACGTTCAGAGCGAAGCGCCGAAACCGACCTTGCGGGCGGACGGCTCGCCGATCTCCACGTACGCGAGCCGGTCGGCGGGGATCAGGACCTTGCGGCCGTGCTCATCCGTCAGACTCAGCAGCTTCGAGGCGCCGGACAGCGCGTCGGCGACGGCCTGCTCGACCTCCGCGACGGACTGCGCGCTCTCGATGTTGATCTCGCGCGGCGCGTGCTGCACGCCGATCTTGACCTCCACGGCTTGGATACCTCCGATGGTCTGGCGGTGTGCGCGGTTGGTTTCGCGCCGTACGCAGCAAAGACTAGCCCGGAGCGGCCGGTGGAAATCCGTACCTCGGCAACGCCGTGAGCGAACAGGCCCGAGGCGACGGGGAGGGGCGGCGGGGCACCGCCTCAGTGGTGGCCCTCCGCGCCGTGCAGCGGGAATCCGGCGATACCGCGCCAGGCCAGGGAGGTCAGCAGGTCCACCGCGGTGTCGCGCGGCACGGTGCTCTGGCTCGCCAGCCAGTAGCGGGCGACGACCTGGGAGACACCGCCGAGGCCGACGGCCAGCAGCATCGACTGGTCGCGGGAGAGCCCGGTGTCCTCCGCGATGACCTCGCTGATCGCCTCGGCGCACTGGAGCGAGACCTTGTCGACGCGCTCGCGGACCGCGGGCTCGTTGGTCAGGTCGGACTCGAAGACCAGCCGGAAGGCGCCGCCCTCGTCCTCGACGTACGCGAAGTACGCGTCCATGGTGGCCTCGACGCGCTTCTTGTTGTCCGTGGTGGACGCCAGCGCGGTCCGCACCGAGTGCAGCAGGGACTCGCAGTGCTGGTCGAGCAGCGCGAGGTAGAGCTCCAGCTTGCCGGGGAAGTGCTGGTAGAGCACGGGCTTGCTCACGCCGGCCCGCTCGGCGATGTCGTCCATCGCGGCCGAGTGGTAACCCTGCGCCACGAAGACTTCCTGGGCCGCGCCCAGCAATTGTTCACGTCGGGCCCGGCGGGGCAGGCGTGTGCCGCGCGGCCTCGCCTGAGCTTGCTCGATGGCTGTCACGCCGCCTCCCAAATCTGAAGTGAGGAACGAAAGAACACTGCGATGGCCATCGTACTTTTCAGTAACGACCCTGTGCGCCGTGCGGTCGCACATTCTCACTACCTGGAACCTCCGCGCGAGAGCGCCTGCGGTATCCGTCGGTGAGCGGCGACCGTCAGCGGTAGTCGTCCTCGTCCGGCGCGACGACCCTGCGCTGCTCCGCCGCGTCGGCCGGATCAGCCTCTTCCACCTGGTGGGAGGGGCGCGCGGTGATCGGTTCGTCGTGCTGCTGGAGCAGTTCCGCGTGCTGTTCGGCGGTGTCGGCCTCCGGCGCTTCCAGATCCAGATCGGTGTCGCGGGCGATCTGGGCGGCGTCGAATTCGTCGGCCTCACGCTCGAAGCGTTCGATGTCCCCGCTGCCGTTCCCGGTGTTCTCGGACATGGCCCCTCCTTCTCTTGCCTCACCCTTGAGCCTAGGCGGCCGGGCAGGCGCGTGCATGGCGGCTTCCCGGCCGCGGTGTGCGGCGCGCGCCCGTCGGAGCGCGTGGCGGCTTCCGGCCCTTGCGGAGGTTCTTGTGACCGCGAACACGCGGCCGTACGCGTGATCGTCTCGTAACATTCATCCATGCCCTCGACCGACGTTCCCCAGACGGCCGCAGAACCGGCGGTCGTACTCCCGCCCGGGCCGCGGCTCGCCCCGGGGGAATCGGTGCGCACGGCGAGCCTGCCCGGCCTCACCCTGGTGGTCAGATCGCGCGGTACGGACGGGCCGGGGACGGCGCCCGCGCTCTTCGTGCACGGCCTCGGCGGCTCCTCGCAGAACTGGTCGGCGCTGATGGCCGCGCTGGCCGACCGGGTCGCGGGACAGGCGCTGGACCTGCCGGGATTCGGCCATTCCCCGCCGCCCGACGACGGCGACTACTCGATCCCGGGGCACGCGCGGGCGGTGGTCCGGCTGCTGGAGGCCGAGCGCCGCGGCCCGGTCCACCTCTTCGGGAATTCGCTGGGCGGCGCGGTGGCCGTCAAGGTCGCCGCCGCCCGGCCGGACCTGGTCCGCACCCTCACCCTGGTCTCGCCCGCGCTCCCCGAACTGCCGCCGCAGCGCACCGCCTGGCCCACCGGGCTGCTCTCGGTGCCCGGCGTCCCCGCGCTGTATCTGCGCGCGACGAGGAACTGGCCGGCCGAGCGCAGAACCCAGGAGCTGCTGGCGCTCTGTTACGGCGACCCGGGGGTGGTCGGCGAGCAGGCCCGCGCCGACGCGGTCGTCGAATACCAGCGGCGGATCGAACTGCCGTATTTCTGGGACGTCATGGTGCGTTCCACCCGTGGGATCGTGGACGCGTACACGCTCGGTGGCCAGCATTCGCTGTGGCGGCAGGCGGAGCGCGTCCTCGCCCCTACGCTGCTCGTGTACGGAGGCCGGGACAAGCTCGTCTCGGTCAAGGTCGCCCGCCGGGCGTCCAGGGCTTTCCGCGATTCCCGGCTGTTGGTCATCCCCGACGGCGGCCATGTGGCGATGATGGAGCACCCCGAGCTGGTGGCCCGGGGCTTCCGTGACCTCCAGGACGAGGTCGCGGAAGCCGAGGACGACGGCCGGGGCCGTACGGACACGGGGCCCGTCGGCGCCGAGGCGACCGGGAGCTGATCGAGGACGTGGGTGGGCGACGTGGGTAAGCACAGCGCGCGGGACGGTCAGGACGGCCGTGACAACGGCGTTCCGGGCGCGCCCGGAACGCCGGGCGTCCCAGGACCCCTGCGGCCCGGCGTCCCCGGCAGCGGGCGCCGTCGCCGCGGTCCCGGCCCGCTGTCCGGCCACGACACGGGGAGCTTCCCGCAGTACCGGCCGCAGGACCACGGCGGTCCGGCGCCCGCCCACCCCGAGCACCGCGAGCACACCGCGTGGGGCCCGGCCGACGACTGGGCGGCGGACACCGGCCGCTACTCCGGGCCGCCGCGCACCCGTGAGCTGCCCTTCGACCTCGTCGACGAGTGGGCGGAGGACTGGGAGGCGTACGACACGGCGTCCGCGCTGAGCTCCCCGCCCGCGGGACCCGCGCTGGGCCAGGGGCAGGGCTCGTACGCCCGGCACGCGTCGGCGCCCGGCCCCGGCCAGATGCAGGCGCCGGGCCGACTGATCCCGCGCCCGCGGCAGGAATTCCTCGACGCCTTCGGACCGCAGGAGCCCGAAGGGCCCGCGGACCCGCCGCCGGGCGGCCCGGCCGCCGCGCCCGAGCCGGACCCGGAGCCGGAGGAGGACGCGGGCACGGCCGTGGACACCAAATCCGGCGGCAAGGGGCGCACGCTCAGCGGGATCGCCGCCGCGGCCGTCGTCACGGTGCTCGCCGTGGTGGTCGCGGGACAGGTGGGCGGAAGTGAGAAACGGCACAGCGAGGACAGCGGCAAGGACACCGCGACGCGCTCGGCGGCCGACGAGGCGTCGCGCTCGCAGGACCGTGCGTCCGGCGCGGCGAGCGCGCCCGCGGGGGCCCCGGCGGCGACGCCCGCCGCCGCCACGTACGACGAGCTGATGGCCAAGCTCTATCCGCTGGACCCGGACCTGAGGCTGTCCGGCGCCTTCAGCACGGTCGGCGGCCACCAGGCCGCGCCGGGCAAGGGCAAGGTCATGCGCTTCCGGGTGGACGTCGAGCGCGGGCTGCCGCTGAACGCGCAGCTCTTCAGCGACTCCGTCTTCAAGACCCTGAACGACAGCCGGAGTTGGGGCCACGGCGGACAGATGTCCTTCGAGCGGGTCTCAACCGGCCCCGCGGACATCGTCATTACGCTCGCCAGTCCCGGCACCACCGCGAAGTGGTGCGCGAAGTCCGGTCTGGACACGACAGTTGAGAACGTGTCATGTGACTCCGCGTCAACTCCGCGCACGATGATCAACGCCTACCGGTGGGCGCAGGGTGCCAGTACGTACGGCGCCGCGCGGGTGCACGAGTACCGGCAGATGCTGATCAACCACGAGGTCGGGCACCGTCTCGGGCACAGCCACGTCGGCTGTCCCAAGGAGGGCGCCCCGGCCCCGGTGATGATGCAGCAGACCAAGTTCCTGTCGCTCGACGGCGGCCCCACGTGCAAGCCGAACGCGTGGCCGTTCCCGTAGGCGGAGCCGTCCGCATCCCGTAGGCGCGGACCCGCTCAGCGGTGCGATCCATAAGTGATCGTTTGAGATCGCATTGATCTGGCTTTGACAATTGGTGTCGCGTCGCTGCACGCTTCTGTCCATGCAGCACCACCACGCACATCCGTATGCACGCGCCGGCATCGAGCTGGCGCTCATCGGCGTGGCCGCGCACTGCGTCGCCGACGTTCACTGTCGCTGACCGCATCCAGCCCCACCGCGTAGAGGCCCGGCCGCCGTCACAGGACGGCGTCTCCTCCGCCACGGGCTGCTCCGGCCGGACCCTTCGGTCCCGCACGTCACGACCCGTTTCCGCTTTTCCGCGCGCACCGCTGTGCGCGCCCCTCCTCGCTGCCGCGAAAGGTTCCTCTGATGCGTCAACTGTCCTCCACATCCCGCCGCATAGGCGTGATCGCCGTCGGTCTGGCCCTTGCCGGAGGGGCCGTCGCCTGCGGCCCCAAGAACGGTGACGACGCCAAGGCGGGCGGCGACGGCAAGCCGGGCAAGGGCGGCACGCTGTACGTCCTGAACAACCAGGCGCAGGAGAACTTCGACCCCGCCCGGCTCTACACCTCCGGCGGCGGCAACGTGCCGTCGCTGGTCTACCGGACGCTCACCACCCGCAACCGCGCGGACGGCGCCGCGGGCGCCAAGGTCGTCCCCGACCTGGCCACCACCACCGGCGAGCCCAGCGAGAACGCCACGGTGTGGACGTACCACCTCAAGGACGGCCTGAAGTACGAGGACGGCTCGCCCATCACCACCGCCGACATCAAGTACGACATCGAGCGGTCCTTCGCCGCCGAGCTGTCCGGCGGCGCGCCCTACCTGCGGGACTGGCTGGTCGGCGCGGCCGACTACCAGGGCCCGTACAAGGACCCCAAGGGCCTGTCCTCGATCGAGACGCCCGACGCGAAGACCATCGTCTTCCATCTGAACAAGCCCGAGGGCGAATTCCCGCTGCTCGCCACGCAGACCTCCTTCGCGCCGGTGCCCAAGGCCAAGGACACCGGCACCAAATACGCGGCGCACCCGGTCTCCTCCGGCCCGTACAAGGTGGTCAGCAACGAGAACAACGGCGAGCACCTGGTGCTGAAGCGCAACCCCAACTGGTCGGCCGCCACCGACGACCAGCGCAAGGCGTACCCCGACACCATCGATGTGCAGTCCGGCCTCGACCAGGCCGTGATCAACCAGCGTCTGGCGGCGGGCGTCGGCAAGGACGCGGACGCGGTCACCACCGACACCAACCTCGGCCCGGCCGAGCTGGCCAAGGTGACCGGCGACAAGAACCTCGCCCAGCGGGTCGGCACCGGGCACTTCGGCTACACCGACTACATCGCCTTCAACCCGAAGGTGAAGCCGTTCGACAACATCAAGGTGCGGCAGGCCATCGCGTACGCGATCAACCGCACCACGGTGATCAACGCGCAGGGCGGCTCGTCGCTCAACGACCCGGCCACCACCTTCCTGCCCGCGCAGGCGTCCTTCGGCTACACCGCCTACGACCCGTTCCCCGCGGGCAAGACCGGTGACCCGGCCAAGGCCAAGGAGCTGCTGAAGGAGGCCGGTTACCCCAACGGGCTGACCGTCTCGCTCACCCACGACGTCACCAAGGGCGACGAGCAGGGCCCCGAGGTCGCCACCGCCGTCCAGGAGGCGCTCAAGGCGGCCGGGATCACCGTCAAGCTCGACGGCCAGGAGCACGCGGCCTTCTCCGACAAGATCCACACCCTGAAGACCGAGCCCGGCTTCTTCCTCACCGGCTGGGGCGCGGACTGGCCGTCCGGCGGCCCCTTCCTCGGCCCGATCTTCGACGGCCGCCAGATCGTCAAGGACGGCGCCAACTTCAACAACGCGCAGCTCGACGACCCGGCCGTGAACAACGAGATCGACCAGATCAACAAGATCACCGACCTCAAGGCCGCCGCCGTCCGCTGGGGCGCGCTGGACAAGCGGATCGGCGAGCAGGCGCTCACCGTGCCGCTGTTCCACCCCGTCTACAAGCGGCTGTTCGGCAAGAACATCAAGAACGTCGTGATCAGCGACTGGACCGGTGTGCTGGACATCTCGCAGGCCGCGGTGAAGTAGTCCGTGACCGTCGAAGCACTCTCGGCCGTCTCGGCCGCGGGGGAGGGCGCCGCCACCGCGGCGCCCCCCTCCGGGGCCCGGCAGATCTGGCGGCGGCTGCGCGGACAGCGCGCGGCCCTCGTCGGCGGCGCCGTCATCGTCCTGTTCGTCCTGGTCGCGGTGGCGGCACCGCTGCTCGCCGCGCTCGAAGGGCAGGACACCACCACCTACCACGCCGACCTGGTCGACTCCGCGGCCGGCGGCGTACCGGTCGGCACCTTCGGCGGGGTCTCCGGCAGCCACTGGCTCGGCCTCGAACCCGGCACCGGACGCGACCTGTTCGCCCGGCTCGTCTACGGCTCGCGGATCTCGCTCGTCGTGGCCCTCGGCGCCACCGTCCTCCAGGTCGCGCTCGGCGTGGCCCTCGGCCTGGGCGCGGGCCTGGGCAACCGGTTCCTCGACAGCGTGCTCAGCCGGATCACCGACGTCTTCGTCACCATGCCCGCGCTGATCTTCGCCATCGCGCTGCTCGCGGTCGTCCCCGACGGCTTCCCGCGGCCCGTGCTGCTGATGCTGGTCCTCGGGCTGCTCGCCTGGGGCGGCATCGCGAAGATCGTCCGCGCGCAGGTGCTCACCCTCAAGTCCCTCGACTACGTGGCCGCTTCACGGCTCGCGGGCTCCAGCCGGTGGCGGACCGCGCGCCGCGAACTGCTGCCCGCGCTCGTCGCGCCCGTCGTCACCTACGCGGCGATCCTGCTGCCCTCCAACATCGTCTCCGAGGCGGGCCTGTCCTTCCTCGGCATCGGGGTCACCCCGCCCACCCCCTCCTGGGGGCAGATGCTCTCCAGCGCCTCGACCTGGTACCAGGCCGACTCCGCGTACGTCCTGCTGCCCGCCCTCCTGCTCTTCGTGACCGTGCTCGCCTTCACCGTCTTCGCGGACGGTGTGCGGACGGCCCTGGACCCGCGGGTCGCCAGCAGGCTGCGGGTGGGGACGGGACGGAAGTCGGCGAAGGCGGACGCTTCTTCGGACGCGGCTTCTTCGGACGCGGCTTCCTCGGACGCGGGTCCGACGGTTGCGGGTCCGAGGGACGCGGCTTCTTCGGACACGGCCGCGACGGATACGGCTGACCGCGCCTCGGACACCAAGGCGGTGGACGGCGCGTGATCCGCTTCCTCGGGCGGCGGCTCTTCCAGGCCCTCGTCGTCCTCCTTGTCCTGGCCGCCGTGCTCTACGCGTGCTTCTACCTCGCGCCCGGCGACGCGGCCCGGCTGGCCTGCGGGCCCAAGTGCTCGACCGCGCAGATCGTGCAGATCCGCGGCCAGATGGGCCTCGACGACCCGGTGTACGTGCAGTTCTGGCACTTCCTCAGCGGCATCGTCGCCGGTCACGACTACAGCACCGGCACCGATGTGCTGCACTGCCCGGCGCCCTGCCTCGGCCAGTCGTACCGCACCGGCGAACTCGTCACGTCGATGGTCGGCGAGAAGCTGCCCGCCACCGCGTCGCTCGCCTTCGGCGCGATGGTGCTGTGGCTGGTCATCGGCGTCGGCACCGGCCTGCTGTCCGCGCTGCGGCGCGGCACCGTCACCGAACGGGCCCTGACCGGCTTCACGTTGGTCGGCACGGCGACCCCGGTGTTCATCACGGGCATCCTGCTGCTCCTGCTCTTCTGCTCCTGGCTCCAGTGGCTGCCGTACCCCTCGTACGTCCCGCTCACCGAGGACCCGCAGCAGTGGGCGTGGAATCTGCTGCTGGCCTGGCTCGCCCTCGCCCTGGTGGAGGCCGCCAAGTACGCCCGGCTGACCCGCAGTTCGATGCTGGAGACGCTGGCGGAGGACCACATCCGCACCTTCCGCGCGTACGGCGTCAGCGAGCGGGCCATCGTCGTACGGCACGCGCTGCGGGGCGCGCTGACCCCGGTGATCGCGCTGTCCGCGCTGGACCTCGGCACGATGTTCGGCGGCGCGCTGCTCACCGAGACGCTGTTCAACATCCCCGGACTCGGGCAGCAGCTCGTGCAGTCCGTACAGATCAAGGACGTGCCGGTGGTGGTCGGGATCGTGCTGGTCATGGGCCTGGCCGTCGTCGTGGCCAACGCTGTCGCCGACGTGCTGTACGCGGTGGCCGACCGACGGGTGGTACTGGCATGACCGGGCAACTCACCGACCTGGCAGACCCGTTGGTGGAGGTCGCGGGACTGCGGATCGAATTCCCCACCGAGGGCGGGGCCGTACGGGCCGTCGACGGGCTGGACTTCACGCTCGGGGCGGGCGGCGCGCTCGGGCTCGTCGGCGAGTCGGGCTCCGGCAAGAGCGCGACCGCGTACGCCCTGCTCGGCCTGCACCGCGGTACGGGCGCGCGGGTCTCCGGGACCGTACGGGTCGCCGGGACCGACGTACTCGGCGCGGACGACGCCGAGTTGCGCGAGCTGCGCGGCGGGGTGGCCGCCATGGTCTTCCAGGACCCGCTGTCCTCGCTCGACCCCTACTACGCCATCGGCGACCAGATCGCCGAGGTCTACCGGGTGCACCACCGCGGCTCGCGCGCCGCCGCGCGGGCCCGCGCCGTCGAGGTCCTGGACCGCGTCGGCATCCCCGACGCCGCCCGCCGGTCCCGCTCCCGGCCGCACGAATTCAGCGGCGGCATGCGCCAACGCGCCCTGATCGCCATGGCGTTGGCGTGCGAACCGCGCCTGCTCATCGCCGACGAGCCCACGACGGCTCTCGACGTCACCGTCCAGGCCCAGATCCTCGACCTGCTGCACGAACTGCGGGCCGAGACCGGCATGGGGCTGCTGCTCGTCACCCACGACCTGGGCGTCGTCGCCGGGAGCGTCGACGACATCCTCGTCATGCGGGACGGCGCCGCCGTCGAACGCGGTCCGGTCGCCGAGGTGCTGGCCGCCCCGGCGCACGACTACACGCGGGCGCTGCTGTCGGCGGTGCCCCGGATCGACCCGCGGCCGGCGGACGGCGGGGAGCCGGGCGCGGCCGCCGCGCCCGTGGGCGCGGTGACCCGCGCCGGCGGCGCGCGTACGGGCACGGCCGAAGAGCCCGGCTCCGAGCCCCTGCTGGAAGCGGTCGCGCTGCGGCGGGAGTTCGGCAAGGGGCGGCAGCGGCTCACGGCCGTGGACGACGTGTCGCTCCAGGTCAGGGCCGGGGAGACGCTCGGCATCGTGGGCGAGAGCGGCAGCGGCAAGACGACGCTCGGGCGGATGCTCGTGCGGCTGCTCGACCCGAGCGCGGGCGAGATCCGCTACCGGGGCCGGGAGATCGGCCAACTGGGGGACAAGGCGCTGCGCCCGCTGCGGCGCGAACTGCAAATGGTCTTCCAGGACCCGGTCTCCTCGCTCAACCCCCGCCGCAGCATCGGCGAGTCCATCGCGGACCCGCTGCGGGCGGCGGGCGAACTGGGCGACAAGGCCGTCGTCGGCCGCGTGAAGGAACTGCTGGAGCGGGTCGGCCTCGACCCGGAGTGGTACCACAGGTACCCGCACGAGTTCAGCGGCGGGCAGCGCCAACGCGTCGGTATCGCGCGGGCCCTGGCGCCCGAGCCGAAGCTCATCGTGTGCGACGAGCCGGTCTCCGCGCTGGACGTCACCACGCAGGCGCAGGTCGTCGCGCTGCTCGCGGAACTCCGCCGCGACCTCGGCCTGTCACTGGTCTTCATCGCCCACGACCTCGCCGTGGTACGGCAGGTGAGCGACCGCGTCGCGGTGATGCGCGGGGGCCGGATCGTGGAGTCCGGCACGGTCGACGAGGTCTACGACGCGCCCCGGGACCCGTACACCAAGGGCCTGTTGGCGGCCGTCCCGGTGCTGGACCCGGCCGAATCCGCGGCCCGCAGGGCGGACCGCAAGGAACTGCGGAGCGTGATGGTGACCGCACCTTAGGTCACATCAACGCGTGGCAGTGTGAGAAGTTACGCCCGTTCACCCCTTTTGGTGGCGCGGTGGACAACCGTCCGCCGCGCCACCGCCGTACCGGAATAACGTCTTCGCGCCGGGCGGACGCAGGTCCCGTGGGCGCCACCCGGCCGACATTCCGTTGTGGCCGAGCCAGGGAGAAAGGGGGCGTGCACGTGCGTATCGCATTGCTCACCGAGGGTGGTTACCCGTACGCGCGAGGTGAAGGGGGTGCGTGGTGCGACCGGCTCGTCCGCGGTCTCGCGCACCACGAATTCGACGTGTACGCGCTCAGCCGGTCACCGCGGACGGAGGCGGGGGGCCGCGTCGAAGTGCCGTCGCACGTACGGCGGTTCCGCGCGGAACGCCTCTGGGGGGAGCCCCCGGCCGCCGCCCTCGCGCCGACGTGCGGCGGCGGCCGGGCGGCCAGACGCGCCAGACGCGCCGACTTCCTCACCCACTACCGCGACCTGGTCGCGGCGCTGGCCGGCGGCGCCGGGCTCGGGTCCGCCGACCGGGCGGACCGTTTCGCCTCCGGGCTGTACGGCCTCGCCGAGGTCGCCGTCGAACACGGCGGCCTGCCCGACCTGTTGCGGGGCGAGGACGCGCTCGCCGCCCTGGAGTCGGCGTGCCGCGCCCCCGGCGTGCGTCCCGTGCTCGGCGACATCGTCGTCACCGAACTCCTCGCCGTCGCCGAGCTGTTGGAACGCCAGCTCAGGCCGCTGTCCGCGCCCTGGTACGGGTCGAGCGAACTGGGCGCCGTCGATGTCTGCCACGCCGTCTCCGGTGGCCCGGCGGCCTTGCCCGGACTGCTGGCCAAACGGTTCTGCGGAACGCCGCTCATCGTCACCGAGTACACCGTGCGGGTACGGGAAGCGCTGCTCGGGAACCGGGCGGCCGGACTGGCCGGAGCCGTAAGGGTGGTGCTCGGCGACTACCACCGGCTGCTCGCCGGGGAGAGCTACCGGCAGGCCGCGCTCGTCACGCCCGGCTCCACGCATGTGCGGCGCTGGCAGGAGCGGTGCGGGGCGCCGCGCGACCGGATGCGGACCATCTATCCGGGGATCGACGCGGCGCGCTTCGCCCTCGCGGGCGAGGCCGCCGAGGCCGAGGCCACCGCCCCAGCCGCGCACGCCGACCCCACGCTCGCCTGGGTCGGCAGGATCGATCCGGCCAAGGACCTCATCGCGCTGCTGCACGCCTTCCGCGCGATACGCGCGGACGAGCCGCGGGCGCGGCTGCGGATCTTCTACCTGCGGCTGCGCGCCGCCGACGAACGCGCCGCCTCCTACCTCGGGCACTGCCGGACGCTCGCCGCGCAGCTCTTCCCGTACGAGGCCGCCGACGCCAACGCCGTCGGTGAGAGTCCCGTCAGCTTCGAGGAGATCGGGTCGCCCGGCGCGCCCGAACTCGCCGACGCGTACGCCGCGGGCGATGTCGTGGTGCTCTCCAGCAGCGCGGAAGGCTTTCCGCTGAGTCTGGTCGAGGCGATGTTCTGCGGGCGGCCCACCGTGTCCACCGACGTGGGGGCCGTCCGCGAGGTCATCGGCGGCACCGGGCTCGTCGTGCCGCCGCGCAACCCCAAGGCGCTGGCGGACGCCGTCGTCGATCTGCTGCGCGGGCCCGAGCGGGCGTCGCGGCTCGGGGCCGCGGCCCGCGAGCGGGCGCTCGCGCTCTTCACCGTCACCCGGTGCGTGGACGCCTTCCGCGAGAGCTATCTCGACGTGGTCGCGCACCATCCCGTGCGGCGCGAGCCGCTGCTCGACGCGGCGGGCGATCCGCGGCCGTTCACGGCCCCCGCCGAGTCGCACGTCCCGGCCCGCCTGGCCCCCACCCCCGCCCACCCCGCCTGGTCCCGCACCCCCGAACCCGTAGGTGCCCCGTCCGCCTCCGGAGGCTCCCCCTCATGACCACGCCCACCCCCGCCCACGCCTTACTCACCCGCCTCACCGCCCAGGCCGCCCCGCCCGCCTCACCCCTGCGGCTCCCGCCCCACGACCCCGACGACGACCCCACCGCCATAGACATAGACGCCTACGACGACGAGGCCACCCCCCACTCCCTCGACGAGACGGTCACGGCCCTCTTCGGCGCCTCCCGCCTCCCGGCGCGGAAGCCGGACTCCGACGAGCACCCGGCCGAGTTGCGTCCGGCCGCCCCGGACGGCGACCCGTCGCGCGTACGGCCTCGGACCGTCGTCGCGGACGACGCGGAACCGTCCGCCGCCGCACCCGAGACCGACCAGTCACGCCCCGCCGCCCCCACCGACCCGACCCGCGCAGAATCGTTCGGAGCCGCCTCCCCACGCGCCGCCGCGCCGCCGAGTCCGGGCGCTTCCGTATCCGAAGTGCCCGTCGTGGACCGGGACTCGGCCCTGCCTGGCGGCCCGGCTCCCGGGCGGCGCGAATCGCGCGCAGGCGCGGGCCCCCGCGTCACCGACGAGCCGCAGGCCCACGCGGATTCGGCGCGGCGGCCCGAGCCGTGGTCGGCGAACCCTGGTGGAGACAGGGCGCATGGCTTGCATGACGTCCGAGTCATGGACCCGGACGGTGCCGTCTCGGTGAGCGGCGGGGATGTCGTGCGGGACGAGGTGCGGCCGGGCGCGGACGCTTCCGCATCCGAAGTGCCCGTCGTGGGCCGGGACTCGGCGGTGCTTGGCGACCCCGCTCGCGAGCGGGGCGGGCCCGTACCGGTCGGCTTGGACGCCGACGGCGAGCCCCGCTCGGGCGCGGGCCTCCGCGTTGCCGAGGGCCCCGAGGCGGAGGGGGATTCGGCGGGCCGGAACGGCGGCGGGGCGCGCGGCGTGGAACGCGTGCGGGACGAGGTGCGGCCGGGCGCGGACGTTTCCGTATCCGAAGTGCCCGTCGTGGACCGGGACTCGGCGGTGCTTGGCGACCCCGCTCGCGAGCGGGGCGGGCCCGTACCGGTCGGCTTGGACGCCGACGACGAGCCCCGCTCGGGCGCGGGCCCCCGCGTGACCGAGGGCCCCGAGGCGGAGGGGGATTCGGCGCGCGCGAGCGCTTCCGAAGTGTCGGTCGTGGAGCGGGACTTGGCCCTGTCCGGCGGCAGAGCCCCTGAGCGGCGTCGGCCGCGGCCGGTCGGCCTGGACGCTGACGGCGAGTCGCGCGCAGGCGCGGGCCTCCGCGGTGCCGGGGCGGAGGCGGGTGGGGAGGCGCGGCCCGGAGGGCGGTTGGTGGGGATCGACGGCGGGCGATGGGCCGCGCGGGGCGGGCCGCAGGCCGGCGGGCGGCCGGCGGACTTTCGGGCGGGGGCTCGGCCGGGCGGTGCGGACGAGCCGCGGCGCAGGGGGCCCGCCGACCCCGTACGGGGAGTGATGCACCGGCACGAGGCGCTGATCGCGGGAGCCGTGGACGAGTGGGAGATCGCGGCCGGGCTGGAAGCCCACGGCGTGACGGACGGAGCCGCGCGGCGCCTGCGGCACCGGGACGTGTTCGGGCTCGCGGAGGAGCTGTACGCGCGGGTGCCGAGGGCGGTACGCCGACTGGAGGCGGCGCCGGGGGAGCGGGAACGGGCCCTGCCGCGCTGGCGGACCGGGGCCGCGCAGGCGGTGCCGGGCGCGGTGTGCGCCCTGGCGGCCGGAGCCCCCGGGAGCGTACGGCTGCCGCTGCTGGCGTTCGTCGCCGTCGTCGCGTGGGCCGCCGTAAGGATCGGACCGCTGCGGGTCGAGCGCGGCGCGGGCGCCGCCGTATGGACGTACGGCCTGCTCGGCTTCGCGCTGTACGCCGGGCACGCCACCGGCCGCACCGCAGGCGCCGCCACCCTCGCGGCGCTCACCTTCGCCCTGCTGCCCGCCGCGTACTGCGCGCACTGGCTCGCCGTCCGCTCCAGGGCCCAACTCGCCCCCAGCCACGGCCTGTCGGACTTCGCCGACGCCGTACGCCCCCGCCTGGCCGCGGCCCTCGCCGCGTACGCCGTCGCGCTGATCGCCCTGCTCGACACGGCCACCGCCGTCGCGGGCTCCGCACCACTGGCCGGACCGGCCGCCCTCGGCCTGCTGCTCTTCGCCGCGCGCCTGCTGTCCGTGCACGGCTTCCCCGGCCACGCGGCGGCCGGTCTCGGGGCGGCCTGCGCCGCCGAGGCGCTGACCCTCGCCGCGACCCCCCTGCACCTCGGCCCTGCCCCCGCCACCGCGCAAGCCGTCATCTGCGGCGCCGCCGCACTCGCGCTGACCGCGCAGGCGTTCCGCGTACTGCCCCGTGCCTCCGCGCACCGGCCGCCGCCGCGCCACCACCCCTGACCTCAGTAGAACGAACGACCAGGAGAACACCCCTTGACCAGGTACCGAACCGCCCCGACCCCGACCGCGGCGCGACGCCCGGCGCTCCCCCTCCTCGTCCGCGAGGGCGGCCTTCCGCCCCGCGGGCGGACGACGGGACACTCGGCGCAGGCACTCGGAGGCACGCGATGAGAGTGCTGCTGCTCGGAGCCGACGGCTTCCTCGGCCGGCATGTCGCGGAGCGGCTCCTCGCCGACCCCGCCGTCCAGCTCACCGCGCTCGGCAGGAGCGACGACGCGGATGTCCGCTTCGACCTGGCGAGCGGCGCGCCCGGCGTCCTCGCCAGGTTCCTGGACGCCGTGCACCCCGGAGTGGTGATCAACTGCGCCGGTACGACCAGGGGCGGCGCCCGCGAGCTGACCCGGCAGAACACCGTCGCCGTCGCCACCGTCTGCGAGGCGATGCGCCGCAGCCAGGTCGACGCCCGGCTCGTCCAGCTCGGCTGCGGCTCCGAGTACGGGCCCTCGCCGCAGGGCGCGTCCACCGGCGAGGACGCGGTGCCGCGCCCCGGCGGCCCGTACGGCGTCAGCAAGCTCGCCGCGACCGAGCTGGTGCTCAGTTCAGGTCTCGACGCGGTGGTGCTGCGGGTGTTCAGCCCGGTCGGCCCCGGCACCCCCACCGGGGCCCCGCTCGGCCGGGTCGCCGAGACCCTGCGCCGCGCGATGCAGAACGGCGACGGTGAGCTGAAACTCGGCGGCCTCGGCGTCCAGCGCGACTTCATCGACGCCCGCGACGTGGCCCGCGCCGTGCACGCCGCGTCGCTGTCCGCCGCGCAGGGCGTGGTGAACATCGGCAGCGGCCGGGCCGTCCGGATGCGTGAGATGGCCGCGGCCCTCGCCCATGTGGCGGGCTACGAGGGATCGCTGCACGAGCTGGACGAGACGCCCGCCTCCGCCGGGCCGCCCCCGTACCCCGACGGCTGCGGCGGCTGGCAGCAGGCCGACGTCCGTACCGCCAGGGACCGGCTCGGCTGGCGGCCCCGGATCGGCCTGGAGGAGTCCCTGGCCGATGTGTGGATGGAGGCGGCATGTCGCGTCTGACGCGACCGCACCAGTGGGGCACGGGACTGCGCCGCCGTGCGGGCGCGGGCCGGGACGCGATGGGCTTCGGCGTCCCGGCGTTCGCGCACCCGCTGGTCGCCCCCACCGAATGGGCCGAACTGGCCCGGCCGGGGGCGCCTCTGCACTGGGCCGCCTTCGACGTGGCCCGCGGCCCCGGTACGCGGCCCGACCCCCTGTACGGAGAGGTCGTCGGCCGCGTCCGTGAGAACGGCGTCCCGGTCCTCGGACTGCTGGACTGCCGCAACGGCACCCGGTCCTTCGGCGACCTGCTCGCCGACGCCTCCCACTACCTGGACTGGTACCGGGTCGACGGCTTCTACCTGGACCGCGCCCCGACCGGCCGCGCCGACGTCGCCGAGTGCCGCCGGGTGGTGACCACGCTGCGGGCACTGCTGCACTCGGACGACGAGGACACCGAGGGCACGGAGGGCAACGAGGACGCCGAGGACGCCGAGGACAGAGGGGACAGCAGGGGCAGAGGTGGCAGAGGGGACGGCGGGGACAGCGGGAAAGCGGGAGCCGCCGCCTCGCGCCTACCGGAGAGCGGCGGCGGCCAGATCGTCCTCGGCCACGGCGAGCACCCGTGGCCCGGATACGCCGAATTGGCCGACCAGCTCGTCACCTTCTGCGGGCCCTGGACCAGTTACCGCTGGTCGGAGGCGCCGGAGTGGACGGCCGCGTACCCGCCGGAACGCTTCGTGCACCTGGTGCACGGCCTGCCCAGGTCCCATCTGGACACCGCCCTGCGGATCGCCCGCTGGCAGGGCGCGTCCACGGTGTGCCTCACCGACCGCACGGACCGGGACGGCGCCGACCCGTGGGCGGGCCTGGCCGGATACTGGCACGAATCCGTCCGTATGCTGCGCAAACAGCCCTCGCCGAGCACGTAGCACCGGCGCGGCGGCCCCTCGGACGGGGCACGGCCAGGGCGCGGGGGGAGCGTGACCGGGACGTGACCGGGATGTGAGCCGAATCCGTCTCGGTCCTCGGACCGGGTGTCTTGGAATGAAGACCGGCGTGGCAGTGTTGCAGGGACA
Source organism: Streptomyces sp. NPDC008139 (assembly GCF_042957025.1). Classification (NCBI taxonomy): domain Bacteria; kingdom Bacillati; phylum Actinomycetota; class Actinomycetes; order Kitasatosporales; family Streptomycetaceae; genus Streptomyces; species Streptomyces sp. NPDC008139. The sequence goes on from NZ_JBIBHM010000013.1 coordinate 242,874, forward strand.
GCACGTACCGCACGTACTGACTGATGACCGACCAACCGTATTGCTGAGGTCCCTGTGTCGCTGCCACCCCTGGTCGAGCCGGCCGCCGAGCTCTCCGTTGACGAGGTCCGCAGGTATTCGCGCCATCTGATCATCCCCGACGTGGGAATGGACGGCCAGAAGCGGCTGAAGAACGCCAAGGTGCTGTGTGTCGGCGCCGGCGGCCTCGGCTCTCCGGCCCTGATGTACCTGGCCGCCGCGGGCGTCGGCACGCTCGGCATCGTCGAATTCGACGAGGTCGACGAGTCGAACCTCCAGCGTCAGATCATCCACAGCCAGGCCGACATCGGCCGCTCGAAGGCCGAATCCGCCCGCGACTCCGTCAAGGGCATCAACCCGTACGTGAACGTCGTCCTGCACGAAGAGCGGCTCGAAGCCGAGAACGTGATGGAGATCTTCTCCCAGTACGACCTGATCGTCGACGGCACGGACAACTTCGCGACCCGCTACCTGGTCAACGACGCGTGCGTGCTGCTGGGCAAGCCCTACGTCTGGGGCTCCATCTACCGCTTCGACGGCCAGGCCTCGGTCTTCTGGTCCGAGCACGGCCCCTGCTACCGCTGCCTCTACCCGGAGCCCCCGCCCCCCGGCATGGTCCCCTCCTGCGCCGAGGGCGGCGTCCTCGGCGTGCTGTGCGCGTCCGTCGGCTCGATCCAGGTCACCGAGGCCATCAAGCTGCTCGCGGGCATCGGCGAGCCGCTGCTCGGCCGCCTGATGATCTACGACGCCCTGGAGATGACGTACCGCACGGTGAAGGTCCGCAAGGACCCGGACTGCGCGGTCTGCGGCGAGCACCCGACCGTCACCGAGCTGATCGACTACGAGGCGTTCTGCGGCGTCGTGTCCGAGGAGGCCCAGGAGGCCGCGCTCGGCTCGACCATCACTCCCAAGCAGCTCAAGGAGTGGATGGACGACGGCGAGAACATCGAGGTCATCGATGTCCGGGAGCCGAACGAGTACGAGATCGTCTCCATCCCCGGCGCGAAGCTCATCCCGAAGAACGAGTTCCTGATGGGCAGCGCCCTGGAGCACCTGCCGCAGGACAAGCGGATCGTCCTGCACTGCAAGACCGGTGTGCGCTCCGCGGAGGTCCTCGCCGTCCTGAAGTCCGCGGGCTTCTCCGACGCCGTGCACGTCGGCGGCGGCGTGATCGGCTGGGTCAACACGATCGAGCCCGACAAGCCGGTGTACTAAGCCAGTTGAAGCGGTCTCACGGCGGAGGGGCCCGGTGCCACGCACCGGGCCCCTCCGCCGTCCCGTCATGTCCTGTTGTTCCAGATGCCCTTGACGGTATCGAAACTGTGACGGACCTATGACCTGCCCATGAGAGAGCCGGGGGGCGAAGGAGGTAGCGTCAGGGGCTCCCGTGCGGAGTGATCCGTACGGAGCAGGGACATTTCACTGAGGGGGACCACTACGTGAAAACGCAGAAAAACCGGCGGACCGGACGGGGAATGAAGGCCAGGGCCGCCGCGGTGACCGCGGGCACGCTCGCCATGGTGCTGGGCGCCTCCGTCGCCGCCAGCGCCGAGGGCGGCTCGCCCGCGCTCACCACCGTCAAGGACGCGCAGAGCCACACCGCCGCACCCGGCGTCTCGACGTTCTCCACGAACGTCGCGCAGGACGACAAGATCTGGTCGTTCGGCATCGACGGCCGCGACTCCAGCGGCCGGATCTGGAGTTACCCGCCGAAGGCGAGCGGCTTCGGTACCCGGACCCAGACCGGCTACGGCATGGGCAGCGCGAACGCGTTCTTCAAGAACAACTCGGGCAACGACACGCACGTGAACGTCTACGCGCGGTTCGGCGGCACGCTCCGGATCTTCTCGGCGGCCTCGCCCGACGAGGGCACCGTGATCGGCACCGGCTGGAACGTCTACAACGCCTTCGTGACGCCGGGCAACGTCGGCGGCGCCGCCAACCCGGACCTGCTCGCCCGTGACAGCAGCGGCGTGCTGTGGCTCTACCTGTCCTACGCGGACGGCACGTTCGCCAAGAAGCGCAAGGTCGGCGGGGGGTGGAACACCTACAACCAGATCGCCGGCCGCGGTGACCTCACCGGTGACGGCAAGCCCGACATCGTGGCCCGTGACAGCAGCGGTGCGCTCTGGCTCTACAAGGGCACCGGGAACATCGACGCGCCGTTCGCCGCGCGGACGAAGATCGGCGGCGGCTGGAACACCTACAACAAGATCCTCGGCCTGGGCGACACCAGCGGTGACGGTCGCAACGACCTGATCGCCCGCGACACGTCGGGTGTCCTGTGGCTGTACAAGGGCACCGGCAACGCCGGCGCGCCGTTCGCGGCCCGCGTGAAGATCGGCGGCGGCTGGAACACGTACAACTACCTGTTCTAAGCCGCGCCGTCCTCCGGATCGCGCCGTTCGACCGTGAAACGAGGCCCGCCGCCCGGAACTCCTCCGGGCGGCGGGCCTTTCGCATGGTCCGGTTCAGCGGTTGACGGTCTGGATCTCCTGGACCGTGACCGGGTGGTTCTGGGTGATCACACCGTTCGGCAGCGGCGGGTTGTCGGCCGCGCCGTCCGAGCCGCGCCAGGAGACCTTCCAGGTGGCCGTCACGTTCAGGTTGTACGCGCCGGTGCTCTGCGTGGAGCGCAGATACGTCACACCGCACGGCGGGTTGCCGGTGGCGCCCTCGGTGTACGGGGCGCCGACCTGGCCGCCCTTGCCGATGGGGCACTCGGCGGAGGACGGGTACACGGTGGCGTCCGACGTCCCAGGATCGATGTGGACGCTGGTCGGCGTGGCCGTCGTCTCGGCCCACATGGCCTGCGCGCCGGGGATGTCGAGTTCGGCCCTGACGGTGATCGGCGCGTAGTTCTCGTTCAGCGTCACCCAGGTGGGCAGATTGACGGTCTGGGTGCCCACCGGATTCGTCCGGATGTCCACGCCCGGCACCTTGGTGTGCGCGAAGGCGAGCCTGGCCAGCATCTCCGTGGTGATCACATTCGGCGTACCGGCGGGCGGGCGCTGGCCGTTGGGCACCCAGAAGGGCAGCGTGCCGTTGCAGTCGAAGCGGTCGGGGCTGTCGGAGTTCGGATTCGTCACCGGACCCCAGAAAGCGCCCTTGCCCTGCTGGTCGAGATTGAAGTTCTTGTACGCCTTCTCGCCGTTGCCGCTCCAGGTCTTGCCCTCCGAGTAGTGCTTCTTGTACTCGTCCATGGCCTGCATGGCGTAATTGGCCTGGCCCGGATACTCGTTGGTCTCCTTGACCTGCTTCTCGACCATCTTCTTGAATTCGGCGGGGCCGGCGACGGGGCCGATCCAGCACGGCGGCGGCGTCCACGTCACATTGTTGGCGGCGCCGAGCGAATGGCCTCCCGAGCCCTTCGTGCTGGTGTCCGTGGGATAGGTGACCTGGACGCCCGCGCTCAGATTGCCCCTGTCGTCACCCGAGCCGCTGGTCTTGCCGCCGGGCACGTCGGCGAAGGCCGGGGCCGCGACGGTGGCCGTGGCGGCCGTCACGAGGAGCGCGGTGGCCGCGCCAAGAGCCGCACGGCGCAGGCCCGTTGCCGGGCCCGATGGGGTGGTCACTCCTTGCATTGCGTTGCCTTCGCTTTCGCATCGACGGACACGGCTTGCCACAGGTCGGCCCCCGCGGGGAACTTGGCCATGACGATCGTGAAGTACACGTAACTGCTGTCGGTGACCGCGGTGCCGAGGAGCTTTCCCGACCTGACGTCCTTGCCGTAGACCTTGCCCTGGAAGTCGCAGAAGCCGACCGTGGCGGCGGTCTTCGCCGAGGTCACCTTCACCGTGGGCCGGTAGAAGCGGTCGGTGCCGGTCTCGGTCCAGCCGCCGTTCACCGCCTGCCCGATCTGCGTACGGGCATACGCGGCGGCGCTGCCGCCCGGCTGCGCGTACTGCGCCACCAGCGGCTCGTTGACATTCCGCTTCACGATGCCGTGGGCGATGCTGCGCATGAAGTTGGCGGCGTTGCCCAGAGCTGCGGCCTCGGCGTGACCGGTCGGCGCGGGCCAGTCGAAGACCAGCTTCAGATCGCTCGGCAGCGCCAGGTTCGGATCCTGCGTCACGGGCGGTGCGGTCGGCTCGGCGGACGCCGACGCCGTGGGAGAGGCGGCCGTCGCGGTGGGGGAGGCGGTGTGCGCCGAATCCCCGTCGATCTTGTCGGAGCCGCCACCTCCACCGCCGCCGCAGGCGGACAGCGCCAGGACGGCGGTCGCCGTCAACGCGGCGGCCGTGGCGCCGCAGTGGACTCGCATGGTCAACGCCCCCGATCGGTGCTCACCGGGCACCGACGGGCACCGGCCGAACAACACGTCGAACGCCGAACACCCCTTGGCCCCGTATCCAAGTGGAATCCACCGTACCCAAGGTGGCGGCCCGTGTTGAGAGGGGAAGTGTGCTGGTTCGGTCACGCGCGGGTCACCGCGACGGCACAGGCGCCGATTCCACCCGGATGCCGCACAACCCAGCAAGGACACAATCCCTCCTAACGGATAGTCGGCGACCTATTGGATACAAGTGGTGGGTCCCGAACAAACGCTACAAAAGCAGCGAATGGGCTCGAACGCGTCGAACACCGCGGAGAACACCACGACTTCGCGTGGCGCGGAGCACCCGAGCCCTCGAAGAACCTTCGAAAGGCAAGGCACGTCATGCAGCAGAGCCGCACCACCGGTACCCGTACCGTCCGCCGTATCGCCCTCACCACGGCCGCGGTGGCGCTCGCGGTCGCCGTACCCGCCGCCGCGGCGCAGGCGCAGTCCCAGCCGCGGACCGCGTCCCACACGACCGGGCAGTCCCACACGACCGGGCACGGGCACGCGGTCGCGCACAAGGCGCCCACGGCGCACAAGACCCACAAGGGCGCCAAGGCCGAGCCGGTGATCGGCTCCGGCAGCCCGCAGTCCACGACGGGACGCGTCGCCGACTTCTACGGGTCCTACATCGACGCCGTCTGGGACACCGACAGCGGCCACCTCGGCGCCGACCTGCGGTCGCACTTCCTGACCAAGGGCCTGCAGAAGAAGCTCGCCGCGTGGGAGAAGAAGAACCACGCGGACGGCGTGCTGCGCGCCCAGGACGCGCCGACGGCGTGGCGCGTGACGTACGCGGGCAGCGGCGCGGGACACGCCTTCACCCATGTGCGCCTGACGTTCGGCGGGAAGGGCCACGAGACGTACCAGACGCTCAAGGTGCAGTCGGACCTGGCGACGAAGAAGATCTCGGACATCAAGTAGCGCCCAGGGCCCGCTGATTCGGTGCTTCGGACCGGTCGGCGGGGTCGGTCGGCAGGTTCCCGGCGTCGTACGGCGCCGGGGTCCTGTCGGCCGCGGAGTACGTCAACCCGCGCGCTACAGCTCGCCCTTGCGGGTGAGGTGGTGGAAGGAGACCCAGCCAGGCAGCACCGGCAGCCAGAAGGTCAGCAGCCGGAAGAAGAGCACGGCCGGGGTGGCGACCTCCTTCGGCAGCCCGGCGGCGATCAGACCACCGGTGAGGGCGAGTTCGACGGCCCCGACGCCACCGGGGGTGGGCGCGGCGGACCCCAGCGCGTTGCCCGCGAGGAAGACGACGGCGATGGCCGCGTAACTGAGGTGGCCGCCGAAGGCCCGTACGCAGCCGTCCAGGCAGATCACGAAGGTGACCGTCAGCATCAGCGTGCCGCCGATGCCGGTGATCAGCTTCGCGGGCCGCTGGAGCACGTCCAGCATGCGCGGCACGACCCCGGCGAACAGCGCGCGTACCCGCGTCGAGACGAACTTCCGCAGCGCGGGCACCGCCGTGACGACCAGCACCAGCACGCCCGTGGTCAGCAGCCCGGCCATGACCGTACGGGACGGCGACAGCGACGGCGTCTTCTCCGTACCGGTGATGAAGCCGAACGTCATCAGCAGCACCACGTGCGAGCCGAGGCCCACGAGCTGGGAGGCGCCGACGCTCGCCACCGCCAGGCCGGGCCGTACGCCCGCCTTCTGCAAGTAGCGGGTGTTGAGCGCGACACCGCCGACCGCGGCCGGGGCGACCAGCTTCACGAACGACCCGGCGACCTGCGCGAGCACCGTCTTCACCAGCGACAGCCGCTCCGGTACGAACCCGGAGAGCGCGCACGCGGCGGCGACGTAACTGGCCGCGGAGCCGAGGACCGCGATCACCGCCCACCGCCAGTCGGCGTTGGCGATGGCGTCGCCGATCGGCACGGAACTGAGCTGGGACAGCAGGAAATACGCGGCGAAGGCGCCCGCGATCACCGTGATCAGCGTGCGCGGCTTGATGCGTTCGAGACGGACCGGCTCGACCGGCGCCTGCGGACGGATCAGCAGCACCTGCTGGCGGATGAGGGAGAGCAGGTCGTCCTCGCGAGCCTCCTCCAGCGCGTCCTCTATGGCCCGCTTCTCCGCCTTGCTCTCGGCCTTGCGCTCGGCCTTCCGGCCCGCCTTGAGCTTGCCCGCCTTGAGGTCTCCGGCTTTGAGGTCCCCGGTCTTGAGGTCCCCGGTCTTGAGGTCCCCGGTCTTGAGGTCCCCGGCTCTGAGGTCCCCGGCCTTGAGGTCCTCTGGCGGCACCGCCGCCGTCGCGCCGCCATGCGGCCCGTCCACGCCGTGCGCGCGCTCCGCGGCCCGCGCCTCCTTCTCCGCAGCCGACGCCGCGAGCACCGCGTCCCGCTCCCGCTGCGCGCGGGCCCGCCCGAGCACCTTCAGACGCGCCCGGGTCTCCCGGCTCAGCGCGATCGGCTGGAGCAGCGGCAGCGAGTTGGCGACCCGGTCGGGACCGAGCACCGCGAGCCCCGAGGCCACCGCGCGCTCGGGCCCCACCCGCAGCGCCAGCGTCGTCAGCATCTGCGCGATGTCCATCCGCAGCACGATGTCCCCGGCCGCGATCTCACCGCCGCGCAGCTCGGTCAGCACGACCTTGCCGGAGCGATCCACCAGCAGCGACTCATCGACCAGCCGCCGGTGCGCGATCCGCCGCGACTGGAGCGCCCGCACCTGCGTCCACGCCTCGCGCAGCAGGTCGTCGGTGATCTCGTCGTCCGTGAGCGAGTCGAACCGTCGGCCGCCGATGTGCTCGTAGACCAGCATCACGGCGTCGGGGCCCAGCTCGGAGGTGGCGATCAGCTTCGGCGCGTTGGCCCCGGCGGCGATGGCCGCGTACGCCAGCAGCGCCTCCTGCTCCAGCGCCTGCCGCAGCGACAGCAGACTGCGCCGCTGCGTGATCCCGCCGACCAGGGCGAGCCGCCGCCACAGCCGGTAGAAGAAACCGTGCGCCTGCTGCTCCCGGTCGACCACCGTGACGTCCAGCGGCGGCCCGTCCTCCAGCGTCACCAGATACGCCCGGCCGCGGTCGGAGTCCGCGGTCTCCGGGCCGTCCAGCTCGACGCGGCGCGCCGTCTGCGGCGCGAAGCCGACCCGGCGCAGGCCCGCGAGCAGGTGCTGCCCGGTCGGCCGGACGTTCGGCGAGCCGACCGCGTAGACCGTGCCGTAGGCGACCGTCCAGCCGATCAGCACGGTCACGGCGATCGAGAACGGTGTCGTGTAGCCGCCGACCAGCACCGCGAAGGCGTCCAGCAGCAGCACGAACCACAGCGCGACCCGCCAGCGCGGTCTGCGCGCCATCCCGACCGCCGTCACATAGGCGATGACGGGCGCGAGATAGCCGTGCACGGGGTCGGTGAGGCCGGTGCCGCCGGGCGCGCTGTGGGTCAGCGCCTCCTGGATCGGATTCGGCGCGGAACTGGTCACCCACAGGTCGGTGGCGAGGGCGGCGCCGTGCGCGAGGACGGCCGCCAGGACGCCGTCGGCGATCCGCAGCCCGTCCCGCTTGACCAGCCGCTCGATCGCGAAGGCGACCGGCACGATCAGTACGGCGATGCTCGCGGTCAGGCCCGCGAAGGACGACAGGGCGTCGGGCGCGTGGTCGGCGCCCTTGGAGATGTCCGTCTCCAGGCCGGTGGTCGTCGCGTGCGCGAAGCCCGCGATGGCCAGCACGACCGCGATGCCGAGCAGCCCGAACAGGAAGCGCATGAGGTCGGCGGGGCGGTGCACACGGGCGGCGAGCAGTGGTTCGTCGACCAGGACGGTGCCGGGTCCCGGCCCCGGGGTCAGGGTGGGAGCGGGGCCGGGGGCGGTGCCGGACGTGGTGTCCGGCGTCTTCTCGACCGTGGCGCCGGACGCCGTGCCGGGCGCGGTGTCAGGTGTGGCGTCGGGCGTGGAGTCGTCTGCGGTGGCCCGGTCGGCGTCCGTGCCGGTGTCCGTCGCGGTTTCGGCCACGGCGTCAGGCGTGGTGTCGGGCACGGGCAGGTCGGAGAGGCGCGCCCTGTGGGCCCCGTTCGCGGCCGGCGCGGCGGGGTGCGCGGGCAGCGCGTCGGAGGCGCGGTCGGCCGGTCCGGCCTGCTCCGCGCCCGGCTGCTGCTCCCCAGCCGTCTCTTCTTCTTGATCTCGTATCACCAGTCACCGCCCGGACGATGGTGGCATGAGAGGTCTGCGAATGGGACCGGAACCCCCCGTTGTCGGTGGTCTGGGGCAGGATTGTTCGGATGAGCGAGGAGTACGACCCCGGTGCCCCCACGGAGTACGCGGAGCGGGTGCTGGACACCGTAGAACTGATCCCGCCCGGCCGCGTGATGACATACGGCGATGTCGCGGAATACCTGGGCGAAGGCGGTCCGCGACAGGTCGGCCGGGTCATGGCGCTGTACGGCGGCGGCGTGACCTGGTGGCGTGTCGTGCGCTCCGACGGGACGCTGCTGCCCGGCCACGAGCTGAGCGCGCTGGACGCGTACCGCGCCGAGGGCACCCCGCTGCGCGAGCGCGGCCCGGCCGCCGAGGGGCACATACCGCGCGTCGACATGCGCAGGGCCCGCTGGGACGGGGGCGCCGCCGACCTCGCAAGGGGCGGCAGCGGCTGACGGCCGGGGACTCATGTCCTCCAGCTTCCGTCATCGCCGCCGCCGCGATGGCATCGGCCGCCCGTACGGAGTACATCCCGCGCGTGGCGTAGCGTCGACAGCTCCCGTCCGGGAACGCGATCCCGGCGGCGTACGTGACCCGGTACGCGGTCCCGTACGAGTCCCCGTACGACCGCCAGAGCCCGTGACCGACCCCGTGACCGACCCCGTGACCGACCCCGTGACCGGTCCTGTGACCGACCTCCTGCCCGAGCTTTTGCCAGAGCCCGCGGCAGAATCCGTGACCGAATCCGTGACCGACCCCGCACCCGACTCCGTACGCGCATCTGATCCTGGCCCCGACAGAACCGGCGAACCACGTGACATCCTCCTCGGTCTCCTCCGCCTCCTCCGCCACCTCGGCAGTGCCGCACCAGGCGCACCGGGGTGCGGGCGGCGGCGGGTACCGGTTGGTGCGGACGCCGCCGGTGGCCGCGACGCCTCCTGTGCTGGACGCGGCACAGCGCGCGGTGGTTGAGCACGGGCAAGGGCCGCTGCTGGTGCTTGCGGGGCCCGGCACCGGGAAGACGACCACGCTCGTCGAGGCGGTCACGGCGCGGGTGCGGGCCGGGACGGATCCCGACCGGATTCTCGTGCTCACCTTCAGCCGCAAGGCCGCCGTCGAGCTGCGCGACCGGCTGGCGGCGCGGGCGGCGGCGGAACCCGACGGTCCGGGCGGCGCGACCGGCGGAGTGGTGGCGCCGCACGCCACCACCTTCCACTCCTTCTGCTACGCCCTGGTCCGCGAGCACCAGGCGCCCGAGCTGTTCGCCGACCCGATCAGGCTGCTGTCGGGACCCGAGCAGGACCTGCTGGTCCGCGAACTGCTGGCCGGAGAGGCCATGCTCGAACGCGACGGGCGCGGCAAATTCCGCTGGCCGGACGACCTGCGGGCCGCGCGCACCACGCGCGGATTCGCCGACGAGGTGCGCGCGGTGGTCGCGCGCAGCCGGGAACTGGGGCTCGGCCCGCGCGCCCTCGCGGACTTCGCCCGCCGCATCGGGCGGCCCGACTGGACCGCGGCGGCGGCCTTCCTGGACGAATACCTGGAGGTCAGCGACCTCCAGGGGGTCATCGACTACACCGAACTCGTCCACCGGGCCGCGCTGCTCGCCGAACGGCCCGAGACGCACCGGGAGCTGGCGGGGCGGTACGACGCCGTCTTCGTCGACGAGTACCAGGACACCGACCCGGCGCAGGTACGGCTCCTCCAGGCGCTGGCGGGGCAGGGCCGCACGCTGGTCGCCTTCGGCGATCCCGACCAGTCGATCTACGCCTTCCGCGGTGCCGACATCAACGGCATCCTCGACTTCCCCACCGACTTCCCGCCCCGCGACGCCAAGGCCGCCGCAGTCCGCGTCCTCACCGTCTCCCGCCGCGCCGGGGCCGAACTCCTGGACGCCACCCGGCGGCTCACCACCCGCATGCCGCTGCCCAAGCTGCCCGCCGCGGCCGTACGGCAGCACCGCGCGTTGCACGCCGTACGGTCCGATGGCGCGGTCGCCGTCCGCACGTACCCGACCTCCGGCGCGGAACTCGACGGCATCGCCGACACCCTGCGCCGCGCGCACCTCGAAGACGGCATCCCCTGGCACGACATGGCCGTCCTCCTGCGCTCCGCCTCCCCCCTCCCGGCCCTGCGCCGCGCCCTCACCACCTCCGGCGTCCCCGTCCACCTCGACGCCCCCGACATCCCCCTCCACGCCGAGCCCGCCGTCGCCCCCCTCCTGCTCGCCCTCCGCCTCGCAGCCGAGTCGGCTGCCCCTGAGCCCCCCACTTTGCCCGGTGGGCCGGGAGCGCCTGGCGGGGACGTGGACCTCGCTCTGCCCGGTGGCCCGGGAACGCCCGGCGGGGACGTGGACCTCGCTCTGCCCGGTGGCCCGGGAACGCCCGGCGGGGACGGGGACGCCGCTCTGGCCGGTAAGCCGGGAGCGCCCGGCGAGGACGCGGACGGGCGGGCCGCCGACGCTGCCCGGTCGGACGGCCTGGGAGCGCCCGGCGGGGACGCGGACTCCGCTCTGCCTGGCGGCCTGGGAGCGTCCGGCGGGGACGCGGACGCCGTTCTGCCTGGTGGGCCGGGAGGGCCCGGCGCGTCCCCGGCCCCGACGGCCGACCCCGCCGAGCCCGGCCAATCGTCGGCCCCCCTTCCCGCGCCAGCGCCGTCCGGCGGCCCGCAGGGGCAGGGGGAGGCCGCTTCTTGGTCGTCCGGCCCCGACGTCTCCTCTCAGCCTGCGGAGCCTGAGTCGTCGGGGGCGCCGTCCGGCGTCCCCGACCCTGCGCCTGGGGCGGGTGCCCCGCCGGGGCAGGGCGAGGTCGCTGCTTCGGCGTCGGACCCCGACGGGTCTTCGCGGGGCGACGGGCGGGGGGCGGGGCGGGTGGTTGTCGGGGTGGAGGACGCCGTCGCGCTGCTGACGTCGCCGCTGGGGGGGATGGACGCCGCGGATCTGCGGCGGTTGGGGCGGGCGTTGCGGGAGGAGGAGCGGGCCGCGGGCCACGCGGTGCCGCGCGGGTCGGACGAGCTGATCGCGGAGGCGGTGGGGGAGCCGGAGCGGCTGGTGGCGCACGACCCGGCGTATGCGCGGGGGGCGCTGCGGGTGGGCGGGCTGCTGAGGGCCGCGCGGGACACGTTGGCGGGCGGCGGGACGGCGGAAGAGGCGCTGTGGGGCCTGTGGGACGGCTCGCCCTGGCCGGGGAGGCTGGAGCGGGCGGCGCTGCGGGGCGGGGCGGGCGGCCGCCACGCCGACCGTGACCTGGACGCGGTGTGCGCGCTGTTCGAGACGGCGGCGCGGGCCGAGGAGCGCACCGGCGGCCGGGGCGCGCTGAACCTCATCGAGGAGCTGTCGGCGCACGACATCGTCGCCGACACGCTCGGCGGGCCGGCCGTACGCCCCGACGCCGTACGCCTGATGACCGCGCACCGGTCGAAGGGCCTGGAGTGGCGGCTCGTCGTGGTGGCCGGGGTGCAGGACGGCGTCTGGCCCGACCTGCGGCGGCGCGGCTCGCTGCTGGAGGCGGACCGGATCGGCACCGACGGCCTCGCGCCGCCGCTCAGCCAGGGCGCGCTCCTCGCGGAGGAACGGCGGCTGTTCTACGTGGCGGCCACCCGCGCCCGCGAGCGCCTGCTGGTCACGGCCGTGAAGTCGGCCAACGACGACGGCGACCAGCCCTCCCGCTTCCTGGCCGAGCTGGGCGTGCCCCCGCAGGACGTCACCCACCGCTCGCGCCGCCCGCTGGCCGTCGCGGCGCTCGTCGCCGAACTGCGGGCCACCACCGTCGACCCCGCCGCGTCCCCCGCCCTGCGCGACGCCGCCGCGCGCCGGCTGGCCAAGCTCGCGGCGCTCAACGACGACGGGTACGCGCTCGTGCCCGCCGCGCACCCCGACCGCTGGTGGGGCCTGTACGAGCCGACCCGCTCGACGGTCCCGCTGCGCGACCGCGACCAGCCCGTCGTCCTGTCCGGCAGCGCGCTCGACCAGCTCGCCAACACCTGCGCGCTCCAGTGGTTCCTCGGCCGCGAGGTCAAGGCGGAACCGCCGTCCACCGCCGCCCAGGGCTTCGGCAACGTCGTCCACGTCCTGGCCGACGAGGTCGCCTCGGGACGCGCCCCCGCAGACCTGGACGTCCTGATGGAACGGCTGGACTCGGTCTGGGACGCCCTCGCCTTCGACGCCCCGTGGAAGTCCCGGCAGGAGAAGGAGAACGCCCGCGCGGCCCTGGAGCGCTTCCTGCGCTGGCACGTCATGGAGCGCGGCCGTACCCCCGTCGCCACCGAGCACGGCTTCGACGTCACCTTGGAGGCGGGCGACGCCCGGGTACGGATCCGCGGCAGCATGGACCGCGTCGAGACCGACGCCGAGGGCAACGCGTACGTCGTCGACTTCAAGACCGGCCGCTCCAAGCCCACCGCGGCCGAGGTCACCCACCACCCGCAGCTCGCCGTCTACCAGCTCGCCGTGCGCGAAGGCGCCGTCGACCCGCTCTTCAACGACACCCGCCCGCCGTCCGGCGGCGCCGAACTCGTCCAGCTCAGGCTCGGCGCGACGCGCAAGGAGGGTGGCGAGACCGTACCGGCCGTGCAGCGCCAGGAACCGCTGGAGGGGGAGTGGGCGCAGGAGCTGCTCGCCGAGGCCGCGGGCCGCGTCCTGGACGAGCGCTTCACCCCGTCCACCGGCCAGCACTGCGCCAACTGCGCCTTCCGCGCGGCCTGTACGGCGCGACCGGAGGGACGCCAGGTGGTGGAGTGAACGGCGGCCGTGCCCCGGTGTGAGCGACGGCCGCCGTACGGGCCGCCCAGCGTGCGTACGGCGGTGTCGTACGGATCGCGGAATGAAGGGTTCCGCCGCCACGGCTGTCGGCGGAGCCGGATAGCCTCACCCGAGTGGCAACCCCCCTCACCGACCCCGAGCAGCTCAAGGAGCTGCTCGGCATCCCGTTCACCCCGGAGCAGATGGCGTGCGTCACCGCACCCCTCGCGCCGGGCGTGATCGTGGCCGGGGCCGGGTCGGGGAAGACCACGGTGATGGCCGCGCGGGTGGTGTGGCTGACCGGCACCGGGCAGGTGGCGCCCGAGCAGGTGCTGGGCCTGACCTTCACCAACAAGGCGGCGGGCGAGCTGTCCGAGCGGGTCCGCAGAGCCCTCGCGCGGGCCGGGATCACCGACCCCGACCCGGACCCGGCGGCGGAGGGCGACCCCGAACACCCGCCGGGCGACCCGCAGATCGCCACCTACCACTCCTTCGCCGGGCAGCTCCTGAAGGACCACGGGATGCGGATCGGCCTGGAGCCCGGCGCGCGGCTGCTCGCCGACGCCACCCGCTACCAGCTCGCCGCGAAGGTGCTGCGCCGCGCGCCGGGACCGTATCCGGCGCTCACCAAGGGCCTGCCCACACTCGTCGGCGACCTGCTGGCGCTGGAAGGCGAACTGGCCGAGCACCTGGTGCCGGTCGAGCGGCTGACGGCGTACGACACGCGCCTGGCCGAGGAGCTGGCCGACATCGACCCCGCCACGCGTGGCTACGCCTGGGCGCGCGAGGTGAAGCAGGCGGTACGCGCCCGGCTCGACCTCGCCGGGCTCGCCGCCGACTACCGGGCCGAGAAGCGCTCCCGCGACCTGCTGGACTTCGGCGACCAGATCGCGCTGTCCGCGACGCTCGCGCAGGACAGGGCCGAGGTCGGCGCGATCCTGCGCGACCAGTACCGGGTGGTGCTGCTCGACGAGTACCAGGACACCTCCGTCGCCCAGCGGCTGCTGCTCGCCGGGCTGTTCGGCGGCGGCACCGGGCACGCCGTCACCGCCGTCGGTGACCCCTGCCAGGCCATCTACGGCTGGCGCGGCGCCTCCGTGGCCAACCTGGACGACTTCCCCCGGCACTTCGCCCACGCCGACGGGCGCCCCGCCGACCGCTACTCCCTCAGCGAGAACCGCCGCTCCGGCGGGCGCCTGCTCGACCTCGCCAACACCCTCGCCGTCGAACTGCGCGCCCGCCACGAAGGCGTCGAGGCCCTGCGGCCCGCCCCCGGCGCCGAACGCGACGGGCTGGTGCGCTGCGCCCTGCTGCCCACCCAGGACGACGAGACGGCCTGGCTCGCCGACTCCATCGCCCACCTCGTGCGCACCGGCACCCCCGCGGGCGAGATCGCCGTCCTGTGCCGTACGGCCGCGCACTTCGCCGACTTCCACGCCGCGCTCGTCGCCCGCGACATCCCCGTCGAGGTCGTCGGCCTGTCCGGGCTGCTGCACCTGCCCGAGGTCGCCGACCTCGTCGCCGTCTGCGAAGTCCTGCACGACCCCACCGCGAACGCCGCCCTCGTCCGCCTCCTCACCGGCCCCCGCTGGCGGATCGGCCCCCGCGACCTGGCCCTCCTCGGCCGCCGCGCCCGGCAGCTCGTGCGGTACGGGGCCGGGGGGGACGGGCGCGATCCGCTGGCGGCGGCCGTCGAGGGCGTCGACCCGGCGGAGGTGATCTCGCTGGCGGACGCGCTGGAGACATTTCTCGAACCGGCGTCCCCGGGGTCCGACGGGAGCGACGGCCGGGACGACGACCTGCCGTTCTCACCCGAGGCACGGGTCCGCTTCGCCCGGATCGCCGCGGAGATAAGGGATCTGCGGCGCGCGCTCGCCGACCCGCTGATGGACGTGCTCCACCGGGTTCTGGCCGTCACCGGCCTCGAAGTCGAGCTGTCCGCGTCCCCGCACGCGCTCGCCGCCCGCCGCCGCGAGACCCTGCACGCCTTCCTCGACATCGCCGCGGGCTTCGCCGCCCTCGACGGAGAGGCCACGCTGCTGGCCTTCCTCGGCTTCCTGCACACCGCCATCCAGTACGAGAAGGGCCTCGACAGCTCGCTGCCCGGCGGCGAGAACACCGTCAAGGTGCTCACCGCCCACAAGTCCAAGGGCCTGGAGTGGGACGTCGTGGCCGTGCCGGGCCTGGTCGCCAAGGGCTTCCCGAGCGAACGCGGACGCGAGCTGTGGCCCGCCAACGCGAAAGTGCTGCCGCACGGGCTGCGCGGCGACGCGGCCACCCTCCCGGACGTGGCCGAATGGAGCCGCGCCGGGCTCGACGGCTTCCGCGCGGCCATGAAGGAACACCAGCGCGTGGAGGAGCTGCGCCTCGGCTACGTCACCTTCACCCGCCCGCGCTCCTTGCTGCTGGGCTCCGGCCACCGCTGGGGCCCCACCCAGAAGAAGCCGTTCGAGCCGTCCGCCTTCCTCGACGCCCTGCGCACCCACTGCGAGGCGGGCCACGGCGAGATCGAGCACTGGGCGGAGCCCCCGGCCGAGGACGAGCAGAATCCCGCCCTCGCCGCCCCCGTCGAGCCCCCCTGGCCGCTGCCCCTCGACCCGACCGCCCTGGAACGGCGGCGCCGGGCGGCGAAGACCGTCCTCACCTACCTGGAGGTCGGCGCGGGCCCCGTCCCCGGCGCGGATTCCCCGGCGGCGCTGCCGTACGAGCCGTCGTACGAGCCGGACGATCAGCCGGACGATCAGCCGGACGACGAGCCGCCCTACGACGACGTGGGCGACACGGACGACGTGGACGACGTCGCGGACTGGGACGCGCTGCCCACGCAGCGCCCGCCGGTACGGGAGCCGGACGGCGTACGCGAGGACGTACCGGCGCGCCGCCTCGTGGCGGAGGACGCACCCGTACGGGAACCCGCAGGGGAAGGTGAACCCGGTCTCGTAGCGGAAGAGGCGCGGCTGGTGGCGTCCTGGGACCGGGACCTCGACGCGCTCGCCGACGAGCTGCGGCGGGCGCGGGCGGGCGTACGGGACGTGCCGCTGCCCGCCGCGCTCACCGCGACCCAGCTGCTGCGCCTGGCCGCCGACCCCGACGGTCTCGCCCGCGACCTGGCCCGGCCCATGCCGCGCCCCCCGGCGCCCGCCGCCCGGCGCGGCACCCGCTTCCACGCGTGGGTCGAGTCGCGGTTCGACGCCCGCCCGCTCTTCGGGCCCGAAGACCTCCCCGGCATCGAGGGCGACGACGACATCGCCGACGAACGCGACCTCGCCGCGCTCAAGGACGCCTTCCTGCGCGGTCCGTACGCCGACCGCACCCCGTACCGGGTCGAATTCCCCTTCCACCTGGTCCTCGCGGGCCGCGTGATCCGCGGCCGGATGGACGCGGTGTACCGGGACGGCGACCGCTACGAGATCCTCGACTGGAAGACCGGCCGCGCCACCGACGCCGACCCCCTCCAGCTCGCCGTCTACCGCCTGGCCTGGTCGGAGCACCAGGGCGTCCCGCTCGACCGCGTCACCGCGGCCTTCCTCCACATCCGCACGGCGACGGTCATCCGCCCGCCGGACCTCCCGGACCGGGAGGGTCTTGAGCGGCTGCTGGGCCCGACCGCGTGAAAGCAGGGCCCGACCGCGTAAATCGGGACCACACCCGCCAAGCTAGGCTGCACGTATGTGCACGACCACCGGGAGTTGAAAGCAGCCTTGACCGGATTCGACGCTATGTCGCAACCGCTCGCCCTCACCCATGAGGGCGTCGACCGAGCCGCGCACCACCGCCTGGACGAGGCGTGGCTGGCCGCGGCCTGGAGCCACCCGACAACCCGCGTCTTCGTCGTCTCCGGCGGCCAGGTGCTGGTCGAGGACGGGCCCGACGGGCGTACGGCCCTGGTGATGACCCCCGCCTTCGACGCCCCGGAAACCGAGACGCACCGCTACTTCCTGGGCACGGCCCCGGACGGCGTGCGCTACTTCGCGCTCCAGAAGGACACCCTTCCCGGCCGGATGGACGAGGAGGCGCGTCCCGCGGGGCTGCGCGAGGTCGGCGGGCTGCTGTCGCCGCTGGAAGCCGGACTCATGGTGCACGCGGTGGCGCTGGAGAACTGGCAGCGGATGCACCGCTTCTGCTCCCGCTGCGGCGAGCGCACCGTCATCGCCGCCGCGGGCCACATCCGCCGCTGCCCCGCCTGCGGCGCCGAGCACTACCCGCGTACGGACCCGGCCGTGATCATGCTGGTCACCGACGAGGAGGACCGCGCCCTGCTCGGCCGCCAGGTCCACTGGCCCGAAGGCCGCTTCTCGACCCTCGCGGGCTTCGTGGAGCCCGGTGAGTCCATCGAGCAGTCCGTACGCCGCGAGGTCTTCGAGGAGGCGGGCGTCGTCGTCGGCGACGTCGAATACGTCGCCAGCCAGCCCTGGCCCTTCCCCTCCAGCCTCATGCTGGGCTTCAACGCCCACGCCACCTCGTCGAAGATCACCGTCGACGGCGAGGAGATCCACGAGGCCCGCTGGTTCTCCCGCGAGGATCTGCGCGCCGCCTTCGAGTCCGGCGAAGTGCTGCCGCCCTTCGGCATCTCCATCGCCGCCCGGCTCATCGAGCTCTGGTACGGCAAGCCCCTGCCCCGCCCCGGCGCCAACGCCTGAGCCTGCCGCGGCAGCAACGCCTGAGCCCGCCGCGGTGCCAACGCCTGAGCCTGCTGCTGCGCCAACGCCTGAGCCCGCCGCGGCGCCCACGCCTGAGCCCGCCGCGCCTCACGGCGACGACGGGCTCATGCGTACGGTGCGGGTCAGGCGCCGATCTTCTGCTTCACCTGCGCCAGCGACGGGTTGGTGAGGGTGGAGCCGTCGGGGAACAGCACGGTCGGCACCGTCTGGTTGCCGCCGTTCGCCTTCTCCACGAACTTCGCCGACTCCGCGTCCTCCTCGATGTTCACCTCGGTGTACGCGATGCCCTCGCGGTCCATCTGGCTCTTCAGCCGACGGCAGTAGCCACACCAGGTGGTGCTGTACATGGTCACGGTGCCCGACATCGCTTCTCGCTCCTCGTCGCCTGCGGGTGAAGGGGGTTGTGCGCCAGTAGAACACCATGGCGGGAGTGGGCATTCCGGGGGGCGACCGGTCGGTCGCGAGGGGGTTACGGGGCGGGTTACGGGTGCGGGTCCAGGGGCAGGTGCCGGCGCAGGTCCCCAGGGGGTTTCGCGTGCGGCTGTGGATAACTTCGCCGGGGTGTCGGTCGGACCTGGCAAAGTGGCGGGGTGACTGCGACAACCCACGAATCGCTCTTTCCCGCGCAACCCGACTCCGCGGACGCGGTGCTCGCCGGACTCGACCCCGAGCAGCGCGCCGTCGCGACGGCGCTGCACGGGCCGGTGTGCGTGCTGGCGGGGGCCGGTACGGGCAAGACCCGGGCGATCACGCACCGGATCGCGTACGGGGTGCGGGCCGGGATCCTGCAACCCGCGAGTGTGCTCGCGGTGACCTTCACCGCGCGGGCGGCGGGGGAGATGCGGGGGCGGCTGCGGCAGCTCGGCGCGGGCGGTGTGCAGGCACGGACGTTCCACTCGGCGGCGCTGCGGCAGCTCCAGTACTTCTGGCCGCGGGCGATCGGCGGGGAGATCCCGCGGCTGGTGGAGCGCAAAGTGCAACTGGTGGCGGAGGCGGGAGCCCGCTGTCGGATCAGGCTGGACCGCAACGAACTGCGCGATGTCACCGGCGAGATCGAGTGGTGCAAGGTCACGCAGACGGTGCCGGAGGAGTACGCGGCCGCGGCGGCCAAGACCGGCCGTGACGTGCCGCGCGACCCGGCCGAGGTGGCGAAGATCTACACCACGTACGAACAGCTCAAGCGGGACCGCGGGGTGATCGACTTCGAGGACGTGCTGCTGCTGACCGTCGGGGTGCTCCAGGACCGGCCGGACGTGGCGGACACCGTGCGGTCGCAGTACCAGCACTTCGTCGTGGACGAGTACCAGGACGTCAGCCCGCTCCAGCAGCGGCTGCTGGAGCTGTGGCTCGGCGGCCGGGACGACCTGTGCGTGGTCGGCGACGCCTCGCAGACCATCTACTCCTTCACCGGCGCCACCCCGGACTTCCTGCTCGGCTTCCGCTCCCGGCACCCCGACGCGACCGTGGTCAAGCTGGTCCGCGACTACCGCTCCACCCCCCAGGTCGTCGGCCTCGCCAACGGCCTGCTCGGCAAGGCCCGCGGCCAGGCCGCCGCCCACCGGCTGGAACTGATCTCGCAGCGCGAGGCCGGACCCGAGCCGGTGTACTCCGAGTACGCGGACGAACCCGCGGAGGCCGAGGGCGCCGCGCGCCGGATCAAGGAGCTGATCGCCTCCGGCGTACGCCCCAGTGAGATCGCCGTCCTCTACCGGATCAACGCCCAGTCCGAGGTCTACGAGCAGGCGCTGGCCGACGCCGGGGTGCCGTACCAGCTCCGCGGCGCGGAACGCTTCTTCGAACGGCCGGAGGTGCGCGAGGCCGGGCTGCTGCTGCGCGGCGCCGCCCGCGCGTCCACCGACCCGGAAGAGGCCGACAACACCGTGCCGCAGCAGGTGCGCGCGGTGCTCAGCTCCCGCGGCTGGGCCTCCGAGCCGCCGGCTGGCTCCGGCGCGGTACGGGACCGCTGGGAGTCGCTGGCCGCGCTGGTCCGGCTGTCGGAGGACTTCGCGGCGGCCCGGCGGGACGCCACCCTGTCGGACTTCGTCGCGGAACTGGACGAGCGGGCCAACGCGCAGCACGCCCCGACCGTCGAGGGCGTCACGCTCGGCTCGCTGCACGCCGCCAAGGGCCTGGAGTGGGACGCGGTCTTCCTGGTCGGCCTCACCGAGGGCACGCTGCCGATCACCTACGCCAAGACCGACGAGCAGGTCGAGGAGGAGCGGCGGCTGCTGTACGTCGGGGTGACCAGGGCCCGGCTGCACCTGTCGCTGTCCTGGGCGCTGTCCCGCTCGCCCGGCGGGCGCGGCGGGCGCAGGCCCTCGCGCTTCCTGGACGGGCTGCGCCCCGGCTCCGCGCCGCGCGGCGCACGCGGTGCGGGCGGCAGCGGCGGCGTGGAGCGCGGCTCCGGCGGTCGCAAGCGGCGCGGCCCGGTGCTGTGCCGGGTCTGCGGCCGGACGCTGTCCGAGGCGGGCGAGATCAAACTGATGCGCTGCGAGGACTGCCCCTCGGATCTCGACGAGGCGCTGTACGAACGGCTGCGCGAGTGGCGGATGGAACAGGCCAAGGCGCTCGGCCAGCCCGCGTACTGCGTCTTCACCGACAAGACGCTGCTGGCCATCGCCGAGGTCAGGCCCGGCGGCGAGGCGGAGTTGTCGCAGATCGCGGGGGTGGGCGCGCGGAAACTCGACAAGTTCGGCGCGGACGTTCTGGCGCTGTGCGCGGGGGAGGAACCGGGCGGAAACGAGGCCGTCGAAGGATCTTCCGAAGAAACTGAAGAAGAGGCGGAAAAATAGTTTGCGCATCCCGAGGAAGTCCCCATAGCCTTCGGGAGCACGGTCGAGAGCGGCTCTTCCAAGAGCGGGTCTGATCGTGATGTACTAGCAGTCCGTTCCATCCGCACTACGACGCCGAGAGGAGGCGAGCCCAATGATCAGCATCATGACCACCGTGAAAATGACCGATCGTTCGGTCGTCGCCACCTGCCCGCTCGGCGTTTCGCCGCGTGCCACCCGTCTGTCCTCCGCCCTGCTCCCGGTTCTGCCGATCCGTGAGCGGAACGAGCGACCGATGCAGGCGCCCGCGGCAGCAGTAGCGGCGAAGGTTCTGGCGCATGCCTCTGCCTTCGCGGCGGCGGCCAACGGCGCCGGCGCTGGTACCGCCAAGGCTGCGATTGAGGCCAAGGGCGCTATCGACGGCTTCGCCAACGGCGGCTTCGCCAATGGCAATGGACAGCAGAAGACGCAGCAGTACGGCAAGTGGGCCTTCCGCGGGCTCGAACCCTGGAGTGATCCAGCCTGATAACGCATCAGGTCGGCGCCTCAGGGCCGCGGAATCCCAGACCGGGATCCGCGGCCCTTCTGTTTTCTCTCCAGACAGAAAGCCTGTTCCGCAGGACAGGCAGAAACAGAAAACCGGCCCACCGGCCGGACCGACAGACGAGGAACGAACCAACCGTGCCTACCGCCCAGCACGCACCGTCCGGACCCCAGCCCGACCTGAACCGCTCGCCCGCAGAAGCACACCACGACCCGGAGACTCCCTTGCTGCCCCTCACCGAGCTCGACGACGAGATCGAGCGACTCGGCGTGCCCGTCCCGTGCCGCACCTACGACCCGGAGGTCTTCTTCGCCGAGTCGCCGGCGGACGTCGAGTACGCGAAGTCCCTGTGCCAGACCTGTCCCGTCCGTGAGGCCTGCCTCGCCGGGGCCAAGGACCGCCGCGAGCCCTGGGGTGTCTGGGGCGGCGAGCTGTTCATCCAGGGTGTTGTCGTGCCCCGCAAGCGGCCCCGTGGCCGTCCGCGCAAGGACGCGGTCGCGGTATGACCGCCAGGAGGACCCGGCCGACCCGGAACGTCAGGAAGGCCCGCACCACCCGAGGCGCCACCACGGCGCATCTGCCCGGAACGATTGACCGCCCACTCACGCTCGACCCGAAGAATCAGGCCCCGATGAACCCCACACTCACCGAGATCCCCGCAGCCCGTACTTCCGACGCCCCCGCGTCGTACCAGAACAGGAACCTCGAAATGCAACTCATGCCAGAAGCACTGGCGCGTGCCCATATGCAACAGCGCCTGTACGAGGCCGAACACGAACGAAGGTCCGTGCGGCTGCTCGCCGCCCGCCGACTCCAGCGCCGTGCCGAACGCGCCTCGCTCCGTGCCCGCCGGGCACTGGCGATGGCCGTCATGCAGTAATCAGTCAGGCAGTTACCAACATTTGACGCGGGGCCGGTCCGAAAGGACCGGCCCCGCGGTGCGTTACGGCGACAAACGCGGCGCATGCGGAGGTATCGTCAACCAGTGGATCAGAAGAACTCTCAGACCACGACCACGTGCGCCCGCTGCGGCGAGACCCACGATGGCCTGCCGCTGACGTGGACCTGCTCCGTCGAGAACGGACACCGCGTGTACTTCTGCGTCAGGTGCGCGCGCCAGCACCTCCGCAGCATCGAGAGCCGCCTCGACTCCGCGTGGTGGTAGCGCCGCCCCGCACCCAGCCTTCAGCCCTAGCCGTCCCCTGCCGCCCGGCGTCTGCGCCCGCTCAGGCCGACTCCGCCGTGCCCTCGGGGTCGAAGCCGGGGAGCCACGCGTTGAGCTCGTCGCGGAGCCGGACCGTCGCGCCGAGCTGGCACAGCACCCCGACGGTGCTGAGGGTGACGCGGTGGATCAGCAGATAGGAGGGCGGCAGATTGAGCTGCTTGCCGAGCTGGTGCGCGGGTGAGCGCGGGTCGGCGATCCGGGCCGCCTGAGCGCGCATCCACGCCCGGTCGAAGGTGAACTCCTCGCGCCCTGCCGGTTCGATGATCGGCCGCAGATAGTCCAGCACGGCCTCGGCGTCCAGCTTGATCGTCGGCTTCACGAAACCCTCCTGGCGGAGCATCGCGTAGACCTCGTCGGCGTCGCTCTCCAGGGCCAGCCGCAGGGCGGTGCCGATCGGCAGCGGCAGCCCCTCCGGCAGCCGGTCGACGGTGCCGAAGTCCAGCACGCCCAGCCGCCAGCCCTCGGCGGGCCCGTCGTCGACCAGCAGCCGGAAATTCCCCGGATGCGGATCGGCGTGCAGCAGCCCGGTGCGGGCGGGCCCGGCGAACAGGAAGTGCGCCAGGAGCTGCCCCGCGCGGTCCCGCATCTCCTGACTGCCCCCGGAGATCACCTCCGACATCGGCACGCCGTCCATCCACTCGGTGACCAGCACCTCGTCGGCCTGGTGCACCACATCCGGCACGTGGACGTCCGGGTCCTCGGCGAACTCCTCCGCGTGCGCGTGCTGCGCCCTGGCCTCCAGGGCGTAGTCCAGCTCCTCCTCGACCCGCTCGCGCAACTCCACCAGCAGCGGCTTCACGTCCACCCCCGGCACCAGCGGCCCGAACAGCCGTGCCACCCGGCCCAGTTGCGTCAGGTCGGACAGCAGCGCGTCGCCCGCCCCCGGATACTGGACCTTCACCGCGACCTTGCGCCCGTCGCTCCACACCGCCCGGTGCACCTGGCCGATCGACGCGGCGGCGGCCGGGGTGTCCTCGAACTCGCTGAACAGCGAGCGCCAGTCCTTGCCCAGCCGCTCCGCCAGCACCTTGTGCACGGTGCGGGCGGGCATCGGCGGGGCGGCCTCCTGGAGCTTGGTGAGCGCCGCCCGGTAGGGTCCGGCGATGTCCTCCGGCAGCGCCGACTCGAAGACCGACAGGGCCTGGCCGAACTTCATGGCCCCGCCCTTCAGCTCGCCGAGCACCTTGAAGAGCTGTTCCGCGGTCCGCTCCTGCAACTCCGTCGCGACCTCGTCGGCCGGTCTGCCCCCCAGCCGCTTTCCCAGTCCGAGCGTGGCCCGTCCGGCGAACCCGAGAGGGAGCGCCGCCAGCTTCGCGGTACGGGTCACAGCCTTGCGCGGAAGATCAGACATGCGCCCCTCATTTCCCGTCGGTCACATGGCCATTGTGCCCCCCGGTACCGGCGCCCCGTCCCAGCGAGCACCGGTTGTCGTCGGCTCCGCCGCTTTGCCCCCGTCTGCGTCGCCCCAGGTGTCCCGGCCGTCCCGCGCCCCGCGGGCGGTCCCGGCACCGCACCCGCAGCGGCTGTCACCGGGCAGCGCCCTGACCTTGGTGGTGAGCCGGGACAGCGACATCTCCACCCGGCCGCCTACCCCCGGCGCCACCCGTCCATCCAGGTGCGCCAGCACGTGTCCGGCCGCCAGCCCGGCCACCGAGGTGGCCAGCGCGATGTCGCAGGCGGGCACCGCGGGCTGCCGCCCCGACCTGAGCTGGGCCAGCATCCGGGGCCAGGCCGGGTCCTCGTCGGCCAGCCGCAGCCCCAGGCACTCCCCGCACGCCGTCCGCCCCGGCAGCACCAGCGGACCGACCACGCCCGTCCCCTCGACTACACCCGTGTAGAGATGCGGCACCCCGGAGGCGACCAGCCGCCGGGACTCGCCCGGATCCGGCGCCCAGGCGTCCAGCCCGTCCCTCGGCGCGATCACCACCACCGTGGCGCCGGGCCTGCCGCGCTCGCCCGGCGTCGTGCGCGGACCCGGCGCCGCCCGCCGTACCGCGCCACGGGCCGCCGCGTCCCGCCGGTCCCCGATGTGGTCGGCCGGGATGCCGCCGGGGCCGGTGTCCCACGGCTCGACGCGCCCGCTGTCCAGCACGTCCACCGAGCCCACCCCGGCCGCCGACAGCACCGAGGCCACGGCGGCGCCGACCCGCCCGGCCCCGTGCACCCGCACCCGTGCCGCCCTGCGGTGCCGTATCCGGCCCGCCGCCCCGCCGGGGCCGGGGTGGACCACGGAGAGCGCCGCCAGATCGGGTCTCAGCCGGTCCAGGGCCGCCGCCCGGTGCCGTACCGCCTCCGCCAGCGCGCCGTGCGCCGCCGCGTCGTCCAGCACACCGCCCTCGGCGAGCAGCCCCAGCAACCGTCTGACCTGCGCGGGCCCGAGGCCCAGCGCACCCGCGTCACGGGTCAGCGTGTCGGCGCCGCGCGTGCCGTCGAGCAGGTCGAGAAAACCGGCCGCCGCGCCGTCGACCGGCTCCAGCACCACCGCGTGCGCCGGGTCCACCCCGAACTGCACGCTCTCCCTGTCCCGCCAACTGCGGCGCAGCGCGCTCTTGAGCATGGGACGCATGACCGTCACCCCCGTCCATCCGTTCACTCGATCCACCAGGAGGTCCACCGGGAGGTCCACCAGGAGGTCCACCGGGAGAGCCACCCACCGGCCAGCCCGTCCGGTCCAGCGACCCGCCCGGCGAAATTCCCCATTCCGACTTCCCTCGTCACTCTCCGTAAGCGACAGAACTCAGCATGCCATTTCCCGGCGAAACTCCCGGAGAGTTATCCACAGGTTGTGGGGGATAGTCGTTCAATATGCGTATGAAGCGAGGTGATTCCCATGCGAACCGGCCGGGAGACGGGACTTCCCGGACGCGCAGCGGGTAACGTCGAAGGCGTGTCCGCCGATCCAGCGCGTAGCCTCTCCAGCCAGCCCGCAAGCGGCCTACGGACCAATGCGGTGGAAGTGCGCCGCAGTGCCCGCAGGCGCCGAACGGTTTCGGCATATCGCGACGGCGACCGAACTGTCGTGCTGATTCCGGCCCGAATGTCGGCGGCCGAGGAGCAGCGCTGGGTGACCACGATGCTGGAGAAGCTGGCGGCGCAGGAGAGCCGCCGGATGCCCGGCGACGACGAGCTGGCCGCCCGCGCGGAACGGCTGTCCGAGCAGTATCTGCTCGGCCGGGCCGTGCCCGACACGGTCCGCTGGGTCACCAACCAGAATTCCCGCTGGGGCTCGTGCACGCCCTCCGAGGGCAGCATCCGCCTGTCGCACCGCCTTCAGGGGATGCCCGAGTACGTCATCGACTACGTCCTGTTGCACGAGCTGGCGCACCTGCTCGTGCCGGGACACGGCCCGAGCTTCTGGCGACTGCTGGAGAGCTATCCGCGCACCGAGCGCGCCCGCGGCTTCCTGGAGGGCGTCGTGGCGGCCGACCGGCTGCCGCATCCGCCCGGTTCCCGCGAGGAATAGCCGCTGTCGGCACGACCGGTTAGCCTGTCGCCACGTCGGCGCGGCACCACAGGCGCCGCATCGCGAGCGCAGCAATGAGGGGATGGGGGACGGTCGTATCCATGGCCAGGGAATTCCAGCGTGGCCACAAGGCCAAGATCAGTGATCTGACGGCGGGGACGGATCTGTATGTCGGTGTACAGATCTCCGGCCCCGGCCTGACCTTCGACATCAGTTGTTTCGGGCTCGACGACAAGGAACAACTGTCGGACGACCGTTACTTCATCTTCTTCAACCAGCCCAAGTCGCCCGAGGAGTCGATCCAGCTCCTCGGCGCGCAGTCCGGCGACACCGAGTCCTTCCGCGTCACTCTCGACCGCATACCGGCGAACGTGCACAAGCTGGCGTTCACCGCGACGATCGACGGCAACGGGCAGATGTCGCAGGTCGCCCCCGGTTATCTGCGGCTCGTCGCGGGCGGTGAGGAAGTCGCCCGGTACGCCTTCACCGGCGCGGAATTCACCACCGAACGCGCCGTGATGGTCGCGGACATCTATCTCAAGGACGTGTGGCGTTTCGCCGCCGTCGGCCAGGGCTTCGACGGCGGGCTCGACGCGCTGTTGCGGAATTTCGGCGGCGAGGTCGCCGAGGACGAGCCCGCCGCGCCCGAGCAGGCCGCGGCCCCCGGCTTCGCGCCGCCCGGCGCCGTACCCGGCTTCGCACCCCCGCCCGGCCCCGCGGCGGCCCCCGCTCCGGCCTTCGGAGCACCCGCGCCGGCCGCCCCCGTACCGCCCCCGGCTCCCGCGCCCGCCTTCGGCGCGCCTCCCGGCCCGCCCGCCGCGCCCGCGCCCCAGGGCTTCGCGCCGCCGCCCGGCAACCCCGGCCTCCACCAGGCGCCCACCATGGTCGCGCCCCTGACCGCGCCGCCTGGCCAGGCCCCGCCGGGACAGCCGCCCTTCGGCCAGGTCCCGCCGCCCGGCGCGCCCCCCGCCGCCCCCGGATTCGGCGGTCAGCCGCCCTTCGGCCAGGTGCCGGGCCAGCCGGGTCCCCTCGGCCCGCCCGGCGGCGGCTACGCGGCCCCCGCCGTCCCCGCGCAGAACGCGGGCCTCGCCGCCGCCATGCAGAAGTACCGCGAGACGCCCACCGGCCAGCGCTGGACGCAGCAGAATCCGAAGATGATGCGCGCCGACCTCGGCCAGGGCGGCGGCCAGCCGGTCCTCGCCCGGCAGGGCAGCATGGTGCTCTACCAGGGCAAAGTCGATTTCGGCTACAAGGGTGCCGGTTTCACCGGCCGCATCGTCGGCAACGCCACGGGCCAGGAGATGCAGCTCATGCGCTGCACCGGCGGCGGCCAGGTCTTCTTCGCG
The DNA here is from genome assembly GCF_042957025.1 of Streptomyces sp. NPDC008139. Classification (NCBI taxonomy): domain Bacteria; kingdom Bacillati; phylum Actinomycetota; class Actinomycetes; order Kitasatosporales; family Streptomycetaceae; genus Streptomyces; species Streptomyces sp. NPDC008139. The sequence goes on from NZ_JBIBHM010000013.1 coordinate 270,092, forward strand.
GAGAACGCCGCCTATCTGCACCCCATCGAGCTCCAGGGCGACGCCATCTGCGTTTCCGCGGAGAATGTGCTGGCCTTCGACGAATCCCTCCAGCACGAGGTGCGCAGGATCGAGGGCCACGGCATCCCCGGCGGCGCCCTGTTCACCATGCAGTTCCAGGGCACCGGCACGGTCATCGTGAAGACGCACGGCACCCCCGTGGTGCTGCCCGTCACCCCGACCACCTACGCGGACAGCAACGCGATCGTCGCCTGGTCGGCCGCCTCGCAGGTGATCGTCTCCAGCCAGGTACGGCTGCGCAGGACCGCGTATCCCGGCCACAGCGGCGAGACCGTGAACCTCCAGTTCCGCGGCGCCCCCGGTAATTTCATCGTCGTCCAGCCCTACGAGGTGTGACCCGCCATGGACCAGCAGATGATCGCGGGCTACGCACCGGCACCGGTGGCCGCCCGGATGGAGAACCACGGCTCGTCGATGCTCAAGGTCGCCATGGTGACCGGCCAGGACCTCTTCGCGCGCACCGGCTCGATGGTCGCCTACGAGGGCTTCGTGCAGTACGAGCCCAACCCGCCCGCCGTCCGGCAGATGGCCTCGGCCTGGCTGACCGGCGAGAGCGCCCCGCTGATGAAGTGCAGCGGTGACGGCCTGCTCTACCTCGCCGACTACGGCGCCGACGTGGTCTGTCTCAATCTCAACAACGAGTCGGTCTCCGTCAACGGCACGAATCTGCTCGCCTTCGACGCGCACCTCACCTGGGGTGTCGAGCGGGTCAAGGGACTGGCCAAATTCGCCGGTCAGGGCCTGTTCAACGTCGCGGTCAGCGGTCAGGGCTGGGTCGCGGTGACCTCGCGCGGCACGCCGATCGTGGTCGACTGCGGCAGCGGCGCCGACGAGACCTACGTCGACCCGGACGCGCTCGTCGCCTGGTCGTCGGGGCTGAAGATGAAGGCCAAGCGCAGCTTCAGGGCCGGGGCGCTGATCGGCCGCGGCAGCGGGGAGGCCTTCCAGATCGCCTTCTCCGGCCAGGGCTTCGTGGTCGTCCAGCCCAGCGAGGACAGCACTGACCGTCTCCGGATCCGGGGCTGAGGGGGAGCGACACCATCATGCAGAGCCCGCTTTTCGCATTCACCGAGGTCCAGAACCAGGACCACTACACCTTGCAGAATTCCTACCTCCTGCGGGTCCGCCTCGACGGCAACACCGGCCCCGACTGCCTGGCCCGCAAGGGCTCGATGGTCGCCTACCAGGGCATGATCGAATTCGACGGCGAGTACCAGTCGCAGGGCCAGCGCGGCGCCCGCCGCCACACCGGCGAGGGCCTCGACCTGATGCGCTGCTCCGGGCAGGGCACCGTCTACCTCGCCAACCTCGCCCAGCAGATCCACATCCTGGACGTCGACCACGAGGGCCTGACCGTCGACAGCGCGTACGTCCTCGCGCTCGACTCCGGGCTGCACTGGGACGTGATCGCGGTGGACAGCCAGTTCGGCCTGTCCGGCACGGGCGCGTACAACCTCAACATCTCGGGGCAGGGCAAGGTCGCCCTGATGACGTCGGGCAAGCCGCTGCTGATGCCGGTCACGCCCGACAAGTACGTGTCCTGCGACGCGGACGCCGTGGTCGCCTGGTCGACCAGCCTGCGCGTCCAGATGCAGGCGCAGACCAGCAGTTCCTCCGTCTTCCGCCGCCGCGGCAACACCGGCGAGGGCTGGGAGCTGAACTTCGTCGGCCAGGGACACGTCCTGGTCCAGCCCAGCGAGCTGATGCCGCCGCAGAACGCGGTGATCGGCCAGGGCGTACGCGCCCAGTACGGCATGGGCCCGCAGGGCCACGGTCAGAACCAGGGCAACATCTGGTCCAACTGACCTCGCCGCACGAAAGCCGCTGACCCCGTCGTACGAAGGCCGTGAAAAGCCGCACAAAAGAGGTGGGGGGGGGGGCCCCGGGGGGGGGCCCCCCCCCATTTTAAAACCCGGGGAGGGGCGCGGCCCGCCGGGGCGGGTGACGGCCCGCCCCGCGCGGGAGGGGGGGGGGTGGGTCGCC